>JBBIND010000035.1:0-21944 GCA_037444075.1 Acidobacteriota bacterium | reverse complement strand
TTCTGAAGAAGACTTTGAGAGTTTTGAGTGGCCTGACCCGGAAACGATGGATCTTTCCGCGTTTGAACGGATCGGGCCGCTGCTGCCTCCTGGCATGAAGGTGCTGGCTTACATGGGCTACATCTTCACCTCCGCCTGGTGGCTGATGGGCATGGAGGGATTCTGCTACGCGCTGTACGAGCAGCCTCGGTTAATAAAGCGCCTCTACGACCGTATTTGGTCCATACAGAGCCGGCTGGTGCAGCGCGTGCTGGAGTTCGAAGTGGTCGGCGGCGTGGTGCATCCCGACGATCTGGCCTACGCTGAGGCGCTCATCGTTTCGCCGGCGCACCTCCGCGAGTATGTCTTCCCGTGGTACCGGTGGTGCGGCAGTCTCGTGCGGGACCGTGGCTTGCTGTACGGTTTTCATTCCGACGGCAAGCTTTACCCGGTGCTCGACGATATCGTCGCGTGCGGTTTCCACGCGCTCCACCCGATCGAACCCAAGGCCATGGATATCGTCGAAGTGAAACGGCGCATCGGCGACCGGCTTTGCCTGCTGGGCAACATCGACCTCGACCGTTTTCTTGCGCGAGGCACGCCCCAGGAAGTCGACGACGAGGTCCGCCGCAAGATCGAAAGCATCGGAGGCGACGGCGGCTATTGCGTCGGATCGAGCAATTCCGTAACGGCTTATGTCCCGCTAGCCAATTACAACGCGATGCGGGAAGCGGCTTTCCGCTACGGCGCCTTGGGTACAGGATGATCCTTCGACACCGCGCTGGAGTAGTGCGCAGTATGCAAGACGATTTGTCCAAGCTATTCTGGTAACCAGCATGACGAGGCTTCACAAGATCCTGCTCGTTGAGGATGATGCGGACCTGTACGCGCTGCTTCAGTTCAACCTGGAGCGGGAGGGTTTCCAGTTCGTCGGCACGCAGACCGGCAACGGCGCGCTCGAGATGATCCGCCGTGAAAAGCCGGACCTTGTGCTGCTCGACATCATGCTGCCCGGTATGGGCGGCCTGGAGATCTGCAGCCGTATGCGTTCAATTCCTGAACTGGCGTCCCTCCCCATCATCTTCCTGACGGCGCGTGCCTCCGCGGACGATCGTGTGACCGGACTAGAGACAGGGGCGGATGACTATGTGACCAAGCCGTTTTCCGTGCGCGAACTGATTGCCCGCATGAGAATCCGACTGCGGACGCGCCCCTCCACGGAACAGGAACTGTCGGCGTGCGGCATTGTGATGGATCGCGCGGGCCGGCGCGTTTTCCTTCACGGCAATGAAGTCCAATTGACAGCCACGGAGTTCCGCCTGCTCGAACACCTGCTGCGCCATCCGGGCGTAGTGCTGAGCCGGGAGCAATTGCTCAAGGCAGTGTGGAAACGGCAGCAGACAGTGACGGTTCGAACCGTGGATGTCAACATTCTCCGGCTTCGAAACAAGCTTTCAGCGGGCGCGGAAGGCCTCGAATACATCCGTAGCGTGCGCGGCTTCGGTTACAGTTTTGAACCCAAGGCGGTCCCTGAACCGGCGCCCGAATAAGCTCCGGCTGCGCGCACCGGACCGCTCACCAAACGCCCGCCCCTCGCGGTTTCTTCTGTTCGACTCCAGGAGGAGCGTGCTGCCGCTGTCACCGCTGTGCTTTCATGAAATGTGCCCCATGCGAGCGTTCCCAGTGTGCCGGGTGCCATCGGCATTGCCGGAGCAGGCCGAGTAGCGCAAACATTGGGCCTGCTGTTGCGCCGCTGCGGCGAACCAGTTGCAGCAGTAGCGAGCCGTAGCCCTGCGCGCGCTCAAGCCGCGGCTGCATTCATCGGCGCTCCCGCCGCCGTCACCTACTCTGAGTTGCCCGAGCACTGCCCACGGGTGCTCATCGCCGTCTCTGACGATGCCATCCCGACTGTTGTTGCGTCGATGCTCGAGTCTCCGCGGTTGCCTCAGGCAGTGCTGCACACCAGCGGCGTTCATGGGAGCGGAATATTGGAACCGCTGGTGGCTCGCGGCGTTTCCTGCGCGGCGCTGCATCCGCTGCAGACCATCGCCTCGCCTGATCAAGGCGTGTCGGCGCTCCCCGGATCAACGTTCGCCATCACCGGAGAGGGCGCCGCTGCCGGTTGGGCCATGGAAGTGGCCGCACTTTTGAATGGACCGGTGATCCGAGTCCCGGCTGAGAGCCGGGCGTTGTATCACGCGGCGGCGGTGATGGCCAGCAATTACTCGGTGGCGCTGATGGATGCCGCCTTACAGTTGTTGCGTCTGGCCAGCCGTGATGCGGATGACGCTGGACTCCTCCGCGCTATCAAGCCACTGGTAAACGCCAGTGTGGAGAACGCGCTCGAAAGCGGACCACTCCGGGCGCTGACCGGACCTGTGGAGCGAGGGGATGCGGGCGCTGTTCGCCTGCATATAAACGCGCTGGCTGAAGCGCCGGAGAGCATCCGGCGGCTCTATTGCGCCGCGGGCCTGCACGCGCTCGACATGTCAAAACGCAAAGGCCTGGCTGAGGCTGACGCCACGGCCATCGCGGAAAGCCTGACCGGAGGTAACCTGTGAAATGAACGCCAAAGCAAAACCGGTCCGGGTCCCGGACTTGAAGGAACGAAAGAGGCGGGGGGAGAAGATGGTGATGCTCACCGCCTATGATTTCACGATGGCTCGCCTGCTGGACCGCGCCGGAATCGACGTCCTGCTTGTGGGCGATTCGCTCGGAATGGTCGTGCTCGGCTATGACACCACCATCCCGGTGACGCTCGAGGCAATGCTGCATCACGTGAAGGCTGTCAGCCGCGGTGCAACCCAGGCGCTCGTGGTGGCAGACATGCCTTTTCTCACGTTTCAGGTCAGCGCGGCCGAGGCTGTCCGCAACGCCGGCCGGCTGATTCAGGAGGGCGGCGCAGCCGCCGTGAAGATCGAAGGCGGTCAACCGGTAACGGCTACGGTGCAGCGCCTGGTTGAGGTCGGCATTCCGGTGATGGGGCACCTCGGCTTGACGCCGCAGGCAGTGCATCAACTGGGAGGTTTCCGCCGGCAGGCGCAAGACGAAGTAGCCGCGATGCAACTCCTGGAGGACGCGCGCGCGCTCGAACGGGCAGGAGCGTTTGCACTAGTGCTTGAATCGATCCCCGCCTCACTGGCAAAGACCGTCACCGCCGAGCTGAGTATTCCAACTATCGGCATCGGAGCAGGACCGTTTTGCGACGGGCAAGTGCTGGTGAGCTATGACATGCTCGGCCTGTATGACGGAGCTGTTCCCTCTTTCGTGCGTCAGTATGCCCGTCTGAACGAGCAGATTGTCGAGGCGTGCTCGGCATACGCTGAAGACGTGCGCCAGGGGCGTTTCCCGGAGATGGCAACGGAAGCCCCGCCTGAGAAACCATGAGCCTGCGACTCATCACCGGTATCTCCGCACTCCGCGCCGAACTCGGTGAGCGCCGCCGGCGTGGTGAGAGCATCGGCTTCGTTCCCACCATGGGGGCGTTACACGCAGGTCACGGCCGCCTCATCGAAGAAGCCCGCAAACAGGACGGCTGCGTCGTGGTGAGCATCTTCGTCAACCCGATTCAGTTCAACCAGGCTGCCGACTACGAACGCTACCCGCGCGGCCTGGAGGAGGACGCGGCGTTCTGCCGTGCCCGCGCAGTGGATGTGGTGTTCGCACCCGGCGTGGCTGAGATGTATCCCGGCTCCCGATGCACTTTTGTGGAGGTGGAACGCGTCTCCGAGGAACTGTGCGGACGCTTCCGGCCCGGCCATTTTCGGGGTGTCGCCACGGTGGTGGCCAAGCTGTTCAACGTGGTGCAACCGGACCGCGCTTACTTTGGAGAGAAGGACGCCCAGCAACTCGCCGTGATACGCCGAATGGCGCGGGACCTGGATTTCCCCGTCGAAGTCGTCGAAGTCCCTACGGTACGCGAGCCCGATGGTCTCGCCATGAGTTCTCGGAACCGGCACTTGACGCCCGAACAGCGGCGAGAGGCGACTGCCCTGTATCGTAGCCTGCAACTGGTGCAAAACCGCATCGCCGAGAGTGTGCTGGACACACGTCAGTTGCGGCATGAGGCTCTGGAGTTGCTGAGCAAAACTCCAGCGCTGCGCGTGGAGTATTTCGAAATCGTAGACCCTGAACTGATGCAACCCGTGGACACCATCACCGGACCGGTTCGGGTTGCCGCTGCCGTGTGGGCAGGTTCAACCCGGCTCATCGACAACGTCGTTTGCCGCGTTTAAACTGATTCCAGTCCGACCTGCTGACACTCCTCTGCATGCCCTTGCCGGTGGCGTGCGCGTCCGGAACGGACAATCCCAGCAACTCCAGCAGTTGAGACGGTTTGGTGTACACTGGGCGGGGCCGGGGGACCAGGAATGGAGATTCCGGGCTTGTGTTCAATTCGGTCTTCCCGGGCGCAGTTGCAGCAGAGGAAGGAGAACTGAATGAGAACGCGAACAGGATTGTCGGTTTTGGCGCTGCTTACGGCATGCGGCCTGGGCATCGTGGCCGGGACAGTGATGAATCAGCGTCCGTCGCAAACCGTGTCGGCGAAGACAGCGCTTGCGCCGGTTCCGCAACAGCCCCCGGACGACGGCAAGCTGCGCATCATCTTCATCGGCGCCCACCCGGATGATGCGGAATACCGCGGGGCGGGTGTGGCGCTCAAGTGGGCCCGGGCGGGACACCATGTGAAATTCGTCTCCACTACCAACGGCGACATCGGCCACTGGCAAATGGCAGGAGGCCCGTTGGCGCTGCGGAGGATCCGGGAAGTGGAGGAAGTGGCTCGGCGGATGGGCGTAGCCGTGGAGGTGCTGGATATCCACGACGGGGAGATCATGCCCACGCTCGAAAATCGCCGCATCATCACGCGCCTGATCAGGCAATGGAAGGCGGACATCGTGATCACGAACCGTCCGAATGATTACCATCCCGACCACCGCTACACCTCGATCCTGGTGCAGGATTCCGCTTTCATGGTGACGGTGCCGTTCTGGTGCCCGGACGTGGCTCCACTGGCGAGAAATCCGGTTTTCCTGTACACGGCAGACCGGTTCAAAGTCCCGAACCCCTTCCGCGCGGACGTAGCAGTGGCTATCGACGAAGTGATCGATCCGACACTGGACGCCCTGCTGGCGATGGAGTCGCAGATCCACGAAGGCGGCGCTAACGGACATGCCGGACTGTATCCGCCGGGCGACGAAGCCGCGCGCCAAAGACGCCGCGAACAAGTGCGCAAGAATCTCGCCAATCGCTACGCCGCGCCAGCCGACACTTTCCGCGACACCTTGATCAAGTTCTATGGCGAGGAGCGCGGGAAGAAGATACGCTACGCACAGGCTTTCGAGATCTGCGAATACGGAAGGCAGCCCTCGCGGGAAGAACTGCAAAAGTTGTTCCCGTTCTGAAGACTGCCCGCTGGCTTGTGCCGCAATGATTGAACGTATGTGATTCCCAGGCAACGGCGCCGAGAATGATGCGGCGCCGCTACCGGGAGCAGGCACTTTACGGGCTGATCAGAATACCAGCTTCAAGGCCAATTGCACGTCGCGCGGATCGTTGGCTTGAGACGGGGAGACGACGCCGAAGTTCGAAGAGCCCAGCGTCGTGTTTGGTCCTCCAAACCAGGGCGTGTTCAGCATGTTGAAACTCTCGGCTCGGATCTGCAGTTTCACGCTTTCCGTCAGGTGGAATGCCTTGAAGAGGGAGAAGTCCACCAGCGGGGGGCGGTTGGTGCGGATGTTGGGGAAGCGCGTGCTAAGGGTCCGGAGCGTGAACGGCGCCTGAACCAGGAAGGCCACCGGGTCTCCCGCTGTGGCGCAGTTCTGTCGTCCCCCGGTCAGGTTAACCGTGCAGGTGTTGAACCAGCGGTCGCGAGAGCGCACGTTGTCCGGCAGTCTGGGGTCAACGCCCGTTGCCACCGCGTTGCCGGGAGCGGAGATCACGAGACCCGACTGGAAGGTAGCAATACCGTTGATCTGCCAACCTCCCAGCAAGGACTTCTTGAGCCCGCTGGCGGTCTTGAAGAAAGGCAGGTCGTAGACGCCGCTCACCACCAGCCGTTGTGGAGCGTCCACGGAGGTGAGCACGAGGCTGCCGACACGATTTGCCGTAGCCGGTCGCGTCTCCAAAGTCGGTTGTCTGACGAGGCACTGCGCCAGGGATCTTGATCTTCTCGGGAATATCGGTCTTTGCGATGCCCATGTTGTTTCCCCTCTCTAATGGCTTCAGAGCCATGCCATGCGACGCCATGCGTCGCAATCGCCCACGGCGGCTCTGGTTAGGTCAATTCTAACAAAGCCCCGAAGAGGAGGCCGCTCATCGATCGTGACCATGCCATCAGGGTACGGCCAAAGCACGTTTCGGGTGTGTGAGTGATATACTCTTGAGCCAGGGAGTTCGAACATGAAACACACTATGTCCCGCTGTTTCGGCCTCGCCGTTCTTGTTTTGTTGTCAGGGGTCATCTTCCTGACGGCGCAGGATCCGCGGGGCACCATTCTCGGCCGCATCACAGACCAGACCGGGGCCGTGATTCCCAACGCCGGAGTCAGGGCGACCAACAGCGCCACCGGCGTCTCCGCTGCAACTCAAAGCAACGAGTCCGGCAACTTCATCCTTCCTTACCTTTTGCCAGGCACTTATACGCTTTCCGTGGACGTGACCGGCTTCCGACGGTTCATTCGCGAGGGCATTCAGGTTCGTGTCAACGAAACCGTGGAGATCATCCCGCAACTTCAGGTCGGTGACGTCAGCGAGTCGGTGCAGGTGACCGCTGAGACGCCGCTGCTTCAGACCGCTGAATCGTCGCTGGGACAAATCGTCGATGAGCGGCGCATCACCGAACTGCCGTTGTTCGCCGGCAACGCCATGGACCTCGTCCATCTGGCGCCCGGCACCGTCAACGGCACGGACATGCGGTTGCGGAAGGCTCCGTTCAACAATGCCCCGTCGCAGTTTTCCACCGATGGGAGCGGCAATCACGGCAATGTCTTTACTATCGACGGCGTCTGGAACCTCTACTCCGACGGGACGGCGCCGCGCGTGGCGTTCTCGCCGCCCACGGCTTCGCTTTCAGAATTCAAAGTCCAGACCGCCTCCTTCGATGCCTCCTCAGGCCGCAACCTCGGCGCGTTGGTGAACGTGAGCACCAAGGGCGGCACGAACGAGATCCACGGACAGGCGTGGTGGTGGCTGCGCCATTCCGCCTTTGACGCCCCCACCATCTTCCAGAACCGCTCGGGTCTGAAAATCCCCGTCTATCGGGACAACCGCTACGGGCTCGCCGGCGGCGGCCCTGTATTCGTGCCGAATCTTTACAACGGAAAGAACAAGACGTTCTGGTTCTTCACCTGGGAAGCCAACAAGTTCGAGGATCCCAACGTCGGCGGCTCGATGACCTCGACGGTGCCGCGCGAGGCCTGGCGCAACGGCGATCTTTCCGACCTGCTCCGGCTCGGCAGCAGCTACCAAGTCTATGACCCGGCGACCATCGCCCCGGCGGCCGGCGGCCGGTTCAGCCGCCAGCCAATCCCGAACAACATCATCCCGGCCAGCCGCATCAACCCGGTGGCGAAGAAGATCCTCGCCCTCTACCCGCTGCCCAACATGCCCGGGACCGCGGATGGCCGCCAGAATTTCTTTTACTCGCTGCCCGCCAAGGAGGACTACTGGACCACCATCGGCCGTTTTGACCACGCCTTCAGCGACCGGAACCGTATGTTCATCCGTTTCCACCGCGACTATTGGGAGGAAGACAAGAACCGCAGCTTCGGCAACGACGTTAACGGCGTCATTTTGAACCGCATCAATCGCGGCCTGGCCCTCGACCAGGTCTACATGTTCAATTCCGCCCTGTTGGTCAACTTCCGCTACGGGCTCTCCCAGCAGGACTTCCCGGAAAGGAGGGTCAGCCGCGGGTTTGATTTGGCCAGCCTGGGCTTCGCCCCCAGCCTGACCGGACTGGTCGACCAGCGCTTCGCCACGATACCCCGCATCGCCGTAGGTTCCCTCACAACCCTGAGCAACTGGGAAAGCGGCGACGGCAAGACGGCCTCCATCAGCCACTCCGCGGTAGCCAATTTCTCCTGGTTGAAGGGCAGCCACAACCTCCGCTTCGGCCCCGAGTACCTGGTGTTCCGAGAATTCCGTAATCGCTTCCCGGCCGATGTGTCCCCGGATTTGAGCTTTAGCAGCCTCTGGGGCCGCGGGCCGCTGGACAACAGCCCTGCACCCTCGGTGGGCGCCGAACTGGTCTCTCTCCTGTTGGGCATCCCCGGCGGCAGCATGAGCCGTACCGGCAGCTACGCGGAGCAGGATCAGTATTTCGCCCTATACCTACAGGACGACTACAAAGTCTCCAGCAAGCTCACCTTGAACCTGGGCTTGCGCCTGGAATACGAATCGCCCATCACGGAACGGTTCAATCGCTCGGTATCTCAGTTTGACGCGATCAGTGCGAATCCCATTGAGGCGCGAGCCATAACCAACTACGCGCGCAGTCCCATCCCTGAATTGCCACTGAGCCAATTCAAGGTAAAGGGCGGCGTGACGTTCGCGGGAGTGGGCGGCAATCCGCGGTCCTATTGGGGCGGGCCGAAACTCGCCTGGAATCCTCGCCTCGGGTTCGCCTACCAACTGTCTCCCAAGAGCGTGCTGCGCGGCGGGTACGGCATTTTCTACAGCACCATCGGCGTACTGAGGACGAACTCCAACCAGGCCGGCTTCACCATGTCGACGCCCATTGAGCCTTCGGCCGACAACGGTCTGACCTTCCTGGCCACCTTGCAGGATCCCTTTCCGAAGGGACTGTTGGCTGCCTTGGGGTCCGCGGGCGGCCTGGAAACGACCCTGGGGCAAGCCACAGGATTCTTTGCCAAAGAGCGCAGCCGGCCCTACGCGCAGCGGTTCTCGTTCGGAATCCAGCAGCAGCTCCCCGCCGGACACATGGTGGAAGCCTCTTATGTGGGCAACCGCAACACCCGCCTGGGGGTGACCCGCAACCTCAGCTACACGCCGCGCGAATATTACAGCACGCTGCCTACCCGCGACCAGCAGGCCATCAATTTTCTGACCGCCAACTTCTCCAACCCGTTCTTCGGCCTGAACCCGCGGTTCACCAGTTCCACGATTTCCAGGGAAGCGCTCCTGCGGCAGTATCCGCACTTCAGCAACGTCCAATACGAGGACGCCGCGGGCTTCTCCTGGTACCATTCGCTGCAAAGCCGACTTGAGAAGCGGTTCTCCAGGGGCTTCACGCTCCAGGTTTCCTACACCTGGTCCAAGGCCATGGAAGCAACCTCCTTCCTCAACGCGTTTGACCCCATGCCGTATGAAACGCTGTCAGGCATCGACCGCAGCCACCGCCTCACCGGGAGCGGCATCTGGGAATTGCCGTTCGGCAAGGGCCGTCCGTTCGGAACCAACTGGCATCCGGTGTTGAACTTCATGGCGGGCGGCTGGCAGTTGGGCGGCGTGTTCCAACGCCAGAGCGGCCAGCCTATCGACTGGGGCCAGGTGCTTTTCACCGGCGACTCCTCCACCCTCGTGCTCCCCAAGAACGTGCGCACTGTAGACCGCTGGTTCAACACAGACATTTTCAACCGGGTGACCGCCCAGCAATTGGCCGGCAACGTCCGCACCTTCCCCTTGCGGTTCAGCAATGTCCGGTTTGATTCGCAGCGCCGGTGGGACTTCTCGCTGATCAAGAACTTCAAGATCACCGAGCGTCTCAACATGCGCTTCCGCGCCGACACGTTCAACGCCATGAACGAAGTGGTGTTGCGGGGACCGACCGCCTCGCCTACCAGCACCGCCTTCGGAACCATCACCGGCCAGGAACCGCCCCGCTCCTGGCAGTTCGCCCTGACGATGATGTTCTGAGCCAAGTTGCTCTTGGGCCGCCCCGGCTCACGTCGCGGCGGCCCTTACTCCCTATGCACGTGGGGAAAACGAAAAGGACAAGCCATCTGGCCTGACCTCCTTCTTCACGCTGCTGGGAAGCAGTGCAGAGTTTGGGAGTAGGTCAGCCCACCCCTGTCAAAAATACAGCTTGGCGCCCAACACGACGCGGCGGGCGTCCTGCGACGAAGTGTAGGCCCCGAATGTCCCGCTTACCTGACGGCCTGCGGCATCGAAACGGGCGCTGGTGTCCACTCCCAGGAAACTGACGTGGTTGAAGAAGTTGTAGAACTCGAAGCGCAGCTGTAGCCGCCGTATGTCGCTGGAACCAATGGGGATGTTCTTGAAGAAAGAAACATCCCAGACGTTGGTGCCGGGTCCGCGGAAGACGTCCTTGGGGGCGCTGCCGATGCCGAATTCGTCGCGCGTGGGCGGGCGGAACACGCCGGTGTTGAAGTGGCGGTCAACGGTGCGCTCGCTCTTCGGAAGAACCGGGTTGCCGGTCAAATGGACCCGGCTGTCCACCCCCGCGCCGCCGCCGCCGGTGAGATCCTGCGCCACCACCATGGAGTAGCCGACGCCCAGCGGTTGGCCGCTGATGAAGCTGGTAACGCCGGAAACATCCCATCCGTCGAAGACCCACTTGATCAACGGATTACTCCACACGCTGCTCAGGCGCGGCACGCTGTAGATGTAGTTGAGCACGAAGTTGTGGGTACGGTCGAAGTTCCCCTTGCCGTAATTCCTCATCCGGTAGTCCAGGAACGGATTGACCGCGCTGTCGTTGCCGTCGGCCAGGTTCAGGTACTTGGACCACGTCCAGGAAACGCCGAACTGCAGGTCCTTCGAGAAGCGCTTGTTGACCTGAGTCTGAAGCGAATGGTAGTTCGAACTCGAGGCCATTTCGGTGTACTGGATGTCCGCATAGCCCGGATGCGGGCGCAGGAAGTTGTCCGGAAGCGCCGTGTTGCCGGTGGTGGGATCGATGCTGGACGGGAGGAACCGCGTGCCGTAGCGGACGGCGTTGAGGCTGCGCCGCTGTAAGAGGCGCCGCCCGACGCTGCCCACATAGGCTGAATCCAGCACGACGCCCCAGCCGATGTTCTGCTGAAAGCCGAAGCTCCAGTTGTATACGGTTGGCGGGCGGTAGTCCTTCTGAATGGCGAAGGTGCCCGGAGGGCTGGCACGCAGGGGGCTGCGCAACAGATCGGCGATCGTAAGGTAGGTGGCTGTGCTGGTGATGGTCAGAGGCGGCTGCTCACGGTGCCTGATGATCTGATCGTCATTGAAGCGGTCATAGAAGATCCCTACACCGCCGCGGATGGCCGTTTTGGAATTGCCGAACGGGTCAAAGGCGAAACCGATTCTCGGAGCTGCCTGGATGGGCGGAGTGTTCACCAGGTGCTCGTCCACCACATTCATGCCCTGGAAAGGCGGGTGGGGACCAGAGGCGAACTGGCCGATGACGGCGGCTGGCAACTCCTGCCCGCTGAACGGGTCGCGGGCCACGCGCGCGTTGGCAGCGTTGCGGAAGGGCTGGATCAGGAAAGGCTGCTTATTGCGGGCGTACAGGTTGGGATCCCAGGAGGCCAGCTTGTCCCCTTCGCTCCAACTCGGCTGGATGTAATAGAACCTCAGGCCCAGGTCCAGGGTCAGCCTGCGCGACACCTTCCAGTTGTCCTGGGCGAACCACTCCACGTTCAGATACCGTGAGTGCCCGTGCGGATGGTTGGTGGACTCGGTGTAACTCTGGACGCTGCCCAGGATGGCGTTCGAATAGGCGAAGTTCGTTTCGAAAGGATTGTTGATGTCGCGGTTGAAATTGAACGTCCCGTTGAAGGCCGAGCCGCGCTGCGCGTTGCGCGTAGTCCGCTCGATGTAGATGCCGAACTTCGTCGTATGCGCGCCGCGGATGAAGGAGAGGTTGTTGGACCAGTTCCAGATGTTGTTGGTGCCGAAAAACGGATAGCGGCTTTCGATGCTCAACACTCCCGCATTTGGCACACCCCCGAAGTTGGCGTTGGGGATCAGGTTGCTGGGGTTGGCCTGCGGGTAGAACTGTGGCAGGTTCAGCCCGATCTTCGAACGCACGTTGCGGTCGAAGCCCTCCTGCTCGAGCGGATCCACGGTCTGCTTGGCCCGGTTGACGCCGAAAGTGAATTCGTTGACCAGCCTTGGAGAGAAGGTGTGGATGAGCGTGGCTACCGTTCCGGCCGAACGAATCTGGTACTTGATCGGCAGTTGAGGCCAGCTTGCACTGGCCAGCACGAAGTCGAACTGTCCTTTGAACGCTTCGTAGTCATTGATGCCGCGCCAGTAGAATTGCGTGCGAGGGCCGATGTTCCAGTCGATCCTCAAAATCGTGTCGCGGCGCGGCTGGTCCACGGTGGACTGAATCAAAGCATTGTAGGAACGCGACGGATCGGTCGCGTTTGGCAGCGGAAAGATGTTGAGCAGTGCCTGCCCGTTCTTGTCGATGCGGTTGGCGGGAATGCGGTTGCCCGGAAAGACGGCGCGGTTGTTCAGCGGGTCCCAGATGGGGATCAGCGAGCCGCCCTGATCGCGCGAATCTGAGAAATCTCCTTGCCGCTCGGCCGCGGTGGGAAACGTCCTGCGCACGAGGCTGGTGGGCGACGTGCGCGGCAGGAATTCCTGCGACCAGAAGAAGAACAGCTTGTCCCGGTTCTTGTTGAATTTCCCCACCGTGACCGGGCCCCCGATGAAGTAGCCGGGGTAGTTGAACCGGTACTGTGGGCGGGCGAGTCCGCCGCGGTTGCGGAAGTACTCGTTGGCGTTGAGCGCCTCGTTGCGCAGGAAGTAGTAGGCGCCCCCGGTGAAGTCCTTGGTTCCGCTCTTGATGACGGCGTTAATGGTGCCGCCGGAGGAGCGCCCATACTCGGCCTGATAGTTCGTGAGCAGGACCTTGATCTCGGCCACCGCGTCGATGGAGGGCGCCAGGTAGGGGCCGGTCATCGAACCGGTATCGAGCGAGGAGATGCCGTCCAGCGTCAGGTTCACCGTGCCCGTGCGGTTGCCGTTGATGCTGATGTTGCTCAGATTGTTCCACCCCGGGGCGTTCCGGTTCTGGTTGTCCACCACTCCTGGCAACAGCTTCAGCAGGCCGATGTAATCCCTGCCCTTGAGAGGGATGTTCTGTGTTTGCGCGGCGGAGATCAGTCCGCTGCGCTCAGCGGACTGCGTTTGCAGGCGCGCCGCTTCCGCCTCCACGGAAATGGTCTGCGTAACTTCGCCGAGCGCGAGTGTGACGGGTGGAATCACTACGCGTTCGGTAGCCGTCAGCACGATTTCCTTCTGCTCGTACTTCCGGAAGCCGGCCACCGTGACCGTTAGCTGGTAGCGTCCCGGCAGAAGTTGCGTAAACACGAATGAGCCTGTGGCGTCCGTCGTGCCCTGGCGTGTCTGCGCAATGCCGACGTTGGTGAGCGCAAGGTCCGCGTTGGGGACCGCGCTGCCGGATGGGTCCTGGATAGAGCCGGAGATTTGACCCGTTAGGCCCTGCCCGTACAGAGCCGCGAATGACATGACCAAAGTCAAAGCCAGCGTGGCCAGACTAAGCGTGAATCGCATGAGTACCCTTCCCTCCTTTTGCCTTTTGCCACCGGAGAGGCTGGCCTTTCCAGTGATTACCCGGCGCCC
Organism: Acidobacteriota bacterium; assembly: GCA_037444075.1. Classification (GTDB taxonomy): domain Bacteria; phylum Acidobacteriota; class Terriglobia; order Bryobacterales; family Bryobacteraceae; genus JBBIND01. The sequence goes on along the minus strand of JBBIND010000035.1, from coordinate 8,411 downwards.
AACCATCCAGCACTCCCCGTGTGGCAGTTTTGAACGCAGCCAGTATATATCAGCGGAGCGGACAGCGAAAGGGGGGCACGGCAGGCAAAGCGACAACTGATGGCAAGCCGGATTGGCTTCCTACGCGTATGCGTCGCGGAACCAGCAGATCCCACGCAAACCGACGGGTGAGGAAAGCACTGGAGTAAAATATAGACTTCTCTTAATGCCCGCAATAATCCTCGTTCTCTTGGCGATGCCGGTGTTCCCTGCTGAAGCTCAGAAACCTTCGGCACAGCAGGAGTCCGCGCCGCAGCCCCCTCGGGTCAGGCTAGAGGCTTCCGCCAAGCGCAACGAAAACGTCCCCATTTATCAGATCGACAATAATGCCGTCAAGGAGATGAACGTGCGTCTGGGCGGCACGGCCACCATCGTCTCCGAGGCGCCCGTGGAGAATCGCTACTTCGCCACTGAATTGGGGCGTCCGGCCAGCGAAGTGCAGCTTCTGCGTCCGGCGAGCCGCGTGAGCGGCTGGCATGGCGAGGTGTTCGAGTCGCACCAGAACAGTGTGTTCAATGCGCGTTCCTTTTTCCAGGTGGGGCCGGTGAAACCTTCGCGCCGCAACCACTACGGCGGCCGTTTCACGGGCGCCTTGCCGGGAGTGGGTTACCTGACCGGTGACGTGTCCCAACGCAAGGCGCGAGGGATGGTGAACGGCAACGTGTTGGTGCCGCTAGCGAGCGAACGGACTCCCCGGGCTACCGACCCGGCGGTACGCGCCGTGATCAGCCGCTGGCTGGCCTCTTATCCGGAAAGCCTGCCCAACCGCCCCGATTTCGACCCCCGTGCGCTGAACACGAATGCGCCTCAAAACATCGACGAAATCGAAGGAACCCTGAGATTGGATCGCGACCAAGGCGGCGGCAGGCTGATGCTGCTGCATTCGCTGAGCCGCCACCGCACCCGGGCTTTCCAATTTGTCGCCGGCCAGAATCCGGATACGGACTTGCACAGCCATCGCTCTCAACTCACTTACCAGCGAACATTGTCCAACGCCACGGCGATTTCGGCCGGATTCGCCTTTCGCCGCGTCAAGTCCGTCCTGCTGCCCGAGCCGAATTCTGTCGGCGTCCGTGTGAGGGTGGGCTTCCAGGTGGAGGAACTAGGACCGGACAGCCAGTTTCCGATCGACAGGGCTGAGAATAGCTTTCGCTGGTCTTCACTGCTGACCCACACCACGCCCGGCGGACGGCATCAGGTGACGGCGGGAGGCGAACTGACGCGCTATCAGCTCAACGGGATCGAGGGCAACAACCACCGCGGTTACTTCAGCTTTATGAACAACTTCGGCCGGCTGGCCGTGGAGAATCTGCTGATGGGAACGCCCTCGTCCTACGAAGTGGCCATCGGCGCTCTGCACCGCGGTTTCCGGACCTGGTCCGCCGGTCTGTGGGTGGCTGACCGGTGGACGGTCACGCCCCGTTTTCAGCTCTACTACGGCGTTCGCTACGGGCTGGAGTCCCAACCCGCCGAAGTCAATGGCTTAGACAGGTTGCCGTACGGCTCTGACAACAACAACTTCAGCCCCCGCGTTTCGATGGCTTGGCAAGCCGGGCGGGGTTGGGTGGTGCGCACCGCTTATTCCGTTTCCTTTTCTCAAATCCAACCCGTGACATACCAGCAGGTGCGCAACAACCTCCCGGGAGTTCACTACATCCAGGTTCAGAACCCGGACCTGCTGAATCCCTTGAAGGGCATTTCGTTGTTGCCGGGTGGACGAAGCAGCCCCACCCTGTTTTCCCCGGACATGGTCTCTCCCTATTCGCACCAATATAGCTTCAGCCTGGAGCAGCGGCTGACCGGGGCGTACCTGCTGCGGCTGGGCTACATTGGCAGCCGCAGCTTCAAGTTGCTGAACTCGTTCATCATGAACCGCGCCGAACCGGTGCCCGGGATACCGCTCACGCTCGAAACCGTCAATTTGCGGCGGCCCGACCCGCGCTACTTTGAGGTGCGGCAGATCGTGAACGGCGGCATCGCTTATTTTGATGCAGCCCAGATCGGAGTTGAAATGCCTCTAAGGCGCGGCGTCCGCGCCGCGGCCACCTACACCTTCGGCAAGGCCATCGACGAAGGGGCGGACTTCGCGAGCACAGCCGCCAACCGGGACTTGCTCACGGCCCGGAGCCAGTGGCAGTTTGAGTCGTTTCGGGATAAGCGCGGTCTGAGCAACTTCGACTCCAAGCACGCGCTGCTGATGAGCTACTCCTACGATTTGCCTCAGGTTGGTGCAAGCGGATGGCTCGCGCAGCTCATGAATGGTTGGCAAATCTCCGGCATCACGCTTTTGAAATCCGGCACGCCGCTGACGCTTTACATGGGTTCTGACGCGCCCGGGTTCGGCAACGTGGACGGAGGTCCGAGCGACCGGCCACACATCCTGGACCCCAGCATTCTCGGGATGACCGTAGGTCACCCGAGCACCGCTCCGCTGATCCTGCGCAGAGACCGGTTCGCCTATTTGCAGCCCGGCGAGGTGCGTGGCTCGCTAGGCCGGGGCACTTTCCGGAAATCCAGCATCGCCAACTTCAACGCCGCCGTTTCCAGGCAGTTCCGGTGGGGAAGCAGGAGAGAGTGGCGGGCGGTCCTGCGAGGAGAGGCCTACAACCTCGGCAACACACCGCAGTTCGACGAGCCACAACGCAACCTTACCTCACCCGCATTTGGCAGAATCACCAACACCCTCAATGACGGGCGTGTCCTCCAACTCAGCCTGAGGCTTATACTGTAAGCGAGCCTTGGCAACTATGAGCATGGAGTCCTTCGGCCTGACCGACGCAGGCTGCGTACGCGGGTCCAACGAAGATTGTTTTCTGATCGAGCCAGACTTGGGGCTCTACATGGTGGCCGATGGGATGGGGGGCAGCAATGCCGGTGAAGAGGCGGCGAGGCTTTCCTGCGAAACGGTGCTCGAGAGCGTGAGGCAATCGCAACCGCGGGACCTCGAGTCGCTGGTACAGGCGTTTCAGCAGGCCAATCACGTCGTCAGGTCCGCCGCAGCCGCACACAAGGAACTCGAAGGCATGGGCACGACGCTGACCGCGGTCCTGGATTGCGGTGACTGGATTGCCATTGCCAGCGTCGGTGACAGCCGCGTCTACTGTTACAAGAACGGACAGTTGAAAAGCATCACCGTAGACCAGAACTGGGTGGAGGAAATCGGCCGAGGTCTGGGGATCAGCGATGAGCAGCTACGGCGACACCCCATGCGCCACGTGCTCACCATGGCTATCGGCGCCTGCGACGGCCTTCGTGTGCAGACGCACAAGGTCAAGGTTGAGCCCGGTTGCCTCTATCTCGTCTCCAGCGATGGCCTGCACGGGGTCGTGGATGAGGAAATCCTGGCCCGGGCGTTAGCTGAGGAGCGAACTTTGGCTTCTCACTGCCACTATCTCATCGAAGCCGCTCGCAAGGCCGGCGGACCGGACAACATCACGGCCGTCCTCTTGCGGGCTGATTCAGAGTAGGAGTGGCAATCCCCTCCTCAACGCGGTAGAGCCGCCTCCGAGGGGATTTGTCTGTGGAAAGACTTGTAGCGGCCAGCCTTGCCGCCTGGCTGTGTGCGGCGGGACCTGCCACGCCCCCGGGGCGCGCTGACGCCACCCGGACGGACGGCGAAATAGCTATTCTCCATCTCAGGATTACCGAAGGGGACGCTGGGGCCCACCTGACCGGGTCCCGATCCGCCCGCCCACTAGCCGTGCAGGTGACCGACGAGACCGGCCGGCCGGCGGAAGGTGTCGCGGTGAGCTTTCGCATGCCCGAGGAAGGGCCTAGCGGGGCGTTCGCGTCCGGGCTGAAGAGCGAAATCCTGATCACTGACCAGGAGGGGCGCGTTGCGGCTTGGGGCATTCAATGGGGCGGCGAACCCGGGCCGGTACGGATACGCATCACCGCCATGAAGGGCAAAGCCCGGGCAGGAATGGTCTCCTCGCAGTATCTAAGCGACGCAGTGCCGTTGAAGGATACCGGCATTGCCGGGCCCATCGTCTCGGTATCCAAACCGCGCTCCCGGTGGACTGCCATCGGAGTCGCCGCGGCTGGCGCTGCCGCGGCCGGGCTGTTGCTCGGAACATCCCGCCACCGGAACACACCCGCGCCACCTCCGTCGCCGCAAATAGGGGCCCCCGTCATCACGATTGGTACGCCATGAAGAAAGCACTGACCTGCACATTGCTGAGCACTTGCGTCCTGTTTGGCGCGGACGCTTTGGTGACGGCGCCGCAGGCCGGCATGGTCCGCCAGGCGGACCGCCTGATTCCCGTCTACGGCGTACGCGGCAACCTCATTGCCGGCCAGGCCTTGCGGGAAGGCGTGCTTGCGGTAGCTGCCTCCGGACGCTGGACCCTGGTAAAGACTGAAAACGCCGTGTCGGCGTGGGATGACAGGGGTCTTCTGGCAGGCGAGCATGAAGCCGGCCCCGGACCGGCGCTGTTCGGTTTCGCGCAGGATGGCGCTACAGCCGTGGCTCACTTGCCCGAGTCCCGGGAAACATTGAGGTGGGACGGTACGGTTTGGACCGAAGTGCCGTGGACAGGGACTCCGGACGTGCGCGTGGTGGCGGCCGGCGTCGGCGCGAGCGGCGAAACACTTCTCGGCTTGCAGCGCGACGAGCGGACGTGGGTGGTAGGCATGGCGGCATCCGGTGCGAGGCTTTCCGAGGATCTCCTGCCCGGCAACTCGAAGTTACTGTCGATTCTCCCCGGCGGCGCCCGGTTGCGCACGGCAGACAGGCAGTTGGTATTGGAGACCTCCCGAGGGGTCGAGGCCGCGATTGATCTGCCCGCCGATGTGGAGTCTCTTTCTCCGATGGGCGAAGGCTGGTTCCACCTCGTTACCGCCGGCAGCAATGCCGGCCTGGCGTTGCATTTGGAGGGCAAGGTCATGGGCATCTACTACTTGCCGGAGGCAGGCCCATGAAACCCCTTGTACTGCTGCTGGCGCTGTTGGCTCCCTTCAGCCTGGCAGCGCAGTGGCAGCTGACCACGACCGCGGGAGCTATTGCGGAGAGACCGGCCGGACCCCTCGTTGAGGTCGGCAACACCGTGGCGGGGGACAGGCTCGATACTGATTTCTTCGTCATCAACGCGGGTTCCACCCCGGCTGCGTTGACGCGGCTGTCCATTTCCGGCGCCGGGTTTACCCTGCACCAACCGCCGTCGCTTCCGCAGACCATCCCGGCGGGCGGAAGGCTGCGTTTCCAAGTGAGGTTCGCGCCCACCGCGCCAGGATCTTACAGTGCGAGTCTCCAGGTGAATGATTTGGCGGTCCTGGTGCGCGGCAGCAGTCCGGCGGCTGCCGCTGTGGAGGTGCGGGATGGAACGGAGCTGCGCTCGCTCTCCGCGGGAACGGGCATCGGGTTCGGGCGCATTTCCTGGGACGCTTCGGCCACGCGCGCGCTCCGCCTTTCGAACCCCAATGCCGTGGCGGTCAGCGTCACTGCTCTTCGGGTGACTGGAGAAGGCTTTGGGCTCACGCCTTTGCCGGTGGTCCCCCTGACGCTGATGCCGGGTGAAGCCCTCTGGTTTGAAATCGCGCTGCGCGCTACCGCGCCGGGCAGCTACCGCGGTGAATTGACCGTTGACCAAAGGTCCTTCCCCTTGGACGCCACCCGGCTGCCGCCGCCGTTTCCGGAGCCGGAGATCATTTTCGGCGGGAACTATCTGGATAGCGCAATACAAGGACGGCTCACTATCCGGCTTGCCGCGCCCGCTCCCACGGACGGAGCGGGAAGCCTGTCTCTGGAGTTCTTACCTGCCGTGAGAGGGGGCGACGATCCGGCGGTCATCTTCACCCCGAGTGGCCTGCGGACCCTCGCATTCACCGTGCCGGGCGGCCACACCAACGCGCAGTTTGGCAGCACAAGCGAGGCCATCTTTCAGACGGGCACTACGGCTGGCACCCTCATATTTACAGCTCGATTGGGGGACCACACGCGGAGCCAAACCATTACTGTGTCTCCCGCCAAAGTTGCGGTTAACACCCCTCATATCTATCGTTCGGCAACAGGACTGGAACTGCGGCTGTCCGGCTACGACAACACCCGCAGCTGTTCGGAAATCCGCTTCCAGTTCTATGACCGCCAGGGCAGGGTTCTGGGCACGGGACCTATCCGGACGGATGTGCGCGCATTGTTCCGCAGCTACTTCGACAACGGTTCCCCCGGCGGACTGTTCCGTTTACAGGCCAGTTTTCCGGTGGCCGGCAACGCGGCTGAAATCACCGGCGTTGAGATCGAATTTCTGAACCTCGCCGGAAGCACCCAAACGCAGCGGATAAGCTTCTGAGCTAACCTGAAGGCACGGGGGAGGACCTCATCCCCGCTGCCTGCATGAAACCCGTAGCCCTTACCATCGCCGGTTCGGACCCTAGTGGCGGAGCCGGACTACAGGCTGACCTCAAAACGTTCCACCAATTCGGTGTTTACGGCGAAGCCGTCGTAACTCTTCTCACCGTGCAGAACACGCTCCGCGTGGACCGCGTCGAGTGCCTGCCGGCGGAACTCGTCATAGCCCAATTGAAAGCGGTGCTCGAAGACATTCCGCCTCAAGCGGCCAAAACCGGGGCATTGGGAAGCCGCCTCGTGGTGGCTGCGGTGGCGGAAGCAGCCGCAGAATTTACGTTTCCTCTGGTGGTGGACCCGGTGATGATCAGCAAGCACGGCGCCCCGTTGCTCGACCGGGATGCTCGCGAGTGTGTGCGTGAGCAACTGCTCCCGGTAGCCAGCCTGGTAACGCCGAACCTGCCGGAAGCCGAAGAACTGGCGGGCATCTCCATCCATGGGCCACAAGCCCTAAGGGAAGCCGCCCGCAGAATTCACGGAGCAGGAGCCCGGGCTGTGCTGATCAAGGGAGGGCACGCCGAGGGCGATGCAGTGGACATTCTGTTTGACGGCAGGGACTGGCACGAATACCCGGCTGAACGGATCGCCACGCGGCATACCCACGGCACCGGTTGTACGTTTTCGGCGGCGATCACGGCGGAACTGGCGCAAGGGAAGGCACTACCCGAAGCGGTGGCGGCTGCCAAGCAATTCATCCACAAGGCCTTAGCTACCAACCCGGGACTGGGACACGGCTGCGGCCCGGTGAACCACCACGCTTCGTTGACTGATTGAAGCCTCGGCCGCCTCCTACAGGCTGCGAACGCCCATCGTCACAGGATCATCGATGCGCATGGCTTCCTTCACAACGAACGGCTCCCCATAACGCACCCCGACCTGGTGACCATAGAAGCGGGCAACGGCTTCCAGGCGCTGCCGTATCTCCTCGGGTGATGGGAAAAGCTCGCCTGCCTCCGGGCGTGCTCCGTACTGGGACTGATAGCAGAACAGAGCCTGCATCCGGCGTTCGAACTGCCCGGTGATGTCGCTGATGAAGGAGGGTTTCACATCAGCGTATAGAGAAGCGTAGATGATCTTGGACGGGCGGTGAGGCGGCGTGTCCGGGTCAAAACGCTTGAGTCCAGCGAGATAGCAAGCTTCATAGCCCAGCCGGCTGGCGTTGTAATGGTCCGGGTGCCGGGCTTCCCAATAGGGCAGCATCACCAACCGGGGCCGGAGGCTGCGGATTCGGCCAGCCAGCATGCGCCGCGCCTCCAGAGTGTTCTCCAGGGCTGCATCGGGCAAGCACAGGTTGCCCCGCCAGGTGAGAAGCATGCGCCGGCCTGCGGCTTCGGACTCTTCCAGACGCAAGGCTGGAGTGCCGCGTGTGCCCATTTCGCCTGCGGTGAGGTCGAGCGCTCCCGTGCGGTAGCCGGTCTCCGCAAGCCGTATGAGCGTCCCGCCACAGGTTTGTTCGATGTCGTCCGGGTGGGCGGCTATGGCCAGCACGTCGAGCGGGGCGGCTTCCAGAGGATCAGCATCCAAAGGTCTCATAGCTCCGGCGCCCTCACCAACGCAATTCCCGCCGGTGCCGGTAGCGCCCAAGCGAACCGAGCACAATCGGAAAGACCATTCCGGCGACAAATCCCCCGACGTGCGCCCACCATGCCACGCCGCCTTGCGAAAGGTTTGAGTAGCCGACCGACCCAATCCCGCTGAACAACTGGATCACAAACCAGTAAAGCAGGATGAGAACGGCCGGGATCTCAACCGTGGTCAAGAAGACGAACACGGGCACCAGAGTCACGATGCGCGATTGCGGGAACTTGATCAGATAGGCGCCCATGACGCCGGCGATGGCGCCGCTGGCTCCGATGGTCGGAATGCTCGATCCCTGGCTGAACCCTATGTGCACCAGCGCCGCCGCCAGACCGCACAGCAGGTAGAACAACAAGTACCGTAGTTTTCCCATCGCATCTTCCACGTTGTCCCCGTAGATCCACAAAAACCACATGTTGCCAATGAGATGCAGCCAGCCGCCGTGCAGGAA
>JBBIND010000034.1:18936-40579 GCA_037444075.1 Acidobacteriota bacterium | reverse complement strand
CTTCGTCCTTCAGAAGGTGGAGGCCTTCCAGATGGTCGGAGGGCAGAACCCGGACACCACCACGAGGGATCACACCGCGCGCGCCACGTGGAGCCGCGCGTGGTCTGCAGCCACGACCGTCGAGTTGTCCGCGGGCTTCGAGCGCATCGGCTCTCTGCTGGTTCCAGAGGAGACCTCGATCGGGCCTTTTCTCCTCTTCTCGCGCGACTTGGGCTCCATTGGGCCGGGCGGAGATATTCCCATTGACCGCACGCAGAATTTCTACCGCACCGCTGCTCGTCTCCGGCAAGGTCGGGGCGACCACAATGTCACCCTGGGTTACGAAGCCAGCCGCAGGCAGGTCAACGGCTACGATAGCCTGGACCACCGCGGCATGTTCAGCTTCCGCAGCGACTTCGGCCGAGATGCCGTGGCCAACCTGCTGTGGGGGACGCCCTCTTCCTACTCCCTCGGCCTCGGACACGTGCACCGCGGCTTTCGTGACTGGACGTTGAACGTCTACCTCGGTGACGAATGGCGTTTGACGCCTAAGCTGAGCATGACGACGGGACTGCGCTTTCAGCCGGTGACGCGCCCGCGCGAGGTGGACAATCTGAGTACCATCCCCTACGCCTCAGACTGGAACAACGTGGCCGGCACGCTGGGGTTCGCCTACCGCCTGCCGGCTCAGTGGGGCGTGTTGCGAACAGCGTACGGGTTGCATTACGGAGAGATCTTCCCGGCGACGTTCCTCCAGCTTCGTGCTAATCCGCCCGGCAATATCCACGTCACCGTACAGGCTCCCTATATGCCGAACCCGCTGCGGGACTTCAAGCCGTCCGACCTGACGCCCAACGCACGCACTTCCATCTACCAACTGGCCTCCGACCTGAAGACGCCCTACGTTCATCAGTACAGCTTCGCCTGGCAGCTCAGCTTGCCCAAGGCTGCCGCGCTGGAACTCGGCTACACCGGCAGCCGTTCGCACAAGTTGCTGACCATGTGGTACTTGAACCGCGCGCGTCCGGTGCCCGGCATCCCGCTCACCACGGCGACCATCAACGAACGGCGTCCCGATCCGGGATACTACAACGTGCACCACATCCACAATGGCTCCCGGGGATACTTCGACGCCGCCAAAGCGACCTTCCGGTTGCCCCGGTGGGCAGGTTTCACGCTGGACGCTTCCTACTGGTTCAGCAAGGCCATTGACTTGGGCGCCAACTACACCAACACTGCCTCCGGGCGCGACGGCAGGGCGACCCGCAGCCCCACGGATTTTGATTTTCAGAACGAAATGCGCGGGCTGAGTGATTTTGATCAGCCGCACGCCCTGCAATGGACCCTGAACTACGCCACGCCTTCGCTAGCCGGCCGCAATCCATGGCTGCGGCGCCTGTTCGGCTCCTGGCAGGTGAGTTCCATCGTGCTGCTGAAATCCGGAACGCCGTTCAGCGTGGAATCCGGGGCAGACTCGCCCGGTTACGGCAACGTGGACGGGTCCGGCGGTGACACTCCCAACCTGGTGGACCGGAGTGTTCTGGGCCGTTCGATTGACCACCCGGACACCTCCGTCAGCCGGCTGCCGTTGTCGGCGTTCGCCTTCTTCGGCCCCGGCGAGACGCGCGGGAATCTTGGGCGGAACACATTCCGCAAGGATGGCGTGGCCAACATCAACGCCGGGTTGTCCAAGCGTTGGAGTGTTGGCAATGAACGCACGCTGCTGTTGCGCGCCGAATCCCTCAACTTCTTCAACCACCCGCAGTTTTCCGAGCCGGGCAGCGACATGGTCTCGCACAATTTCGCCCAAATCACCAATACTCTCAACGACGGGCGGACGTTCCGCTTCACGCTGCAGTTCGATTTCTGAGGCGCCCGGCACTGGTTCCGGCGTGGCCTCTTCGACGGTGAAGCGATTTCGCTTGTGAAGGACGAGATGATGCCATCCTGGCGGAAATGGAGCGCGCCTAAGCCACGCTGCTGGAGAAGAACAAGCCTTCTGCTGGGAGCCATTGCCCTGCTGCTGATGCCGTTGGCGGCGGAGGCAGGGCCTGCTGATTGGGTTCCCGCGCGATGGCCGTGGACCGGGGCGGAAACGCTCGCATTGCTGGACGGCTCGCCGGTTAACTGCCTGCTGCTCGAATGGCAGGAAGAACGGGGCGCTATTGTCCTGTCTCTGAAGTTCGTTTATATTTCCGCACTTTTTTGATGATCGTGTTGGCAGTGGCAACCCACTGGAACGGTTTCGGGGCCTTGTTGTGATCTCGAATGTACTCGCGGATCGCTCGTTCCAGATCGCGAACGGAACGGAAGGTTCCGCGCCGGATGCGTTTGCGCGTGATCTCGGCGAACCAGCGTTCTACTTGGTTGAGCCAGGAAGCACTGGTTGGGGTGAAGTGCACCTGGTAGCGGGGGTGATCGATGAACCACTGTTTGACGTCCTGGTGCTTGTGGGCACTGTAGTTGTCGAGAATCAGGTGGACCGCCAGGGCGGGGTCGGTTTCGGCATCTACTCGATCCAGGAACCGGATGAACTCCTGATGCCGGTGCCGAGGCTGACACTGCCCAATGACCTTGCCCACGGCAACATCCAGCGCGGCGAACAAGGTGGTCGTGCCGTGCCGTTCGTAGTCGTGCGTCTGGCGCTCGGGAAGACCGGGCCGGAGCGGCAGAATCGGCTGCGTGCGGTCCAGCGCCTGAATTTGGCTTTTCTCGTCTACGCTCAGCACAATGGCTTTGTCCGGCGGGTTCAAGTACAAGCTCACGATGTCTCTCACCTTGGCGACGAACTGCGGATCGGTGCTGAACTTGAAGGACTCGACGCGATGCGGTTGCAGGTGATGTTTCCGCCAGATGCGCTGGACCGTGGCCGGGCTGACGCCCTGGTCTTGCGCCATCAAGCGGACGCTCCAATGCGTCGCACTCTTCGGGTCTGAGACACTACACTAGTTTCTGGTTCCACGAGGGCCGCAACGTGGCCCTGCCTTGAGATATGCTAGCGATTCTGGAAAGGAGAGTCCGAATGAGTGAAACGCAAACGGGCGCGACCACACGGCGCCGGTTCTTGACCGACACGAGCCGCCTGGCGGGGGCCTCAGCCTTGGCGGGAGTCGCTCTTCCGCATGTGCATGCCGCCGAGAACAATACGATTCAGGTTGCCTTGGTCGGCTGTGGTGGCCGGGGGACGGGGGCAGCCATTAACGCGCTTTCGGTGAAGAACGGCCCCACCAAATTGGTGGCGATGGCGGACGTGGTTCCGCAAAAGCTCAACAGCAGCTACGACAAGCTGAAGTCACAGTTGGGGGCGCAGGTGGATGTGCCACCCGAGCGGAGAACACTGGGATACGATGCCTACCGGCGGGCCATGGATGCGCTGCGGCCCGGCGATGTGGTGATCCTGGGCACGCCTCCGGCGTTCCGCTGGGTGCAGTTCAGCTACGCCATTGACAAGGGCCTGCACACCTTCATGGAAAAGCCCGTCACGGTGGACGGCCCTACCTCGCGGCGCATGTTGCAACTCGGCGAATTGTCCGTGAAGAAGAACCTGAAAGTAGGCGTAGGCCTGATGGTGCGCCATTGCAGAGGCCGGCAGGAACTTCTGGATCGGATTCGTGCGGGTCAAATCGGCGACATCATCGCCATGCGCGCCTACCGCATGGGCTCGGGAGGCGGCACGGCCACCCGCACGCCTGCCGGGGTGAGCGAGCTTCAGCACCAAGTCTCGAGATTCCACGCTTTCTTGTGGGCGAGCGGAGGAGTCTTCAGCGACTACTACATTCACCAGATCGATGAATGCTCCTGGATGAAGGGTGCCTGGCCGGTGGAAGCCCAGGGTGTTGGCGGGCGCCACTACCGCGGCGACTCGGTCGACCAGAATTTCGACGTCTACTCGGTGGAGTACACCTACCCCGACGGCACCAAACTGTTCTTTGACGGCCGCAACATGCCGGGCTGCCACAACGAATTCGCCAGCTACGCTCACGGCGCCAAGGGCTCGGCCGTGATCTCCACGCTGGCCCACGCACCCGGCATCACGCGGATTTACAAAGGCCACAACATACCGAGGGTGTTGTCACGCCAGCAGTTGCCGCTGCCGGACGATCCGAACGTGGCCTGGGCCTATCCGCAACCGGAACGAAGCCCTTACCAGCTCGAGTGGGACGATCTGATGGAGGCTATTCGGGAGAACAAGCCCTTCAATGAAGTGAAACAGGGCACCGAAGCCAGCCTGGTTACTTCCATGGGCCGCATGGCCGCGCACACCGGCCAAATCATCACGTATGAGCAGATACTCAACAGCGAGCACGAGTTCGCCCCCAACGTGGACAAGCTCACCATGGATAGCCCCGCGCCGCTCGTGGCAAATGCCGACGGCACCTACCCGGTGCCGGAACCGGGCGTCAAGAAAGACCGGGAGTACTGAGGCAGGCCCGGCTCAGTCCCCGATGGCAGGTTTCGCCGCGCGCCGGCCCATTCAAACCGGCGCGCGAGTGAGACGAGGCTTGCGGCAGACGGCAGGTTTACCGGGATCGTATGCAGAACAGGGCGTTCTGGCTGCGGAGGTACAAGCTGCCGTCCGCGATCGCCGGCGAGGCGACAAACATCTGATCCGCCAGCGTGTTGACGGACAGCACTTCGTAGTTCGGCCCCATCTTCACCACCACCACGTCTCCCTCCTCCGTGGCGAGATACAGCTTGCCATTGGCGGCTACCGGTGAAGCCTTGAAGTTGTACGGTTTGGGGAGGCGCTGCTGCTGATAGTAGGCCTCTCCGGTGCGCGCATTCAGGCAACTCAGCATTCCATTGTCAGTCACGAAGTAGAGCTTCTCATCGTGCAGCACGGGGGAGGCAGTGTAGGAGTTGGCGCGCTGATTGGTCCAGACTACGGCATCCGTTCCGGTGAGGTCTCCTCCGCGCCCTAACCGCACTGCGAGCAGGTTCGGGTCACGATGACCGCTCATCACTAAGACCATGCCGCCCGCAGCGACCGGCGCCGGAATCACATTGCTGCCGAGTCCGGCAACCTCCCAGATCAACTTCCCGTTGGCGGGATCGTAAGCTCTCACTTTGCTGGACGCGCTGACCACCAGCTGTTTGCGGCCGTTGTGCGTCACCACCAAGGGTTCTGACCAGGAGCTGACCTCGTCGCGCTCCACGCGCCAGAGCTCTTTGCCGGATCGTTTGTTCAGAGCCAGCAGGTAGGAGCCGGATTCCTGATCGAACTTCAGGTAGAGGGAATCACCGTCGAGCACCGGCGCGACGCCTTCGCCGAAGGCGTTGCGCATGCGCATCGGCCCGAATTCCTTCTGCCAGATCAGCTTGCCTGAAAGATCGTAGCAGTACAGGCCGCGCGAGCCGAAAAACGCGTACAGGTGCTGACCGTCGGTGATGGGGCTGTTCGAAGCGAAGCTGCCGTAGCGGTTGTGATACCCCTCGTGCGGCGTGGCGGTGGCCGCGACGCGCTCCCATAGCGTCTTCCCGGTGTTGCGGTCCAGCGCCAGCACCACGAACCGGTGTTCAATACCGGCGGCGGTTCCGCCTCCAGCCCTTCGCCTCGGCTGTTCCGGCGCAGCGGCGGCCGCGGCTTGAGTGGGGACGGCTGTTGTAAGGAAGATCTTGTCACCCCAGATCACGGGCGAAGAGAATCCGCGCCCGGGAATGGAGACGCGCCAAGCCACGTTCTTTGTGTCGCTCCACTCAGTGGGCGCGCCGCCGCGGGCGACACCGTTGAAATCAGGACCGCGCCAGCGTGGCCAATCATCGTCAGCGGCGAACAAGGCCGAGCACGCCAGCACGGAGACAACACTCCAGCGTAATAGCTTCATGCAATATACTCCTATGATGTTTTGTCAACTCGAACCTGGTTTTCGTCTTTCGTAAGACTAAGAAACTCCTTTTTTGTTTAGACTGCCGAGGGCTGATCAGCGCTTTTGCAGACAGTACAGATAGTCCGCCGTGCGGATGAAGATCTGGTTTCCGACGGCCACGGGACTGCCCAGCGTGAGGCTGTCCAGCTTGTTGGTCGCCAGGATTTCGAACTCCGGCCCAGCCTTCACGACGGTCGTAGTGCCGTCCTCGCTGGTGCTGTAGATCTTGCCGTCAGCCAGAAGCGGCGAAGCGCTATAGGTGCCCGCCGCAAGCCGTTGACCTTCGTAAACCACCTTGCCGGTCTCGGCTTCGATGCAGTTGAGCGCGCCATTGTCACGGACAACGTAGATGTACTTACCATCCGTCGTTGGAGTAGGCACGTCTGCTCCCAGGTTGTTCGTCCAGACTTCGCTCTTGCCCGTGATATTGCCTGAGCCACGAGGCCGAAACGCGACGAAGGGACGCCCGCGCGTGCTCGGAGTGAACACGGTGCCGCCGATGACGAGTGAAGAGGCGATGGTGCGGTTAAAGGGATTGTTGCCCGGATTGAAGCCGCCGATGCGCCAGAGTTCCGCGCCTGTATCGAAATCGTGGCCGGTGACACAGTCGGCGCCCGAAATCACCATCTGCGCCTTCCCATCCACCATGACGGCTTGCGGCGTCGCGTAGTTGTCCGGAGATTCCTGCACGGCGTCCGTGGGACGGTTAACCTTCCAAACAGTCTTGCCGGTGTCCTTATCCACGGCGAAGACGTACGAAGGGTCCTTCGTCTTGAACCCGTGCAGCACTTGGACGTAGAGACGGTTTCCACGCAAAAGGGGCGTCGAGGCGTAGCCGTGGTTCAGCCCGAAACGGCCGTAGTCGGCTTGGATATCCCGTTTCCATACTTCTTTGCCGTCCACTGTAAAGCAGGCGAACTTCCCGTTTCCGGTCATGATCCACACGTGTTTTCCATCCGTGATGGGCGATGGGGAGGCGGAGTTCTGCTTGCGCCAAAGGATGTTTTCGCTGTCAATCTGCCGCTGCCACAGAATGGATCCGTCCTTACGGGCAACCGCAATCAGGAAGATCTTGCTGCGCCCCTTTTCCGAAGTAGCCAGCCGGATGGCTGGATCAATCTTCAACCGGGGAGAGTTCTCCTCCGCGGACGTGATGAAGATCCGGTCCTTCCACACGATAGGAGTGGCCGCGCTCCAACTCGGAGTCTTCGTGCGCCACAGCACATTTTGTGTCTCACTCCAGTTGACTGGAAGATCCCGCGCGTCAGGCGCGCTGCCATTGGAGTTCGGTCCGCGCCACTGAAGCCAGTCCGCACACAGCGGAGCCGCCAGCAGCAATGCTGCCGTCAACATCAGGCCTGCCGGAGAGACCGGCCGCGTCTTAAAGAGTCTCATGTATCCACCTCGAAGCAAAGCTTATCCGCTCAAGCGGATTTTCCTGATTGTAGAACAGGCCGGAGCGCAGGTTCCCAGGCGCCGGCTAAAACAGCAATCTCAATCCGAACTGTATGTGCCTGGGACTGCCGGCCGAGAGTATGCGGCCGAAGTTCGGTGTCCCCACGAAATTGCCGGGCAAATCGTAGTTGGTGCGATTCA
Source organism: Acidobacteriota bacterium (assembly GCA_037444075.1). Taxonomy (GTDB): domain Bacteria; phylum Acidobacteriota; class Terriglobia; order Bryobacterales; family Bryobacteraceae; genus JBBIND01. The sequence goes on along the minus strand of JBBIND010000034.1, from coordinate 33,137 downwards.
TGACATTGAACGCCTCCGCGCGGAACTGCATCCGCAGGTTGTCGCGCAGCGGCGTCTCCTTGATGAGCGAGACATTGAGCGTTTGCAGCCCGGGGCCCTCAAGGATGTTCCGGCCGGCGTTGCCGAAATTGCCCGGCAGCGGCACGGAGAATGCCTGCGTATCGAACCAGCGCTGGGCCGAAGGCCGGGACAATGCCGGCGTGCCGCTCACGTTCGGCCGGTCATTCGCGCCGAAACCGAGTATCGAACGCCCGGTATTGCTGATGTCCAGTTCCGGGATAAGAGCCACCGTGAACGGCCGCCCGGTTTGCAGGGTCCATATCCCGTTCGTCCGCCAGCCGCCGAGCAGGGGACCACGGCCGAGCGGCAGGTCCACTGAGTAGCTCAACGAAAGCCGGTGACTGAGGTCAAAATTCGAGCGCGCGCGCTCCGCCCGGGCGTGGTGGCTGTCCTGAGGGAAGCTCGGATCGCCGGCGCTCGAGAAGAAGCTGGAAGCGTCGTCGATGGACTTGCCCCAGGTATAAGCCGCCAGAAGTGAAACGCCACGCTGCAACCTCTGCTGGAAGCTGGATTGAAGCGCATGGTAGTTGGAGTTGGCGCGCGACTCCAGCATATTGATGTCGTCGAACATCGGATTCGGGCGCGGATTGAGCCGCATCGTGCTGGGCCGCGGTTGGTTGATGTCGCGGGCGCTGAGCAACTTCGTGCCTTTCGATCCGACATACCCTATCTCCAGTACCCGGTTGGATCCTATCTGTTGTTGAACTCCGAAGCTCCAATGCTGCAAGTAGCCGGTCCGCAGATCCCGCTGGAAAGCGAGCGCAGATGGCGGAACCGGAATCGGAAAATTCGCGGGGAAGGGATCGTGGAGCATCAGCGGGAAACCCTCAAACGCGAAGTAGGTTTTCGATACGAAGTACGGCGCATTGAAGTACAGCCCTTCGCCGGGAGCAAGAGGCGCCTGGTCGTAATACAGACCGTAGCCCGCCCGGAGCACTGTCCTGCATTCGCGGGGAGACCAGGCGATGCCGAGCCGCGGCGCGAAGTTGTTCCGGTCCGGAACGTAGGCGCCACGAGGAAAGCCGTTCTGCCCAAGGGCGGCGAGCCGGCGTGTCAAAGGATCGTACACATTGGCCCGGTCGAAGGCATCGAACGGCGGCGTGTTGTACTCGTAGCGCACGCCCGCTGACACAACGAGGCCCGCGCCGAGCCGGAACATGTCGTGCAGATAGGCCGAGTAGCTGCGCGCCCTGAGGTTCTGCGGGTTATCCAGCTTGGCTCCCACGGAGTAGGCAGGGAAACCTTGCAGCATGTCGCCCAGCGAGTTGCCGGAGATTCCCAGGAAGTTGATGATCCCGCGCGATATAACATCGCGATACGCCGACTGGTTCATCCAGCGCGCTTCGCCGCCGAACTTCAGCAGTCCCCACCCGTGGTACCAGAACGCCTGACCGGCGCCCTGCCACGTGTCGGAAACGCTGTGTTGCGGGTTGTTGTACTCGTCACCGAGCGGCGAATAGCCGGGCAGCGAAATGAAACTCAAACCCGCCTGACGAGGGTTCGAGAAGAGTTCCGGCAGACCCACTTCGCGGTTCAGGCTGCGGCCCAGGTTCTCGTGGTTCACGCCCATGGCCACTCGATTGAGGGCGCCCCGGAACTCCGCGATGAAGGTGGGGGAGAAGATTTGCGTTTCACTCACCATCAGGTTCTGCGCGCGCCGCGGCACATTGGTGCCAAAGCCGGGGACGAGCGCGAACGTGGGCCCCGAAAATGGCTGGTAGAGGTTGCGATCGCCGAAGCTGTAGCGCGCCGCCAGTTCCGACTTCGGCGCCGCCTGGTGATCAAAGCGCACGTCGAAGCTGTCTGAGCGGTCACGCAACTGCGGAGAGGAGATGAAGTTCTCTCCGGGCGCGTTCCGGTTGGGGAGCGGATAAAGCGCGGCGATGGCCCGGCCCACCGGATGCAGCCGCTGCTCCGGAATGCGGTTGCCCGGAAACGGGCGCCCCGTGAACAGGTCAATGGGCGCCTGCCGGCTCTGTGAGAAGTCCCCCTGCCGCTCGAGCAACGTCGGGACGTTAGTAATCCGGGTGATGCCTTCACGCACTCGCCTGCCTTCGTAGTTGCCGAACAGAAAAGTCCGGTCCTTCCGCAGTGGCATCCCCAGGGATCCGCCAAACTGGTTGCGTTGATACTTCCCATCGAGTTCCGGCGAACGGGCGAAGTGGTTTCTGGCGTCCAAGGCGCCGTTGCGCAGGTAGCCGAAAATGGTGCCTCGGACGTCGTTGGTGCCGGAACGCAGAACCACGTTGATCTGCCCGCCGGCATTCCGCCCGAACGAAGCGTCATAGGAGTTCGTCAGGACTTCGAATTCGCGCACGGCGTCCACCGAAGGCGCGACACCGATGCCGTTCAGCTTCGGGTCTCCGTTGTACACACCGTCCAGAAGGAACAGATTGGCATCCTCGCGCGCGCCGCCGACGCTGACAGCAAAATCGCCGCGAACCGACGAGGCGGAACCTTGAGCCGAAGGAGACACTCCGGGGCTGAGGAGCGCAAGTTCATAGAAGTTCCTGCCATCCAACGGCAGATTGCTGATGAGGTGGTTGGAAACCGGGGTGCTGATCGAAGCCGAATCGGTTTTGAGCAACTCCCTCGGCGCACGGACTACGACCTGTTCGTACACCTGACCGCGGACCAGCGTGATGCTCACATGGATCTCCTGATTCACCGTCAGCTGCAATTCCTGCACATGTTTACGGAAACCAGGTTGCTCCACTTCGAGCAGATACGTGCCGGGATTCAGCAGCGAAAAGGAGAAATCTCCGCCTGAGTTGGTCACGGAAGAGCGCGCGCGGCCGGTTTCCTTATTCGCCAACTGAACTTGCGCGCTGGGAACGGCTTCTTCCGCTTCGTTCAGCACAGTTCCTTGCAGCGTGCCGCGCCATGTCTGGGAAGCAGCCAATGCGCTGATGAGAAAGGTCAACAATAAAGCACGATACAGCGGCAGAAACATAAATCCTCCAGCGGAAATTATTTTAGTCGCAGGATTCTGCGCACTAAGTCCCTGAGCATAGAGCCAGAACTGGCTCTATTATCCCAAACGCCAAGGGAAAGAGTGCAGGGTCCAAAGCCGGCCTCCGAATGTCATTTCTCGCGTCTCTGCTACGATGAGTTGCAGGTTCGACGACTGATCCGCTTGAATACTGACCTTCAATGAGGATTCTCGCCCTCACCGCCGGCGCGTCCCGGATGTATTGCGGAACTTGCCTGCGCGACAACGCGTTGGCCGCCGAGTTGATCCGCCAGCGGCATGACGTCGTGCTGCTGCCCCTTTACACAGCCACGCGAACGGACGAATCCAACGTCAGCCACCACCAGGTCTTTTTCAACGGCATCAGTCTCTACCTGCGGCAGCGGTTCCCGTGGCTGAGCGCATTGCCGGCGTTCCTGCACCGGCTGCTCAATCTTCCCTGGCTGCTCAGGTTTGCCACGTCACGTTCCGTGCCGGTGGATCCGAAGCTGCTCGGCGAGCTGACCGTCGCGATGCTTGAAGGACGGGAAGGCAACCTGCGGCGTGAGTTCGATCAGCTCCTCGAATGGCTGAAGACGCAGCCATCCTTCGACGTCGTGGACCTGCCGCATTCGCTCCTGATTGGCCTCGCCCGGCCATTGAAAGCAGCCTTGGGTTGCCCGGTCGCCTGCACGTTGCAGGGCGAGGACCTGTTTCTGGAAGGGTTGCAGGAACCGTACCGGTCGCGGGCCTTGACACTTATCAGGGAATGCGCGCGCCACGTGGACGGCTTCATCGTTTCCAGCCGCTACTACGCGGATTTCATGTCGGGATACCTTTCGATTCCGCCGGAGAAGATCTACCGCGTGCCGCTCGCCATCAATCTGAAGGGGCACGCCCCTGCTCCCGCCGAGGACGGTACTTTCCGGATCGGCTACATGGCCAGGGTGGCGCCTGAGAAGGGCCTGCACCTGCTCGTCGACGCATACTGCAAACTGCGCCAGGAGGCGAAATCCGGGCCTGCCCGTTTGGAAGTGGCCGGATACATGGACCCTGCCCAGAGATCCTACCTGCATCAACTCGAGCGGTTGATGCGCAAAAAGGGACTCGCGGAGGAATTCGTCTACCACGGCGAGTTGGACCGCCCTGCAAAGATTCGCTTTCTTCAGCGCCTCGACGTGCTTTCAGTCCCCAGCACCTTCGATGAGCCGAAAGGATTGTTCGTGCTGGAGGCGCTGGCAAACGGCGTACCGGTAGTCCAGCCCCGGCGAGGCATCTTCCCCGAAATCGTTGGAAGTACGCGCGGCGGGCTACTGGTGGAGCCGGACAATCCGAACGCTCTGGCCTTAGCCCTCCGCCGGCTCTGGCAGGACGAGGAACTTCGCCGCTTACTTGGCAGGCAAGGCCACGAGGCGGTGGGCAAGTACCATGGTATTGAACGCCTGGCCGAGGAGACCCTCAAGGCGTACCGAGGCCTCGTGGCGGATGTGGACTACTGACATCATGCTGGCGATCAACCAAGTCTCCAAGCAATACACCACGGCGGCTGGTCCCGTGCAGGTGCTCTCCGGCATCAACCTGACATTGGAGCGGGGCTCCGCCGTTGCCGTTACGGGCCCTTCGGGTTCCGGCAAGAGCACGCTGCTCTATATCCTGGGGACACTGGAGCCGCCAAGTTCGGGAAGCGTCACCCTGGAAGGGCAGGATCTTTTTTCGCTCGACGAACGGACTCAATCGGCATTTCGCAATGAGAAGATCGGGTTCGTCTTTCAGGATCACTGTCTGCTGCCCCAATGTTCGGTCCTCGAGAACGTCCTGGTCCCCTCGTTGGTCGCTCCCCCGGGAGACTACCGAAGCCGTGCGCTCGCCCTGCTTGATCGCGTCGGATTAAGCCACAGGCTGAGCCACCTGCCCGCGGAACTCTCTGGCGGCGAAAAGCAGCGCGTGGCCATTGCGCGCGCCTTGATCCGAAATCCTCTCTTGGTGCTCTGCGACGAGCCCACCGGGAATCTGGACCGCGAATCGGCCGGCGCGGTAGCCTCGCTCCTGCTCGACCTCCACCTGGATCAAGGAAACATTCTCGTCGTGGTCACACACAGCGGCGAGTTGGCGTCCAGAATGCATCGGGCATACGAAATCGCTGACGGGAGGTTACGCGAGTCTGAAACTCGTCACACTCCTCAAACGTAGCCTGCTCTACTACTGGCGGACTGACGGCGCCGCGGCGCTAGGCGTGGCCATCGCCGTTTCCGTGCTCGCTGGAGCTCTGCTGGTGGGCGAATCGGTCCGCGCCACGCTGCGGCAACTCGTCTATCAGCGTCTCGGCGAAACCCGGCAAGTCTTCTCGAGCCCAACCTTCTTCCGGGAAGGCCTCGCCGGGCAGTTTGGCTCGGCGGCGCCGGTCATAGGGCTTGAAGGCACCGTCGACAGCGCGCAAGGAGGACGGCGTGCTGCGAAGGTTCAGGTTTGGGGCGTGGACGAGCGATTCTGGCGATTCCACGGTCTTCAGGAACGGAAGCTGGAAATCCGGGAGACGCTGGCAAGCGAAGCCCTGGCGCAGGAGCTCGGTTTAGGCCCGGAAGACGCCATCCTGCTCACCCTGGAAAAGCCGTCAGCCGTACCGCTGGACTCGCTTCACGGCCACAAGGAGCAGGCCAGCCGCACCATCCGCCTGAAGTTCGGAGGCATCCTGCCGGCCGAAGAACTCGGGGAGTTCGCCCTGCGCCCGGCGCAAGGCGCCGTCCGCGCTCTGTTCGTCCCTCTCGCTCGCTTGCAACGCGACCTCGAGCGTCCGGGACGCGTGAATATCGCGTTGCTGGCTGAGCCCGTGGGTGGCGGGCCGGTTAAGCAGAGACTCGAACCGGAGGATCTTGGCATCCGGCTCCGGCCGTTGGACGCGTCCCGCGGCTTTGCGGTCGAAAGCGAGAGCATGATCCTCAGCGACACGCTCGCTGCGGCGGTAGCGTCCGCGGCCAAGACCACGGGCGCCGTTTCCTCGCCGGTCTATACGTACCTGGCCAACAGCATCCGCGTGAACGGCAGGGAGATTCCTTACTCGCTCGTCAGCGGCCTCGACGGCGTGCCCGTCTCATCGGACGGCATCCTGCTCAACGAATGGGCCGCGCGGGACTTGAAGGCGAAGCCCGGCGAACACGTCAGGCTCGACTTCTATTTGTGGCACCCGGACGGCCGCCTGCTCACCGAGTCCGCCACACTGCGGCTTGAGGGCATCCTGCCGATGACAGGACTTGGCGGGGACCGTGAACTCGCCCCGGAGTATCCCGGGCTGACCGATTCAGAGAGCATCTCGGATTGGGACCCACCCTTCCCCATCGATCTATCCCGCATCCGGCCCCAAGACGAAGCGTATTGGGAGCGCTACCGCGCGGCGCCCAAGGCCTTCATCGCGCTCTCGCGAGCCCGGCAACTCTGGCCCACACGGTACGGGCAACTCACCTCCATCCGGGTCAGCGGGACTCGCCCGGAGGAATTCACGAGCGCGTTGATGGGAGTGATCGATCCCGCGGCGTTCGGACTCAGCCTTGAGAATCCACGCGAGGAAGGTCTGGCCTCCGCCACGGGTTCGACGGATTTCGGCGAGTATTTCACCTACTTCAGCTTCTTTCTGGTCGTCGCCGCTTTGCTTCTGGCAGGGCTGTTCTTCCGCTTCGGCGTGGAACAACGGCTCAGGGAAATCGGCACGCTGCGCGCGTTGGGCTTCACTCCGGGAACCATCCGGATGCTGTTCCTGATGGAAGGCGCTGTCATCGCCATCGCAGGCGCATTGGCAGGCTTGCTGGGGTCTATAGCCTACGCCTCGCTGATTGTCTACGGTCTGCGGACGTGGTGGGTGGGCGCGGTCGGCACCACGCTGCTCTCACTTCACGTCACCGCACAGCCGCTGCTGCTCGGCGCGCTCGGCGGAGCGGCCAGCGCTGTCGTCTTTTTGATGGCCAGCCTCCGCCAGCTTCAGCGAAGTTCGCCCCGAAGCCTGACGGCGGGCGTTGCTTCGAGCCCGGAGACCCTCCCGCGCGTGCGCAAGACGACCCTGTGGGCAGGCTGGGGAGCGGGGCTGACAGCTCTTGCGCTGATAGCGGCCGCCGCGGCGGGCTTCATCGGACAAACCGCCGGGTTCTTCGGCGCAGGTGGTCTGCTGCTGATAGCAACGCTGTGCTTCGTGGCAAACTTGCTGCGCAGGCGCCCGGAACAACCCATGAGCGACACCGTCCGTTTGGGCTTTCGCTACACTGCCTACCGGCCGGGGCGCAGCATACTCTCCATCGCTCTCATCGCTCTGGCGGCATTTATCATCGTGTCCGTCGATTCCTTCCGGCGTGCCGGGTTGGACGCCGAGGACAGGCAGTCAGGGACGGGCGGCTTCTCTCTCATGGCGGAGTCATCGGTGCCTCTCTTCTACAGCCTCAACTCGCCTGACGGAAGAGCGCGCCTGAACCTGCCTTCAGAGGTGGAGAACGTCAGGACTTTCTCCTTCAAGGTGCGCGCGGGAGAGGATGCCAGCTGCCTGAATCTATACCGCCCGCGTAACCCTAAGGTCGTCGCTCCTCCCCGGGAACTGATGCTGGAGAAGCGGTTCGGTTTCTCGGACTCGCTCGCCAAGGACGAGCAGAGCGAACAGAACCCGTGGCTTCTGTTGGACTCGCCCGTTGTCGACGGCTCCATCCCTGCCATCGCCGACGCAAACTCGCTGCGCTATACCCTGCAACGCAAGCTGGGAGACGTGATGGAGTTGCCGGGCGGCGTTCGCCTCCGTTTTGTAGCGACGCTGGCGGACAGCATCTTCCAGAGCGAGATCATCGTTTCGCCCGAGAACTTCGCTCGTGTGTTCCCGCACGAAGCCGGCTTTCAGTTGTTCCTGTTGGACGCGCCGGCTGAATCCGCCCCCGCCGCAGCCGAAGCCTACGAGCGCGCGCTGGCGGATTACGGTTTCGATGTCACCTCGACGCGCGACCGGCTGGCGGCCTTCCACCGCGTGGAGAACACCTACTTGTCAACCTTCCAGACGCTGGGCGGATTGGGCCTGCTGCTGGGGACAGCCGGGCTCGGCGTCGTGCTGCTGCGCAACGTGCTCGAACGCCGGCGTGAACTCGCGCTGCTTCGGGCGGTTGGCTACGGCGCGGGCTCGCTGCGCGTCGTGCTGCTCTCAGAGAGCGTGCTGCTGCTCGTGACAGGCCTGGCGACCGGCGCGGTCTGCGCCCTGGTCGCGATTGCTCCGGCGTGGTGGGAGCGTGGCGGCCGCCTGCCTTTGGCTTCTTTGGCCATGCTGCTCGGCTCCGTGCTGCTCGCCGGGTTGATGTCATCGGCGCTGGCGCTGCGCTCCGTGAGGCGGTCCCCGATTCTCTCCGCGCTCCGGTCTGAATAGGCTGGCGCGGCGCCGCGGCTAATTGCCGAACGAATAGAGCGTGCTGTCAGAACGGATCAGAATCCGCCCCGCCGAGACCGCAGGGCTGGCCATGCAGCGTTCGCCGATCCGGCTCGTGGCCAGAACCTGGAATTCCGGTTTGGCCGCCAGCGTCGTCAGTTCGCCGTCTTCGCTCAGGAAGTAGATCTTCCCGTCGGCATACACGGGGCTGGCGTAGTAAGCGCCGCTGGCTGAAAGCCTCTCCAGGTATTGCTGCGCCCCGGTTTTGGCGTTCAGGCAAGCTACCACGCCGCCGTTCTTCACCGTATAAATCCAATCGCCCACCACCACGGGCGATGAACTGTACGGTGCCGAGCGCGTGTAGCGCCAGGCGACATGGCTGCCGCTGATGTTGCCTCGCCCTCCCGGCCTGATGGCCATGGTGATGTTGCCGCCGGGTCCGTTGGCGGCCACGTACAGCAGTCCGTGCGCGGAAACGGGAGTCGGTGTCACCCAGGTGGTCAGCCCGTCCACGGTCCAGAGCTCCTTGCCGGTGGCGGCGTCGTAGGACTTCACCCTTTCGCTGCCGCTGACCACGATTTCTTCCCTGCCCTCCAGGCTCCAGATGTAAGGTGTTGGCCAGGCTCGCGTGGCGCCGTTGCGCGACGTGCGCCAGATGGTCTTGCCCGTACGCTTGTCAACCGCCAGCAGGAAGTCCTCTCCGTCCGTGTCGCAGTTGAGAATGAGCATGTTGCCGTGGAGAATCGGAGAACTCGCACTGCCCCACTCGTTCGGGAACGGACCCAACGGCTTCTCCCAAACCTGCTTTCCGTCGAAATCAAATGCCAGCAGTCCCTTGGATCCAAAGTAGACGTAAACCAGTTTGCCGTCGGTCACCGGCGTTGGCGAAGCCGGCGCGCTGGTAGAGTGGACCTGCTCAATGCCCTTCACGGCGACTTCGCGTTCCCAGACGACCTTGCCGTTGTTCTTGTCGATGCTCAGCACAAGAAGCTGGCTGCGGCCCGACCCAAGGAAGCGCAACAGCGAGCTATCCGGACGGAAAGCCGTCAGAAAGATGCGGTCGCCCCACACGATAGGGGACGAATGTCCTGGTCCCGGCAACGGCGTCTTCCACTTCAGGTTTTTCTCCGTCAAGGCAGCCGGCAAGTTCTTCTCCGGCGAAATCCCGTGACTTTGAAGTCCGCGGAACTGCGGCCAGTCCGACGCCAACAGACTCTTGCCGGACGCCACACTCAACGCCACCACAACCAGGCTTTTCCAGAACATAAATCGAGTATGCATTCTACCGCCAAGCCAGTCAACAGACTACGGCCGCGAGTGCTTCTCTGTTAGCCTGGAAGTTACCGACCCCGCGAGGAGTGAGCCGATGAGCAGAACCGTTTCCTACACCGCCGCCGCTATGGCGATCGCGCTTTTTGCCTTTGCCGCTGAGCCCGGCGCAGGAGATTGGCCCATGTGGGGCGGCACTCCGGGCCGCAATATGGTCGGGAAGATGAACGGCGCGCCCACCAAGTGGGATGTGCAGAGCAAGGAGAACTTCAGGTGGATTGCCCAACTCGGCTCCCATGCTTACGGCAACCCGGTAGTCTCCGGAGGCATGGTCTTCGTGGGGACCAACAACGAGGTGCTGCGTGACCCGAAGCAGGACGGCGACCGGGGCGTTCTCATCGCGTTTCGTGAGAGCGATGGAGAGTTCCTCTGGCAGCACACTTCAGAGAAGTTGCCCTCAGGCGATGTGAACGACTGGCCGTTGCAGGGTGTAGCGTCATCGCCTTTGGTGGAAGGCGATCGGCTCTACTATGTTTCCAACCGCGCGGAGTTGATTTGCCTCGACACGCAGGGCTTCACTGATGGAGAAAATGACGGGCCATTCACGGACGAGCCATTCAAGGGACCCAGGGACGCCGACGTGGTCTGGAAGTTCGACATGATCGCCGAAGTAGGCGCTTTCCCGCATAACCTTGCCAATTCCTCTCCTGTCTCCTACGGTGACCTCGTTTTCGCGGGCACGGCGAACGGCCACGACGAGAGCCACCAGAACATTCCTTCCCCGAAGGCGCCCACCATCATTGCCGTGAACAAGAAGACAGGGAAACTCGTCTGGAAGGACAACATCGTCGGCAAGCGCATTTTGCACGGGCAGTGGTCGTCGCCGGCGGTGGGCGTCATCGGCGGCACGCCTCAGGTGGTCATAGGCATGGGAGACGGCTGGGTGCGTGGTTTTGAAACGCTCACGGGCGCCCTGCTGTGGCAGTTCGATCTCAATCCGAAGAACGCTGTTTGGCCGAAGACGCGCAATGAAATCGTCGGCACGCCCATCATTGTGGACAACGTGGTCTACATAGCCAACGGGCAGGACCCGGAATACGGCGACGGTCCGGGGCACCTGTATGCCATCGACGCCACTCAGCGCGGCGACATCACGCAGAAAGGGCGCCTGTGGCACTACGACAAGATCCGCCGGTCCATTTCAACCGGCGCCCTCCATGACGGCATTCTCTACTACCCCGACCTGAGTGGCTTCCTCCACGCTCTGGACGCCAAGACCGGAAAGCCCTACTGGGTGCACGACACGCTGGCAACGGTTTGGGGCTCGCCCTACGTCGTCGACGGCAAGGTGTACCTCGGCAATGAGGACGGCATGTTTGTGATCCTGCGCGCGGGCAAAGAAAAGCAGGTGATCGCTGAGATCGACATGGGCAGTTCGGTCTACAGCACTCCCGTAGCCGCCAACAACACGCTGTTCGTCACCAGCCGCGACCGCCTGTTCGCCGTGCCGGCCGCCAACTAACTACGCGGCAGTTGCCGGTTGCGGAAGAGGCGGAAGCGAACGCCGCCGTCTAATCTCGAAGGGGATTTGCCAGTGTGGCTAAGGTGAGAGGCTTGGGTAGTGTAGAGCCCTTGGGTGGTGGGCGGTCCCAGGCTCGAACTGGGGACCTCCTGCTTGTAAGGCAGGCGCTCTAACCAACTGAGCTAACCGCCCTCGCCGAGAGCTACTCACTACGATTCTAAACTAAGGACTCTTCCGAAGACGGGTGCTCAACGGGCCGGAGTCTCTGCGCGTCCACAAGGGCTTCGCGGCCGCTAGCGAAGCTTGTGCTTCTTCATCTTGTACCGCAGCGTGTCGCGCGTTATCTGGAGCAGTTTGGCGGCCTGCGTCTGGTTGCGGCCGGTCTTCTCGAGCGCCCTCTCGATGAGCAGGCGCTCATTGTCCTCAAGCGCAAGACCGACTTCCGGCAGCGGTTCCCCGGACGCCACCGGGTCCGGACGCAACCCTCCTCCGCGCGTAATCGTCAGAGGCAGGCTGGATGGTTTGATCTGCGATCCTTCCTCGAGGATCATCGCCCGCTCGATGGCGTTGCGCAATTCACGCACGTTGCCGGGCCAGTCGTGTTCCAACAACAGGCGCTCGGCCTCCGCGGTCACTCCTTCGATCTGGCGCTTGAACTTCCGGTTGTAGTGCTCGACGAAGAAGCGGATCATCGGGACGATGTCCTCGGGCCGCTCACGCAAAGGCGGGATGTTGATGTGAATGACGTTCAGGCGGAAGTACAAATCCTGCCGGAACGCGCCTTCCTGGACCGCTTCACGCAGGTTCTTGTTGGTGGCGGCAATGACCCTCAGATCCAGGTTTATGTCTTTCAACCCGCCCAAGCGGCGGAAGCTCTGCTCTTCCAGAACCCGCAGCAGTTTCGCCTGGAGCATCAGCGGGATTTCTCCGATTTCGTCCAGGAAAAGCGTACCCCTATCCGCCAGTTCAAAAATGCCCCGCTTCTGCGCCCGCGCGTCAGTGAACGCGCCTTTCTCGTAGCCGAACAACTCGCTTTCGAGCAGGGTCTCCGGGATGGCGGCGCAGTTGATGACGATGAACGGTTCAGCCTGGCGCAAACTCTGGTAGTGCAGCGTCTTGGCTATGAGGTCCTTGCCAGTGCCGTTTTCACCCTCGATGAGGATGGTGGTCGCCTCGCTCGATGCCACCCGCCGCACAAAGCTCATCACCTCGCGCATGGAGGGTGAGTCCGCGATCACTTCGCGATGGGACGATTCCACCTCTTCGGTGACGTCCTTGATGCAGACAACCGCGCCCTCCACAGTCCCCTCGTCGTTGTAGATGGGCGACGTGCGAATCACCGCCATCCGCTCCCGGCCGTTGCCGGTGTGCAGGCGGACCGTGTTGCTGGGAGCCCCGTTCACCTCAACCAGCGCAGCCTGCATGCCGCAGTTCTGTTCGCAAGTGGTGCAACGAAAAACATCTTTGCATTCCCGCCCCACCATCTGGTGGGCGGGCAGTCCGAAAAGCCTCTCGGCGGCGGCGTTTACGCCCGTGATCGTCCGCTCGTTGTCATAGAGGATGAGAGCGTCGGATAACTGGTCGAATACCGACTCCAAGACACTTGTTTGGCGCCACTTGGAAGCCAGTTTAGGCATCATTTGGTAAAACCAGCCAACCTTTACGACCAGTATACCAATTCGCAAATGGAACGTCCGAACGCGGCGCTATTGGGCGCAAAGTCAGCCTGTCGGGAGTCCAGCGACGGCCTATTCGAGCAGATGACGGTTCAAGTTTGATCCATGCACTCGCGAGTGGCAGACCGTACAGTTGCGGTAGCGCGCCTGCGAGAGGTCATGGAACGCTGGCGTGTTCGTGTGACATTCCAGGCAAAGAGTCCGCACGTCGTGCCGCGTCAGCAGCCTGGCGTTGGTCCTGTCAGCGCGGCATGGCATGACAGGCACTGCTGCGAACGGACCTCGGCGGTTTCCGTGCGGAAGGTGATGATGTTCGTCGCGTCCGGCGACTCAGCATGCTCGGAGCCCGGATCTTCGGTTCATTGCCATCTCCGCGCTCCTCATGGCAGGTTGAAGCGTAGGCCCGCTGCGATGGTATAGGCGCGGTAGCCTTCCAGCGAGAACAGTCTCTCGCCGTAAGAACAGTGTTGCCACTGGCCTTCCGCAGCAATGGAACGGTGCAATTTGAGCTGGAATCCCGCGCGCGGAGCGTGCATCCGTAAGGGCAGCGAGAGGCCCTTGTCCTCGATGTACTGATAGCCGAAACGGAAGTCCAGCCGCGGACCGGCGGGCACCTGCACTTCGGCAGTAGCTGCGTGGGTTTTTGTCTCGTACAGCGAGCGTGAGCTGCGCAGGCGTGCCAGCGTGAAGAAGACTATGTCCGTGGCGCTATTGAGCTGGAGGTAGTTATACCCTCCGCTTAGCAGTAGCCGGTCACTGGCTGTGTAGACCGCGTGGACGGCGAACTGCCGGTCATCGAGGTCGTGACGTATACCGGGCGTATCATTCCGGTTATCCGCCACCTGAGCCGAGGCCGAGACTTGCATCCGGCTGGTGGGACGCAGCTCGCCGCGGAAACGGAAGCGCAAAGAAGAAAGCGGTTCAATGCGTTGGAAGGCGGAGGAAGCCGTGGATTTCTCCGCCAGCCAAGGCTGAGAACACCCACAACAATGATGACGAAAGATGGAGACGCAATTGTGGGCCAATCAACGCCGCTGGCTGGACAAGCGGTTACGCATTGCTGACCGCGGGCCTGGTGGGGCAGATGGCGCAAGGAAGCGCTGAACGCTGGGGCAGTTGCCTCAGCCGCATGCGTTGCCCTCGGCCGCATCGCCGGGACGGGCAGATGAAATTGTTGCAGAGGCCTTTATTTCAGACCTGGCTGCCTTTTTTCCGGGTTGGTTGCCTAATTGCATGGAGAGATAGTGACCGTCCAGGTCAGTACGCTCATGGAGACGGTACAGATCGCCATCAGCAACGCGGAATACTGCGTGGCGCTCCAGCAAATCCCGGAGCGCCACGCAG
>JBBIND010000034.1:18223-18926 GCA_037444075.1 Acidobacteriota bacterium | reverse complement strand
CTCCGGGATTTGCTGGAGCGCAACGGGACCTGGAATGTTGTTTGTACCAGTCAGCCGGACACCACCCTCAGCGGGGTCCTCGTGGTGGATCTGGAGCATTTGGAGCGGATTTCGCCCCGCGCCGCGCACCCGCAACGAGTAGTGTTGATTACGGGAGGCGAAGCCGAGCACTTGAAGAGGGCCTGGGAAGCTGGTGTGAATTCGGTGGTTTCCCGCAGTGACCCTCTCGGCACCGTCCTGCTGGCTGTGCTGGCGGCCAGGCTGAGGGTGCCGAGGGCTTCGGCAGCGGAGAAAACGGAGTTGTAAAGTAATGTCTGGGCTGGGTGGCGTCGGCGACTTGGCGCTCCCATCCATGCCCGCGTACAACGTCAGCTGCAGCCGGCCCACGGGTGGCCAAGCCCCCGGGCCGACAGGGATAAACACCGAGGAGGTGCAACGATGAATCTGCTGCCATTCGCCATTGCCTGGGCTGCAATTCTGGTGGTTATACTCGTGCTCGCTATCTGCCGGCGGACCATCACGGCCAAAGAAGACGACACGTTACACTTGGGACGCGGATCCGACGCTGCCGTGACCCAGCAGACGGCAATCGCCCGCAGGCTGGAGGTGATCGACCGCTGGGGAAAGATCCTGACCGTCTTGCTGGTCGTGCTGGGGTTGGCCATCGTGGCTGCCTATTTCTACCTGAAATTCACGACTGACA
>JBBIND010000034.1:0-18213 GCA_037444075.1 Acidobacteriota bacterium | reverse complement strand
CTGAGCCTGGAGTTCAGCTTCAAAAGAAAAAAGAAAGGTTGTCTAACGATTCATGCTTTTCAGACTTTGGGCTCGCAATGTCGTCTGCCATCTGCTTGGCACGGGTCTCCTGTTCCTGGCAGGGTCTGCGCCTTTGCTGAGCCAGTCCCCGCCCGCGGAGACAGCTTGCGCTGGATGCCACGACCAGGGCAAGAAACTCAGCCTGTCGGCGCACATGTCCGTGGGGTGCCTGAAGTGTCACCCCAAGAAGGAAGAATTTCCTCATCCCGAAGGTGCGCCTAAAGTCGCTTGCGCCAACTGCCACGAAGACATTGTGCGCGACCACGCCAAGAGCGTCCACGGGAGGGCAGCCGAACAGGGTAATGCCGCCGCCCCGGGTTGCGACATGTGCCACGGCGATGTGCATGAGGCCAAGCCGTACCGGACAGCGGCTTTCCGCAAAGAGGTTGTGGAAACTTGCGGCATGTGCCACAGCGACGCCGCTGAGAAATTCAAGAGAAGCGTGCACGGGGGCGACGTAGAACGGGGTATTCTGAACGCCCCGGTCTGCACGGATTGTCACGGCGAGCACGCCATCCTGGGGGCCAAGGAACCGGAGTCGGAAGTCCGCCTCGGCAATATCCGCGAGACCTGCGGGCGTTGCCATGGAGACGTGCGGCTTTCCAGGCGTTTCGGGCTGCCTACCGACAGGCTGACGAGTTTTGATTCCTCTTTCCACGGCTTGGCGGCGCGGGCCGGCTCACAGACGGTTGCCAGCTGCGCCTCCTGCCACGGCCATCATGACGTTCTGCCCTCGTCGGACCCGCACTCGAGGACGCATCCGGACAGGCTGCCGGAAACCTGCGGCAAATGCCACCCCGGCGCCGGGGAGCGCTTTGCGCTCGGACCCATTCACGTCATCGCGGGGGGCGAAGAACCCGAACTCGCCCGGCTCGTGAGGGTTTTCTACCTGATCGTTATCCCCCTGACGATCGGCCTGATGTTCCTGCACCAGGCCGGCGATTGGGTGCGTAAGTTGTTCAAGCTGCGTCTGATCGGCCCGCCGCCGCACCCGGCGGCCAGCCCGCAACCGGAGATGCGCATGTACCCCTGGGAGCGCATCCAGCACGGCTTACTGGCGGTTTCCTTCATCGTGCTGGTGTGGACCGGGTTCGCCCTGAAGTACCCGGAGCAATTCTGGTCCAAACCGCTCATCATGTGGGAGGCTCAGTGGCCAATCCGGGGCATCCTGCACCGCATTGCCGGTGTGGTGATGATTGCCGCGGGCGTTCTGCACGTCATCACGCTGTTCGTCAGCAGGCAACTGCGCCACCACTGGCTGGAGTTGATGCCCAGGGCGTCCGATGTCAAAGAAGGCGTCCAGGGCATGGCCTACAGCTTGGGGTTCCTCCGGGAGCGGCCGCATCGCTCTTCCCACAGCTACATCGAGAAGGCCGAATACTGGGCCGTGGTGTGGGGCACGGCGCTGATGGCCATTTCCGGCATCATGCTCTGGGCGAACAACCTGATGTTGAAGTTTTTGCCCAAGAGTTGGCTCGACATTGCCGTGACTGTTCACTTCTACGAAGCGGTGCTGGCCACTCTGGCCATCGTCGTTTGGCATTTCTACGCGGTCATTTTCGATCCCGACGTCTACCCGATGGACCCGGCGTGGCTGACCGGCCTGAGTGTCCGGAAATGGAAGATCCACAGGGGTCCAGGTTACATCTCGCCGGAGCCTGTCAAACCGGGTAGCGGCCATAGACCCATGGGCGGCTCCGACATCAACCTGGGCGACCACCACTGACCGGCAGAGTGGGGGATTTTCCGACACGAATGTGTGGAATTCCCCCCACCCTCTTTGGTCCGGTTTTTCAAACTGTTGATCCGCCTAAGGAAATAAGCCGGCTGGTTTTGGCACTCTGATTGCGCTTACCTTGACAGCGGGCCATTGCCCGCGACCGTTGGGGGGAATGTCAACTCGGTGAAAAGGGCTAAGCGAGTGCCTCTTGCCGTTCTTGTGTTGCTTTGGGGGGGAGTGCGTTCGCTGTCTACGCTCAACAGGCTAAGCCTCTCCCCGGTTCGGAAGATTGCGCCGCTTGCCACGAACCCGGCAGGCGGAGCGGGAGGCGTCAGGCAGGGACACCGCCGCCTTTTGACGCCAACTCCCTCCGGCAGTCCCCGCACGCCGAACTGGAATGCACCAACTGCCATCTCGACCTGGCCGGGCAGGACATGCCGCACGCCGAGAAGCTGAAGCCTGTGGAATGCGGCGCCTGCCACGATGCTCAGGAAGAGCAACACATGGAGAGCCTGCACGGGCGGGCGCTCCGCCGCGGCGACCGGATGGCCCCCACCTGTGCGGGATGCCACGGAAACCATAGCATCCTGCGCTCCTCCGACCCTCGCTCGGTCACTTCCACCATGGAAATACCGCGCCTCTGCGGGCGCTGCCACCGCGAAGGTTCTCCTGTCCATCTGACGCACAACATCCCCCAGAACAACATCCTTGGCAATTACGTGGACAGTATTCACGGCGAGGGGTTATTCCGCCGGGGCCTGACGGTGACGGCAGTTTGCACGAGTTGCCACACCGCTCACTTTACGCTGCCGCACACGGACAAGCGGAGCTCCATCGCCGCGCAGAACATTGCCAAGACCTGTGCCAAGTGCCATGCGCAGATCGAGGCCGTGCACCGGAAGGTGATCCGGGGGGAACTCTGGGAGAAACAGCCGCAGGCCATTCCGGCGTGTGTCGACTGCCACGAGCCGCACAAGGTCCGGCGCGTCTTTTACGCCAAGGGAATGTCTGACCGGGATTGCATGCAGTGCCACGCCAACCCGGACTTGAAGGTCACCCGGGGCGGCCGGACGCTTTCGCTGTACGTCCATCAGGATGAACTCGCGCGGTCCCGCCATTCCCGGACGGCGTGTATACAATGTCACACCGGCGGGAGTCCGGGCCGTGACCGTCCCTGCCGCACCATGGAGCCGAAGGTAGACTGCTCTATCTGTCACGCCGAAGCGGTGCGCGATCATAGCCGGAGCACCCACGGAACGCTGCTGGCGCAGGGCAGCCCGGACGCTCCCGCCTGCCGGGATTGCCACGGTACGCACGGCGTCATGGGCAAGAATGAAACCCACTCTCCCACCTTTTCGCTGAATGTGCCATCGCTGTGCGCCAACTGCCACCGTGCAGGACAACGCGCGGCCGTGCGCCGAACGGCACGGCCGGTAAGCGCCGTAGAGCATTACGTGGAGAGCATTCACGGCAAAGGCTTGCTGGCGAGCGGGTTGACCGTCACTGCCACCTGCGCCGATTGCCACACGGCTCACAGAGAGCTGCCCGGCAAGGACCCCGAATCGAGCGTAAACCCCAAGAACGTGGCCGAAACCTGCGGGCGCTGCCACCGCGGCATCCTGGATCAGTTCACCCTCAGCATTCACTCGCCTTCCGTGAACACGTCCGGCAAGCCGGTGCCGAATTGCAGCGACTGCCACTCGGCGCACGCCATCCGCCGGACGGACCTGACGGACTTCCGGCTCCACATCATGCAGCAGTGCGGCCGCTGCCACGAAGAGATCACCAAGACCTACTTCGATACTTTCCACGGGAAGGTCTCCACGCTCGGTTACGACAAGACCGCCAAGTGCTACGACTGCCACGGAGCGCACGACATCCTGCCCACCACGGACCCGCGCTCCCGCCTCAGCCGTAACAACATCGTAGCGACCTGCGGAAAATGCCATCCCGGCTCACACCGCAGGTTTGCCGGTTATCTGACTCACGCCACGCACCACGATCCGGACAAGTATCCGTTCCTGTTCTACACCTTCTGGGGAATGACCTCCCTGTTGATCGGAACCCTTCTGGTGGCGACCACGCACACGCTGATGTGGCTGCCCCGTTCGCTCGAATACCGCAGGCAGGTAAAGGCCTCCAACGGCCATGCCGGGCAGTTGTACGTGCGGCGCTTCCAGCCACTGCACCGCAACCTGCACCTGATGGTGATCTTCAGCTTCCTCAGCCTGGCGCTCACCGGCATGATCCTGAAGTTTTCCTACGCTCCGTGGGCAAAAGTCCTGGCACGCCTGATGGGTGGCTTTGAGGCCGCCGGTTGGATTCACCGGCTGGGGGCGCTGGTCACCTTTGCGTATTTCGGCATCCACCTGTGGGACCTGAATCGCAAGCGGAGGAAGGAAGGCAGGAGCCTGAAGGAATTCATCTTCGGCGCGCAGAGCATGGTGCCCAACAAGACTGACTGGCAGGAATTCGTGCAGTCCGTCAAGTGGTTCCTCGGCAAGGGAGACCGCCCGCAATATGGGCGCTGGACTTACTGGGAGAAGTTTGACTATCTGGCCGTTTTCTGGGGCGTGGCCGTCATCGGCAGCACCGGTCTGCTGCTCTGGTTCCCGGAGCTGTTCACGCGCGTCCTGCCGGGCTGGTTCATCAATGTCGCCACCACCATCCACAGTGACGAAGCGCTCCTGGCGGTGGGCTTTATCTTTACCATCCACTTCTTCAACACGCACTTCCGGCCGGAGAAGTTCCCTATCGACACCGTCATCTTCACCGGGGGCATGCCGCTTGAGGAGTTCAAGCATGACCGGCCAAGGGAATACCAGGAAATGTTGGAAAAAGGGGAACTGGAGAAGCACTTGATGCCCGCGCCCCCGACGATTCTGCTCAAGATCTGGAGGCGGTTCGGTTTCGCGGCGCTCGCTATTGGCTTGTCCATGATCGTCCTCATCTTGTACGCAATGATCTTCTCCTACCGGTAGCCTCATGGGCCGGTAGTATCAACGATGCTGATATATATATATAAAGAGTCATGAGCCCGATTCGCAGGCTGCACGCCCGATCCAAGGAACTACTTTCGCCACTGGTCCACCTTTCCAACAATGCCATCAGCTTGGCCGGCGTGGTTTTGGTGACTACCGCCGGGCTGCTTTGGCTGTTCCTGCTGCCGACCATGTGGAGGGGCCACGTGGATCATCCCTACCTCGGGATCATGGCCTTCATGGTCCTCCCGGGGTTGTTCTTCGGAGG
Source organism: Acidobacteriota bacterium (assembly GCA_037444075.1). GTDB lineage: Bacteria > Acidobacteriota > Terriglobia > Bryobacterales > Bryobacteraceae > JBBIND01. The sequence continues at coordinate 13,184 of JBBIND010000034.1, read as the reverse complement.
ACTCCTCCTCATACCGCTCGGGAGCTACATCAAATTCCGCCGGGAGAGCCGGATGGGCAAGTATCCGGCAAAATTCCCCCCGGTAGACCTGAGGAACGTCGAATTCCGTCGGCTGGTCATCTTCGTCGCCCTGACGACCTGCGCCAACCTGTTGATTGGCAGCCAGTTAACTTACCGGGCCGTCACCTACATGGACAGCGTCACATTCTGCGGGCAGACCTGCCACACGGTGATGCACCCGGAATACGCCGCCTATCAGAATTCACCTCACTCGCGCGTGGAGTGCGTGGAGTGCCACATAGGCAGCGGCGCCCCATGGTTCGTCCGCAGCAAACTCTCCGGCGTGGCACAGGTGTTCGCCGTGGCGTTCAATACCTACCCACGCCCGATTCCTGCGCCGGTTGAGAACCTGCGCCCCGCGCGGGAAACCTGCGAAACCTGCCACTGGCCTCAAAAATACGGTGAGGATCGCCTGCGCATTTCACGCCGGTACGCCGAAGACGAGGCCAACACGGAGAGCCTCAACGTGCTGCTGCTCCGTATTGGCGGCGGCAGGTTGGGTCCCGGGATCCATGGCGTTCACCTGGGTGAGGGCGTCCATTTGCGGTACGCACACCGCGACCGGCAGCGGCAGGAGATCGTCTGGGTGGAGTGGACTCTGCCGGGCATGGAACCCATTACCTTTGTGGCGCCCGACACTGACCCGGAGGAAATCAAGCGCCTGCCGGTGCGTGAGATGGACTGCATGGATTGTCACAATCGCCCGACCCACGCCTTCGAAACGCCGGACCGCGCCATGGACCGCGCTATGGCCGCCCGCCGCATCCCCAACAACCTGCCCTACGTCAAGAAGGTGGGCGTGGAAATCCTCCAGAGAAGCTATGCCTCGGGGAAAGAAGCGCAACTGGCCATCGCCACCGCCTTAGACACCTACTACCGGGAGAATTATCCGGAAATCTTCAACAAGCGCCGGGCGGAAGTGCAACGCGCCGCCGAAGGTCTGTTGGGCATCTTCAACCGCAACATCTTCCCTGAAATGCGCGTCACTTGGGGGACCTACCCCAACAACACCGGCCACACGGAGTTCCCGGGTTGCTTCCGCTGCCATGACGACATCAAGGCCGCGTCCGACGGCAAGACGATCACGCAGGACTGCAACGCCTGCCATCAGCTTCTCGCCATGGAGGAACAGAATCCGAAGATCCTCAGCGATCTCGGTCTTGCGTCCGCCCAGTAAAGCCAGTAGGATGATCTGGGGAAAGCGGACCCGGCGTTACGGGCCGCCTGCCCCAAACGAGCATCTGTCAACGGTTTTGTTCGATTGCCTTTAGATGCCTGCGCGTGGGCTGGCTGCGGAGCGGGCGATCGGAGCACACTGTTGGAAGGGGGAATGGCTCATGTTTTCACTGGCTAGGATCGTACTGCCTGTGGATTTTTCGGCCCGCTGCATAGGCGCGGCGCGCTACGTCGAGGCCCTGGCGGAGCGATTCGGTTCGGAAGTCATACTGCTGCACGTCGTGCCTCCTCCCCACTACGAGTTCAGTTCGATGGAAGTGGGCGGCACGGTGCTGAACGAGTTGTTCGCCGCCCGCTCAGCCCAACTGCAGAAGCAGTTGGACGGGTTCCTCACGAGTGAACTCCCGGAATTGCAGGCCAGGCGGGTGCTTCTCGACGGCGATCCGGCGCGGCGCATCGTAGACTTCGCGCACTCGGAACGCGCGGGGCTGATCGTGATGCCGACGCACGGGTATGGTCCTTTCCGCCGCTTTGTCCTGGGGTCCGTGACAGCCAAAGTACTGCATGATTCGGACTGCCCTGTCTGGACGGGCGTTCACCTGGAAGAAGCGCCCGCGGTGAACCAGATACGGTTTCGCACCATTGTGACCGCCGTGGACCTTGGCGGGCATAGCCGGGCCACGCTGAACTGGGCTGCCTCGCTGGCGGAAGCCTGCCAGGCGCGCCTGGTGCTTGTGCATGCCACACCGGAGATCGAAACTCCGGAGTGGCGGCTTCAATTGGCCGGACAGGCCAAAGAAGAACTGGCGAAGTTAATCAACAAGGCGGGAGTGGAAGCGGAGATCTTCGTTGAGAGTGGAGATGCTCCGGAGATGGTCTGCACGGCGGCTGAAGAGTACAAGGCGGATCTGCTGGTGATCGGCCGCGGCTCGGCGGTCGGCATTCTCGGGAGGTTGCGGACAAACGCTTACTCCATCATCCGCCAATCGCCTTGCCCCGTGGTCAGCGTCTGAGCCGCTCGGGCGCTTGAGAACAGCGTAGAGCCCGCCTCCGGCTGTTACCGGACCGGCGGTTGCCCGGCTGCACTGGCGCCTCCCCTCGTGATGAGCCTGGCAAGATCTCGGCGCGGCACGTGCCACGTACGAGCCAGGGCAGCGTGGACGCACTCCCCTTTGTAGGTGTAGACGCCACGCGCCAATTCCGGCAGAGCCGCAACGGCTGCATCCAATCCGTCCGCGCCGATTCGAGACAGGTAGGGCAACATGGCCTGGGCGATGGCGGTGGAAGCGCTGCGCCCCATCTCGGCGGTCAGATTCGGCACACAGTAATGAACGATTCCGGCGTGCACGAAGGTCGGCTCGGCGATGGTGGTCGGGCGGCTGGTTTCAATGCACCCGCCCTGGTCAATGGAAACGTCAATCACGACGGCGCCGGGTTTCATGCTCTCCACCATGGCTTGGGTGACCACATGCGGTGAGCGAGCGCCCGCTATGAGAACAGCGCCGATGAGAACGTCGGCATCGGCAACCGCCGCGGCCAGCGATTCCGGCTCAGAGAATGCCGTGGCGACATTGGGCAGAGTGGCCATCAAGTACCGCAATTTCTCCGCATCCGCGTCCAGCACGGTGACACGGGCGCCCGCGGCCCGGGCGGTCCGGGCTGCCCAGCTTCCCACTGTGCCGGCGCCGATGATGACCACGTGCGCCGGGGGAACACCCGGGCTTCCGCCGAGCAGAATGCCTCGCCCGCCGGAGGTTGACCGCAGCAGGTGCGCCGCCAGGGGGACGGTCATTTGCCCGGCCATCTCGCTGGCGGCTGCCAGCACGGGGAGGCGGCCGTCGCCGGTCTCGATGATCTCATAGCCGACCGCGGTCAGACCGTGCTCGGTCAGCCTCTCAAAAAGAGAGAACTCGGCCGCTGCCAAATGAAAGAAGGCCATGAACGCAGTCCCGCGCGCGCACAGCGCCATCTCTTCGGGTGTGGGGACGGACATCTTCAACAGCAACCCTGCGTGGCGTATAACGTCCGCAGGCGTGCTGCCGATCTGTGCGCCCGCCCGGAGGTAGTCCTCGTCGGCGTACATGGCGCCGTTTCCCGCGCCGCTGGCGACCCAGACCGTATTCCCTCGCTCCACAAGATGCCGCACAACCGGCGGCGTGAGCGCTACGCGGCTGTCGAGCGGATCGCTCTCTCTCAGAACACCAATCACCATGACTGAAAATCTTACTGCGAAACGGCGCCCCTCGCGGCTGCGCCAAAGAGGTTAGTGCGCGCCGTTGTCCTCGAGGCTCACTTTTCCTGCCAGGCGGCGGTAAATGTACACGAAGTACCCTGTCGTGAGCAGAATCCCGGGGATGAACCATCCCAAGCCGACCTTCAGCCCGTAGGCGGCGGTGGAGGCGTTGTAGATTGTAAGACCCAATTCGGCGCTGAGATTCGAAGGCAGCATGTAAGGATACACACCCAGCGCCGCGCTCACCAGCAACGCTGCTATGAACAGGCACGACGAGAGAAACGCGCGCAGGTCCTTGTCCCGCCTGTGCACGTAGTGGTACACTCCCGCCAGCCCAATCATGGCCAAGGCCGGGAATACCCAACTCCAGGGGCGCGCCTGAAAACTGGCCGGTACGCGTGGCTGAACCATGAATGTCACCGCCGTGACGGCCAGAGCCAGGGCGGCCGTGCCGCGCCAACCAAGCATGGCGCAACGGCGTGCGCGCTCCTGCACAGGACCGGAGGTCTTGTAGACCACCCAAAGCGCTCCGTGCGTGGCCAGCGTGAAGGCTGCCAGAACGCCCGTCAGAACCGTGTACCAATCCAGGATGCCGACCTCTCCCTGCAACGTGAAATCGGTCCAGAGCGGCAAGAAGAACTCGCCCTGCTCATTCACCGGAACGCCGCGGACGACGTTTCCCAGCGCCGCGCCAAAAAATACGGCCAGCAGCCCGCTAGCCCCGGCGAAGACCACGTCCCAAAACGGCCCCCAGATGGGAGTCCGCAGATGGTTGCGGAATTCGATGGAAATGCCGCGCAGAATCAGCAGCCAGAGCACAATCATGAGGGGCAGGTAGAAGCCGCTGAACGCGGAGGCGTACAGCACGGGGAAGGCGAAGAACAGCACTCCTCCTCCCGCCAGCAGCCAGACCTCGTTGCCGTCCCAGACGGGTCCGATGGATTTCAGAATCAGGCGCCGCTCGGAATCCTCACGCGCGGCGAAAAGGTGCACCATGCCGGCGCCCAGGTCGAATCCGTCCAGCACCACGTAGACGGTGATCATGACAGCTACTGTGCAAAACCAGAAAGTCTCCATGGCGCCCTCCTAGCCCTGAGCAGGCTCCGGCCCGCGGTCGATTTCGCGGTGAACAAGAAACAGAAACAGGATGGACAAGACGGCGTACATGCCCATGAACCCGATCAGCGTGAACATGGCGTTGCCGGAAGACACCAGCGGAGAGGAGCCCTCGCTGGTCCGCATCAGGCCATAGATCAGCCAAGGTTGCCTCCCGAGCTCAGCCGTCATCCAGCCGGCCGTATTGGCGATGTAGGGGAACGGCAGCAGGAGCATCAGCGCCCAAAGCATCGGCTTGCTCGTGAACAGGCGGCCCTTGCGCAGCGACACCACGGCTACCGACATCAATGCGATGAAGATGGTGCCCAACCCCAGCATGATATGGAAAGCGTAGTACAGCAGCGGGATGTTGTCCGGCCACAGGCTGCGGTCGAAGGCATCCAGCCCTTTCACTTCCGCCGACCAGCGCTGGTGGGTCAGCAGGCTGAGCACTCCGGGAATGGTCAGCGGATTATCCAGCTTGCCTTTCTCCACGTCGGGCTGTCCCACGATCGCGATGGGCGCGGCGGAACGTGTCTCAAACAGCCCTTCCATGGCAGCCAGGGTTACCGGCTGGTGCTTCGCCACCATGCGCCCCTGACCGTCGCCCGTGGGAATGAGCATCAGCACGGAAGCTACCAGCCCGGTGATCACTCCGAGGCGCACAAAAACCCGCCCGTGCTGCGGGTGGCGTCCGTTCAACAGGTAGAAAGACCCGATCGAAGCCATCACGATCGCCGCCGTAAGCACGGAACCAACCATTACGTGCGCGTACTGCCAGGGCAGCCAGGGATTGGTCAGCAACGCCCAAAAGCTCTCCAGGTGGATCTGCCCGTCCGGTCCGAGCGTATAGCCGACCGGATGTTGCATCCAGGCGTTCGTGGCCACAATGAAGAACCCGCTTACCCAGGAACCCAGGAAGACGAGGATGGCTGCCACCAGGTGGCCGATTCGACCCAACAGTTTCTCGCCATAGATGAGTAGCCCCAGAAAGGACGACTCCAGAAAGAACGCGAACATGCCTTCCATGGCGAGCGTGTGCCCAATCACTCCGCCCGCCGCCTTGGAGAAGCGCGCCCAATTGGTGCCGAACTGGAACTCCATGGGAATGCCCGTGACCACCCCCAGGGCGAAATTGATGGCGAAGATCCTGGTCCAGAACCTCGCCGACTGGTTGTATTTCTCGTCGCCCGTCCGCAGCGCGAGGACTTTCAGGATCACAATCAGCAGCGCCAAACCCATGGTGAGCTGCGGAAAGATGTAGTGATAGGTGATCGTGAAGGCGAAATGAAAGCGATGGATACCCAGCGCCGTGTCCATAACTGGATTCTAGCAGAGACGGTCTTTCACACCGCGGAGCGCGTGGGGCAACTGCAGCTGGCCACGCCTAGCTTCTTGAGCACGGTGATCATGGGGCACCAGTTGGTAAAGGCCGACTGGAACAGGTTCAGGCCCACGAACGCCGTCAGCCCGAACCAGCCGGGATGCACCCAGTATCCGAGCGACAGGCTCAAGAGCACCAGCGCTCCGGCAATCAGCCGCAAGTAGCGGTTTACTGTCACGCTTCTATCCTCCTTTGCTTGTTCTTGTTGATGACGTAATAGAGCACGGGAACCGTCACGCGCGAGAGCGCCAGCGAGGCTATCTCGCCAGCCATCAGCGCGATGGCCAGTCCCTGGAAAATCGGATCGAATAAGATGACGGCAGCGGCCACCACCACCGCAGCGGCGGTCAGCATCATCGGCCGGAAACGCACCGCGCCGGCATCGATGACCGCCTCATCCAGCGGCATGCCTTCCTTCAGCCGGAGCTCAATGAAGTCCACCAGGATGATGGAGTTCCGCACCACAATCCCCGCCCCGGCGATGAAACCGATCATGGAAGTGGCCGTGAAGAAGGCTCCCATCAGGCCGTGCGCCGGCATGATGCCGACCAGCGAAAACGGGATGGCGGCCATGATGACCAAAGGCGTGATGAAGGACTGAAACCAGCCCACCACCAGGATGTAGATCAGAATGAGCACGGCGGCAAAGGCCAGGCCGAGGTCCCGGAACACCTCGTAGGTGATGTGCCATTCGCCGTCCCATTTCATGGCGTAGCGGGCATCGTCCGGCGGTTGCCGCGCCGTGTACTGCTCAATGCTGTAGCCTTCCGGAATCTTGATGCCGGAGATCTTCGGCGCAAGCGCCAGGATGGCGTAGACGGGGCTCTCCATGGCGCCGGCCACATCGGCAGTGAGATAGGTGACCGGCATCAGGTTCTTGTGGTAGATGCTCCTGTCTTCGGTGACCGTTTCAACGCGGGTGAGTTCGCGCAGGGCGGCCAGTTGGCCGCTGCGCCCGGCGACCTTGAGGTCCAGCAGGCGCTCCAAGTCCGAACGCGCCGCCCGGTCCAGGCGCACGTTGATGTGGACGTCTTCCTTCTCCGCGTCGTCGTGCAGCAACCCGGCCGATTGTCCCGCAGAGGCGGCGGCTATGGTCCTTGCGATGTCCGCTTCGGAGATTCCGTGCAAGGCAGCCTTCTCGCGGGCTACATGCAGGCGGTGCTTCGGCTGATCGTCTTCGACGTACCAGTCGATATCGACGACGCCGTCCACCTCTTCGAAGAGCTTGCGCACCTGCCGGGCGAGTGCAATCTGCCCCTCCTGAGTGGGCCCGTAGATTTCCGCCACCAGGGTCTGCAGCACCGGCGGGCCGGGGGGCACTTCCGCCACTTTGATGCTCGCGCCCCACTGACGGGCCACCGGCTCCAGGCGGTTGCGCACCGCCTTGGCGATGTCGTGACTCTGCCGGTCCCGTCTGCCCTTGGGCAGCAGATTCACCTGGATGTCCGCCATGTGGGAAGCGCTGCGCAGGAAGTAGTGGCGCACCAGGCCGTTGAAATTGTAGGGTGCGGCGGTTCCCACATATGTCTGCAGGTTGGTCACTTCGGGTTCACGCAGAACTTCCTCGGCCAGCAGGCGGGTGATGCGCGCCGTATCTTCGAGCGTCGATCCTTCAGGCGTATCGATGATCACCTGGAATTCGCTCTTGTTGTCGAAGGGCAGCATCTTCACTTTGACAAACTGCACGTAGACGAGCGCCATGGACCCGAGCAACAGCAGCGTCACACCGGCCAGAAATCCGTAGCGCAGAGGAGCTCGGTGCAGAACTTTGTCCATGAAGACGCGGTACAGGCGCGTGAGGCGGTCCTCGCGTTCTTCTACGCCGTGCCCGTCGCCTTTGCCAAGCACGCGCAACGCCACCCACGGGGTCACGATGAAGGCCACGATGAGCGAAAACAGCATGGCAGCCGACGCCCCTATCGGGATAGGCCGCATGTAGGGCCCCATCAGCCCGCCCACGAACGCCATGGGAAGGATGGCGGCGATCACCGCCAGCGTAGCCAGGATGGTGGGATTGCCAACCTCATCCACAGCCTCGACGGCCACCTGCACCATCGGGCGGCCCCGATTCTCCGGCAGGCGTCTGTGGCGGACCATATTTTCCACCACCACGATGGCGTCGTCCACCAAAATACCTATCGAGAAGATCAGGGCGAAAAGCGTGATCCGATTCAGCGTGTAGCCGTAAAGGTAAAAGGTGGTCAAGGTGAGAGCGAGCGTCACCGGTATGGCCGCAAACACAATCAGAGACTCGCGCAACCCCAGGGTGAGCCAGATCAAAATGCTGACCGAAAACACGGCGATGGCCATGTGGAACAACAACTCGTTCGACTTCTCGGCGGCGGTTTCGCCGTAGTGGCGCGTCACTTCCACCTCGACTTCGCCGGGGATAAGCGTGCCGCGCAATCCGTCCACGCGCTGAAGCACGCTTTCGGCGATCTCAATGGCATTGGTGCCCTTGCGCTTGGAAACAGCCAACGTCACGGCGGGGTGGAAACCCTCTCCGGTGGAGAATTGAACGTATTGAGAGGGCTCCTCGCCTCCGTCGGCAACCTCCGCCACGTCTTTCACGAAGATCGGCTTTTGCCCCGCAACGCCGACGACCACCGCGGCGACGTCCTCGGGAGTGCGCAGAAAATCCCCGGTTTCGAGCAGGAACTCGCGGTTGCCCGCCGCGAACCGCCCGGAAGGCAGGCGTTGATTGGAAGCCCCGAGAGCACCGATCACTTGCAGCGGCGTCAGCGAGTAGGACGCCAGCCTCGCCGGGTCAATCGTGACACGCACCTGCCGGCGCTGCCCGCCGATAAGTTGGGCCACCGACACGTCCGGCACCTGCTTCACCGCGTCGTGAACCTGTGCGGCTACCCGGCGCAGTTCATAGTCGCCGTAACGGTGGCTCCAGAAAGTGAGCGCCAGAATCGGCACGTCATCAATCGAACGCGGCTTGATGAGAGGGTGGGAAGCGCCCGGCGGGATCAGATCGAAATTGGCGAACATCTTCTGGTTCAGCCGGACGATGCTGTCCTCCTCGTTGGAGCCCACCTTGAACCGGACGATGGACATGGCGCCGCCCGGCATGCTGGTCGAATAGATGTACTCCACCCCGGGAATCTCCCAGAGCAGTTTTTCCATGGGCTTGGTGACGCGTTCGGCTACTTCCCGCGCCGTGGCGCCGGGCATCGCCACGAAAATGTCGATCATCGGCACGATGATCTGCGGCTCTTCCTCGCGTGGCAATTGCACGACGGAAAATACGCCGATTGCGATCGAGGCGAGGATAAACAGGGGAGTGAGCTTGGAGTTGATCCAAGCCTTGGCGATTCTTCCGGCTAGTCCGGGTCCGGGACCGGCATTCACGGACGCACCTCCACTCTGGCTCCGTCAGTCAGTTTCTCCGGCAGCGGGAAGATGACCCGCTCGCCGGGGTTCAGCCCGGACAACACTTCGACCTGCCCTTCACGTTCTCTGCCCGCGGTCAGCAGGCGGGAACGCGCCACGCTGCCCTCCGCCACCAGCACAGAGCGCAACTGTCCCTGCACGCGCACGGCGCCGGCGGGAACCGTCAGGACTTCCTGCGTGCCCTCCGAAAAGACCGCCCGCCCGAAAACGCCCGAGCGCAAGCCCGGCACGCGAGGCAGGTCCAGTTTCACAAGGAACGCCCGCGAGGCGGCGTCCACCGCCGGGACAATCTCGGCCACCCGCGCTTCCAATGAGCGTTCCAGCGCGTCGAGCCTCACTTCCACCGGCTGCCCCAGGCGCACGCTGAGCAGGCGTGATTCCTCCACCTGCGCTTCAAACCGGTAATTTCCCTCCTGCTCGAGCGTCAGCAGAGGCATGCCGGGAGTGGCCAGAGTGCCCGGCTCCACCGTCCGCGCCGTCACGATGCCCGCGAAGGGCGCCCGTATCTCCGCGTAACCACGCATGTTTTCGGCGGATTTGACCCCCTGCTCCGCCTGGCGGATCTTCTCATCCAACTGGCGGCGCTTGGAAAGCGCCATGGCGTGATTGGACTGCGCCATCTTCAGCCTGGCCGAGGCTTCGTCGAATTCCTGGTGCGAGATGGACTTCTTCTGGAACAGGTCTTCCATGCGTTTGAAGGTCACCTGAGCCAGTTGCATCTGGGCCTGGGCCGCGGCGGCTCCACTGTCGGCTTCGGAGATGGCGCTGCGCGCCTCCTGAAGCGCCGCTTGGGCCTGCAGGAGCGCGGCATCCTGGTCGCGCGCGTCCAGCAACACCAAAGGCTGTCCGCCCTGGACCCGGTCTCCCGCCCGGACCTTCACTTCCCGGACGTAGGCCATCACCCTGCTGACAACCACGGTCTCCGCGCGCGCGCGTACGGTGCCCACCGCCTCGTGGGTAGAGGCCCAGGCTTGTCGAGCGACAGTCACCGTCGAGACGTTGGCGGCGGGAGCAGCCGTTTCCGGCTTCGGCGGCGGAGCCTCGCCGCAGGACGCCAGCCCGAGGACCAGCGCCGGCATCCCGATGAGCAAGCGTTTGTTAAGTTTCATGTGGATTCTCCCTCTACCTCAAGACCTCAGAGTCCGCCGAAAGCACGCCGGCGGCCAGTTCGAGCATAACCGCGGCGACGCGCAGGTCGTGGATGGCCGCCAGCCTGCGGGTGCTGGCCTCCAGCGAGGCGGTTTCGTTCCGCAGCAGGTCAGTCACTGTGGTCAGCCCTGCCTCGTACCGGTTCTTAGTGATGCGCAGGCTTTCGCGGGCTTCCTCCACCGTCGCCGTGGCGACTTCCAGGCGTTCGCGCGAGCCCGTCATTTCGGCATGCGCCCCGCGCACTTGAAGACGAATACCGCTCTCCGCCCGACGCGAGTCAGCGCGCGCGGCGCGCAGCGCTTGAGTGGCTTCACTGATCCGCCCCTGGTCCGCGAAGCCGTTGAACAGATTCCACCGCAGCGAGGCTCCTACGTACCAGTTGGTGCCGCCCCGGGTGATGAAACGCTGCCGGTCGGCTTCAAACGCCCCGCGGACAGCCACCTGCGGCAGCAATGCGGAACGGGCGCTCTCGGCCTGTGTTTCCGCCAGGCGCGCCGCCAGGGCCGCTTGCCTCGTCTCAGGCCGTTCTTCCACCGCCCGCCGCTCCCATTCCGCCAGGGCCGCATCGCCCGGCGGCGGGGGAGCCAGGCGCGTAGTCAGCACGTGCGCCGTGTCCAACGGCAAGCCCATGGCCTCGTTCAGAGCGGCCCGGGCAACCGCCAATTCCTGATTGCTGCGGATGAGCCGCTCGCGCGTGGCCGCCAGGTGAACGCGAATGGAAAGCACATCCGCGTCCGTGGAAAGCCCCGCCGTCCGGATCGCCTCGGCTCGGTTCAGATCGGCCTCGGCGGATTTCAACGACTCGTTCGCCAGCGCAACGCCTTCGCTCGCCAGCAATTCGCCATAATAGGCGCGCGCCACTGCGGCCACCAGATGCAGGCGTGTGGCTCGCAGTTGTTCATCCGCCGATTCCCTGCCCAATTCGGCGGAACGGACCTGCGTACGCGTCTGTCCGCCGTCGTAAACCACCTGCTCCACGCCAATCTGGCTCTGGAAGTTATTGAGGAAGTCGGGGCGGTTCAGCCGGTCAACGGCGAAGTTCTCCGGGCCGAATTGGTTCTGCCGCAACAGGCTGCCAAATACATAGACAGGATCGTTGCTGCGGTGGAACGACTCGGCATAGTTCACCTTGGGCAGCCAGCCGCTGCGCGCCTGGCGTATCCGGGCCTCCGCCGCTTCAGTCCGCGCGGCCATGGCCTCCATGCTGGGATGCTTCTCCAGCGCCACGCGCACGGCTTCAGATAAGGAAAGTGGCTTGCCGTCAGAGATTTGCGGCGCGGAAACCGGTTGGGGCACGGCCCCGTGCCGGGCGGTCGCAGCCTCTTGAACAGCCTGGCTGTAGGCGGAGGCGGCTAATCCGCAAAAGGCGGCCGCCACCAATAGTGTTTTTCGCATGCTGACTCCAGGGGTGTCTTCAGTGAACAGGGATGCAGGATGAAAGGAAAACGTGACGGCCCGCGCCGGATGTCACCCCGGCCTCCGTTTTGCATCTTGAAGGAGGAGGAGGAGCCGAGCCGCGTGCGAGCCCTTGACGTGCTACCGAATTGCCGGGGACGTTGTGCCGGGACGAGAGCGCTTGGCGGCATACTACCTACCCACAACGCCATCACCCCTGCGATCGGGGTGCGGCGAGCTTGCCAACAGTATAGAAGACCTATCAGTCCTGTTGGAAGGTTTTTCAGCTTGCTAACATCGAAAGGTGGGCGAGACCGCAACAGTCGAAATCAGCCTGGTCCGGCGCCTGATGAGCGGCGACAAAGATGCCTTCGAGGAGTTCGTGCGGCTGTTCCGCCCGAAGCTCTTTCAATACAGCTATCTCATGTGCGGTCATCGCGAGGATGCCGAAGAAGTTGCGCAGGAGGCTCTGGTGAAGGTCTTTGAAAACTTCAGCCAATTGCGCGACCCCGCCCGCATCAAGCCTTGGGTGTTCCGAATCGCCAAGAATGCCTGCCACATGAAGCGCCGCCGTAGCGTCTTTGCCCCGGCCCGGGAATTGTCCCTGGAACAACTCCGCCCCTCGTTCACCGGCGAGGGCGAGGGCAGAAGGCTCGAAATAGCGGACTGGAGCGCTGTCCCGGAGCAGCTCGCCCAACGGTCACAACTCCGGGACATCCTGAAGCAGGCGATTGCCGAACTGCCGGAGATGTACCGCTCCGTGCTGTTGCTGCGTGATGTGGAAGAACTGACGACGCTCGAAACGGCGGAAGTGCTCGATTTGAGCGAGGATGCTGTCAAGACGCGCCTGCACCGCGCCCGGCTGGCGGTTCGCCAGCAGTTGGATCAATACCTCCGCAACTCAAAGGAGGGGACGTGACTCAGGCGGAATGCCACCGGATCTTCTCGCAGCTGTCGGAATACATGGATGCTGAATTGCCCGTCGACCTTTGCCGGCAGATCGAAGCCCACATCGCCAGGTGCCCGCCCTGCGTCGAGTTTGTGGAGAGCCTCAAGAAGACAGTGGCCCTGTGCAAGGAAATCCAGTCTGAACAGCCGCCCGAGACCCTCACCGAGGACGCCCGTCGGCAGCTTCGTGAGGCTTACCGGCGCATGCTCGAAGGGATGAGCCAGAAACCGTAGTGGCGCACCCCGGTTGCGCGCCGCGGATCCCTCGCAACGCATTGAATCCACATGTCTTGTCCTGGCGAACTCTGGCGCGGCCACGGAGAAGGCGAGTCCGAGTGACGCTGG
>JBBIND010000033.1:0-41668 GCA_037444075.1 Acidobacteriota bacterium | reverse complement strand
CGATTATCAGGAGGTTCCGCACGGCGTGGTGCACCTGCACGACTACTGGTCGAAATCGCTGGGGCGCTTGCGGCGCCTGCGCGTGTACACGCCGCCCGGTTACGAAAAGGACCCGGCTGCCCGCTTCCCCGTCATGTACCTGTTCCACGGCAATGGAGACAATGAGGCCACCTGGAGCGAATTGGGCCGCGCGCACTGGATTCTGGACGCGCTTCTGGCGCAAGGCAAAGTCCGCCCCATGGTGGTGGTGATGACGGATGGGCACGCCGCCGTAGGGCCCACCGGCGTCACGGGGCGCAACCTGGAAGACTTCGAGCGTGATCTCACGGCGGACGTGATGCCGTTAGTGGAATCCGCCTATCGCATTCGCGCCGACCGGCTGAACCGTGCCATCGTGGGGCTTTCGATGGGCGGCATGCAGTCCCTGAGCATCGGCCTGAAGCACTTGGACAAGTTCGCCTGGATAGGCGGCATGAGCACGCTCATTCCCAACCCCGAAGCCGTTATTGGGGAGGCTGCCGCCGACGGCAAGATCAACGACAAGCTGAAGCTGTTGTGGAAGGCCATCGGCAAAGACGATTTCCTGCTCAAGTCAGCCGAGGCCACGCGCAAGGTGCTCGAAGAGAAAGGCGTGCGCCACGAGTACGTCCTCACGGAGGGCGGGCATACCTGGCCCGTGTGGCGGAAGTACCTGGCGGAGTTCTCCGTGAAGCTGTTCCGCTAGGAGCCGGACTACTCCGGCGGCAGATCCTCCGGATGCGGTCAACAGCGGCCTGCGGGCGAGGGCGGAGGAGAGAGCCTCAGGTAGGCCAGCAGCCTTTCAACGCTGGCTTCGAGCGGCGCCGTGCCGTCCAATACCACGTCCGCAAAACTGCTGGTGGGGTGGACGTGGAGCGCAGCCATGGGCTGCACCGTTTCGCGAAACTGCCGGAAAACGGATTCCGGAGTGCGCCCGCGCTCGCGGATATCCCGTTCCAGGCGGCGCTCGTTGCCGAGGCTGAGCACCTCTTAGTTTAGCGAATGCGCTGTGTGGTTCTTACGCGACGAGGCTGCTCCATGCAACGCGGCCGCCGGTTACAGGTCCTGTAATCGAAAGATGCAGTCGAACGGGCAGCGCAGCAGCCCCTCGAGGTTCTCCCGCGCCCCTTCCTCCCTGTCCACCAGCGCGATGGCTCCGAGCACTTTCCAGCCGGCTTCGCGCGCGGCCTCCACGGCTTTCATGGTGGATTCGCCGGTGGTGCAGACGTCGTCGACCACCACGACATCCAGCGGACCGGTAACCGCCAAGCCTTCGATGCGTTTCTGCGTGCCGTGCTTCTTGATTTCCTTGCGCACCAGGAACGCGTTGAGGGGGCGGGGAAGTTCCAGGCTTTCGCGCGCGACGGCGATGGCCACCGGGTCCGCGCCCATGGTCAGGCCGCCTATCGCGGACGGCCGCCAGCCCCGCTCAGCCATCTTGGCCAGGAACAGGCGGCCGATGAGCGGCATGGCTTCCGCCCGGCAACTCGTCATCCGCGCGTCGACGTAGACCGTGCTGCGGCGCCCGCTAGCCAGAACGAACTCCTCTCCCCGCCGCACGGAATACTCAAGCAGCAGTTGGCGCAGGCGTTCCCTGTCTTGGTCCAAACTCATGCGTACAGTCTCCTCAGTCTCACTTCCGGGAGCGGATGCCCGCCCCGAGGGTACCGTCCCAGGAAGCGTCACCCTGCGCACGGTAGTTGCCCAGCTTGTCCCAATCCTCGCGCGTGATTCCGTTGAGGTCCCAGACCACCAGTCCGTTAAGGATGGTCAGTTCCGCCGCCAGCCTGCGGTTGCCGCGCAGGCGTGCGCCGTAGACGTCGACGAAGCCGAAATCTCCGTTTTCCACGCGCAGCACGCTGATGTCGGCGATGGCGCCGGGCGTCAGGTGCCCCAGTTCTTCGCGGCGCACGGCGCGCGCGGGGTTCCAGGTGGAGCGCAGGATGACGTCTTCGAGAGAGGGACCCATGTTGAGGAACTTCGACATGACGTTGAGCATGTTCTTCATGCCGGCGTTCATGCTGCCGATGTGCAGGTCCGTGGAGATGGTGTCCGGCAGGAAGCCCTGACGTACCGCAGGCACGGCGTGACGAAAGACGAAGCTGCCGCCGCCGTGGCCGACGTCGAAGAGCACACCGCGCTTACGTGCTTCGAGCAGATAGGGCAGCAATATGCCGCGCTCATCCAGCATGGGCACCCATGCCAGGTATGCGTGAGTGTAGATATCACCCGGCCTGAGTTTTTCCAGCACGAGTTGCTGAAACGGGCGAGCTTCTGTGAAGGTGCCGAAATCCACCATGACGGGCATGTCCGCTTTGCGGCCCGCTTCCACGGCGCGGTCCACGGCGATCCAGTCCGGTGCCGAGTAGTGCGCCGTCTTGATGCCCACTACCAGGTCCTTGTTGCGCAGCGCCTCGCGGGCAGCGGCGTCGGCGTCCATCTCCTTCACGTCCTGCTCGATGGCCCCGGCCATGCCTTGACCGACGATGTTCATAAACGCGAGCACGCGCGTGCGGGAACGCTTGATGATGCGCCGCCGGTAGGCCTCGAAATCGCGCCATCCCGGGCTGCCGGCGTCCACCATCGTGGTGACGCCGTTGCGGAAGGAATGGTCGTCAGGGAAGACACTGCTCTGTCCGGTGTAGGCCGGACCTTCACCGGCGAAGACGTGGACGTGGATGTCAATGAGCCCGGGCGTCACGTACAGCCCCTTCACGTCGACTACCTTCCGGGCTTTCGAAGCGGCGATGTTGGGAGCCACTTCGGCGATCTTGCCGCCAGCGATGGCTACGTCGCGGCGCGCGCTGATACGGTTCTTCGGGTCAATGACGTGGCCTCCCTGCAGCAGGAGGTCATAGACGGGTTGCGATGCCGCGAGCAGCGGCAGCAGGAAGAGCATCAGCAGTCTCATCGCGCCTATTCTACTTCGCCCGGCGCGTGAAAAACTCCCAGGCTGAAGAGGCTATCTCCCGGAGATCGGTGCAGCGGGGTTGCCAGCCGAGCAAGCTCTTCAAACGCGCCGGGTCCGCCACCAGTTCCGGCGAATCGCCCGCGCGCCGCGGACCGATGTTGTACGGCACCGGCCGGCCGCACGCCTCACCGGCCGCCTCCACTACCTCGCGCACGCTATGCCCGCGTCCGGTGCCTACGTTCAGGGAGACGGTGGCGCCGCCGTCGAGGAGATACTCGAGCGCCAGCACATGGGCTCTGGCCAGGTCCGTCACATGGATGTAGTCGCGAATGCAGGTCCCGTCAGCGGTCGGATAGTCATCGCCGAACAGTGTGGCGGGCTTGCCTGTGTGGACGGCGCGCAGCAGCAGCGGAATCAGGTGAGTCTCCGGATCATGCTGTTCGCCCAAGCCGGAGTCGGCGTCCGCGCCGCAGGCATTGAAGTAACGCAGGGAGACGCTCCGCAGGTTGCTGGCCCGGTCCAGCCAGCCCAGCATCCTCTCCACGGCAGCCTTGGATTCTCCGTATGGATTGACGGGAGCGATGGGTTCCGCCTCCGTAATCGGCGAGCGGCTTGGATGCCCGTAAACCGCCGCGGTGGAGGAAAACACCAGGCGGCTGACCCCGGATTCCCGCATCGCGCGGAACAGGCTGACCGCTCCGCCCACGTTGTTGGCAAAGTACAGCTCCGGGCTTTCCACGGACTCGCCCACCGCGATGTAGGCGGCGAAGTGCATCACGGCGTCAAACGGTTGCGCGGCGAGAATCTCCGTGAGCTTCCCCGTATCGAGGATATTCACCTGCCGCAGGCGTTCGGGCGCGACGTTGTGCCGATGGCCTCGGGAAAGGTCATCCACCACCACGACGTCATGCCCCGCCTGAAGCAGATGGTAGGCGCAGATCGAGCCGATGTAACCCGCTCCGCCAGTAACCAGGATTCTCGCCATTTTGTTCATCGTGATTGTATTAGTATGTCAGCACTGGAGCCAACACTATGCCAATCGGCGCGGGCCTGTTCGTAGAGGCGATGCAGAGGCTAGGCCTCACCGAGATGTTCACTCTCGTGGGCGACCACCTGAACGACGTGCTGCCCGCCGCCGCCGGCGCCGGCATCCGCATCATCGATGTGCGGCACGAGTCCTCGGCCATGCACGCCGCCGACGCCCTGGCCCGCGCCCGGAGGCGTCCGGCGCTGGCGCTGGTGACGGGCGGACCGGGACACACCAACGCGCTGACCGGATTGGCGACGGCTTACCAGGCGCTGAGCCCGCTGATTGCGGTGAGCGGAGCGCCCGCCCTGGCCTCGGCCGGAAGACAGGTCTTTCAGGTGATTGACCAGGTGGCCATGGCAGCGCCCGTGTGCAAATGGGCTGCGCAGGCGGCCTCGCCGGACCAGATTCCTTACCTGCTTGGAAAAGCCTACGCGGAAGCCTCTTCGGGCCGCATGGGTCCGGTCCACCTGAGCATCCCCGTGGATGTGTTCGCGGGCTCCGCTCGGACGCCTTTGCCAATGCAGACGCCTCCGTCGCCCTCTCCAGCGGATCCCGCCTCCGCCGACGTGAGGAAAGCGCTGCGGTTGTTGAGCGAAGCGCGCAAGCCGGTCGTGATTGCAGGCAGCGGCGTCTGGTGGAGCGGCGCCACCCAGGAGTTACGGCAATTCCTGCGGCTGACGCGCCTGCCCTACTTCAGCCTGACCATGGCGCGGGGCTTGGTAACTGACTTGTGGCGCTACAACTTCCGCTACGCCGACGGGGCGCTGAACAAGGCGGTGCACCAGGCATTCCCGGAAGCCGATGTGGTGCTCGTCTTGGGCAAGCGCATCGACTACCGCCTCGCGATGGGCGGCCGGCCGCTATTTTCGCCGGAGGCGCGTTTTGTGCAAGTGGACATCCACGCGCCCGAGTTGGGCGCCAACCGCGAGCTGGAGTTAGGCATCTGCGCGGACGTCCGGGCCACTCTCGGAGCTTTCCTGGCGGAAATCCCAGGCCGTGGCTGGCCGGTCAAGACCGCCTGGATACGCCGCCTGCGGGGCTGGGAAGCGGAGTGGCGGGACAAGCTCCACACGCTGGGCCAGGACTCGTCTCAGCCTATCCACCCGGCCGCCTTCTATGCTGCTTTCCACGCCGCTTCGCCTGCGGGGACAATCTACTCCTGGGACGGCGGGGAGTTCGTGCACTGGGGCCGTTCGGTTCTGCCTGCCCTTGTCCCGGGCGCATGGTACCGGCTGGGACCGCTGGCCACCATCGGTTCCGCCCTGCCCAATGCCATTGCTCTGCGGCTGGAGCACCCCACCAAACCGCTGGTGGTGTTCACCGGAGACGGCGCCCTGGGCTTCTACCTGGCGGAAATGGACACGCTGGTGCGCCACCGCCTGCCGGTGGTCATCGTCGTCGGCAACGACTCCGGCTGGGGTGTGGAACGGGAACTACAAAGCGCCCGTAGCGGTACGACCGTAGCCTGCGAACTCAGCCCCGTGCGTTATGACCTGATCATGAAGGCCTTTGGCGGTGAAGGTGAGCACGTTGAACGCCTCGAGGACGTAGGTCCTGCACTCAGCCGGGCCTTCGCTTCAGGGAAGCCGTATGTCCTCGATGTGGCTATCCGGGGAGTCCGCTCTCCCTTCACCGAGTGGGCCATTTCCCGGCAGCAACCCCGCCAACCGGCCTGATTTCCTGAGGCGCCTCGGAAGGCGTCATCCCTCAGTTCCGGGGACCCGTCCGGCAGTGGTTGGGCCGTCCGCCCCCCGGGGACTGAGGCATTTCCAGACAGTACTGGATCCCCGGGTAGTCCTAGTCATGCTACGCCTGCCTGAAAAGTACCCTTGCCCGGGCGATACGATACCGCCACACTAACCACTGAAACAGCGGTGGACGGAGCGCCTTGCCGCAGAGCTAGAGATGCAGACAAGAGAAGTCGCCCAGCTCCTATCTTATATCGATTCGGAACGGCGCTACTACCAGGAAATTGCCACCTTGGCGCCGGCGCGTCTGGCAGTCATTGCCTCTGACGGCAGGTTATCCTTTGTAAATACAGCACTTTGCAGCTTCCTGGGGGTCTCTCTTGAAGTAGCCGATTCCCTCCGGTTGGCGGATCTTCTTGCTTCGCCGGAGGAGGCGCAACGGGTGTTGGACACGATGACGACGGGCTTGCCGGAAGGCGGTTTGGTGTCTCAAGTCCGAACGGCTACTGGTCCCCGCCGCTGCCTCCTGAGAGTGCGTCCCCTGAGAGGCTGGGCGGAGACGTTCGAGGCTCTCCTGGCGTTGGAGGATATTGCCGCCGGGGATGAGACTGCGGCCATTGCGGTTGAGTCTCTGCACCGGCAGTTGGACGGCCCGGATGCCATCCTCTGGGAACGTCATCCCGCGACGCTGGAATGTGTCTATGTCAACGCGATGGCGTCCGGAATGATAGGTACCCCCCCGGAGCAGTGGTTGGGCACAACTGCGCCGGCAGGGGGCGCCATTCACCCCGATGACGCTGACCGGGTAAGAAGCGCCTACCGTTCAGCCGCCCGCGGTTCCCGGCGAAGCTGCGAATACCGGGCGTTCGGTCCGCACGGCCGGATCATCTGGCTCTGCGATTTCGTGCGTCCGCGGTGGGACGAAAGCGGCAGTGTGGAAGCCTTGCACGGCGTGACTGTGGAGATCACGGCGCGGAGGTTCCATGACTGGTTGCTGCGGCAGTCGGAGCGCATGGCGGCGCTTGAGCGGAACGCCGGCATGGTGGCGCAGCAATGCGGCGACATCGCCATGAAACTTGCCTCGCAAGCCAGAGATCTTCTGGAAAACCTGCCTTCGAAGCATCCGGGGGTGGCGCAGGCGCATGCCATTATGGACCTCGGCGGGCGCCTCGTGGATCTGTCCGAAAAACACCTGTCTTTTGCGCGTCAATTGGTGCTCCAGCCCCGCGAATTGGATCTGAACGAACTGATCAGGCAATTGCGCCCGAAGCTGATTGCGGAACTGGGCAATCAGGTCGAATTCAGCGTCCGGCTGGAACCCCGGCTTGGACATATCCGGGCGGACTCCGCCCGGTTAGGCGAGATCATCCTGACGCTGGTCCGCCAGGCCAATAACGCCATGCCGGAAGGCGGGAAACTGCTGCTGGAAACCGGCTTCTGCACTATCGAAAACCGCGGGCCGGAGGTTCCGGGCGCTTCGCCCAGCGGCCGCTACGCCGCGCTTTCGGTAATGGATACCGGTGTGGAGATGGACGAGTCCACCCGAAACCGAATCTTCGAGCCCTATTACACCGGCCCCCGGGCGACGCCCGGGTTGCCGGCGCTTTACAGCGTCATGCGGCAGATGGCAGGAGACGTTTTTGTCGCCCGGGGCGTTGAGGGCGGAGCCGCCATCACGATCCTGTTGCCTTTCCTCGAGGAACCACTGTCAACGTTTGAGCAACCGAGAGGCGAGGCTTCAATCCAAGCGGAACCGTCCGCGCCTTCCAAGCCGGCCGCTCCGGGAGAGGTCCACGCGGAGGAGACTCCCTCCGAATCCGGGACCGATGCAGAATCAAACGGGGTGGACGAACCGGCCAGCTTGCCCACAGATGAGGCTCCTGTGCCCAGCCAGGCGGCTTCCGAAACCGCTCCCGCCTCCGGGCAGGCCGAACCCGAGGAGGAGCCCCCCATCCCTGCCGCCGCACCTCAAGCGGCTCCGACAGCCACCATCCTGCACGCGGACCAGGATCTCAAGATCCGCGTGCTCGTCCGCAAAGTGCTCTCCGGCCGAGGCTACCAGGTGATCGACGCGCGGGCAGGGATGGAGGCCCTGCAGTCTGTAGCGGACCATGCCGGTCCGCTCGACCTGCTACTGGTTGAGGACACATTACCGGGAATGACCGGGTTGGAGTTGGCCTCCTGCCTGAAGGAAGCTTACCCGGATCTTAAAGTGATCCTGGTGCAATCCGACGGTGGAGAACTCCCGCCAGCCGAACCTGACTGGTTCGTTCTCAGAAAGCCGTACACGCTCCCTCAGTTACTGGCAACCGTACGAACTGTCCTGGGCCGGTGACGACCCGGATAACTCAGTCCAGCCCTCGCACGTACTCCAGAAAACGGTTCGCGTACCGGTCAAGGTTCTCGATAGTGCCGCCTCCGAGCAGAGGTGAGCACATCTCGTAGGCAATGCCGCCGGAGTAGCCCCCGGCGCGCATGACGGCCAAGAAACCGGCGTAGTCGATGAACCCTTCCCCCATCGGGACAGCCTGGACCCAGGCAGTTTGCTCGGTGTAGTTGACCAGCGGGGGTTGGTACTGGAAGCGTGGGCGGAGCTGGTAATCGGCGGCGGTGGTGTGGCACGTGATGGGCGCCATGCAGCGGGCGGCCTCCAGCAGGTCGGCCTGGTGCAGCGCGGGCGCCCAGGCGTCGAAGATGGCCCTGCAATTCGGTTCGCCTATGGCCTCAATGAAGTCGGCCAGGCTGCGATAGTCGGCGGCCAGATCGTGGTGGTTCTGGACCCCGATGGTAACTCCGAATTCGGCGGCGCGGCGAGCGCATTCCCGCACGGCATCCACAACCATCTGCCAGAGGTGTGCGTAGCCCGCCGCCGGATGCCCGTAGGCTGTGAAGATACGGACCACCCCAGCGCCCAGATACGAGGCCATCCTGGCCAACTCCGTAATGTGTTGGATCTGAATCTCCCGGTGCGGCACATCGCCATGTTCGAGGTCCGCGCTGAAATTGTTGTAGCCGGCGATGACGGCGCACCGTAGTCCCTTCTGTTCGATGGTCTCCCGCAGGCGGGCGCAGCGCGCGGCGTCGTAGTCCAGCACCGACAGGTGGGGGCGCTTGGCCATCAGCATCACGCCGTCAAAGCCCAGCCCGGCTGCCTTCGAAAGGAAGTCCTCTAAGGTGAGTTGCGCCTGCCCTGGCCAGACGCCGCCGTAGCTAACCGAGTGTAGTATGGTCTTCATCACTTCCCGATTTTATGTCAAAACCCCCTTTGTTCGACAAACTTAGCCCCGGTTTGGTATCCTGGTTGTCAAGAGGTTCCCAATAAATGGCCAACAAGCCGGCGTTTGCTCAAGGAGCACAAGTAGAGCACTTCAGGTTCGGGCTGGGTACTGTGCTTTCCTGCAACGAAGAGTATGTCGTGATCAAGTTTGACGACCACGGCGAAAAGAAGTTTGTGGCTCCCATCGTTCTGCCCAACCTGAAGAAGAGTGACCGTCAGCCGCCCGCCACGCGCGCCACGCGTGCTCGCAAGACCAAGGCAAAGACCGCTCCCGCCACCGCGGGCTGATTCCTTTCGTCTTCACGATCCCGGTCCTACTCCCAGCACGGGCTGGCAGTATGCGGTCTGCTAAACTGGTGTCTCCTCATGAAAGTCGGCGTGATAGTCTTCCCTGGCAGTAACTGTGATCACGACGCCTGGTACGCCATCAGCGCGAACCTCGGACACAAGGCTGAGTTTATCTGGCACGATGCGCCTGGTCTGGGCGACGTTGACGCGGTGATCCTGCCCGGCGGTTTTTCCTACGGCGATTATCTGCGTTGCGGAGCGATCGCCAAATTCTCGAGGGTGCTGCCCGCCATCAAACGGTTCGCTTCCGAGGGCGGCCTGGTGGTGGGGGTGTGCAACGGGTTTCAAATCCTGGTCGAGTCCGGGTTGCTGCCCGGCGCGCTGATCATGAACCGCAAGCTGAAGTTCATCTGCAGGCAGGTGACGCTCAGGCTGGAAACCACGCAATCGCCCTTCACCTGCTCCGGAGAACAGGGAGCGCTGTTGCGGATTCCAATTGCGCACGGCGAAGGCTGCTACTACGCGGACGAGCGCACGCTCGACGAATTGGAGGCCGAAGACCGCGTGCTGTTCCGCTACGTGGATAACCCGAACGGCTCGCTCCGCGACATCGCCGGCATTCTGAACCGGGAACGCAACGTGATGGGCATGATGCCTCACCCGGAACGGGCCACGGAACCGTTGATGGGCTCCACCGATGGAATCGTGGTCTTCCAGTCGATGGCCGCGGCGTTGGCGGTGCCGCGATGAGCGCCATCACCCCGGAAGTTATCGCCGCGCATCAACTTACGACGGGCGAGTATGAGCGCATCGTCGAGTTGCTGGGACGCGAGCCCACCCACACCGAACTGGGGATTTTCAGCGTGATGTGGAGCGAGCACTGCTCCTACAAAAGCAGCCGGTTGCACCTCCGCAAACTTCCCACGGAAAGCCCGCGCGTGCTGCAGGGGCCGGGCGAAAACGCGGGCATCATCGACATCGGCGGCGGCTGGGCCATTGCCTTCAAGATCGAGTCGCACAACCACCCCAGTTTCATCGAGCCGTTTCAGGGCGCCGCCACGGGAGTGGGCGGCATCCTGCGCGACATCTTCACCATGGGCGCCCGGCCCATCGCTGTGATGGACGCTCTGCGTTTCGGCCCGCTCGACGATCCCCGCGCCGGTGCGCGGAACCGGCGGATTCTGGAAGGCGTTGTCAGCGGCATTGCGCACTACGGCAATTGTTTCGGTGTCCCCACGGTGGGCGGCGAGTGCGTCTTCGATTCGTCCTACAACGGCAATCCGCTCGTGAACGTTTTCGCGCTCGGCGTCTTCCGGCACGAGGACGTGTTCTACGGCAAGGCGTCCGGCGTTGGCAACCCGGTGATCTACGTTGGCGCCAAAACCGGCCGCGACGGCATCCACGGAGCATCCATGGCCTCGGCGGAGTTCACCGAGGAGTCCAAGCAGAAGCGCCCCAACGTTCAGGTGGGCGATCCTTTCCTGGAAAAACTGCTGCTCGAAGCGTGCCTGGAGGCCATGCGCACCGGAGCCATCGTGGGCATCCAGGACATGGGCGCCGCCGGGCTGACCTGCTCCACCTGCGAGATGGGCAGCCGCGCGGGAACCGGCGTCGAGATCGACCTGATGCACGTGCCGCAGCGCGAATCCGGCATGAACCCGTATGAGATCATGCTCTCGGAATCGCAGGAACGAATGCTGCTGGTGGCGGAAAGGGGCCGCGAGCAGGAGGTCTTCGAGGTCTTCCACAAGTGGGGACTGGATGCCTCCACCATCGGCGTCGTCACCGGCGACGGCATGCTGCGCGTGAAAGACCACGGCGAAGTGGTGGCCGAGATTCCCAACCACGCTCTGGCTTCCGAAGCGCCGCTCTACGACCGTCCTCACACGACGCCGTATCGCACAGCGCCCATGGAAGCGCCGGAGTTCCAATCCGCTTCCTTGCAGGCGGATCTTGAGAAACTGCTGGGCAGCGCCGACCTGTGTTCCAAGAGCTGGATCTGGGAACAGTACGACTACATGGTCCGCACCAACACCGTGCTGGGACCCGGTTCGGACGCAGCCGTGGTGAGAATCAAGGAAACCGGCACGTCGGTGGCCATGTCGCTCGATGGCAACGGACGTTACTGCCACCTGTCGCCCCGGGAAGGAACGCGGCTGATGGTGGCCGAATGTTGCCGTAACCTGTCCACGGTGGGGGCGTTGCCGGTCGCGGCGACCAACAACCTGAACTTCGGCAATCCGGAGCGCCCGGAGATCATGGCGCAGATTGTGGAGGCCATCGAGGGCATGGCGGAAGCCTGCGCCTTCTTCGAGACCCCCATCACGGGGGGCAACGTAAGCCTCTATAACGAGACGCTTGGGGAGCCCGTGAAGCCATCCCCGGTGCTAGGCATCGTGGGCCTGATGGAAACCCGGCAGCCTCCTCCGCTCGCTTTCCCCGCCGCCGGCCTCACCGTGATGCTGTTGGGCGGTGTAGGGTCAGTTGAACCGGTGCGATTTGGCGGAACGCAGTATGCCGCCGTCATTCTCGGCTCGAGTTGGGGTCTCCCACCGGCTCTCGACATGGCCGCCGAAAAGCGGGTGCAAACGGCCGTGCGGGAGGTGATCTCGTCCGGGTTGGCGGCTTCCACGCACGACGTCGGAGAGGGAGGATTGGCAGTCGCCCTGGCTGAAGCCTGCTTCGGCGAGAATGAAATAGGGGCCGAGATCGTGCTGGATTCCGATCTGCGGGATGAGTATTTGCTGTTCCACGAAGGCCCGTCCCGGATTCTGGTTTCGACCGGGCGGCCCGAAGACGTTCGCCGCATTGCCTCAAGTAACGGCGTCGAGGCGGTTGAAATCGGTGTCACGCAGCCCGGCCGGCTGAGCATCCGCAACGGAGAGCGGTTGCTCGTGGATACGCCCGTGGCGCCTCTTCGAGAGCGGTGGGCGACGGCATTGGAGCAGATGCTAAAAGGGTAGATGATGGCCGACAAGTTCCGCGAAGAATGCGGCGTGGTGGCTATCCACGGACATCCTGAGGCCGCTAACCTGGCCTACCTGGGACTCTATGCGCTCCAGCACAGGGGCCAGGAAAGCGCCGGCATTGCCAGCGCGGACCGGGGTTCAATCGTCTGCCACCGGGACATGGGGCACGTGGCCGACGTCTTTTCGCCGGAGGCGGTCGGCAAGCTGACCGGAGAAATGGCCATCGGCCACACGCGCTACTCGACAGCCGGTGACACAGCCTTGGGCAACGCGCAGCCTCTCAGCGTCGTCTGCAATCGCGGGCAGTTGGCGGTGGCCCATAACGGGAACATCACTAACGCCGGCTCGCTGCGCCGGGCGTTGGAACGCGAGGGCTCTATCTTCCAGTCGTCGAGCGACACGGAAGTCGTCCTCCACCTGGTGGCGCGCTCTCGGGAACCGGAGCTCGCGGGGGCTCTGCGCGAGGCGCTGCTTCAGCTGGACGGCGCATTCTCACTCGTGTTTCTCTCCGGTGATTGTGTCATCGTGGCCCGCGACCCGCACGGCTTCAGGCCGCTTTCACTCGGCCAAATGGAAATGGCGCACGGCCGCACCTGTTACGCGTTTGCCTCGGAAACCTGCGTGTTCGATCTTATCGAGGCTGTGTACCTGAGCGAAGTCGAGCCGGGCGAAATGATCGTGGCGGGACCGGACGGCTTGCGCCGTGAGCGCTATACACCAATACGCCCCCGCGCGCACTGCGTCTTCGAGCATGTCTACTTCGCGCGCCCGGATTCGTATGTGTTCGGGCGCCCGGTGCAGCAGTCCCGCGAAATGCTCGGGCGCTTACTGGCGCGGGAGTGCCCCGCGGATGCAGACATCGTGGTTCCCGTGCCGGACTCCGGGGTCGCCGCGGCCCTCGGCTACGCAGCGGAGTCAGGGCTGCCTTTCCGCCATGGCCTCATCCGCAACCACTACGTGGGGCGGACGTTCATCGAGCCGTCTCAGGCGATCCGCGATTTCGGCGTCAAGTTGAAGTTGAATCCCGTTCGAAACCTGCTCGAAGGCAAGCGGGTGGTGCTGGTGGACGATTCCATTGTCCGCGGCACCACCAGCCGCAAGATCGTGCGGATGGTGCGCAACGCGGGGGCGCGCGAAGTGCATCTGCGAATATCCTGCCCTCCCACCGTCTCGCCCTGCTACTACGGAGTGGATACTCCTGATAAGAAAGAGCTTATCGCCTCCACCCATACCGTGGAGGAGATCCGCAAGTTCGTGGAAGCGGATTCGCTCGGCTACCTGAGCCTGGAGGCTCTCCGTCAGGCAGTGGGGGACGCCGAACGCGGTGAATACTGCTACGCCTGTTACACCGGCGCCTATCCCACGGAATTGGTGGATCTGGAGAGACTGCCGGCTTCGCGCAGGCGTCCCCTGTGAGGCTGCGCTCTGCCGCTAAGCAAGACCAATTGTAGAGAACAGGTTATTTGCTGCTGGTGTCGCAGGATGATCCCGGTCCCCGACCGGGCCTGGACGGTCCTCAACCACCTGTGAACCGGCTGACGATCAGCCAGACCGCCAACCCGACCGCAATCCACAAGAACTCCATATCTCAATCCTAGCAGGTCGCGAAAGTCCAGCTTATCTCCGGATATTAAACAGACGCTCGGTTTCCGGGTTCAGCAGCACCCAAAGCCCGTAAACGCCCAAAGCCGTTCCCAAGGGCACGTTCAGGATGTTGAGGGCTGAAACCACAATGCCAATCAGCCGCGCCCACGGGCGGTAGTTCAACAAACCGTAGCCCACAATCAGGCATGGCAACGACAGCGCCAGAATGAGGAACGTGAGAACCACGCCGATGAAACCCAGGATGGGCGCAGCTATCCTTGCGGCCTCGTGCATTCCGCCCGTCACGCCCACAAATCCGGCGATCCCGCCGAACAGCACAAGGACTGCCAGTGCACCGAGCGTGCCCAATCCCCCCAGAACGAGATTCAGGATGCCCAAAATGCGTACGTGAGTTTCCATGGTGGCATCCTCCTTCCGCCCCACATTCTACTAGCAATCCGCCCGTGACGCTGGATTAGGCGTTGCCACGCATCCGGCTCCTGTAGCATCTATGAAGAAGAGAGGAGACGTCATGATTTTCGAAGTACCGTCCACCAAAACTCTGGACCAGATCGATGCCGCGTTGCACGATTCTGCCGCGCGTCACCAGTTCGGCATCATCACCATTCACAACTTGAAAGAAACCATGCAGAACAAGGGCGTGGACTTCGAAGGGGAATGCATGATCTACGAGGTCTGCAACCCGCACCAGGCCAAGAAGGTGCTGGAGACCAACGGCGCCATTTCCACGGCTCTGCCGTGCAGAATCTCGGTTTATCGCGCCGGCGATGAGTACCGCCTGGCCACCATCCTGCCGACGGTGATGCTGCAAATGTTCGAAAACCCTGAACTGGATCCGGTGGCGCGCGAAGTGGAACAGGTGATCAAGGAGATGATGACGGACGCCGCCTGAGCAGCCTCCGCAGCACAATGACCACCAGCGCCAGGCCTGCGAGCAGGGCAAGCACCGGCACGAGGTTCATCCACCACCAACGCACGTCATCCGGTTCCGTCAGAATCCGCATCCCGTAACGTTCCTTGAAGGTCTCCAGGATTTGGGCTTCGCTCCGGCCCGCGGCGGCCAGTTTCGCGGCTTCGACACGGATGGCCAGCGCTTCATCACTGCGGTGCTCGGCTACGGTTTCATTCCAGCAGCACGGGGCCAGCAGCCGTTTTTCCACTGCGTCCGCTATGGCTTGCTGAGCCAGTGTGAGTTCCTGGGCCTGGCTCAACAGAACCGGCAAAAGGGATAGCCAGGCCAGCCTGAGAAACCTCCCTAAACGCTTTGAACGCATTGACTTACCTTTCCGAGAATCGGCCTCAGCCGCCCTCCGGCGAAATGGGCAACGCCGCCCGGCAGCCTCCGCCACCTTGAGCATAAGCCACTCCGGCACCCCGAGGCTAGGGCCAAAAAAAGTGCCGTGTCAGTACTAACGGGGAGCCAGGCATCAACCGATGAAGGGCAGTAGACGCCCTTGTGCGCCTGTACCGCAATGTTTCGGGGTGTACTTTTGTTCTTACTCTGGACGGCCTTTGCCACGGGCCTCCGGGCAGACCACTTCCTGGCTTGGCGCTCCTGGCAGGCCAGGGACGGTCTCGCCGAATCCTACAGCCGTTCCATCAGTTTCACCCCCGACGGTACCGGCATCGTCGCTCACGGTGAGGTTCAGGCCCTCACCAGGCTGGACGGTTATTCAGTGCAGCGCATCCACACGGTCATGAGCGGGGGCAACGTCGTGGCGGGCGTCGCGGGCGAGGTCTGGCAGATGAAGGACCAGCACGTGCGGCTCTGGCGGAAGGACCGCTGGACGGTGGCGCGGATCCAGGAACTCAGCGGGCTCAGGGCGGATGAGTTGGACGGCATTGGACTGTTCGCCGTTGATGTAGGACGTGTTCTGGTGCTCCGTCCGGACTCTCTGCTTTTGTTCGATATCGAATCGCGGAGCACCATTCCGATCTTAACGGCCCACGAGGGCGGCATCGGGCGGTTTCGCCTTCTGCGGCCAGCCAGCGGAAACGGAGCCTGGATTACCGGCGACAGCGGTGTGATCAGGCTGAGCGAGGCGCAAACTCAGGGCCGGAGAGCGGAACCATACGCGAAGTTCGACGCCCGCCCCGCCGGCATTTCGGGTCTGTACGCGTCCATTGAGGGTCACGGCGGTGAGTTGCTCCTGGCGGGCCGCTGCGAGAAGTCCGGGAATCATCTGGCCGTACGGTTGCACCGGGGAAAATGGAGCCGCCTTTATGAGTCGCCGTCGAACAGCCTGGACGTGTGGCGAGCCCGCACAGGCGACCTGTGGATCCGGGAAGGAGACAGACTGCGGCCGCTGCGAACAGGCAACCAACGGCCTGAGCCGCGAGAACACGCTCTGTCCGGCCGGATCGTGGATGTGACTACAGCGCCGGATGGCGCTGTCTGGGTCGCAGGATCACAGGGTATCGCCCGGCAGAATTCGCCGCTCTGGAGGACGCCCAATGAGGTGACTCACGTGGACTCCATCGTCCACGCCATCCACGAAGATCCTCGTGGCCGGCTGTGGTTTGCGGCCCAGGACCGCCTGTTGAGCCTGGATAGCGGGCGCTGGACTGTCCATCCGCTCCCGAAGGAGGAGGCAACCCAGGATACCCATACGCAAGCCTTGGCATCGCTGCCCGGAGAGCGGTTGGTGGTGAAGACGCGCGCCACGGCCCACCTGCTCGTTTTCGAACCACGCAGCGGGCGCTTCGACAGGCTGGTTCACCCGGAAGGACGCCCAATTCTGCTGATTGCCGCTCGCAAGCAGGGCGGCATTTGGGTGCACAGCCAACATCCGGAAACCCGCCAAAGCCGTCTCGAGCACTTCGACGGCGAGCGTTTCCACGTCCGGGCAGCACTCGGCTCCTGGGCCGTTGAGTCCAACCTGCGCTACATCACCGAGATGTCTGACGGCAGCCTCTACCTCGGTGCAACCGGAGGCCTGGCAGTGCTCAGGCCAGGCCGGCTGCTGGCATCGGCGGATGGTTTCCCCGGTACTGGCGCTTTTTCCGTTCTCGAAGTGAGCAAGAAGACGGTTTGGGTTGGCGGGCGTGACAAGGTGTTCGCGTTTGAGGCTGGCTCCTGGAAGGCACTTAGGGATGGTCTGGATCGCGCGCGCGCCATCATTCAGGCGCGTGATGGCTCGCTGTGGGTAGCCTGCGGAGCGGGCATACTGAGGTGGAAGCAGGATCGCTGGATCGACAACGATGCCGCCGAGGGCTTGCCCTCATCGCACGTCTACACGGTCTTTCAAGATAGCCGAGGGAGAATCTGGGCTGGCACTGCCGGCGGAGTCGCGCTCTATGATCCGGAGGCGGATCGCGATCCTCCCCGTCCCGTCATGCTTGCGCATGGGAGTGCGGCCGAGATTGCTCCCGGCGGGCAGGTCTCGATGGCCTTTTCGGGCATCGACCGGTGGCAACACACCCCTTCTGATCGGTTGTTTTTCTCCTTCAGGCTTGATGGTGGAGATTGGTCCCCGTTTCAGACCGCGAATCTGGCCGCGTTTGACCGGCTGAACGGTGGACGGCATCACTTCGAGGTAAGGGCCATGGACCGCAACGGCAACGTGTCTCAGGAAGTGGCCCGTCACGAGTTCGCCGTCCTTCTGCCTTGGTATAAGCAACCAGGCTTTGTCGCCCTGGCCGTGCTGGCGGGCTTGCTGGTCGCGGTGCTGACCGGGCTGGCCCTACGGCAGTACAGGCAGAGAGGGCGGCTGGTTGCCGCACTCGGCCATGCCAAAGAAACGGCTGAAAAGGCCAGCCAGGCCAAAAGCCAGTTTCTGGCCAACATGAGCCACGAAATCCGCACCCCCATGAACGGAATCTTCGGCATGGCGCAGCTTCTCCAGGAAACTCCGCTGAACAAGGAGCAGGACGATTACTTGTCCATGATGCGCAATTCGGCCCAAGCGCTGATGATCCTCTTGAACGACATCCTGGACTACTCCAAGATCGAGGCCGGCAAACTCGATCTGAATCCCACGGAATTCCACTTGCGCGATTTCCTGGGCGACACGCTGCGGCTGATGACCACGCGCAGTGAGGAGAAGAATCTGGAACTGACCTGGTTTGTCGAGCCGGGCGTGCCCGACGCCCTCATCGGGGACCCCTTGCGCATTCACCAGGTGCTGACCAATCTGCTCAACAACGCCATCAAGTTCACCGAGAAGGGGGAGGTCGCCCTCAAGGTTTCAGCGCAGCCGGAAGGCGGCCGCCTCCGACTCCGTTTCGCCGTGGCGGACACTGGCATTGGCGTTCCCGAGGATCTGCAAGAGAAGATTTTCCGCGCCTTTGAGCAAGCTGATGGCTCCACTACCAGAACCTACGGCGGCACTGGCTTGGGCCTCACCATTTGCCGCAAACTGGTCGCGATGATGGAAGGCTCCATCACAGTGACCAGTCCCTGGGCGTGTCCCGAGCGGGCGCCAGGTGGTCCCGGAAGCATTTTTGAGTTCACTATTCTCGTCGAGGCCGCCCCCCGCGCCGAGGAGAGGCAAGCCGCCAAGCGCGCCGTCAAACTGGAAGGAGTCCGCGCACTGGTGGTGGATGATCATCCCACCAACCGGAGAATCCTGGCCGATACGTTGGCCAGTTGGGGCCTGCAGTCCGAAGTCTACGCCAGTGGCCGGGAAGCACTGCGAGCTTTGGAGCAAACTGCGTCAGAGCCCCCGGGCTTCGGCGTGGCCCTGTTTGACGTGAACATGCCCGAAATGAACGGTTTCACGCTTGCCCGCCATGTTCGCAGGCTCCCGGCTTGGCGCAATCTGCCGATTATCATGCTCACTTCGGCGGGCACGCGCGGCGATGCCCGCGAAGCACAAGAACTCCGTCTTTCCGGAATCCTGCTGAAGCCGCTCAAGCAGTCCGAACTTCTCGAGGGCTTGCTTTCAGCTCTGAGCGCATCTACGGACGCAGTGGCGCCGACGCCGATTGCCGTCCAACCGGAACCGCGGCACGGCAAAGGCCTCCACGTCCTCCTGGCCGAGGACAACGCCGTCAACCAGAGGCTGATTGTCCGCCTGCTCGAGAAGCGCGGGCATTCGGTAGCGGTGGCCCCTGACGGATGCGCAGCCGTCGGACTGTTTGAAACGATGACCTTCGACCTCATCCTGATGGACATGCAAATGCCCAAGATGGATGGTTTTGAGGCGATTCGCCGGATCCGCGAAAAGGAGACCGGCAGGCAGCAGCGCGCGCCCATCGTAGCGATGACGGCGTTGGCGATGAAGGGCGACCGGGATCGCTGCCTCTCGGTCGGGGCAAACGAGTATCTGGCGAAGCCCATCGACGTCCAGGAGCTGTACGCCCTCCTCGAGAAACTGGCGGATAACGGTTCTCCGGATGCCTCTGAGTCACTGGCGGCTCAGCCCCTGCAGGGGCGCCACATTTCCTCTTGACTCCGGCCAAAGTACGTTAGAATGAATTGACTCTGGACGAACACAACGTACGCTGGCAGCGCGCATGGCAACGAATGGAAGTCCGCTGGGACTAATTCTGGCCTCTTCTTTTGCGGATCAAATCCGGAATGCCCTGCTTGACGACACGTTCAGTGGCATTCACCAGCTGAGTTGGTTTGACTACTCCATTCTGGCCGCCTATTTCGGTCTGCTGGCCATCCTGGCCCTCTACGGTCTGCACAGGTACGAAACGGTGCGCCTCTATTTCAAGCACCGCCGCACCGTCCCGGGTGTTCCGGCAACCCGCTTCGCGGAACTGCCTCGGGTCACCGTGCAGCTGCCCCTGTACAACGAGCGGTTCGTGGTGGAACGCCTGCTGGATGCTGTCGCCCGGCTGGAGTATCCGCGCCACCTGCTGCAAATTCAGGTCCTCGACGATTCCACCGACGACACGCGCACCTTTTCCGAGGAACTCGTGTCCGCCTACCGGGCGCGCGGCTTTCCCATAGAGTATCTGCACCGCACCAACCGGGTGGGATACAAAGCCGGGGCGCTGCAGGCGGGGCTCGAGACCGCCACCGGTGAAATCATCGCCGTTTTTGACGCTGATTTCGTTCCTACGCCGGACTTTCTCATGCGCACCGTGGATTTCTTCGCGGACCCTTCAGTCGGCATGGTGCAAACGCGCTGGAGCTACGTCAATCGCGACTACAGTCTGCTCACCGAGGTGCAGGCGATGTTGCTCGACGCGCATTTCGTGCTCGAGCACACGGCGCGGCAGGGCCGTGGCCTGTTCTTCAATTTCAATGGCACGGCGGGCCTGCTGCGGCGCGCCATGATCGAAGATGCCGGAGGCTGGGAGCACGACACGCTCACGGAAGACTCCGACCTGAGCTACCGCGGGCAACTGAAAGGTTGGAAGTTCGTCTACGTGCCCTCGGTGGATTGCCCTTCGGAGTTGCCCGTTCAGACGCACGCGTTCCAGGTGCAGCAGTCGCGGTGGGCCAAGGGCTTGACCCAGGTTGCGCTGAAGCTTCTGCCCTCCATCCTGCGCGCGGACGTGCCGCACCGGGTGAAACTGGAAGCCTTCTTCCACCTGACGCCCAACATCAGCTACCCGCTGATGGTGCTGGTGGCGGCCTTGATGCTGCCCGCCATGATCGTGCGGTTCTACATGGGCTGGTTCCAGATGCTGGTGTTGGACCTGCCGCTGGTGCTGGCCACGTTCGGTTCGATCGCCGTTTTCTACATTACAGCCCAGCGGGAACTATACCCGCGCAACTGGAAGCGGGCGGTGGCCTTGTTGCCGTTTCTGATGGCGGCGGGCGTGGCGCTGACGGTCATCAACACCCGGGCTGTGCTGGAAGCGCTGCTCGGCGTGCAAAGCGGCTTTGTGCGGACCCCCAAGTACGCCATCACGGGGAATCTCAAGAACAAAGCCGAGCAGGCCCGCTACCGCCGGCGGAGCGGGTGGTTGCCTTACATCGAGTTGGCCATCGGAACCTACTTCCTGGGCATGGCGGCTTACGCCATTGACACCTACAATTTCCTGGCGTTGCCGTTTCTGACGCTGTTTGTGGGCGGGTATTACTGGGCTGGCCTCTCAACACTCTTTGAAGAGTGGCAGGGCCGTCTCCAATGGGAGCGCGAACGTCAGGTCCGCGCCGAGACGGCGCGCTGAGTTCCGGGCTTACCTCCTCACTGTAATCCAGGCATTCGCGGGGCTATGCACGCCTCCGATTTCAGCCCTCACCGTGGCGTCCCCATCGGGCAGCTCGGGCACTACCACGTTGATCTGCACCAGACCGTTGCTGACCACGCCCGCGAAGGCCACGGTGGCCGCAACGCCGCCGATGCGTACTGCCACGGTTCCGGCGAGCGGAAGAGGGCTGGCGAAAATGAACCCCGGGTCAGAGGGCGGGTTGGTGGGTCCGAAGCCGGTGGCGAACAGCATGACCGTGTCGCCGGGTTTGACGGCCCGCGTGGCCACACCCGGCCAGAGGCCAGGCTTGGCGGCCCAAGTGCCATCGGCGTGCACCGCGGCAACGTAACGCCTCGACTCCGGTTCGAACATGAAGAAGCCGGGGGACAAGCGCTGCATCCGTGCGCTTGCGGCATGGCTGGTCCCCAGGGGTGAGCGAACCTGGACCACGGCCTCACCTTCTGAAGTGTCCCGCGGCGCCAGGACATTCAACTGGGTGGGGCTGATGTAGTAAACGTACGCTGGCAGTCCGTTGATGGTCACGCTGACGCCGTCGAGTTGGGTGGGTAACTGGTTCTCTCTGAAATCAGCGGCCGTCCAGATGCGTGTCGTGTTTGCGAGCCCCGAGCCGAAGACCGTCACCCACGACTGCGGTGAGAACTCCGGCTCAAAGCTCGCGCCGTGCCTTACTCCGCCGGGAGAAATGAAGGGCGTAGGCCCGGTAATCACCTGCAGTGATCCGTCGCTCGAAGGCAACGGCAGCGTGCCGCCGTCGCGGCGCGTCCCTATCACGTTGGCCAGACGAAGCACGTAAGTGCCCACCGCAGCCTGCGGCTGAACGCGCACAGTGAAGCGCGCAATGATGCCGTCCTCAATGACGTTCTGGTTGAGCCCGATCACTACGTAGCGCAGACGGCCCAAAGCCGCCGGCGCCGGCACGGAGGCATGAAGAGCCTTCCCGGCGGCGCTGGCCGCCGGGCCGGCTGAGGCCTCCAACTCGAGCGTTCGGGCATCGAAGTCCAGATCGAATTGCAGGCCGGTCAGTTCCGCCCCACGCGCGGACAGGGTGAGATTCACGACGGCCGAGCCGCCGGGAGGCGCGCCGGCCGAACCGGCCGATAGGCTGTTGGCGCGTGCCGGCAGTGCGGCAAGAGCAGCGAGCAGGAAAATCGCGAAGCGCATACGTTTCACTCCCCTCATCATCTGCATCCGAAGCCGAGCACGGCGTTGACCACTTTCTGCACGTCACCGATATCCACCATCCCGTTGCCGTCCACGTCGCAAACCGCCGGCGCGATGCCGAGCACCTGGTTGATGATGGTCTGCACGTCGGCGGCGTCGATGCGGCCGTCGCCGTTCACATCGCAGCCGCACGTGAGCGCCAGCACCGCCACGGAACCGGAGGGGCAGGCCGCCTGCACGGGCCGGCCCTGCGGGTCCGTGGCTGCGGGACTCGAGCACGCCAACGATGTGGAGCCGCCCGTAAAGCCGCCCAACAATGTGAAGTTCAACAGGGCCACTACTCCGTCAGCGATCGGATTCGGGTTGAGGGCCGCGCCAACGATTCGGAGTTGTCCGCTGCCCAGGATCTGGACTGTCAGTTCCTTCCCCGCCCGCAGCAGTTCCGGTCCCGCGCGGGCGGAGTTGTATCGCAATCGCGTCGTGTCATAGGTAAGGTCGAATTGGAAGGCCGCGGGCGCCCCGCCTGCGCTGGTCAGCGCCACGGGGACGTCCACGGAGGCGCCTTGCCCTGAAGTAACGTTGTGGATGGATAGCGTCGCTCCTTGAGGCGGCAGGCAGCGTTCCACTCGCCTGGAGTGCATGGCTGAGTCGGCCCCCACGCGCGCCAGCAACTCTACCTGCTGCTCGGTGGTGGCGCCCGTGTAGATGACCTCGTACTGCTCGTTCAGCACGGACGCCAGAGAGCGCATCGTGCGGTTCAGGTCGCCCGCGGTGGCCAGCCGGCGCGGCAACCCACCGGATTCGGTGGACAGTCTCGCCAGAGAAACCGCATCCGCCAGGCCGTAGTTGGTGGCGAACACGGGGGCGGACGCCTGCAGCGCCTGGCTGATGGCTGCGTCGAGAGTGATGCGGCTGCCCGATTCCCTGTTGAGAGCAAGCAGCACAATCGCCTTGCGGCCGGATCGCAGTGACAGACTGCGAGCCGCCTCGGCGACGCTGTCATAGAGAGCCGGGGACCCTTGACGCTGTATGGCGTCGATAGCCCCGTTGATGGCCACGCGGTCAAAGCTGAAATCCAGTTGGCGAAGCGCCAGGCCCGAGGCCGAAAAAACCGCAATCGCGGCCGAAGCAGGCAGTGAACTTACTAGCGTTCTGGCCGCGGCTTTGATGGCTGCCTCATCCTGAGGAGGCACAGCGGCGCCGGAATCCAGCAGTACGGCCACGGACATGGCTTGGCTGGCCGGGGTAGACCCGAACACGTTCACCCGCACTGGCCGCTCCCGTCCGCCCTCCCGGAGGATAAAGTTCAGCGCCGTCAACCCGCCCACGGGATCGCCTTGCCCATCGGCCAGGGTGACGATGAGGCTGTTCGTCGGGCACGAAGTCATCACAACCTGGCTGATGGCCAAGTGCAGCCCGCGCGAGGCCACACAGCGCTCTAAACGGCGCTGCGTAGCGACGCGATGCCCGTCGGACAGCACAGTCAGTTCAACCGAGTGACTCAGGTTCGGATCACTGCTGGTATAGGAGACCTCGTACTGCCCGGCCAGAAGCCGCGCCAGGCGCCGAAGCACCGCGCGCAGATCGGCCGCCGAGGCCGCCCGGCTGTGAAAGCCGCTGGTTTCCCCGGCCAGCCTTTCGAGCGCCGTGTGGTTGGCTGAGCCGTATCCAACCGTGAAGACCGGCGTGCCGGAAAAACGGGCCACCGCAATAGCCTGTTCCAGGGAAGCGCCGGGGGAGGTGGCTTCGCCGTCTGTGATCACCACGACCGCCTTGCGGCCGGCGTATGTTCCCAGGTTTCTCGCTCCCGACTCCACGGCCGAATACGTGGCGCGCGCGCCGCCCGGCGCGAGCCTGTCGACCGCCGCGCCCAGACTCAGCCGGTCCAGAGTGTAGTCCTGCCGCAACACCGCCATATCGCCGAAGGAGAACAGCGCGACCCGCTCCTCGGCCGGCAACTGGTTCAGAAACTCGCGGAGGGCAGCCTTCATTTCACTCAGGGCCGCCTCGGACAGGCCGGCATTAGTGTCTACGAACAAGGCGATCGCCATCGGGGACGCACCGCCGGCAGGCCCCGTGACGCCGACCACTGACGGGCGGGGTTGACCGCTTTCCACCAAAAGAAAGTTTGCTGCGGTCAAACCCCTGACGGGTTCTCCGTCCTGGTTCAGGACTGAAAGTACAAGGCCGTTCCGCGGACAGGCTTCGGCGAGCGTTTGGTGGATCGTAATGCGCGGAGGAGCTGTCCCGGGCGTGACGATGCTTTCCACCAGGACGAAGTTCAGAGTCGTCAACCGGATATTGTTCCAGTAAAGGTCGACTCTCCAGGATCCGGGCAGATCGGCGGCGGGGCGATTGGCGATGTCGAGGCGCTCACTGAAGCACAACGTGCCTCCCGTCTCCAGCGGTCCTTTTTCACCGCCCGGCCAAAACGGCGGCGACAGCAGCCTCCCACCGGGGTCGCGCCACTCCGTGCGGAACGTATCACCCGGACGAGCATTTGCCACCGAAAAGAAAAGGAAGGCCGCGGTTTCGGACACGGCAAACGACGTAACAGGCGTTGGGGTGGGGGTGCACGAGCCCGGTGGTACAGCGCGCGTCATCATGGCGGAGAGCAGGTCCGCTGCCGGGGCGCTCGCGCTCAAGGTCCAACTGGTCAGCAGAATGATAAGGACTCGTCGTGCATCCATCGTATTGCCAACTTCCCGCCGGGCCGCTCAAAGAAGCGGGTCCTGGCATGTTCCCGCAGGCCGGGCTCCCACCAAATAGATACTACAGTTGGAGCACCTGCCGGAAGTGCCCCTCATGGCAATTGTGTGAGACTCCTGCGAGACAATTTGACACCATGAATTGCCGTCGGATAGATGTAGATCTTTGCCGCGGGGGACGAACTTGGCAACGACGGACGGCGGACAACTGCACAAACAGATCGGGCTGGCGCTGGGGTTGGTCCTGTTCTTTGGCGTCCTGAACACCCCATTGGGGGATGATCCGCGCATCCCGCGGATGGCAGCCATCGCTGTCTTGATGGCCGCCTGGTGGATGACGGAAGCGATTCCGCTGGCGGCGACTTCACTGGTGCCGTTAGTGCTGATGCCGTTGCTCAAAATCTCAGCGCCCGATGTGGTGGCGCGCGCCTACATGAACGACTACATCTTCCTGTTCGTCGGCGGGTTTACCATCGCGCTCGCCGTGGAGCGATGGGGTCTTCACCGGCGGCTGGCTTTGGGCACCGTCGCGCTGGTGGGCGACCGCCCCCGCCGCATCGTGTTCGGCTTCATGGCCGCCACGGCTCTGCTCTCCATGTGGCTGTCCAACACAGCCACCGCGATGATGATGCTCCCCCTGGCGGTATCCGTGGTCCGCCTGGCCGGCGAGTCCGGCGCGCGCGGCAAGCCGCTCACGGAAGGGCACTTCGGACTTTCACTCATGCTGGCGATTGCCTACGCGGCCAGCATCGGGGGCGTTGCCACGCTCATCGGCACGCCCCCAAACGTCGTCTTCGCGGCGCGCTTTCACCAGGAGTTTCCCGGCGCTCCCGAGATCAGTTTTGCGGCCTGGATGCTGCTGGCGGTGCCGTTTGCGGTGGTGTTCCTGGTCATAGCATGGGCTTTGCTCGTATGGGTCCTGCACCCGGTGGGAAGCGCCCGTCTGCTCGGCGGGCGCGCGGCCATTCGGGCCGAACTGGCGCGGCTGGGGGGCTGGACGAGGGCGGAGGTCGGCGTGGCGATCGTCTTCCTATGTGCGGCCTTTCTGTGGGTATTCCGCGCGGAAATCCCCTTGAGTGTGCAGATAGGCGGATTTCAGCTGAACGCCATTCCAGGATGGGGAAATGCCCTGGGCTTGTTGAACGGAAAAGCACGCTGGGTCAGCGACGGGACTGTCGCCATGATGGCGGCGCTGTCCCTGTTCTTCATCCCGAGCGGGCGCGCCAAGGGCGAGCGGTTGGTGGATTGGAGTACCGTGGACAAACTGCCCTGGAACATTCTGCTGCTGTTCGGGGGTGGGTTTGCGCTGGCTGAAGGTTTCGTGTCTTCGGGGCTATCAGGCTGGGTCGGGCAACAGTGCCTGGCTTTTAGAGACTTGCCGGTGCCCGGTCAAATCCTTGCCGTTTCAGGCATCATCACCTTCCTGACCGAACTCACTTCCAACACGGCGACGACCAACATGGTGTTGCCGGTGCTGGCGGGAGTGGCTCGCGCCATCGACGTGAATCCGCTGGTTCTGATGCTGCCTGCAACCATCTCGGCCTCCTGCGCTTTCATGCTGCCAGTGGCCACACCGCCCAACGCCATCGTTTTCGGCAGCGGGCTGGTGCCCATCGGGGCCATGGTGCGGGCAGGCCTGGTGCTCAACTTCATCGGGATGTTCCTGGTGCTGTTGCTGGTCTACTTTGTGGCCATCCCGCTGTTGGGGATTGATCCAGGAAGCCTGCCGCCTGCTTGGACTGCGTCCGCGCCCTGATCTGAGCGCCCGCTTCCCGGCGCAGAAACGGAAGCCCACGCCGCGAAAGCAAAAGCCTCGACGGCGGCGGTGCGGCGGGGCCCCCGTTTACTGCGTGGCCCTATCAAAGAGAGGCGGCTGGCAGGCAAACGATTTGAAAACTGGTCTGCGCTTACCGCACTGAGCCGAATACCTCGCGTGTATGCTGGATAGTGAACACCTGATGCGAGTCCGATGCTTCTTTTTCCCGCAGCGCCCGTTCCTATGTGCCGGTCTGGCCTTGCTTCCGGCGGCGTTCCTCGCGCCGGCGTGCTCGTCGCAGCCAGCGCCGGAGCCCATAGCCATCAGCGCGGTGCAGGGCGCCGGGGCGGAATCGCCGATGACCGGGAGAACGGTCCTCGTCACGGGCCTGGTGACGGCTCGCCGGAGCAACGGCTTCTACCTGCAGACGCCCCCGGGCGAGGATGACCGTAACGAGGCTACGTCAGAAGGGCTGTTTGCCTTTACGTCTCGCACGCCGCCCGCGGAAGCAGGCGTCGGAAACCGCGTCAGGGTGTCCGGGACGGTCGCCGAGTACAGGCCATCCGCCGACTCTGGAAGCCCGCCCCTGACGCAGATCATTGAACCGGCGGTGACCCTGGTTTCCTCAGGGAATGCGCTGCCGCCGCCGGTGACCCTTACACCAGAGCTACTCAGCCCGGCGGGCCCTCATGACCAACTTGAGCGGTTTGAGAACATGCGCGTCCACGTTCCGTTGCTGCGTGTCACGGCGCCTGCCGGGGGCAGCGTCAACGAGGAGCGGGCCACCGCCTCCAGTAACGGCGTCTTCTATGGGGTTCTCGAGGGCACGCCCCGGCCCTTTCGCGAGCCTGGCATTTCCGTGCTGGATACGCTCCCGGCAAGCGCTCCCGGCGCCGTGCCCCGCTTTGACACCAACCCCGAGCGCCTGCGGGTCAACAGCAACGGACTAGTAGGTGGCCGCGTTCTGGACGTTCCCACCAACTCTCTCGTGAGGGGCTTAACCGGTGTTCTCGATTACGCCTTTCGCGCCTACTCCCTTCTTCCGGATCCCGGTTCGCCTTACGCGGTGGAATTGCCGCCGCCGTTTCCGGTGCTGGAAAGTCCGGAGGGACGCGAGTTCTCCATCGCTTCGCTGAATCTGGAAAGGTTTTTTGACGACACCGACGATCCGAAGATCCGTGAACCGGTGCTCCCGCCCGATGTGTTTGCCCGGCGCCTGCGCAAGACCGCGCTGATGATCCGGGAGCGCCTGCACTGCCCGGATATTCTCGCTGTGCAGGAGGTGGAGAACCTGCGGGCGCTGGAAATGCTGGCTGCCCGGCTGAATGCGGACGCCCAAGCGGCAGGCCTGCCATCACCCGAATACCAGGCATATCTCGAGGAAGGCAATGATCCGGGCGGCATCGACGTCGGCTACCTGGTGAAGTCCACAACCGTCATCGTGCATCGCGTGGAAGCGGTTGGCAGGGAAGCCGTTTTCACCGCCCCCCATGGGTCCAGAGAAAGGATCTTTGACCGTCCGCCCTTCCTGCTTACGGCGGAAGTGGGAGGCTTCCGCTTCCTCGTCATCAACAACCACTTACGCTCCCTGATTTCGATTGAGGAACTGCGCGTCATGGCCAAGCGGCGCGCGCAGGCAGAATATCTGGCGAGTTTGGTGCAGGCGAATCACGGCACGCCGCTGGCCGTTATCGGCGACCTGAACGCTTTCGAATTCAGCGACGGATACGTGGATGTGGTGGGCACCATCCGTGGTGACCCGGCGCCCGCTCACGAAGTCGTTCTGGCGAGCGCGGACATGGTGGAGCCTGACCTTGTGAACCTGATTCAAGCGCTGCCGGAGGGCGAAGCCTACACGTATGTCTACAATGGCGATGCACAGGCGCTTGACCATGTGCTCGTCAACGGGGAGATGTCGCGCCGGCTCAGCCGCTTCTCCGTGGCTCGAGGCAATGCCGACGCGCCGGAGACGTGGCGCAATGATGCGAACCGTCCGGAGCGCGTAAGCGACCACGACGCGCCGATGGCCTGGTTCCGGTTGCTGCCGCCCGCGCGGCAACGCTCACCAGACGCCGATCAGTTTCCACCACGCAAAACCCACCGTTGACCAGATGGCGAGGTTGGCGAGCGATACAAAGAACCCCACTTTCCACCATCGCTTGAGCGTCACGTAGTCCTGAGCAAAGTACATCGGCGAGGGGGTGGCGCCGTAGTGCGTCAGGCCGCTCGACAGGCTCGTCAGCATGGCAAAGGCCATGGCCGAAAGCCCCAATGGAGCTTTGCTGGCCACCAGGACCGCCAGGAAGGCAGGGTACATCGCCACCAGGTGCGCCGTGATGCTGGCGAAACCGTAATGCGCGTAAAAGTAGATGATCAACGCGGCGG
This sequence comes from Acidobacteriota bacterium, assembly GCA_037444075.1. Lineage (GTDB taxonomy): Bacteria > Acidobacteriota > Terriglobia > Bryobacterales > Bryobacteraceae > JBBIND01. Next base: position 12,756 of record JBBIND010000033.1, on the reverse strand, counting down.
CGAAAAGCGTCACCCAGCCGAACCCGCCAAGGTGCGCGCCCACCGCCTGGGCGAAAGCTCCGGTGACGCCGGCTTCGTGCAGCGCCCGGCCCATGCGCAACAGGCCGCCGTACCAGATGAAGATGTCCCAGGCGGCTTTTTCACTGCGTACGTCTTCCCAACTCAACACCCCGGTCAGCAGGAGCGCCGCGCTGCCCAGCAGGGCTGTCAGAGTAATGTCCACGCTGTGCCATGAGCTGGTGACCCACAGCCCGCACACGAACACAAAGATCCCGCAGGTTATCTTCTCCGCCGAACTCATGGGGCCCATGGCATGGAGTTCGCGGGCAGCGAATTCGCTGGCCTCGGGCGTGTGGCGGATTTCGGGCGGGTTCAGCCGGTACACGAGCCAGGGAATCACGGCCAGGGAGCACAACCCCGGCACGATGCCGGCCGCAAACCAACTGGCCCAGTTAATGGGGTAGCCCATCTCGCCCGCCATCTGCGCCGCCAGCGGGTTGCTCGCCTGTCCGGTGAGAAACATGCCCGCTGAGACGCAAACACCCTGATAGACGGCCGTCATCAGAAAGGAGCCGATCAAGGCAGCCGTCGGTCCGGGTTTGGACCCGTAGAGTTCCGCAATCGACCGCACGATGGGCAGGATCACTCCACCCGACCGCGCCGCGTTGGCCGGGATGATAGTAGCCAGGATCATGTCCGAGAGCGACAGCGAATAGCAGACCCCAATCGAACTCCGGCCAAAAAGCCGCACAAATACCAGGGCGATCCGCCGGGCCAATCCCGTGTTGATCAAGGCGCGCGATATGAAGAACGCCGCCATCACCAGCCAGACGGTGGGGTCACCGTAACCCGCCAGGGCTTCCTTGATGCTCAGTCCGCCGGCCACCGATGCCAGCGTGATCGCCATCAGGACGAGCGCCCCTCCAGGCAGAGGTTGCAGCACCAGCCCCGCCACGGTGGCTGCAAAAATCCCCAGCAGCCTCCAGCCTTCAGGCTGTATGGCTTCCGGCCGGGGGAGCCCATGCGCAATGGCGATGTAGATCAGGACAAGGATCAGCAGGCCGTATCCTTTGCGGAGAGTCCCCGGCTGGGTTGCGGCTTTGCTCGTCATCGCCGCCTATTCGCAGCGGGTATTTCGGCCATGGTGCTGAAATTCCAATCGGCTATGGCTCTTGATTATAGCTGCTTGGCTGACTTCGTACAGGCGGGCGCCCGGCCGGTGCAAATCAGCAGCGGCGAGCCGGATGAACGGCAGGACCATTGAGCAAATGGTATTGTTAGTCCGGGGTTCTTATACCCCCAATTACTAAGCGGGGTAGTGACAATATCTTAGTACTGTAGTACAAATATAATCACACCTGAATGGTCACTTTGACCCATGGTTTTCGGGAAGTCTGAGTGTGAAACTATGGGTGCTCGTCGTGGAGAACGGATCGTGTTCGCCGAAATGCGATAACGTGCCTCGAAAGGAGTCGTGGTCATGAGCAAAAAAAAAGCAAGCACAATACAGCGTATTTCGATTGTTTTGAGCGGATTAGCGGTGGTGGTCTGCCTTGGTGGCGCGCCTTGCCACGCTGGTCCCATCTTCAGCGTTACTTCCTTAGGCAGCCTCGGTGGACCGGGAAGCGTGGCTTACTCCATCGGTCCGACGGGCTTAGTGGCTGGCTGGGCATATGACCCAGTCATGAATCCCAGAGCCTTCTTCCACGACGGCAGCAACATGACGAACCTCGGCGCCGGCAGCGGCGGATTCGAAAGCCGGGCGCACAGCGTGAATGCCAGCGGCCAAGTGGCGGGAACGGCCTACGGTCCGGCGGGAGCGCAGGCGACGCTCTGGAGTGGTGGCGCAACGCAGTCTCTGGGCTCGCTGGGTGGGTCGGATTCCTATGCGATGGCCATCAACGCTGCTGGCCAAGTGGCCGGTAGCGCCACTAACAGCGGCGGAGTGGGGCGCGCCTTCCTCTATAGCGCGGGAACCATGGTGGATTTGGGCGGCGCTGCTCAAGGTTGGAGCGCAGCCTACGGAATCAACGATGGCGGACACGTAGTTGGCTACGGCGAAACGGAGCCGGGAGTCTTTCGTGCGTTCTGGTGGAATCCGGTCGCCGGGATGACCTTCCTGGACACTCTCGGAGGCGCTCAGAGTTATGCCTTCGCCATCAATGCGTCGGGAAGCATCACGGGCCACTCCAATTCGCCGGAGGGCTACCTGCGCGCCTACCTATACGCCAATGGAGCGATGGCGGACCTGGGCACCCTAGGCGGATTCTCCAGCTTCGGCTACGGCATCAACGACTATTCCTACGTTGTCGGGCACAGCTTCCTTGCTAACAGCCCGGAAACGCACGCGTTTCTGTACGCGGGCGGAGCCATGCATGACCTCAACCGGCTCATTCCGCGCGACTCAGGCTGGCTCCTGACACAGGCGTACGGGATCAACAACGCGGGCCAAATAGCAGGAATGGGGCTGCTAGACGGACGTCCGCAAGCCTTCAGGCTCGATCCGCTCAACCCGGACATCGAACTGTGGGGCGCTTCCGACAGCGGCCTGACGCACACCCCGGAGCCCGGCACGCTCGGCTTGTTGGCACTGGGTTTTGCCGCGATTCTGCTGGGGAAACGGCGAAAGATAGATCGTCGTTGATAAAATTAGTTAACTATAGTCTACATCTACATAACGCCATGATAAACTGACCCCATGGGGCAGTTCACAATCCTCGTTGTTTCCCTCTTATGCCTTTCGGCTGGGTTGAGGGCGCAGTCCTCGGCTACGCTGGAGGGGCGTGTCCTGGATCCTGCCGGTCTAGGGGTCCCGGAGGCTGTTGTCCAATTGGAGGATGCTCTTACCGGCTTTCAACGCCAGGTCGCCAGCCGGTCAGATGGCTCCTTTTCCTTCACGAACGTCCCCTTCCGTGATTACTCATTAAGCGTGTATGCGCAGGGCTTCCAGCCCTGGGCGCAGTCAGTTCCATTGCGAACCAACATTCCCGTGCAGTTGGACGTGATGCTGAACCTGGAAGCCGTTTACGGAGAGCTTACTGTGGTGGCGGGAGAGAGCTCGGACTTGGTAGACCCCGTGGCGACCGGAACACGAGGCAGTTTGCACCAGTCTGCGATCGAGAGAATGCCCGTGGCGGTCGGCAGCCGGGGCGTTGAAGCGGCGCTCATGAGCTTCCCCGGGTTTGCCGCGAACGCCAACGGCGCCATTCACTCGCGCGGAGCGCACAACCAGATGACGTTTGTGGTGGACGGCATGCCCATCAGTGACCAGCTCACGGGAGCCTTTGCCACCTCACTTGACGAGGGAATGGTGCAAACGCTGGAGCTGTTTACCGGCAACGTACCGGCTGAGTATGGCGGGAAGATCTCCGGGGTGGCCAACATCACCACCCGCTCCGGACAGGGTACCGGCCGAGTTCTGGGCGGCAGCACAACGATCGCCGCCGGGCAGTTCGACACGCTGATGCAGACCACGCAGTTGGCGGGCGAATCCGGCAGGCTGGGCTATTTCGGTTCCTTCCAGGCAATGAAAAGCCACCGCTTCCTGGACCAGGTGGCGCTCGAAAACATGCACAACGGCGGCCATTCCCAACGCGGCTTCGGGCGTGTGGACTTCCAGGCGGGAGACCGCGACTGGCTCCGCTTTCAGGGCATGGCGGGCAGTTCCTCGTTTGAAATCGCCAACCTGCCCAGCCAGCACGAGGCGGGGCAACGGCAACGCCAGCAGTTGGAGGATTGGTCCGGTTGGCTGGGTTGGGTCCGCTCGCTGAGTCCGGCGTCAACGCTGGATGCCACGGCAAGCTACCGCGTGAGCGAATCGCGATTCCTTCCGAGTCCCGGCGACACGCCCGTGACGGCGGCGCAGCAGCGTCAGCTCAGGACCCTGACTCTGGCGGGGCGCTACAACCGCGTGCAGGGCCTCCACACCTTGCGTCTGGGTGCTGACTGGCAGCAATTCCCGGTGAAAGAGCGCTTCAGTTTCGCCGTGACTGCCCCGGAATTCAACGCTCCTGGCTCGCCGGACTTCATCCCCACGCTGCTTCCGTTTGATCTGAGCCGCGGAGGGCGCTGGTTCAACTTCAACGAGAGGGGGAGGGGAAGCCTGTCCTCCGTGTTTGGGCAGGACACCCTTCGCCTGGGGCGATGGACCTTGTCGCTGGGCCTGCGTTTCGATGACTACCGCTTCCTTACCAAAGGCCAACAGTGGCAACCTCGGCTGGGCGCCGCTTTTCATCTGCGGGAGACCGGGACCGTGCTGAGGGTTTCCTATAACCGGACCTATCAGACGCCTCCCAACGAGAACCTGCTGCTGGCCAATTCCGGTACGGCGGCTGATCTGGTGCCGCCAGGAGTAAGGGAAGCCGTGGGAGGGGCGTTCCTGGCGATTCGCCCCGAACGGCAGAACGTCTATGAAGCGGGAATCCAGCAATCGTTGCGCGGACGAATGAGCCTGAACGTGGCCTACTACCACAAGAACTCCGTCGACATGCAGGACAACGACAATTTCTTCAACACCGGAATCATCTTTCCTACTTCGCTGGCTCAGTCCCGTGTGAACGGATTGGAGGCTCGCCTGGTTGCTCCCGAATACAAGGGCTTCTCCGGTTCGTTGAGCGCCACGCACGCGCGCATCGTGGTTACGCCTCCGTTCACCGGCGGGTTGTTCCTCGGAAACAGAGCGGTGGAGGCGCTCGGCTCAGGACCGTTCATCATTGACCATGACCAGGCTCTGGGCCTGCACGGCGCCCTGCACTACAATTCGCGTACGGGTTTCTGGACAAGCTGGTCCGTCCACCATGACAGCGGGCTGGTCAGCAATCCGTCGGACCCCGAGGAGGTGGCCGCTGACCCCGATTACGCGCCTCTGCTCCCCTACGTCAATCTGCACAGTGACCCGCCGCGCGTGAAGCCGCGAACAATTGCCGGCTTCGCAGCAGGCTACGGACGCAGCGCCGGCGACGCGCGCCGCTGGGAAATCGTCTTCAGTCTCTCGAACATCACCAATCGAACGGCGCTGTACAACTTTCAATCGATCTTCGTAGGCACGCGGCTCGTGCAGCCGCGAACCGCCGGACTCAGGGTGAGATTCCACTTCTGAACGGCTCACCGCGTCCCATCCGCGGAAGTTCCGTGAAAGAATATAGGGTGCTTTTGCGGACCGAAGGGGGTATTGGATGGGAAACGGCCTTTCGCGGCGACACTTCATGGCCGGCACTGCGGCGGCTTCGGCGACCCGCATCCTGGGAGCCAATGACCGCGTCCGGTTAGGCATCATCGGCACAGGCAGCCGCGGCTCTTACCTGATGCGCGCGGCCAACAAAGCCGGCGGAATCGAATGGGTAGCCGTGTGTGACGCCTGGGATGTGAGGCGGGACAAAGCGGCGGAGGTTGCCGGAACCGCCGTGGCGCGCTACGGCGATTACCGCAGGTTGCTCGACCACAAGGATATCGACGGCGTCATCGTGGCGACGCTGGATCATACGCACGCCGTCATGACGGTGGACGCCTGCGCCGCCGGCAAGGATGTCTTCGTCGAGAAACCCATGACCTCTCTGCCGGAGCAGGGGAAGCCCGTCGTTGAAGCCACCAGGCGTCACAAGCGCGTCGTGCAGGTCGGCGTGCAACAGCGCAGCATGGCACACTTCATCGAGGCCAAACAGCGGTTCTTTGACAGCGGGCTCATCGGCAAAGTGCACATGGTGCGCACCATCTGGAACGCCAATGGAGGCTACCTGACACCGGTGCCGCCCGGCATGGAGACCAAGCCTCCGGGGCTGGACTGGAAAGCCGTCCTGGGTTGGCTGCCGGAGATTCCCTGGGACCCGAAGCGCTACTTTAATCGTTTTGCTTATTGGGATTTCTCGACCGGCGGCCAAACCGGCGGGCTGTTCGTGCACATGGTGGACGTCGTGATGTGGTATCTGGGCCTGAGCAGGCCGGTCTCGGCGGTGGCGCTCGGTGGAATTTACCAGCACAACGACGGCCGGGACACGCCCGACAACGTCAACTTCATTCTGGACTACCCGGAGAAGATCAACGTGACTTTTGAGGCCACCATCACGGACATGATCGGGCGCGAGGCGGCCGACATCGTCTTCATGGGCAGCGGCGGGCGTCTCTCGATTTTCCGCCGCGGCTACCGGTTCATTCCCGCAGGAGCGGGCAAGCCGGACGCCGACATCACGTCCGGGGGGTCGTCCGAGGAAGCCCACATGGCGAACTGGCTGGACTGCATCCGCAGCCGCAAGGAACCGAACGCCAACGTCGTGGATGGCCACTACGGAGCCATGGCCTGTCACATCGGCAACATCGCCTATCTATCCAGGAACCGCGTGGAATGGAGAAAGGAATGGGACGTATGAGCATTGAAGTCGGCATCAACATGGAATTCATCCGCTCGGAGGACAAGCCCTTCGCGGCGGGCATACAACGAGCGGCCGAATTGGGCTTTGCCTGGGTGGAGCCCATGGTTCACAACGGCCGGGAGCTGCTCAGCGAGGCGGGTTACTTCCACTCGGTGTCCATGGACGAGGACCCGCTGGAAATCAAGGAACTGCTGGACCGCCACAATCTCAAGGCCAGCGGGCTCAGCGCGCATTGCCCGCTGATGCGCCCGGAGATCAGCGTGCCGTACCTCCAGAAGGCCGTGCGTTTCGCGGCCGCCCTCGGCGCGCCCGTGGTGAACACCGACGAAGGCATTTATCAGGACTACCTCAGCATGGAAGAGGCCTTCACGGTCATGAAGTACACGCTCACGCGGGTGCTGGGCTTCGCTGAACGGCACAACATCCTCATTGGCATTGAGCCGCACCAGAGCATTACGCGTACCACTGACGGGCTCCTGCGGATTGCCCGGCTGGTGTCCTCACCGTGCCTGCGCGTCAACTACGATACTGGTAACGCCTGGCTGGGCGGCGCGGATCCCTACGAAGGGCTCGAGGCCGTCGCGGACCTGCTGGTGCACGTGCACGCCAAGGACATCAGCGTGCAGCAATCTGACGAGGAGCGCGGCAAAGTCACCGGCACGGCCGTGGGTTGCGCTTGCGGAGACGGAGTCGTCGACTGGGCGCGTGTGGTGAATATTCTTCAGACAGCCGGGTACCAGGGAGTCCTCTCGGTGGAGTGCGGGACTTCAGCGCAGGCGGAGCGCAGCCTGGCCCATCTGCGTTCGGTGCTGGCGGCGGCGCAGGGAGCGGCTCATGCGTAGGGCGCTAGTCCCGGCGCTCCTGCTGGCAGGCGTGGCGACGGCCGCCGAGCAGCCTTTGAAGGTCCTCTTCCTGTCGGGTTTCAACAACCATGACTGGCGCTCCACCGCGCCCGTCATCCGCGAGATTCTGGAACGCGCCGGGCGTTTCGAGGTGCGGCTGACGGAGGAACCGGCCGGCCTCAACGCGCAGATTCTGGCGCAGTATGACGTGGTGGTCTCCGATTACAACGGGCCACGCTGGACGGGCGCCGCCGAGGAGGCGCTTGAGAGCTTCGTGCGCTCGGGCAAAGGGCTGGTCATCATCCATGCGGCCAGCTACGCCTTCGGGACCATGGAGGTGCTCGGGGAGCGCATGACCCGGACCGGGCGGTTCGAGCCGCCCTGGCCGCAGTACGCCGAAATGGTGGGCGCGAGCTGGTCCGCCGAGGCTCCGCGCACGGGCCACGGCCGGCGCCACGTTTTTCGCGTGAAATTCACTGATCGCGAACACCCCATCGCCCGCGGCATGGAGGAGAGCTTCCTGATCAGCGACGAGCTCTACCATAACTTCCGCATGAAGCCGCACGCCCGCATCCTGGCGACTGCCTACGACGACCCTAAGATGAACGGCACAGGCAAGGAAGAGCCCATCCTTTGGACCGTCGAACACGGCAAGGGCAGGGTATTCCACACAGCCCTGGGCCATGACACCTCCGCCATGCAGGCGCCTGGCTTCGCCGCCACGCTGGCCCGCGGAACCGAGTGGGCGGCCACTGGAAAGGTCACTCTTTCAGCGGATGCCAGGCCGCATCGCAGGCAGGCGAACCCACTGCGCGTGCAGGTGGTCACCGCCGGGCACGATTTCCAGCCGTCCTTCTATGGACTGTTTGAAGATCAGCCCGACTTGGCGCCCAATGTCGTCTTCGCTCCCTCCGCCTACCGCCGCGACCTGCGCCCGCGCACGGACGTGCTGGTGCTCTATGACATGGTGCAGGACATCAGCGAGGAGGAGAAGAAGAACTTCCAGGCGTATGTGGAGGGCGGGGGAGGCGTGGTGGTTCTGCATCACGCCATTGCCAGCTACCAAGCTTGGCCCTGGTACCGTGACCTGGTGGGCGGGCGTTACCTGTTGAAAGCCGAGGGCGATTTGCCTGCTTCCACCTATAAGCACGATGTAGAACTGTCCGTGGAAGTCGCTGCTCAGCACCCCGTCACGGCGGGTGTGGGCCCTCTGCACATCTGGGACGAAACGTACAAAGGTATGTGGATTTCGCCCGAAGTGCGGCCCCTGCTGCGGACCAGTCACCCTACCTCCGACCCCATTGTGGCCTGGGTCAGCCCCTACGCCAGGGCGCGGGTGGTATACATACAGTTAGGCCATGACCGCTGGGCGCATGTGCACATAGGGTACCGGAGGCTCGTACGGAACGCGATCCTCTGGGCAGGCGGCCGCCTGCAACCTTAGTGGCGCCCGCCGAGTTCCAGCCTGGTTCAGGAGTCAACGCATATGATTCGAGGAGCAGTTCTGCCTTTCCTGGCAGTTATTCTCGCTGTGGCCACAGTGGCGCCGGCGCAAGACATCAACATCGATATCCCATTCGAAAGGTTTGTCCTGGACAACGGCTTGACAGTCGTTGTGCACGAGGACCGCAAAGCCCCCATCGTGGCCGTAAACGTGTGGTACCACGTGGGTTCAAAGAACGAGAAAAAGGGCAAGACCGGCTTTGCGCACCTGTTTGAACACCTCATGTTCAACGGCACGGAGAATTACAACCAGGACTACTTCAAAGTCCTCGAACGCCTGGGCGCCACGGACCTGAACGGAACCACGAACGTGGACCGCACCAACTACTTCCAGACCGTTCCCACGTCCGCCCTGGATACCGTCCTGTGGATGGAGTCAGACCGCATGGGGCACCTGCTGGGCGCCGTGGACCAGGCCAAGCTCGATGAGCAGCGCGGCGTGGTGCAGAACGAGAAGAGGCAGGGCGAAAACCAGCCCTACGGTTTGGTCTACAGCACCATCGTGGAGAACACGTACCCGCCGGGGCACCCTTACTCCTGGAGTGTGATTGGCTCGATGGAGGACCTCAACGCCGCCACGCTGGAGGACGTGCGGGAGTGGTTCCGCACCTACTACGGGCCTTCGAACGCCACCATCGTGCTGGCGGGCGACATCGACGTGAAGACGGCGCGCGAAAAAGTACAGAAGTTCTTCGGTTCCATCGCTCCCGGACCGCCCGTTCCGAAGCAGCGCGCCTGGATCGCCAAGATGGAGGGATCCAGGCGCATGACCATGCAGGACCGCGTCCCGCAGGCGCGGCTGTATAAGATCTGGAACGTGCCCGGAGCGAACACGGTGGATAATGACGTGCTTTCGCTGGCCGCCGCAGTGCTCGGCGGAGGCCGCACGAGCCGCCTGTATCGAAGACTGGTCTACACGGACCAGATCGCCACGGATGTGGCGGTTTTCGCCAGCAGCAATGAAATCGCCGGGCAGTTCACGGTGCAAGCCACGGCGAGGCCGGGAGTGGAGCTATCCCGGGTGGAACGCGCCGTGGACGAGGAGGTGGCGAAATTTCTGGCCACCGGCCCCACCGCCGAGGAGTTGAGGCTGGTCAAGACGCGCTACACGGCAGCTTTCCTGCGGGGCGTGGAGCGAGTCGGCGGTTTCGGCGGCAAGTCCGACGTGTTGGCGCGAGGGCAAGTCCTGGCCGGCGACCCGGGCGCCTTCCGGAGCAGTCTGAGGAACCGCCAGCAGGCGGGCGTGGCCGAAGTGAAGGAAATCGCGCAGCGGTGGCTTTCTGACGGCGTCTTCATCCTCGAAGTACACCCCTTTGGCAATCTCAAGGCCACCGGCAAAGACGCGGACCGTTCCAAGGTGCCCGACGCCGCGCAGGCGCCCCCGTTTGTGCTGCCGAGGACGCAGCGGGCAACGCTCTCGAACGGCTTGAAGGTGATCCTGGCGGAGCGCAGCACCATCCCGGTGGTCAACTTCAGCCTGCTCGTGGACGCGGGTTACGCCGCGGACCAGCTTGCCTCGCCGGGGACCGCGCAATTCGCCCTGTCCATGCTGGATGAGGGCACCAAGACGCGCAAGAGCCTGGAAATCAGTGAGCAGCTAGAAGGACTCGGCGCCACGCTCAGCACGGATTCCAATATTGACCTGTCCTCGGTTTCGCTATCGGCGTTGAAAGCGAATCTGGACGCGTCGCTCGAGATCTTCGCGGATGTCATCCTGAATCCGTCCTTCCCGGAACAGGATTTCCGCCGTTTGCAGAAGCAGACGCTGGCCGGTATTCAGCGCGAGAAGAGCCAGCCGACCAGCATGACCATGCGTGTGCTGCCGTCTTTGCTCTACGGCAAAGGCCATGCCTACAGCAATCCGATGACGGGTTCGGGCACGGAAGCTTCGGTGGCGAAAATGACCCGCGCGATGCTGGCCAAGTTCCACGAGACCTGGTTCAAGCCGAACAACGCGACGCTCATCGTAGTCGGGGACACCAGGCTTGCTGAAATCACGCCCAAGCTCGAAAAGATCTTCCAGGGATGGAAGCCCGGCGAGGTTCCCAAGAAGAACATTCACGCCGCGCCTCAACCGGTGAAGCCGGCGGTGTACCTGATTGACCGTCCGGGTTCGGTGCAGTCCGTGGTTGTCGCCGCCCACCTGGCGCCGCCCAAATCCGACCCTGACGACATCGCGCTCGAGACCGCCAACACCATCCTGGGCGGGATGTTCACTTCGCGGATCAACATGAACCTGCGCGAAGACAAGCACTGGAGCTATGGCGCCCGTACGGGGCTGATAGGAACCCGCGGACTGCGCCCGTTCATGGCGACCGCTCCGGTGCAGGGCGACAAGACCAAGGAAACGATGGTCGAAATCGCCAAGGAATTCAAACAGATCCTGGGAGATCAGCCGCCTAGCGCGGACGAGTTGAGCAAGGCCCAGGAGAACCGTACGCTGCGGCTTCCGGGTTCACGCGAGACGATGAGCCAGGTGGCCGGATCAATCAGAGACATCGTGCAGTACGGCTTGCCGGATGACTACTACGACAAGTATCCGGACCTGATTCGCGCTCTGACCACGCAGCAACTCGCAGCGGCCGCCAGGAAACTCATCCGCCCGTCGGACCTCGTGTGGGTGATTGTCGGCGACCGGGCCAAGATTGAAGCCGGCATCCGCGAATTGAATTACGGCGAACTCCACTTGATCGACGCCGACGGCAATCACGTGCAGTGAAGTATCTGGTTTGGATCTGCCTGCTGGGGCTTCCGGCTGCCGCGCAATCCTTGCGCGTCTATTCGGAATTCCAGCGGGTGGATCCGTTCGGCAGGATTGTGGCGGCGGACAGGGGCGAGCCTCCGCGCGAGATTCTTTCGCCCGCCATGGCCCGCAACGCGTTTACCTCGTTTCATGTCATCGTGGAGGTGCCTCCCGAGTCCCCCTACGAACTCTACATCGGGCTGAATCCGGAGGATGCCGTCAAGGTCACCCTTTACAAGGAGATTTTCCGGCGAGCAGGCAACGGCTGGGTCCCGGACAGGTTGGTCAAAGTGCGCGAACCTTACTCCGGCATCCTGCCGGATGAGGACCAGACGGTCAGGAACCAGCGCATCGCAGCCTTTTGGCTGGATGTCTGGGTGCCGTCGGCGGCGACGGTGGAGAGGATCAAGGTGGAGCCGCAATTGCTGATCAACAACCAATGGGTGGTGTATCCCATGGAGGCGCGCATCGTCGAGGCGCGGGCGCCTGCGCTGCCCCACCCCTTTCGGGCGCCCCTGCCCGGACCTGCGGCTTCCGCGGATGCCCCGGTTCTGGCGCCGTTGCGCGGCTATTTGTGCGGAGCCGAGGAAAGCGTGCAGACACCCGGGTTGAGTATCCGCCACATGATCCGGCGGAACGCCTCTCAGGACATGATGCTGGCAAGGGCGCTCCAATTGCAGCGCGGCAAGACAGCCATCACGCAGGCGTTTGTCCAGCGTCTGGGGCTTGAGGAGACGGGGCTGGAAAGCTGGTGCGCCGACCGAAGCGCGCCTGTTCCGCAAGGCGCCGAGTGGTATCTACGCGTGCGGGACTTCCTCAACCGCGGCGCGTTAAACTAGAAAAGGCGCCGGGAGAGATGGCCGAGTGGCTGAAGGCGCACGCTTGGAAAGCGTGTATAGGGGAAACTCTATCGAGGGTTCGAATCCCTCTCTCTCCGCCACCCCCTTGTAACTTGGGCTCTGGCTCTACGCCAAAAACGGGGGCAGCCCCGATCCCAATTACTCGGGCGAGAGTGTTCCGCTTTCACCCCACCTTCTTAACGTGCATTATGTCTACCTGCTCCAAAGCCTGTCCCGTCCAGCGCAGCGCTACGTCGGCCTCACCGGGAACCTCAAAGCGCGGCTAACGAAGCACAACGAAGGCGGAGTCTCGCATACTTCGAAGTTCCGTCCGTGGCAGCTTCGGACCTATGTCGCCTTCTCTAACCGTGAACAGGCAGCGAGGTTCGAACAATACTTGAAATCCGGCTCCGGCAGAGCGTTCGCCAATTCCCGGCTCTGGCCGTAATTCACTCTTTGCTTTG
>JBBIND010000032.1:0-41924 GCA_037444075.1 Acidobacteriota bacterium | reverse complement strand
ACCTGGGAGTGGTGCGGACGTGGGGGACGCGCCGGAGGGCGTTGAACGCCTGCGCGCACGCAGTTCGTTCAAATCCTGAGCCTCCGGCTCGAGCACGCGCACAAAAACCTGGCGCTCGTGGACGCGGTCGAAATAGTACTGCACCGCGAGCACCACGGCGACCAGCGCGATCACCGTGGCCAGGCCAAACAGCGCGATCGGCCAGGCGCGGGGCTCACCTTTGTCGTAACCGGCGTTATGACTCATCAGATGTTTTGATGCTCCAGTGACTCCACCAGTCGCAGGTCCTTGACTGGAAGCATGGGCCTTCCGCGCAGCCGGCACCAGAACAAGAGCGCGAAGAAACTGCCCGCCCCCAGGAAAGCAGCGGCATCCATCCAGTGAAGATGAAATCCATGCGGATGCACGGCCGGCATGATCAGCCAGTGCAGATCGATGAAGTGCATCACCAGCGTGAGTGCGGCAGCCGCGCCCAGGATTGGCAGATTTCTTTTGGAAGCGCGCGGCAGCAGCACCAGGAATGGAATGATGAAACGCCCCAGGAGCAGGGTCAGGCTGACATAGGCCCAGTTGCCCTCCAGCCTGTGCTTGTACCAGAGAGTCTCCTCAGGGATGTTCGCGTACCAAATGAGCATGTACTGTGAGAACGCGATGTAGGCCCAGAACACGGTCAAAGCGAAGAGCCACTTGCCCATGTCGTGGTAGTGCTCCACCGTAATTGACTCGCGCAGCCAACCCGCGCGCCTCAATGCCAGGCAGATCAGAATCAAAGCCGCCGTGAAGGCCAGTCCCCCGCCTGAGAAGACGTACACACCGAAGATGGTCGAGTACCAGTGCGGGTCCAGCGACATCACCCAGTCCACTGCCGCCATGGTGACCGTGACCATGAGCACCAGCAATCCCGGTCCGCTCCACCAGATGGCCCGCCGCACGACGCATGGTTGAGGGCAGAGATCCTGCTGCCTTGACTGCCGGTAAAGCACGACGGCCAGCAGCGCCCAGATGGCGAGGTAAATGACGGTGCGGGCCAGATAGAAGCTCTTGCTGAAGAAGACCGCTTTGAACCGGTAAGCCGGCTCATCGGGGAAGAAACCCGGATGCGCCCACTCGTACAGCGTGTCCAGACCGAGGATGACCGGGATGAAGAGAAGCGCGGCCGGAGCGGTGACGAACATGATGTTCTCCATCAGTCGCCGCACCGCAACGCTCCACAGCGAGTTCGTCAGATGGTGCACCATCACGAAGAACATCGCGCCGAGCGAAATCGTCAGAAAGTACAGGAAGCCTACCAGGTAAGAAGCGTGGAACTGCTTTTCGTCGCTGCCGTAACCCACCGCGCATAGCAGCCAGGTGATAACTGCCACGGCAAGCAGGATGTTGCGCCCGCGCCCCCAGGCAGACGGAGAAAGCTCGAGAGGTTCGCGCGGCGCACCGCTCTGGTGATGCCCGTGAGCGCTCACTTCAAGCTCCTTCTGAGGTCGGCGGGAACATCCTCGATGGTGCCGCTGCTGGCCCGCTGCAGCGCGCGGAGGTAAGCCACCACGGCCCAGCGGTCGCGCGCCTCCATTTGCATGCGGTATCCGGGCATAGTGCGGCGGCCTTCGGACACGACGCTGAACAGTTCCCCGTCCTTCATCGCCTTGATGTGATCCGAGTGCAGATTCGTGGCCAGCCAGGCGCCGCGCGTGGCTACCAGGCCCCGCCCGCTGCCGTAACGATCGTGGCAGGGGGCGCAGTAGATGTCGTAGCGCTGCCTGCCGCGCGCGAGCAAAGCCGCGTCCATCGGCAGCGGGTTTTGTCCCAGGTAGATGCCGCCGCTCAAGCCGGTGTCAAAGCTCTCGGCTTCGTTCAGCTCTCCTTTGGCGACGGTACCGGGAACCGGCGGACGCTCAGCCCTGCCGTCGCTGAAGAAGCTGCCCGAGCCCTGTGCTTTGTATTTCGGCTGACGGTCCATGTCCGGAAACACTTCGACCGGCGGTTTGCGCGTGGTGATGTTGGCGCAGGACGACAGGAAGACAGCACACCCGAGCAGGAAAATTGACGTGCGGGGCGCGGCCCTCATGATTCCACCACCTCTACGGGATCCGCTCCCAGGCCGCGCAGGAAATCTGCTGAGCGGGTGGCGTCAAAAGCCGGATCCGCGGCGTCGATCACCAGCACGAAGCGGTCATCGCTGACGCGACGGAAGCCATCCCGCGCGAATAGCGGATGATGCAGGCGCGGCAGTCCATTGAACAGCAGCATTCCGCCTACCGCACCGAATGCCGCGAGCAGCACGGTGAGCTCAAACGTAATGGGAATGGAGAACTCAAAAGCGAAAAACGGCTTGCCTCCGATCACCAGTGGATAATCCACGGCGCCCGTGTACCACTGCATGAGCAGCGCCAGACCCGCTCCGGCCAGCCCGCACAGGAACACCACCCAGCCCAGCTTCGAGTGCCCTATGCGCAGCACCTCGTCGATGCCATGGACGGGGAAAGGCGAGCAGGCATCCAGCTTCGTATAGCCGGCGCCGCGCGCCGACTGCGCCGCGTTAAGCAGAGCCGCCGGCGAATCGAAGGCTCCCAGCACGCCGTAGGGCCGGTTCACAGCGTCCCCTGCCTTGCTCATGCGGCCTCCTTCTTTCCGGCGGGCGCGTCGATGATGCCCTTGACCTCGGAGATGGAAATCATGGGCAGGAAGCGCACGAAGATCAGAAACAGCGTCAGGAACAAGCCGATGCTGCCGGCGAAGGTCAGGATGTCGACTGCCGTGGGACGGAAGTAGCCCCAACTCGAAGGCAAGTAATCGCGATGAAGCGACGTCACGATAATGACGAAGCGCTCAAACCACATGCCGACGTTCACGATGATCGAGATGACGAACATCACTGCCAGGTTCGTGCGGAAACGTTTGAACCAGAACAACTGCGGCGCGAAGACGTTGCACGTGAACATGATCCAGACGGCCCAGGAGTAAGGGCCGATGGCCCGGTTGACGAAGACGAAGCGTTCGTACTGGTTGCCGCTGAAGAACGCCGTGAAGAACTCCACCGCATAGGCATAGCCGACGATACAGCCGGTGGCCAGCATCACCTTGCACATGTTCTCCAGGTGCTTCATGGTGACGAGCTGTTCCAGCCCGTAGATCTTCCTCGCCAGCACCATCAAAGTGACCACCATCGCGAAGCCGGAGTAGATTGCTCCGGCCACGAAGTAGGGCGGAAAGATGGTGGTGTGCCAGCCCGGGATCACCGATACGGCGAAGTCAAAACTGACAATTGTGTGCACGGAAAGCACCAGAGGCGTGGATAGCCCGGCCAACAACAGGTAAGCCTTTTCGTAGTTGTTCCAGTGGCGGGCGGAGCCGCGCCAGCCCAAACTCAGCAGTCCGTAAATCCTCTGGCGCCACGGCGTGGTGGCGCGGTCGCGCATGGTGGCCAGGTCCGGCAGCAGGCCCACGTACCAGAACAGCGCTGAAACCGTGGCGTAGGTGCTGACGGCGAACACGTCCCAGAGCAGCGGGCTGCGGAAGTTCGGCCACATGCCGAGGTCGGCGTTCGGTATCGGGAACAGCCAGTACGCCCGCCAGGGGCGCCCTACGTGGAACAAGGGGAAAATGCCCGCGCAAGCGACGGCGAACAAAGTCATCGCCTCAGCGAAGCGGTTGATGGAGGTCCGCCATCTTTGGCGGAAGAGAAACAGAATGGCCGAAATCAGCGTTCCCGCGTGTCCGATGCCGATCCAGAAAACAAAGTTAGTGATGTCCCAGGCCCAGCCAACGGGGTTGTTGTTGCCCCACACGCCTATGCCGGTGGCCACCAGGTAGGCCAGCATGGCGCCCAGGATCAGGGTAAACGTCCCGGTGACCGCCAGAGCGATGTACCAGACGCGGGGTGGTTTCTTTTCTACAATGCGGCTGACCGCGTCGGTAACTTCCCCGTAACTGGGCTTGCCCAGCACCAGGGGGACATCCGGCGGCAATGGATTCTTCATCGCTAGATCAGCCATGGCTTATCCAAGCTCCGGGTGCGGGTTGCGCAGTCTCGCCAGGTAAGAGGTGCGCGGCCTGATGTTGATTTCACCCAGCATGACGTAGTTGCGGTCCTTTTGCTTCAATTGCGCAACCTTGCTGTTCGGATCTTTGAGGTCGCCAAACACGATGGCGGAAGCGGGGCAGGTCTGCTGGCAGGCGGTCAGTATCTCCCCGTCCTTCAGCGGCCGGCCGCCTTCGGCCCGGGCCTGAATCTTCTTCTCCTGAATGCGCTGGACGCAGTAGGTGCACTTCTCCATGACGCCGCGCATGCGCACGGTAACGTCCGGGTTGAAGACCATCTTCCCGATTTCGTCAACGCCCTTGTTCAAATCGAAGAAGTTGAAGCGGCGCACTTTATAGGGGCAGTTGTTGGCGCAGTAGCGCGTCCCGACGCAGCGGTTGTAGGCCATGTCATTCAGGCCCTCGGGACTGTGCGTCGTGGCGGCCACCGGGCAGACCGTCTCGCAGGGGGCGTTCTCGCAATGCTGGCAAGCCACGGGTTGCATGACCGCACGGGGCGCCTCGGGATCGCCGCTGTAATAACGGTCCACGCGGATCCAGTGCATTTCGCGTCCGCGCCGCACTTGTTCGCGGCCCACGATGGGCACGTTGTTCTCCGCCTGGCAGGCCACCACACAGGCGTTGCAACCGACGCAGGCGCTGAGATCAATGGCCATTCCCCACTGCGGACCTTCCTCGTAGGAGTGCTCCTTGTGCAGGGAGAACAGGTCCTTGTAGTGATCAGCTTTGTGGGCGAACTTCGGGTCGCGGCGATACTCTTCGAGCGTCGCCTCGCGAATCAGCGGACGCCCTTCCATGCTGTGGTGTTCCTGCGTAGTCGCCAGCGGACGTTTGCGGACAGTCTTGCTGATGGTGACCCCGGAAACGAAGCCGGGCGTAACGAGGGAGCGGATCAAGTTGGCATTCTGCCCCACGCCCCTGCCGACCCGGCCGCATTGCCGGCGGCCATAACCCAGAGCGATGGCGATCGACTCATCCGCTTGACCGGGAACGATCAGAACCGGGATTTCGAGACTGTTGCCGCCGCGCGTGAGCGCGATGATATCTCCATCGCGCACGCCGAGTGACTGCGCCTTTGCGGGGCTCACCAGAGCAGCGTTATCCCAGGTGAGTTTCGTCATCGGGTCCGGCGTTTCCTGGAGCCAGCCGTTGTTGGCGAAGCGGCCGTCAAACGAGGAACTGTCGGCGAAGAAGGTCACTTCCACGCCCTGCGTGCCCGCCACGCGCGCGGTGGCGTCGACTCGCTTGACATCGGGAACTCCGGGCGCAGCGAGAGGATAACGTGTGCCCTCCACTACGCCATCGTGGAGCGCCTTGCGCCAGCGGCTTTCTCCTTCGGTCTGGGGCCACTGCGCGAGCCAGTGCTTGCGCAGGATGTCATAGGACCGGCGCTCGCTCTGCCCTCCAGCGAAGGAGAGCACCTCAGCCGCCGTCTTGCCGTCGAACAACGGCTGAATCATGGGCTGCTGAAGAGCGGCGGTGCCGTCATACGCACGCGTGTCACCCCAGCTTTCCAGATAGTGAGCCTCGTTGACGTGCCAGGCAGACGCGTCAGCCGTTTCGTCGAACTCGGCGCCCAGGTGGATGCTGTGGGCCACTTTCGCGAGCAAATCTCCGAACCCTGCCTCCGCGGGGGCCGCGTAGACGGGATTCACACCCAGCATCACCAAAGTCTCTACGGCATTCGATTGAATCGCCTGGCAGAGTTCATCGAAACCTGCCAAAGCCGGCCGGGAGGAGGGCCGCAAGTAGGCCACAGTGCGGCCGACGTTGCCGAGCCGCGCGTTTAAGACGTGAGCCAGGGCATGCACCGGCGCGGGTTGCCGTGGACCCGCCACCACCAGGCAGGCTCCCGTGTGTTCGCGAAGGTCTCGCGCCACGACCGAAAGCCAGCGCTGCCGGCCCGCGCCGCCCGCCTTGGTTTCTGCCTTCCGGGGCAAGGCGCCCAATTCTTCAGCGAGTTCCCTGGCGAAACCCAGGACCTGGGAGGATGGCAGCGCCAGCCGGTGATCCGCCGCCGCGCCGGTAAGGGTGAACAGGCTCTCCACTGAGTAAAGCCGGTTCATCTTGGAAGCCGGCGAATCCACACGGCGCCGTTCCGAGAACTGGCGAATAGGGATCACGTCCCGCCAATCATGTCCAAGAAAATCGCAATCGAGCGAGAGGATGATATCCGCCCTGGCGAAATCGAACACGGCCTCCAGGGGCTGCCCGAAGGCCAGTTCCGCGCCCCGGTTTACGGCCGCAAACGGCACGGATTCGAACTCCACCCAACGCGCCGCCGGAAAGCGGCGGAGCACGTCGGCGCGCAGCGCCTCGAGCGAGGGCGAGGACAGCGGCTCAGAGAGAAACCACAGCTTCTCGCCGCGTCCCTGCCGCGCCGGAGTGAAAAGCTCTTCGGCGAACGCGGCGTAGTCCGCCCACGACGATCGCTTGCCGCGCTTGCGCGGGAAACGCGAACGGTCCGGGTCATAGAGTCCCAGCACTGAGGCTTGCGCCAAAGCGCTGCACGCGCCCAGGCTGCCCGGATGCAGCGGGTTGCCTTCGATCTTGGTCGGCCTGCCTTCGTGCGTTTCCACGATCAGGCCCGTGGCGCAACCGCCCAGGTTCATGGAGGTCGCGTAGTGCACGGGCTTGCCAGGAATCCTGTACTCGGCTGTTCGCGAGGCGGGCAGGATTTTCTCTTCGGGGCGCCGGCAGGCTGTCAATCCCGCCAGCCCAAAAGAAGCCGCCATCAGTTGCAGGAGCTTGCGCCGCGTGGATTTGCTCTGCAGCTCTGACGCCAGCCGTGGAAATTCGCGCTCCACCCAGTTGCGGAAGCCTGGCGATCCCGCCAGCTCATCCAGACTGCGCCAGTAGTTCTGTCCCGACGGCGTCATCGATGGCACCCCGAACAATGCACTGGAGGATTGATCCCGGCTGCCTCGCGCAGTTGCCGGCCCAACGCTGCGGCATCCTCGTCAGGCCTCCAGCTCAAGCGCGTCACGAACTCCGGCGGCCTGAGTCTGGCATCGGGGTTCCGATGACAATCCAGGCACCAAGCCATGCTGAGCGGCTCAACCTGTTTTACAACCTCCATCTGATCCACGCGCCCGTGGCAACTCACGCAACTCACGCCCGAGGCAACGTGAGCCTGGTGGTTGAAGTAGACGTAGTCGGGCAGCCGGTGCACTCTCACCCAAGGAATGGACTGGCCCGCATCGTAGCTCTGTCTCACCAAAGCCAGGCGCGGGCTATCCGCTTTCACCGAGGCGTGGCAATTCATGCAGACCGCCGTTGACGGAATGGCTGCATGCGCCGACTGCTCCGCTGCGAAGTGGCAGTAGTAGCAGTCCATGGCGAGGTCGCCAGCATGCAACTTGTGGCTGTACGCCACAGGTTGGATCGGGGCATAACCTGTATCAGCTACGTCAGGGTGAGTGTAGTAGGCCAGAGCCAACACTGCGGCTGCAACTAACAGGGTTATTCCTGCGATGACTGACTTGAGGATCTTGTCTGAAGATTTTCCAAAGATCTGCGGCATGCGGCGCTATGAACGATTCCCCCTGTAACCCAGCATGCCTTTCAGTATACAGCATCCACCGCGCCGCAACTTAGTCAGAGTTTGGAATAAGTGGATAGGAAACTCCGGTAAGCTAGAATTGTCCGAGGCCACTGCGTACACAATTCGCGGAACGGCCCCAGGAAAGCAAAGGAGATGAGATGTATCTGGCACGAAGCTGTTTGTTCCTGATTGCACTGGCTTTCGCGGTGTCGCTCACGGCACAGCAGAGCCGTTTGAAAGTGATTCTGGATACCGACATCGGTGATGACATTGACGACGCCTGGGCGCTGGCTTTTGTGCTCGCCCACGAGGGTTTCGAACCGGTCGGAGTAACCATCTCGCACGGCAACACGCCCCCCCGCGCGCCCATAGCCTGCAAAATGCTCCACCTCACCGGGCGGAACAACATCCCCGTGGCCGTTGGACGCAAGACGAATGAGCGCTTCAGTTATCAGTTCACCTGGGCCGAGGATTTCCAGGCGCTCAAGCCGGTTTCTCAGAGCGCGGCAGCCTTCATCGTAGAGCAGGTGAAGCGATATCCCGGCGAGATTGTGCTGCTGGCCGTGGGGCCGCTCGAGAACGTCGCCGACGCGTTGCGGCTCGAGCCGGACCTCGGCAAGTACGTCAAGCGCGTGGTGCTGATGAGCGGCTGCATTTACGGGCGAGCCGGCAACCCGAAGCCCATTGCGGAATGGAACGTGAGGGCTGCCATACCCGACGCTCAGCTCGTGTATGGCGCCGGGCTTCCGCTGACCATCGTGCCGCTCGATGCCACAACACTCGTGCGCCTGTCGGACGAGGAGAGAGAACAGGTTCGCAAACACGCGACTCCGCTCACTCAGGCATTGGAAGCGCTGTACAGGTTGTGGTTGAGCGGGCCCCAGGCTCGCATGACGTTGCATGACCAATTGGCGGTCGCGGAAACCGCGCGTCCGGGGGCGTTCTTCGGCAAGAAAGAAACCCTGCCGCTGATCGTGGATGACCAGGGTTTCACGCGCATCGACGCCGTGCGCGGAAAACCCGTGGAGGTCTGCCTGGAACCCAAACGCGACGAGTTCATGCAGTACTACATCGGCGCGCTCGTGCGCCAGCGCTTGGGGCTGGGGCCGACTCCCTGACACGCCCGCCGGCAGGCAGTCTCCGCGCTGAGGGAAGGGGCCGCGACGCTCCGCGCCGTCCTTTCGCCGGCAATCACGCAACTGCGGCGGGCCGCAGGATGTTGCTGTAGCGGGTCAATCGGCGGACCGCTGCCCGTGGTATAGTCCAAAACAAAATGCAGCTCGAGCGTAACGTTCCTGTAGCGAGATGGTCTCCGGTCGTCTTGCTGTTCACACTAGGTTGTTTTTTGCCTGGAGTTGCAACAACTCAGGGCACGGGTTCCGCGGCGTCCCAAGCCGGAACAACCGGCAGTGCCGAATCCAGAGTCGGCGAGTGGCGGCCTCTGTTTGACGGCAAGACGCTGGAGGGCTGGAAAGAGACTCCCTTCAAGGAGCGCGGCGCCGTGCGCGTGGAGAACGGCAGCATTGTTCTGGAAGGCGGGAAGCCGCTGACGGGCATCAACTGGACCGGCTCTTTCCCGAGTGTTGACTACGAAATCCGCTTCGAGGGCGCGCGCCTGAGCGGCGGCGATTTCTTCGCGAGCCTCACCTTCCCGGTCGAGGATTCCTTCTGCACGTGGGTGACGGGCGGGTGGGGTGGCGACATCGTCGGACTCTCCAGCCTGGATGACCGGGATGCCTCGGAGAATGAAACCAGGACCTACTTCAATTTCGAAAACGGGCGCTGGTATTCTCTGCGGTTGCGTGTAACCGCCGAACGCATCATGGCCTGGATCGACGAGGACCGCATCATCAACGTCGAGACCGGCGGACGCAGCATCGGTCTGCGGTTCGGGGATATCAAGCTCTCGGCGCCGCTAGGTTTTGCGGCCTACGCGAGCACAGGCGGGTTGCGCAAGATCGAATACCGCCTGCTGCGGCCACCCGCAGGCGGCCGCAGAGACGATTAACTCGCAGAGCTACCGGGACATCAGCCGTTGAGAGTCCAGCCGGGCCGGTACTGCCGCTTCAGGTAGTCGTTGGCTTCGGGGGCGTTGGTCACGCGGCCGGTGGCCGGATCGTACTCGAGCCGCTTGCCGGCGCGGTGTGCCACCAGGCCCAGCAGCATCTGTTCGATCATCGTTCCCGAGTAATCGAAATCGCAGTGAGTCTTGCTGCTGGTGCCGAGCACCAGGTTGCTGTTCTTGCCCTTGCAGGCGTCGATCCACTCCGCCTGGAATGGATCGATGCGGCGCGGTCCCGTTTCACCCCGCTTCCGAGCCTCAACCAGAGCCTGCACGCTCTCGTTCGGCATGCCCAGAGCAGCGGGCACGCCGCCTTCCAGGAATTGGATCGACGGGAAGCCGCTCGGTCCCGGTTGCGGGCTCGGCATCGAGGTCATCCCAGCCGGCAGCGGACGCTGCTTGGGCGGTGCAGCGGGGCGGCCGGACCGCGCTGCCTGAGGTGGAGCCTGAGAAGGTATCCCTGTTCCGCCGACCAGCGGCAGAAGTTGCTCCGGGCTCCGCCTGCGATAGTAAGTCAGGTCGCCGTCGTCGTTGTTGGGGATGATCAGACGGCTGGAGAAGTCCGCGAAGATGCTGCCCTTGGTCCCCACGAAAATGGCCCCGTTGCCGACTCGGTTCACGTCGATGTAGTTTTTGGGCGCATCCGGTTTCAGACCACCCTGATACCAGACGACGTCGATGGGCCCGCGCCAACTGTTGGCGGGATGTGCAAAGGTCACCTTCAGTTTCACCGGACAGATGTCGGGGTGATACTTGTCGGTCACTTCCTCGTCGACTTCGACGGCCGTCGGACCGCCGGCGTCGATAGCGTTCCACACAAGGTCCATGGTATGAGCGCCCATGTCCCCTATCTGACCCACGCCGAAGTCCCGGTACATGTTCCAGAACAGGCAGTTCAGACCGGAGCTGCCGCCGAAATACTGAGGGCTGTAGGGATGGTACGGGGACGGGCCGATCCACTGTTCATAGTGGAAGTGAGCGGGCGGTTGGCCTTCCGCCACGGGGTAGCCGGGTCTGGGCAGCTGTCGGCTGTCCCAGCTGTGCACGGTCTTCAATTCGCCGATGGCGCCGTCCAGAATCAGCTCGCGTATGCGCTCAAAGTTGGGGAAGGCGTGGCGCTGCGTGCCGTGTTGCGTGGCCACTTTGGCCTTGCGCTGGAGATAGTTCGCGCGGACGACACGGGCTTCCTCCACGCTGATGCCGAGGGGCTTCTCGCAGAACACGTGCATGTTGCGGTTCAAGGCCCAGTTCGAGATAAAGGCGTGATGATGGTCCGCGGTGCAGATGATCACCGCTTCAACGTCCTTCTGATCCATCAGGCGGCGCCAGTCCCAGTACGTCTTGGCCTTGGGGAACAGTTCCACGGCCTCCTTGAGGCGGAGTTCGTTGACGTCGCAGAGCGCCACCACGTTCTCATTCAGCATGGCGTTGTAGAATGCCGTTCCCCGGCCCCAGACGCCTATGAGGGCGATGTTGAGCCTGTTGCTCGGGGCATTCTGTCCACGCAGCGTCCCACTCTTGAGAATGGTCAATCCCGCGGCGGGTGCAGCGATGGATTTCAATAGATCGCGTCGTTTCATAACACTTACCTCCTGCACATGGTACCGAAACTTGGGGGCGCGTGCTGCGGGGAAGGCTCCGTCGCCGGCCGGTCTGTCGAGTCCGCGCTCGCCGTGCGAGCCGGGCAGGGGGCGTCTTGGCGAGGCTCGCAAGAAGCCCTTTGGACGCAGTTTCACCTCTCTCCCGCCTGGCGGGAAGAACCAGCGAACGAATGGGGGAACTGGACGAGGAGGCAGGCTCGCCTCCTCCTGGCAGCACGCTAGGACTGGCGTGTACCCTTGACGGAGCCGGTCATGCCGCCGCCCTTCCAGGTGCCCTCCAGCTTGTCTCCGGCGACCTTCAACGCGAGTTCTAAGTACTCCTGGCCCAGCAGGACCTTGAAGCTGAAGTTCTCACCCTCCAGCTTCGGGTCCACGAGGGGCGTTTCTCCGCGGTCGCTGAAGGTAATGCCGGTGAGCTTGCCGTCCTGCTCAGCCACGCGAAGATTCCAGGCGAGGCTGACGCCGTCAGGCGTAGTGGAGAAACATTGCCAGGTACCGGCGACCGCCGCGTTGTTGGCGAAAACCACCAAACCGAGGCAAAGCATGGCCGCCAGCATGAAGAATAGCTTGGATTGAAACCGCAGGTGTGTCCGGACTGAAAACTATGTTTTATAATACACCCGTTCTGAGCGGGTAACCGCCGGGCAGGCGCGGCCAGCCGTTCCAGTCGATTGCCGCCGGCTGCCTGGGGGTGAGAAAGATGCGGGATTGGTTCCTGGAGAGGAGAGGGACGATGAGACTGATTTGCCTAGTGACGATTATGGCACTGCTGGCGCTGCCCGGCGCCGCGCAGCGCCAAAGGCTGGCAACCATCAACACGGAGACGCCCGAAGGCCAGATGCTTCAGCAAATCGGGCAGGAAGAGGACGCCTCCGCGAAACTGGGGCTGCTCGAGAAGTTTGCAGCACAGTATCCGAACCACGAGGCAAAAGCCTGGGTTTACGCGCAGCTGCTCGCCGGCTATTCGAAACAGGAGCAACACGCCAAAGTGTTGGATGCCGGAGAGAAGCTGTTGCAGGCTGACCCCGGCGACGTGGAAAGCGCGCACGCTGCGCTCAAATCCGCGGAAGCTTTGAAAGACGCCACCCAGATCAGGAAATGGGCCGTGCTGACCTCGGAGGCGGCCAGAAAAGAAGCCGCCTCCACGAAGTCCGAGGATGAAGAGGAAGACGAGTGGAAGCGCCGCGTGGACTTCGCCAAGCAGGTGGATGTCTACGCGGAGTACGCGCTGTTTGCCGCCTTCGCGCAGGTGCAGGACCCTGCCCAGCGCGTCGAGCTGTTCGAGACGCTGGAGCAGCGGAATCCGGGCGGCCAGTACGCCCAACAGCTCCGCACCGCCTACTACATGACGCTGAAGCAGACTGGGGCGCATGAGAAAGCGGCGCAGGTGGCCGAGAAGGTGCTGGCGTCTGATCCAGACAACGAGGACATGCTGCTGGCGCTGGCTGACTACCACATGAACCAGAAGAAGGACGACGACAAAGTTCTGTCCTACTCCAAGCGCCTGGTCGACGTGATGAAGACCAAACCTGCGCCGCAGGGCGTCAGCGCGGAGGATTGGGAGAAGAAGAAGGGCGTGTCCGTGGGGCTGGGCCACTGGATGGCGGGAGTGACGCACGGCAGCAACGGCCGCCACTCGCAGGCGGATGACGAACTCCGGGATGCGCTGCCCCTCATCAAGCACAACGAGCAGTTGCTGGCTGCCGCGCTGTTCTATCTCGGCGTGGCCAACTTCCGCATGGGAGAAAAGGGTCCGGACCAGGCGCGCCTGATCGATGCCCTGCGTTTCAGCCAACAGTGCGCGGCCATTAAGAGCCCATTTCAGGCGCAAGCTCAGAAGAACGTGAACGCGATTCGCAGCCAATACAGATTCCGATGAACGTTCTGGTCCCCAACCTCGGCTCCACGTCCCTCAAGTACCAACTCCTCGAAATGCCCTCCGAGAGGATGGCGGCCCGGGGGCGGTTGGAGCGTGTCACGGACTACCGGGAGGCCATCCGGCAGATGGATACAGGTGATGCGCGCATAGACGCCGTGGCTTTCAAGGCGGTACTGGCAGGCCCTGACTACTGTGGGACGTTTCTCATCGACGACGCTTTGCTGGCTGGCTTGGAGCAGTTCCTGCCCGTGGCTCCCGCGCACAACGCCATCTACCTGACGGGTATCCGGGCGTTCCGCGAGGCGCTGCCCGAGGCAGTGCTGGTGGCGGCTTTCGAACCGGAATTCCATGCCACCATGCCGGAGCACGCGGTGCGATACGGCGTGCCGGCTGAATGGCGGCAGAGGCACGGTGTGAGACGCTATGGCTACCACGGCGCATCGCACGAATACGTAAGCCGGCGCGCTCCCGAGCTGGTGGGGCAGCCGCGCGAACAGTTGCGGCTGGTGAGCTGCCATCTCGGCGGAAGCTCGTCGATGTGCGCCATTGACCGCGGCGTGAGCGTGGACACCACCATGGGCTTTTCGCCTCAATCCGGGCTGGAAAATGCCACGCGCCACGGAGACCTGGACGTTTTCGCCGTGCTTTACGTGATGGAGCGCGAGGGTTGGCCGATCGACGAAGTGCGCCGTCAACTTGCGCGGGGCGGCGGTCTGGCGGGACTCTCCGGTGTGGCGGGCGGCGACGTGCGTGACCTCGAGGAGGCGGCGTCGCAGGGCAACCGCGACGCGGCCCTCGCGCTCGAAGTCTTCAGCTATCAGGTGAGGAAGACCATCGGTGCTTATGCCGCCGCCATGGGCGGTTTGGACGCGATTGCGTTCACTGGCGGCATTGGTGAAAACTCCGCGCGCCTGCGCAAGGCTTGCTGCGAGGGCCTGGGATTCCTGGGCGTTGAACTGGACGGCGAACTGAATGAGAGGGGTTCCGGCGACCGCCTGGTGTCAGGGTCCGGCTCAAAGGTAGCCGTGGTCGCGTTGGCAACAAACGAGGAGTTAGTGGTGGCGCGGCGTGCCTACGCCTGCCTCCAGCGTTCGGCTCAAGCATAGGCCCAGGCCAAATTCTCTCCACGAATACGGGAAACGAACCTGGGCGGGGAGTTCCGTCGCTACTCCGGCCGTTCCGGCGCAACGCTTTCGGTAGCCTGTGGTTCGCTTTCTCCCAGGTCCTCTTCCACCTGCACGAAGGGAAGGTGGCGGATCAGTTTCCATTGCTCGGCGGGAGAACGCGATTTCGTCCGTTGGAAGTGGTTTCTGAACAGCCCTGCGGCGGTCTTTCCGCGGAGCGCCTGAGGGCAGACGTCTTCCCGCACAAAAAAAGCATTCACACCGGCGGAATCCACTGCCGCCAGCGCATAGCCGAGCCGGCGTCCCAGGAGTTCGAGAGCAGGCAATGAGGCCCCGTGATAGAACCCGCTCGGATGGCTCCGGCGGCAATCGAAATCGTGCCGGTAGGGGACGGTAACAGCGCGGTCACACCCCAGAGAGGCGTTGTACTCGATGATCGCGATGCGCGGCCGCACGGCGCTCACCGCCTTCCAGAGCCAGTAGTCGACGCCATCCACGTCGATGGACAGTACGCCGAGTTCGCCGCCGTAGCCCGCCTGTTCAATCATCGCGTTGATGTTTTCCGCGGTGACGAACGCCTGGCGGATTTCCACGTGGTTCGCCTTGCGCTCAAGCAGGCGAGCCGCCAGCCGCCGCGCCTGATCCACGCCGAGCGAATTGGCCTCCAGCATCAGTCCGTCCCAGCCGAGCAGAAACGCGAGTACGGCGGTGTTGCATTCGCGGCCGTTTTCAATGCCGATCTCGATGAAGGTCTTGGCCGGTGCGCCGGTGAGTTCGAGCAGCCACAGCAGGATCCCGTCTTCGCCGTTTTGCGAGTAGATGCTGAACTCCGGGTGATCCGGCCCGGGTTGGGCGAACAGGGAAGGGTGGCGGTCTCTCAGCCAGGCTTCGGCCAGATCCGCCCGTGCCGCTTCGGCGTCCAGCAGGCGGTCATCGATGTGCGCCAGGTAGTTGACGCGCGTGATGGTGCGGGGCGGTATGATCCGCCGCAGGAGCTTTCGATAGAGGCGCTTCATTCCTGTTCTGCGGCGCCGCAGCCTCAGGTGGGCATGGCGGCAGACGCTAGCATAGCGCGTTCCGGTCCGGCGTTCAGCGCGAGGCTTTTCTGCGGTAAATCCGCGTGCCCGCAGTGGAGCCCACCGGCTCATACTGCTCCAGCCAGCCGCTCAAATCCGGGAACGCGGTGATGGCCAGGGCTGGATTGTAGGGGCCCAGACCGTCCGCTATGAAGGCGGGCCTAGCGGCGCTGAGTTCCAGCCGGTTGAAACGGGCAAGTTCCGGCGCGGTGGCGTCACTGCGTGTCAGGTGACGGTCCGCGATGACGCCTGTCAGCGGTTGTGAGTCCATGAACCGCGTGGCGGCGGGCATGCGCGCCAGCACGTGCAATTCAGGGCGGTATCCCCAGATGAACAGCGTGTCGCCGGGGCGGGCGTGCTGCCGGAGCAAAGCCGCGGCTGCGCGGCAATCGTCGAACATGGTCAGGTCGCTCCATTCATGCGGCTGCGCAGTGGCGGTGTTGTAGGCCAGAGCCAATTGGCGCGGGCCGAAACGGATCAGCGGCAGCGCCAGCGTCACGGCCAGCAGAGCCAGCCGCGTGCGGGGCGCCAGCAGGCGATAGCCTCGTGCGGCTGCCACCGCGAGAACGGGCAGGAGGGCGACATAGTAACGCGGGTAGAAGCGCCATCCGGCAGCCACGGCAGCCAGTCCTGCCAGGAGCCAGAAGGCCATCCGGGCCGCCGTGCGGTCGCGATGGCGCCACCAATACACGCCCGCGCCAGCGATAAGCGCCACGTGGAAACCCGCCCAGTTGAGCGTCCTTCGGATGCCTTCCGCGATGGGGTTGGCGACCGGCGTGTCAGCCGAATACATGGCTCCCCACCGCCACACCTGCTCAATGTAGGCAGTCAGCGCGCCTTGCGCGGCGAGCACGCCCAACCCCGCCAGAATGGCCGCCACAAATCCTCCCGCAACTCTCCGCCATCCGCGCGGATGGCAGAGAATGATCACTGGAAGCAGGACGAGAGCCTTCGCGTTGGCAAACAGCGCCGCTCCGGCCAAAACGCCTGCCGTGAGGCCGCGCCCCGCAAAGGCTGCCCAAACGCCGCCCAAGGCAAAGGGGATGGTGAGCAGGTCCGGGGCGAGCGGCACCGTGGACACGGGATGGTCAAAAATTAGAAAGAAACAGACGAGCAGCGCCGCCAAATGAGCTTCGGCCGCGCCCCATAGCCGTCGCGCGAGGCCGCCCGCGAGAAGGCTGCAAACGGTAACGAACAGCGCTCCCAGAACGCGCAACAGCCAGCCCGCATGGGCTCCGCACAGCAGGTAGATCCAAGCGTAAAGGGGCGGCTTATCAAACCAGACATCGCGATAGAGAGCGTCGCCCTGCAACAATCGCGCCGCCGCGGACAATCCGTAGGCCTCGTCCACCCAGAGGATGCCTGTGTGACAGAGACGGAACGCGAGTGTGACAGTGAAGATCAGCAGCGCGACAACCAGCCAGGAGCGACGCACAGAGAGCTATTCTACCGGGCCGGCGGCAGGTTTTGAGTGCACCGGCTCCTTACGTCGAAACGAGCCTGGCGGCAGCCTTCCGGTGATGGTTCCACCGATCCTTCCGTTGCAATACAATGAACACCGGCCCAGCCACAGGAGGAGATCATGCCCGCGGATAAGATCAACATCGCCATCGTCGGATTAGGTTTCGGAGCTGAGTTCATTCCCATCTACCAGCGCCACCCCAACACGAACATGTACGCCGTCTGCCAGCGCACGCAGCAGCGTCTCGACGAGATTGCCGATCACTTCGGCGTGGAGAAACGATACACGAGCTTTGACGACCTGATCGCGGACCCCAATGTCGACGCGGTGCACATCAACTCGCCCATCCATCTGCACGCCCCGCAGAGCATTGCGGCGCTCAAGGCAGGGAAACACGTGGCATGCACCGTGCCTGCCGCCACGACGGTGGAGGAATGCGGAGAGATCGTCAAGGCCGCCGTTGCCTCGGGCAAGAACTACATGATGATGGAGACGGTCGTCTACTCGCGCGAATACCTCTACGTGCGCGAGTTGCGTGATACGGGCAAACTGGGCAGCATCCAGTTCATGCGTGGCTCCCACCTGCAGAACATGGAGGGCTGGCCGTCTTATTGGGAAGGCCTTCCGCCCATGCATTACGCCACGCATTGCGTGAGCCCCTGCCTCGCCATTGTCAACGGAGAGGCGGATTACGTCTCCTGCCTCGGTTCCGGGCGCATCGCTCCAAATCTGGTGGAAAAGTACGGCTCTCCGTTCTCCTTTGAGAGCGCGCATTTCAAGGTGCGCGGCCAGGACCTGAGCTTCGAAGTCACGCGCTTCCTCTTCAACGCCGCCCGGCAGTACATCGAGAGCTTCGACGTCTATGGCGAGAAGATGTCCTTCGAGTGGCAACTCGCCGAAGGCGACGAGCCTGTCCTCCACACCGGCGGGGAATCCACTGAGAAGGTGACCATTCCCGACTACGCTCACCTGTTGCCCGAGCCAATCCGCCGCTTCACCACCAAAGGCGTGTATGACGCCGATGAACACCAGCACTTGTCTTTCACCCAAGGCGGGGGCCACGGCGGCTCCCATCCGCATCTGGCGCACGAGTTTGTGGCGAGCATCATCGAAAAAAGGCCCTCGTTCCCGGACGTTTACCAGTCAGTGAACTGGACGATGGCAGGCATCTGCGCCCACGAATCCGCCCTGCGTGGCGGCGAAATCGTGCGCCTGCCGGACTTCAGAAAATAGCTTAGTCGGGCGGGAGGGGTCAGGCTGGCCCGGCGCGAAGCCTAGCGGAATTCCAGCGTCACAGTATTGGACCGCTGCCCTCCCGCCTCCACGCTGACTTCCACGCGGCCTCTCGCCCCCAGCGTGCGCGGAAGTTCCACATTCACCTGGTCCAGCCCCGCGAATTCATTCTGCGCCCCCGCGTATGCCGGCGCCAGCGTCTGGTCCGCGATGCGCACAGTCAACGCACCGGCTGTCTGGTGGCGGATGCCCGTTCCAAACAGCATCAGTATGAGCACCTCGTCCGGCTCACGGAACTCGACCGGGACAAGCGTGCAGCTTCCGGGAGTTGCCCCGCAACGGAAAACCGGTTCGGTGGCCGTTACCCATCCGTTGCGCACGCGTGCGATCAGCGCCGCGGCGGGACCCTGACCATTCACATTGGCGGCGAACAGGCCAGGCGATACGGCGGCTGCCGTAGTGGCTATCTCGGCTGTCCCCCCGTCGATGCGGCTTAGGGTGACGCGCATCGGTCCCGGGCTCAGGTTGCGCGGTGTCAGGAAATTTACCTGTCCGGGCGAGACAAACAAAAGCCGCGCGGCCCGCGCCACGCCGGCGCTGTCGGTTAATTCGACCGCGACGCCGCCCAGTGTTTCGGGCAACGCGGATTGTGAGGCCAACACCGTTTCCGCCGCGAGGTTCGCGCCGAACAGCGTGAACCAGGCCTCCGGCGCCAGCGGCCGTCCACTTGCGTACGATGCGGCGTTCAATAAGCCGTTCGCGTCCGCCAGGGGCAGCCGCGAGTTCAGATCGGCCATTGCGCCCGCAAAACTCGTGGCGCTGTCCCTAGCGCGGCAACTCCAATACAGCAGCCCGGCATACCCGCCTGCGCGCGCGGCGGCCAGGTAGTCGCCCGGCCGGCGAGCCGTGTTCGCTGTCGGCACTTCCCCTACCAGCACCGGTCCGTCGAGATGTAGCTCCTCGACGCGCCGCCACGGAAACGGCTCCGCACTGTCGGAATCGTAGGAGTGGAACGCGTACAGGTTGAGGCCCAGGTCACGCCAGAGTGGAAGCCAAATCCGCCGGGCGCTGCCCACCGAGGCAGGTTGGCGAGTCAGGGCGCGGACTGCGTCCCCTGTCTCTCGTATGAAAGCTCGCATTTCGGCCAGTTCCACCGCGTCGCGCGTCGCCGGATTGGGGGTGTAGCCGGGCACTCCGCGAGTGACCCATTCCGGCTCGTTGATCACCTGCCAGGCCAGGATGGACGGGTGGGCGCCGTAGCGTTGCAGCACCGGCCGGACGACGCCATCGAGCAGAGCCCGCCGCCGTGCGGGGTCCCGGATGCTCCGCGCGCGCCCGCCCAACTGAACACCGCTGACCACCCGCGCCTGGTTGGCCCACTGGTAATCAAACAGCACCGGCAGGATCTGTACCCCGGCCCGCGTGGCGGCGTCCGTCAGGGCGTCCAGGTCCGGGAAAACCGTTTCCGTGTCGAGCGAAGGCGACGTGCTGTCAGGACCCCACAAGATGCCACTGCGCCCGTCGACAAACAGAAACACGCGCGCTACGGAAACCGCCGCGCCCGCCAGTCGCGCCAGCGCGCCGATGGCGCGCAAGTCCTTTTCGAGCGTGGAGGAGGCGAAGTCGAATGCAATGGGAGGGGACGTGAGGATCGCCAGGTTCTTCAGCAGATACTCACCCGTCACGGGCGCCCCCGCAAGCGCGTTGGCTGTGAGCCGGATTCCGGCCATCACCACGCGGCCGGCGTCAAACCGCGCCGTGCGCTCGCCAGGTCCGAGTGAGGCCGCGCGGAAGGTGAAGTCCGCGCAACTTCCCTCCCAGGCCCGCTCCAGTGCCACCGGCGGCGAAAGTAAAGTGTGATACTCGCCCCCCGTCTCCGATTTCAGAACGAATTGAAACCAGACAGGCGGATTGGGCCAGCCCGAGCCGCCTGGAGGAATACACAATTGCGCCCGCAGTTCCACGCCCTCCAGGTTGAAATGCGTCACATTGGCCGTCGCCGGGCACCCCGCCGGAAAGTGACTCACCAGGTTGACCGTCAATTCTCCGCTCTGCTGCGGCACGGGCGGTGAACCGAGGGCCATACGGAACAGCAACCCGGGTCCTGCCGCGTGCGAGGAATTGTCAACACGGCGGACGCCGCGGATGCCTCCCGTGCCCGCGCCTAACGCGGCCGTAAAACCATCGGTGGCAAATCCGCGGAAACCCCATGAGTTGCCCCCGAGGTCGCCGTAGGCGTGCCACGGCAGGTTGGCTCCGGCAATCATCTGGCTCCAGGCAGGCATCAGAGTGAACGCTAGCGCGGCCAAGGCGCGGAACACAGGCTACAATGTTGTCCCACCAGGGGCCGGAAGCGCAAGCGGGTTGCTGTGGGAGGGCATGTCACCAGGGATTTCCCGCCGACCCGGCACAGCCATCAGCCGTTCCTCCCAAGGATCCGGGAACTCCATCGCAACATGGCTGCATACGATGCGGCATACCTTGCCTTGGCCGAAGCCTTGGGCGCGCCCCTAATTACACGGGACAGAGCGCTGGCGTCATCCACCGACCGCGCCGCCAAGGTTGATTTCTTCCCCTGACATAGACCACTGCCGCACTCGCTGACGCTCCGCAGCCGGAATTAGGGAGAGAATGCCTGAACTCGCCCGGCCGTTCTTCCTGGCGAAATAGAAGGTGGCTGAAAAAGCACCATTTCAGTCGTAGGAAGGAGGGTATCGGCGGCAGAGATGCCGCGGTGATGTGGGTTTTCCCTGGTAGAAGTCTACTTGAATCATCGGATGAGGAAGAGCCAGGTGTGACGGATTAGGCTGTCCTTGCGGCCCCCTGTCTGCCCGGACCACCGACGCCGACTGTTGGGCAATAATGTTGTCAGGCATGACCGTTGGGCACATTGATGTCGCACAGGATCAAGTGGCCGGCTTTTGCCGGCGAAACGGCGTTCGAAAACTCGCTATCTTCGGCTCTGTGTTGACGGACCGTTTTTCTGACGAGAGCGATGTCGATGTACTTGTGGAGTTCGCACAAGGAGAACCGGTCGGCTACATGCGGATGGCTGCAATGGAGCGCGAACTGTCCACGATATTCGGCGGCCGGAAGGTTGACCTTCGGACACCCCAGGAACTCAGCCGCTATTTTCGCGACGAGGTGGTCCGCACTGCGGTGATTCAATATGCCGCCGAATGATCGCGCGCGGCTTCTCCACATGCTGGACGCAGCGCGGGAAGCTGTTACATTCGCGTCCGGGCGCACAGCTGCAGATTTGGCGCAAGACCGGTTGCTCGCTCTGGCATTGGTGAAATGCCTCGAGATCATCGGGGAGGCGGCTTCGAAGGTCAGCTCGAATACCCGATCCAAGCTCAGCCAGGTTCCTTGGATCGACATCGTCGGGATGCGAAATCGTTTGATCCACGCCTATTTCGACATCGACTTTGACAGGGTATGCGATACGATAACAGCAGACCTTCCGCCTCTGATAGCGAGCCTCGAATTGGCCCTCGGTCTGCCTGCCTCCGAAGCTCCTGGTTCAGGTGGATCATAGCCATTGAGAGTGGGAGGCGAGTTGGTTGGACACCTGATGTTGCAGAAGAGCATGGCGGCCTGATCGGCGCGCGGGATTCTGGACTCCCGTCCGCAGTGGACGCCGGATCGCGCGGACCTGCATGATTTCTTGGGGGCGTTGAGAGGCGTATCCGCGCGGAGGAGTTTAGCGGCCACGGAACCGCTCTGCTATTGGCGTAGAGCTCTCTGCTAGCGTTGATAGCTTCTCTGCATCAACAAACGGGTCTGCCCCCATTAATGGCGTAGAGCCGATACATAAGGTCAGATGGTGGGCCCGACAGAACTCGAATCTGTGACCTCTACCGTGTCAAGGTAGCGCTCTAACCAACTGAGCTACGGGCCCGACGGGTGGGACAACCGAAGTATACCATAGAGCCCTCAGGCCTCCCACGCAAGCATGGCGTGAATCTCCAGGCGTGGCAACGTCGCGCTCCAGACGCCGTCTTTCCAGGCTCCGTCCACTCGCTGCCCGCCCGGCTCGAAGGCGACGCGCGCCGGGCGGCGCGGCATGCGGATGGATACCCGCAGCGGTCCAACCGGCGGGATGAAATCCACGGCCGCGTAATCGCCCGCCACCTGCATGCCGGTGGCGTTGTTCAGATGCAGCAGTTGAAGCCGCCCCTTGCGGCGAAGCGCCAATTCGAGCGTCGGCGGACCGTCCACGCTCACAGCAGGAGTGAAGACGTGTTCCACCACGCGGCGTATAAAGCGGCGCGTTTCGGGGGCATGAGTATGGGCAAACACAGTGCCAGCCGGACCGTAGATGGCCGCAATCTTCCCTTTCCCATAGGCTGTCAATGTAGCCGCGCACCGGCCGTCGCGGGACGCGTCGTAGGTGGGGTAGCGCTGCTCGATGACTTTTGCTCCCTCCGCTACAACGTTGAGCCACAGACCGCGCAGGTTGGCGAATACCTCCTTGCCGGGCACATAGACTCGCTCGTCGGCAGGCTCGCCTGTCACGCGCACTCCCAAGGCGTCCTTGAACAGCAGCGCATTGTGCGCCCCCACGAGGAGTAGATTTCCGCCCACTTGCGCATAAGAAAGCAAAGCGTCCGCCGCCGTCTGGCCTATGTCGGACCAGTCCGGAACCACGACGAGCGGGTAGGCGGAGACCATCTCGGATAACTTCCAGTCCGGGATCACATCGACTGAGTACAGGTTCTCAACCAGCGCATCCACCATGCCGCGGGCGGGATTCACGGCGGCGCCCCAGCCCCCGAACAGCCTGGGCACGGTGCGGTACAGCGTCCGCGAACTGAACAGCACGCCGATTTGCGGCACCGTCTCCGATTGGTGGCACAGCGCCTGCCGCGCACGGCAAAAGCCGGCCAGCTTTGCCATCACCCCGGTGTGGCGCTCGTCGATTCGGCCTGCCCGGGTCGGCTGGTAATAGACCTGGAACCCGCCGCCTTGCGCCAGCACTACGGAGGCTTCCTGTTCCAGTTGCGCGGCGGGCTTGTGGACCTCGCCGACCGGGTTCGTACGGTTGCTTTGAAAGCCCCAAGCCATTAGGTCCCAAGGCTTGCCGACCGAGCTCAAATAGCGTGCTTCCAGCCTCGCTGTGGAGATGGAGGCGTTGCCCAGGTAGTCGCCGGAGATGAAGTCCACGGGCAGTTCGGGGCGCTCCGGGACAAACGTGGTGTAGAGCCAGTTGCTGGCAATCTGAAAACCGGGACGGAAGGTCTGCAGAGCCGTGACGTAGTGCCGCACATAGCGGCGGAAGCGCTCGCGGTTGAACTCCAGGAACTCGAGCCAGCCTTTGTCTGCGGGGCCTTTGGGAAGCGTCTCGATGCCCGCCGCTTCCCGGAATGCGCGCGCGGCGGCAGGGCCGTAATCCGGATTGGTGGCCCAGCACTCACCGTCCACCCAGGCGCCGTCGAGATCATAGGTGGACGCGGCTTCCTTCAACTGCGGAATCATGCGCTCATCCACGTAGGGGCCGAAAGTGCTGGTTTGGTTTTCCTCCGGCTTGCCGTCGGGCCGGCCGCGCGCCCATGCAGGGTGCTGCTTCACGGCCAGTGAATCCCAGACGCCGGAGAAATGGATGTAGAGTGCCACGCCGCGGCGGGCGGTGACGCGTCTCCAAATGGCCAGCGAATCGTTCACGACGTTGACCGAGGTGCTCACCTTGGAGGGATAGGCGAGAAAGCCGACATGCCCTTTGCAGTCGTACTGCACGTAGTCCGGGCGGACGCGGCTCAGGAAGTCCTCGATCATTTCTTCGGTCACATCTCTGCCGAGCGCCAGGTCTTTGTCATTGGCGTGCAGGTCGAAGTGGATGCCGAAGAAGCTGTCTTTGCGCAGCAGGCGCTTCGGCGGGGGCGTTTGTCCGTGGGCGAGAGTGGCTCCCGCAGTCAAGAGGAAGTGGCGCCGGCTGAGCTGCATAACATTCTCCTCCGTATCTGCACGCCGCCCGCTGAACCTGGAACCCCACGGGCGTTGCAGGCAGACTACAGTATATCCATGCCATTGGATTTCACAGGAAGAACTGCCATCGTCACAGGTGGAGCCAACGGAATCGGCCTGGCTTGCGCGCGAGCTCTGGTTTCGGCAGGCGCCACTGTTTGGATTCTGGACCTGGAGAGCGAACGCCCGGGCGAAGCCGCAGAGAAGGTCGGCGCGCGGGGAATCGCGGCGGACGTCTCGGACCGGACTTCGCTAGAGGCTGCTTTCGAACAGGCGGGCGTTCCGGACGTGGTGGTAGCCAACGCCGGCTGCGTGCTGACAGGGGAGATTCTCACTGCCAGCGAGAGCGACTGGCAGCGCACGCTTGCCGTCAATCTCACCGGGGCATTCCACACCGTGCAGATCGCCGCCAGGCAGATGAAACCGCGCCGCTCCGGGTCCATCGTGCTGATGGCGTCAACGAATTCCTATGACGGCGAGGCCGGGCTGACAGCTTACAACGCCAGCAAGGCCGGCATGCTGGGCCTGCTGCATACGGCGGCGAACGAACTGGGGCCCTACCAGATACGCATCAACGCCGTATGCCCGGGGTTGATCCGCACGCGCCTCACCGACAGCTACTTCACGCAGCCCGAAGTGCTCAAGGACTACTTCCGGGACATCCCTCTGGGGCGAGGCGGAGAGGCGGAGGAAGTGGCCAACGCGGTGCTGTTTCTGGCCTCCGAAGAAGCCGCCTTCATCACGGGCGCCACACTGCTGGTGGACGGGGGGCAGATGGCCGGCAAGTTCGGCACCTGGAACGAGGAGACAGCCGAATTCTCCACTGACCGCTGGCGGCTGCGCGGCTGAGCGCAGGGCTTTCTTGCCAATCTGTTTTCGCGCTATCCTGCCATAGGATGTCCAAGAAAGCCGCGGTTTTCGGGAGCGCCGGCCAGCTCGGCGCGGAATTGATGAAGGTATTCGCAGCGCGCGGCTATGCCGTGGTCGGCCTGACGAAAGAGGATGTCGATATTTCCGATGCTCCAGTTGTGGAGAGAATCCTGGCGGATATCGACCCGGTCCTGGTCCTCAACGCCGCGGCGTATAACCACGTGGACGTCGCCGAGCAGGAGCCGGAAGCGGCTTACGCCGTGAATGCGCTGGCAGTCCGCAACCTGGCGGTGTCCTGCCGCCAACTGGACGCCGGGCTGGTGCATTTTTCCACTGACTACGTCTTCGATGGCCGGGCGGGAAGACCGTACACTGAAGAAGATCCCACGCATCCGCTGGGGGCTTACGCCGTGTCGAAACTGGCCGGTGAACTTTACGCGAAGGCTTACCTTGAGAAGCCGCTGATCATCCGCACGTCCGGCGTTTTCGGACCCGCCGCCTTGAGGACGGCGCGCGGGAACTTCCCCGAGTTGATGCTGCGCCTGGCATCGGAGGGCAAGCTCATACGGGTAGTGGAGGATCACGTAGCATCGCCGGCATACGCCCCGGAACTGGCTGTGCGCACGGCCGACCTCGTCGAAAGTGGCGCCAGCGGAGTCTTTCACGTGGGTGGTGGCACGCCGATTTCCTGGTTTGAATACGCGAAGATGATCTTCCGGCTGGCCGGTCTGGAGCCGCAATTGCGCGCCACTAATGAGCGTGAGTACCGGACCGCGGCGGTCCGCCCCAAGTACTCGGCGCTGTCCAACAGCAAGATGGAGTCGGCGGGACTGAATCCTATGCCTTCACTGGAGGAAGCGGTAAAGTCCTACCTGGAGGCTCGCCGGCAGTCTTAGGAAGGTCCCCGCCTGATGGCGTAGTAACCCTTCCGTGCCTGAACCTTCAGGTCGCGGCGCTGAGTGCGCACCTCGATGCGCCGAAATGAACCGTCTGTGGCCGCGTTGGTAGGCGTGTAGCCGATGGCGTACTGATTGCGCAGTTCTTCCTGAAGGTCCGTGAAGATTTTCTCGAGCGGATTCTTCCGGTCAACCTTGAACACGCGTCCTCCGGTCTCCTCAGACATCTTTTTGAGGTCGGAATCGCTGACGCCGTAAAAGCCATAGGCCGAGCGGTCAACGTAATAGATGCTGTAGAGGATGGTGTCCGATTTGTGCGCGGACTCTACGGCAGTGTCCCTGTTCACGCGGCTGCCCACGTCCACGCCGTCGGTAATCAGCACGGCTGCTTTGCGGCCAACCTCGCGCCGGAGAATCTCCTCGGCGGCCAGGTAGACAGCATCAAAGAGGATGGTGCCGCGCGGCTTGTTGGCCGTCGGCACGGGGCTGGGCAAAACGCCGCCCACTGCGGCATTCAGGCGCAGGCGGTCTAAAGCCGTCTGAAGCGTCCTGACCGAGCCGGTCAGGTCCTGCAGCAACTCCGCTTCGGCTCCGAAACTCAGCAGAAAGGCCAGGTCTTTTGGGCGCAGCACCTCGGAGAAGAACCTGCGGGCAGCCCGGCGCTGTATCTCGATGAGGTTCTCCTGGCTCTTGCTGACGTCCACCAGCAGTCCCATGGTAAGGGGCAGGTCCGTTTCCCGGGCGAAGTAGCGTATCTGCTGCTGTTTGCCGTCCTCATAAATGAGGAAGTCATCCTGGTTCAGGTTGCTCATGATGCGGCCCTTCTTGTCCCGCACCGAAACCAGGACGTTCACTACGTCCACGTCCACACGGATTACCTCGCTGGGCTCCTGCACAGGCTGTTGAGCGGGCAGGGCCGTCAGCCATAGAATGGCGGCTATCATGAGGGCAAGTGTCCGCATGGCTTTACAATGTCCTATAGATAGATGCGTTTGAAAGCCAAAGTGTTCCATGCGCCGAGCCCTTAACCACCTGAAAGAAGCGGACCCCGTCATGCGCGGCCTGATCGAGCAGATCGGACCTTACAAGATTGAGTACCAGGCGGCGGACTTCGCCACGCTCGTGCAGTGCATCGTTTCTCAGCAGCTTAGCGGGCGTGTGGCGGCCACGATGTACAAGCGCCTGAGCGACATGGCGGGCAACGGCCGGCTGAACGCCGAGGATGTGCTGCGGCTGGGCGCGGAGAAGCTGCGCGGATTGGGCCTTTCCCGGCAGAAATCCGCCTACATTCTTGACCTGGCTGAGAAAACGCTCTCCGGTGAGGTGGACTTCGACGCGCTGCACGGGATGCCCGACGAGGAAGTGATGCGGTTGCTGACGCAGGTCAAAGGCATAGGTCCCTGGACCGTGCATATGTTCCTGATGTTCGCTCTGCAACGGCCGGATGTGCTGGCCACTGGTGACCTGGGGATACGAGTGGCCTACCAGAAGGCCTATGCGCTGGAAGAACTCCCTCAACCTGCGGAGATCCAACAACACGCCCGCGTTTGGCGGCCATACGCTTCGGTAGCCTGCTGGTATTTGTGGCGCAGCCTGGAAGAGAAAGCGGGACTTTGAGAACCGCTGAAGCGCGTTCTCAAAATCCCGCATTGAACGGCCTGTGGCCGTGCTATTCGACGACGGCCGTCTTGATGAAGTCCAGCTTGGGGAAGCGGGATTTCAGATAGGCGTTCCCCTGATTGGTGATAGCGCCCTGGTCCGGCGCCTCGCCATAACCGCTGAAGATGGCCTCCACCACTTCCATACCCTCAACCACTTCACCGAACGGGGAGAAGCCCTGAGAATCCAGGAACGCATTGTCCTTCAGGTTGATGAACAGTTGCGTCGTGCGCGTGTTCAGGCCCGCGGTGGCGAACACCAGAGTGCCTTTACGGTTGCTTTGGGTGACCGGGTCATCGCGCAAGGTCGCCGTGGACCAGGCGCGTGCCACCGCCGGGTCGGCGGGGAGTCCGAATTGCACCACAAAGTTGGGCACTACGCGGAAGAACCGAGCCTCGTTATAGAAACCGTACTTCACCAGCGTGTAGAAACGGTCGGCGCCCACGGGCGCCCAGCCGCGCGTCACCTGGATGACGAAGTCTCCAACACTGGTTGTGGCGCGTACCTTGAAGCTGGCCGGGGCCTTGTCCTTTAAGGCGCCGGGGTTCAATAAACTCATGCGAGGGGTCTCCTTCTTGGGTTCGGGTTCCGGTGGCTTGGCGGGCGCTTCCTCCACGGGAGGCGGCGGAGGCGCCGGAGCCGGTTCCGCTGCTCGTTCCTGAGCCGCTTCCTTCGCCGGTTCCGGTTGCTTGGCGCAGCCGGCCAACAACAGGCAGATGACGGCGGCTGCCGGGACCATCATTCGAAGCGTGAAGAAATTTGGCTTGCTCATAGTCGTCTCAACACAATCCATGGTACTTGAACCCGGGCTTCTGTGTCGTGCACCTGGCCGCATCCTTCGGGAATAGGCTGACAGCCGGGCTGCGGGCGGCGCCGGCTGCTAGGCTGAGGAAGTGCCGGCCAAACGCCCCAGAAAGGCTAGCAGGGGAAGACGTCTGCTCGTAGGGCTGCTCCTCGGCCTGGCCGCTCTGTTTGCGGCCTTTTCGGCGAGCCTGTTCGCGCTGCGCTGGATTGACCCGCCATTCACGGCGCTGCACGCTCAGCGGCGGCTGGAGAGCTGGTTTTCCGAGGGGGCCTACCGCAAGAGGTTCACGTTGGTGCCGATGCGCCAGATTTCCCCGCACTTCCGGCGGGCGGTGGTGGCAGCCGAAGACAGCCGCTTCTACCAGCACCACGGCATCGACTGGGAGGAGGTTGAAAGCGCCATTGCCAAGGAGCGGCGCCGAGGCGGCATGCGCGGCGCATCCACCATCACGCAACAACTCATCAAGAACCTCTACTTCGGCACGCGCGGGACTTTGGTGCGGAAGCCGGTTGAAGTGGTGCTGGCTCCGGTTGCCGATGTGCTGCTCGGCAAGGAGCGCATCCTGGAACTGTACTTGAACGTGGTCGAATGGGGTCCAGGCGTCTACGGCGCGGAGGAAGCGGCTCGCTTTTGGTACGGTGTTTCCGCGGCGGGCATCGGCAGGGAACAGGGCGCAAGGTTAGCCGCCATCCTGCCCGCGCCGCTGCGGCGGAAGCCCGCGCGGATGGACAATTACAGCGCGGAGATTCTGTCGCGAATGGAGCGGATGGGCTGGTAGCAGACCGCCGGCAGAGTCCCGAATTCGCCGGAACAACTTGTACCAGTATTGTTCCGGGCACTGCGAAAAAAGCTTGGCTCATCAGGGAAGCTCTGTTACTCTGTTGACATGGATCTTGTGCGGCCGTGCCGCTGGTGTCTGGCAGCGGGACTTGGCCTCCTGGCCGCGGGAGAGGCCGGCGCAACGGCCCTGCGAGCGACGCAGCAATCTCAGGTGACCCAGAACCGGCGCGCGGACAGCGATGATCTGTCCCGCATGAGGGATGTGGCCATGGTGCGCCGCTTCGCCAAGGCGGGGCTGCTGGTGCCTGTCCCGGCGCAGGCGCGGCACTACTATCTCAAGGAAATACCTTCCTCTTACAGTTACTTGCGGCCCTGGAGCAAGCTGTTTCTGGACCGGCTCAGCCAGCAGTATTACGCGCGATTCGGGCGGAAGTTGCGCGTCACCAGCCTGGTGCGGACGGTTGGCTTGCAGAACGCTCTCGGGGAGCGGAATGGGAATGCCGCCGATGCGCACGGACCCAGACGCTCTTCGCACCTGACGGGCGCTACGTTAGACATTTCCAAAGCCACGATGAGCGCAGCGGAGCAGGAGTGGATGCGCGGCGTACTGGCGAGCCTCAAACAGCGCGGCTATCTCTATGCCGTGGAAGAGAATCAGCAGCCGACCTTCCACATCATGGTGTACCGCAACTATCCCCAATACGTGAAGTCCCTGAAACGAAGCCGGTGAGGCTGTCTCCCGGGGCTGCGTGCTATCTTAAGCTTTGAATGCCTGCCATTCGTAACTTGCTCGGCCCACAGCGGGAAAAGCTAGTAAATCAGGTGCGTGACCTGCTTGGCGACGTGCGTGCCGCTCTGGTGCGGCTGGAGGTCTCGCCGGAAGACGAAACCAGGGTACGGGATTCCATACGCCAGCTCGAAGATCTGTTTCTGCTGGTGGTGGTGGGCGAGTTCAATGCCGGCAAGAGCGCCTTCGTGAATGCCTTGGCCGGAGAGCGAATACTGGAGGAGGGTGTAACTCCCACGACCACGCGCATCCAGGTGCTCAGGCACGGCGAGCAGTTCGAACGCACCTCTGTCAATGGTTCCGTGGACCTCATCACGGCGCCGGTGCCCCTGCTAAAAGACATCCACATCGTGGACACGCCCGGCACGAACGCCATTGAGCGCAGGCACGAAGCCATCACGCAGGAGTATGTTCCGCGCGCGGACCTGGTGTTCTTCGTCACTTCGGCGGACCGCCCGTTCACCGAGAGCGAGCGTGCCTTTCTCGAAAAGATCCGCGAATGGGGAAAGAAGATCGTCGTCGTAATCAACAAGATCGACATCCTGGAAAGCCCCGAGGATCTGGTCCGCATCGAGACATTCGTCGGCCAGAATTTCGAAAGACTGCTAGGCGTTGTTCCGGAGATCTTTCCACTAGCTGCCCGCGTGGCGTTTCATGCCAAGCAGCGCGGACAGCAGGACGAACTGGCGCGAAGCCGGTTCGATGCGCTGGAAGAGTACATACAGAACAAGTTGGATGAAGAGGAGCGCTTCCGCCTCAAAATTCTCAATCCCTTGGGCGTGGGGCTCCACCTGGTGTACCGTTACGATGGCGTCATCAGCAGCCGCCTGGAGATACTCAAGCAAGACCTGGAGACCATCGAGACTATCCAGAATGAGTTCGCCATCTACAAGGATGACATGCAGCGTGGATTCCGCCTTCGGTTGGCGGACGTACAGAACGTGCTGCACGAGTTGGAGGCGCGCGGCGAAGAGTTCTTTGAGGACACCATCCGTTTGCCCCGTTTTCTGGACCTGATCAACCGTTCCAAGATCAAAGCCGATTTCGAAAAGAAGG
This sequence comes from Acidobacteriota bacterium, assembly GCA_037444075.1. Lineage (GTDB taxonomy): Bacteria > Acidobacteriota > Terriglobia > Bryobacterales > Bryobacteraceae > JBBIND01. The sequence continues at coordinate 11,091 of JBBIND010000032.1, read as the reverse complement.
TCGTCGGGGACGCGCCTACGCTGATTGAGAAGCGCGTCGAGGACATCATTGACTGGATGGTGTCGAGCGAGCTTCGCCAGTGGCAGAACGTGCGGGATCAACTGGCCCGGCGGCGCACCGAGCATAGCGAGCGCGTCGCGGGTCAAATGGCGGGCGGATTTGACTATGACCGAGTGCGCCTGCTCGAAACCGTAGGCCGGGCTGCGCAGCAAACGCTGGAGCATTATGACAAGTCAGCCGAGGCGAACCGCATGGCGGAGTCCGTGCAGGCTGCCGTGGCTGGGGCTGCGCTCATGGAAGTGGGAGCGGTCGGGCTGGGCGCGGCGGTTTCGATGCTCGCCAGCACGACAGCCGCCGACATCACCGGGATGCTGGCTGCCGGGCTGCTGGCGGCTTTGGGCTTTTTCGTCATCCCTCAGAAGCGCCGCACAGCGAAGAAAGAGCTGCGCGAGAGAATAGCCGCCTTGCGGGAGCAACTCATGAGTTCCCTCAACGGGCAATTCAACCGCGAAATCGACCGCAGCGTTTTCAAGCTGGACGAAGCCATGGCTCCTTACACACGGTTCGTTCGAGGCGAGCGCGACAGGTTGGAGGCCAGCAGGGAAGAGCTGAAGGCACTCGAATACAACATGACGCAGGTCAAGATCGAAGTTTCAGCCTGAACACTTATGGCAGAGCCTTCGCGAGCCGTTTGAGTTGAGCAGGCCCTTTCGGAGGGGCTACAATTCGAGTTTCCACAGCAACGTCATGAGCAGGATCATTCTCGCTATGTTTATCCTCGCCGGAGGCGCCCTCTCCATGGGCGCGCAGGAAGCGGCTATCGCTTTCACCGGCGCACGGATTATCCCTATTTCAGGACCGGAGATTCCGGACGGCACGCTCGTTGTACGCGGGGCAACGGTCCTTGCGGTCGGCCCTTCTTCCTCGACGCAGATTCCGGCTGGAGCGCAGCGCGTGGACGCGCGAGGCAAGGTGATCATGCCGGGTCTGGTGGACAGCCACAGCCACATCGGGGGAATCGATGGCGGCGACTCGAGCTCACCCATTCAGCCCGAGGCTCGCATCCTGGACTCCATCAACGTCCGCGACGCGCGCATCCGGAAGGCGCAGGCGGGCGGCATCACGACTGTACATGTGATGCCGGGTTCTGGCCATCTGGTAAGCGGGCAGTCGCTCTACCTGAAGCTGCGCCGCGGAGACTCCATCGACGATTACCTGCTGCGCACCGCGGATGGCCGTATCGCCGGGGGGCTGAAGATGGCCAACGGGACCAACCCTCGGCGGGCCACGCCGTTTCCCGGTACGCGTGCCAAGGCGGCTGCGCTTGTCCGTGAACAGTTCGTGAAGGCGGATGAATACCGCCGCAAAGTACGCCAGGCGGGAGATGATCTGTCCAAGCGCCCTCCGCGCGACCTTGGGTTGGAGATTCTGGCCGAGACCCTGGACGGCACGCGCATCGTGCACCACCACACCCACCGTCATGACGACATTCTCACCGTCCTGCGCATGCAGCAGGAGTTCGGCTTCAAAGTGGTTCTGCACCATGTCAGCGACGCCTGGATTGTGGCGGATGAAATCGCCCGTGCGAAAGCGCCGTGCTCGCTCATTGTGGTGGATAGCCCCGGCGGCAAGCTGGAGATGAGAGACATCCACTTCGGCAACGGTCTGGCGCTCGAAAAAGCAGGCGCTCTGGTGGGCTTTCACACGGATGACGGAGTAACGGATTCCCGGTTCTTCCTGCGAGCAGGGGCCCTGGCGGTCCGCGCGGGCATGAGCCGCGGCAAGGCGCTCGAGGCACTCACCCTGGCCAACGCCGCCATGCTGGGTCTGGAGCAGCGCGTCGGGTCCCTTGAACCGGGCAAGGACGCGGATTTCGTGCTTCTCTCCGGAGATCCGCTGAGCGTCTACACAAAGGTCCTGGAGACCTGGGTGGAAGGGCGAAAAGTGTTCGACCTCTCCGACCCGAAGGACCGGCTCTACGCCGTGGGCGGATACGGCGCGGGTCATGATCAGGGGCCGTCCATCATGCACGCTCACGAGGACTGGGAATGAAGATGAGGATGATGACCATGCGGAAAGTGTTCGTCTTTTGCTTCTGTCTGTCGGTGATCCTCAGCGCGCCGGCCGCCCTGGCGCAAATCGCGGTCCGAGGGGAAACAGTCCACACCATGGCCGGTCCCCCGATAAAGGATGGCGTGGTGCTGGTGAGGGACGGCAAGATTGAGCTAATCGGTCCGGCATCCTCCACGCGCGTGCCTGACGGCTACAAGCTCCTGCGCGCCAAAGTAGTCACCCCGGGACTCATCGATGCCCGCACCGTGGTGGGTCTGTCGGGGTACCTGAACCAGGCTCACGATCAGGATCAGATCGAGCGCACCGTCGCCGTGCAACCCGATCTGATCGCCCTGGACGCCTACAATTCACGGGAACCGCTGGTGAGTTATCTCCGGGACTACGGCATTACCACCATTCATACCGGTCATGCTCCGGGCAGCCTCATTTCGGGGCAAACCATGATCGTCAAGACCGCCGGACCGGGTTTGCAGCGGGCCGTCATGAAGCCATCGGCGATGCTCGCCGCGACGATTGGCGACGGCGGGCGAGCCGAGCAGGGCAAGTCGCCCGGCACTCGCGCCAAAATGATCGCCATGTTGCGCGCCGAGTTCATCAGGGCTCAGGAGTATGACCGCAAGCGCGCGTCCGGTGATGCTGCCAAGGACCAGCCGCGCGACCTGCGCATGGAGGTTCTGGCTCGCGTGCTGAAGAGTGAGTTACCGCTTCTGATCACCGCGCATCGCGCGCAGGACATCCTGACCGCTATCCGCTTCGGTAAGGAATTCAACCTCAAGCTGGTATTGGACGGTGTTGCCGAGGCATATCTGGTGACGGAGGAAATCAAGGCCGCAGGCTACCCGGTGATTCTTCATCCGACCATGTTCAGGGCAGGCGGAGAAACCGAGAACCTCAGCCTGGAAACCGCCTCCAGACTGCGCGACGCGGGCATCCCCTTCGCCCTGCAAAGCAGTTATGAAAGCTACGTGCCGAAGACGCGCGTGGTGCTCTTTGAGGCTGCCATCGCCGCGGCTAACGGCTTGTCCTTCGAGGATGCCTTGAGCGCTGTGACCATTGGCGCCGCCCGTATTCTGGGGATCAGCGACCGTGTCGGCTCGCTGCAGGCGGGTAAGGACGCCGACCTGGCGCTCTACGACGGAGACCCGTTCGAGTACACCACGCATTGCATCGGTGTGATTGCTGACGGCGTGCTGGCGAGCGAGAAGATACAGTAGCGGGTTGCACTGCCACGCGCGGTTCTGACAATAGGGCGCTCATGACTCCAGCTTGGTTTTCCTCGCGGACCCATTGGGATCTCCGTCCCAATGCGCTTTCTGAACTCCTGTTTCGAAAGAGGCGCGAAAAGGCCGAGGTTCTGGATCTGACGGAATCCAATCCGACTCAGGCGGGTTTCGCTTACCCCGTCCGGGAAATCCTGGGTGCGCTCGCCTCGCCAGAGGCGCTCGTCTATCAGCCCGATCCCAGGGGCTTACAGAAGACGCGCGAAGCCATCTCCGCCTCTTTTGCGGATAGCGGTTTCCCGGTTCCCGCGGATCGCATTCTGGCGACAGCGAGTACAAGCGACGCGTACGCCTACTTGTTCAAACTGCTGGCGGACCCTGGAGATGAGATCCTGGTGCCGCGCCCTTCTTACCCTCTTTTTGAGTACCTGGCCTCGCTGGAATCTCTACGAGTGGTGCATTACCCGCTGGCTTACGACGAAGGCTGGTGGCTTGATGTGGATGCGCTCCCGGCACTTGCTGGCCCGCGAACGCGCGCCGTGGTAGTAGTAAATCCGAACAACCCTACTGGTTCCTACTTGAAGCGAGGCGAATTGGAAGCGCTCACGCGGTTTTGCGGCGAGCGGAATCTGGCCGTCATCTCGGACGAAGTCTTTTCCGATTTTGCCCTGCGCTCCGATCCGCAGCGTGTGGCATCGCTTGCCGCGCGTCAAGATGGGCTCACTTTTTCTCTGAGCGGGCTTTCCAAGATCGCCGGTTTGCCACAGTTGAAACTGGCCTGGGTGGCGGTCTCCGGGTCTGAGGACTTGCGGCACGAGGCAATGGCGCGCCTGGAACTCATCGCTGACACATACCTGTCAACAGGGTCGCCGGTGCAGCACGCCGCGGTGAAACTGCTTCCGCTGCGGCGGGAACTGCAACGGCAGATGATCGAGCGGCTCCAATCCAATCTGGCCCACCTGCGCGGCGCGTTGGCGGAACAATCGTGCTTCCGGCTGCTGGATCTCGAGGGTGGCTGGTACGCCACGCTTCGGCTGCCACCGGCTTGGCTGGAAGAGGAATGGACCTTGAGCCTGCTGGAGGAGCACGACGTGCTCGTTCAGCCGGGTTACTTCTATGACTTCCCCGCCGGTGCTTTCGTTGTCCTGAGCCTGTTGGCCAAGCCCGAAGTTTTCCGCGAAGGCGTCCGCCGTTGCCTGCTTCACGCCTCGCCCACCGCCTGAGCAGGGCCTGCTGCACTCCGCCGTGTTTCGTATCACAATCGGTTTATGCGCAAAAAGCACTTGAAACAAGGTCTGGTAGTTCTGGCTGCGGCCGCTTTTGGATTCCTCGTGGCCAAGGGCGTTGAAGCCACGGAGAGCCGTTATCGTGTCTTCGAAATGCGGACATACGTAGCCAACGAGGGCAAGTTCGAAGCCATGCACGCGCGCTTCCGCAACCACACCCTGAAACTGTTCGAAAAGCACGGCATTCAGAACGTCGGTTACTGGGTGCCGCAGGAAGCGCCCGCCTCGCAAAACACGATGATCTACATCGTTGCCCACAAGAGCCGTGAAGCGGCCAAGGTCTCGTGGAACAATTTCCGCAACGACCCGGAATGGCGCAAAGTCCAGCAGGCTTCTGAAGCGGACGGGCGCCTGGTGGCTCGCATTGAGGCGGTGTACCTCGATCCCACGGACTATTCGCCCATGAAGTGACTATGCACACCAGGCTGCTGACCGCTCTTGCGGGCGTTCTCTTAGCAGGCTGTGCCAATCAACCCGTGAATCGTCCCGCAGTTTCACTGGCCGTCCTTGGGGCGCGCGTCTGGACAGGAGTGCCGGAGCGCCCGTGGGCGGAAGCTCTGGCTGTCCAAGGCGAGCGCATTGTGGCCGTCGGCTCGAACGACGACGTTCGCTCCCTTGTGCGGCAAGGCACTCGTGTCGTCGAAGCCGGCGGCAAACTGGTGGTCCCCGGCTTCATTGACTCCCACGTCCATTTCCTCGAAGGTGGGTTTCGCCTGACTGGTGTGCAACTGCGGGACGCCGCCTCGCGCCGTGAATTCACGGCGCGCATCCGGCAGTTCACCGGCGGGCTCCCTAGCGGCGAGTGGATTCTGGGAGGCGACTGGGATCACGAAACCTGGGGCGGCGAATTGCCCCACCGTCAGTGGATCGATGCCGTAACTCCAAACCACCCCGTCTGGGTGAAGCGGCTGGACGGCCATATGGCTCTCGCTAACAGCGTGGCGCTGAGGTTGGCGGGAGTGAACAGGGAGACGCCGGAAGTTCCCGGCGGGGCTATCCTGCGGGACGCCCGGGGAAACCCTACAGGGATTCTGAAGGACAACGCCATGGCGCTGGTGGAGCGCGTCATCCCGGCTCCGTCGGCGGAGAGCCTGGACCGCGCGCTCGACGCGGCCATGCGCCACGTCGCCGGGCATGGGGTCACTTCGGTGCACCACATGGGCAGTTGGGAAGATCTGGAGGTGTTTGAGCGCGCTCGGAACTCGGGCCGCCTGTCTACGCGCATTTACGCGGCTGTGCCCTTGGCCAGCTGGCAACGCCTGAGTGAAACCGTTGCCCGTCGTGGACGTGGTGACGAATGGCTGCGCATCGGAGGATTGAAGGGCTTCGTGGACGGTTCACTCGGTTCACGCACAGCCGCCTTTCTGGAGCCGTACTCGGATGCGCCGAAGGAAAGCGGCCTGTTCGTGAATACTCCGGAACGGCTGTACGAGATGATTTCCGGAGCGGACAAAGCCGGACTGCACCTGCTGATACACGCCATCGGCGACCGCGCCAACCGCCTGCTGCTGGATATCTTCGAGCGAGTGCGGCGTGAACATGGTCCTCGGGACAGGCGCTTCCGTATAGAACATGCGCAGCATCTGGACGCCGCCGACATCCCACGCTTCGCTGCGCTGGGCGTCATTCCGAGCATGCAGCCCTATCATGCTATTGATGACGGGCGCTGGGCGGAGCGGGTCATCGGCCGCGAGCGCTGCCGCACCACGTACGCATTTCGAGCGCTTCTGGATTCGGGAGCCAAGCCCGCTTTCGGAAGTGACTGGTTCGTGGCTCCACCCTCGCCGCTGAAAGGAATCTACGCCGCGGTGACACGGCGCACCCTGGATGGCAAGCATCCTGACGGTTGGGTGCCTGAACAGAGGATCACCGTAGAGGAAGCCCTGCGCGCCTACACACGGGACGCTGCCGCGGCGTCCTTCGAGGAGGAACTCAAGGGGACGCTCGAGCCCGGCAAGCTGGCGGATTTCGTTTTGCTGGACCGGGACATCACGCGCGTCGCGCCGGACCAGATTCCGCAGGCGCGTGTTGCGCTAACGGTCGCCGGCGGGCGCGTTGTTTCTGAGTAAGCCGCGGACGCTCAGCCAATCTTCCAGCCGGCCAGCCCAGGTGGACAACACCGGGTCGCTCGGCGCCAGCCCCACTCCGTGCCGCCCTCTTTCGTAAATGTGCATCTCGGCAGGAATGCCGTGGCGCCGTAAAGCCATGTAGAACAGCACGCTGTTCTCCGGCGGCACGCCTTTGTCCTCCGTAGTGTGGAACAGGAAAGTGGGAGGCGTTGCAGCGGTCACCTGTGTCTCGGTTGACAGGCTGGCGACCAGTGACGGTGCGGGCTGCTCGCCCAGCAGGTTTCGTAACGACCCCTTGTGCGTGTACTCGGTTGTGAAAGAGATCACCGGGTACGCCAGTATGGCGAAGTCCGGTCGGCAGCCGGCGCGCTCGACGGGATCGGATGAATCCGGATTCCCCTGGTCAAAGCGCGTAGCTGCCGTAGATGCCAGATGTCCGCCCGCGGAAAAGCCCCAGATGCCGATACGGTCAGCCGCCACGCCGAATTGTGCGGCGCGCGAGCGCACCAGGCGCAGAGCCCGCTGCGCGTCGCCGATTTGCACCGGATGGCGATAGCGCGGACCCAGCCGGTACCGGAGAACAAAGGCAGCCACGCCGCGAGCGTTCAGCCATTCGGCCACTTGCCTGCCTTCATGATCCATGGCCAGAGCCCCATACCCGCCGCCCGGACAAACCACAACGGCTGTCCCATTCGCCCTGTCAGCCGACGGCAAGTGTATGAATACGGCCGGCTTGTCCGTGTCTTCAGTTCCGAGAGCGCCGGGCGCCACGTTGGGCCACAAGAGCTCCATGCGCGGTTGCGCTGCCGCGGTTGCCGCCAGCATGAACCAGGCGGCCAGCGTGATGAACTGTAAGTGCATGAGCTACATTTTCGCATCCGCGCCGCGCCTGCTGGTTCCTCCCGGGACGAGTTGCAGGCGTGCTCGATTGCATGGTTCTTATGGTCTCCCGCCCGCACGACTGGCGCAGGGGTGCGCCAGGTCGTTGCTCGGAACTCCTCCTGCTAGTGCCGTATGAGGTATATTATGTTGAACCTGACTCCAACTGAACGGAGGTAGAAAGTGAACCGGAGACAATTTGTGGCATCGGTGGCGGCAGCCGGATCGGCTTCCGCTCTGGCAGCCGAGACGGGCAAGCCAGTCCGAGAGACGCCCCTTGAACCAACTTATTGGGGGACCCTGTACTACGACGACAAAGAGCGCAGCGAGGTAACGGAAGTTATCGAGACGGGCAGGCCCTTCCGTTGGTACGGGCCCGGCGCTCAGCCCCCTAACAAGGTGGCGACGTTCGAAAAGGAATATGCCGCGCGCATGCAGACCAAGTATGCCCTCGCGGTGACTTCCGGCACGACGGCGCTGCAGTCAGCCATGGCTGCGTTCCGCATCGGGCCTGGCGATGAGGTAATTCTGCCTGCCTGGACCTGGCACTCCTGTTCCAGCGCGGTGGTGCTCGCCGGCGGTTTGCCGGTCTTCGCGGAGATCGACGATACGCTGAACATCGATCCCACCGATATCGAGAAGCGCATCACCAAGAACACCAAGCTCATCATGGCAGTGCATCTGCTCGGCGGTCTGGCTGACCTGGATCCCATATTAGAGATCGGAAGAAAACATAACATTCCGGTGTTGGAAGACGCTGCGCAGTGCGTTGGCGGCAGCTACAAGGGCCGTCCGCTAGGCTCGCTCGGCGCCATGGGCATCTACAGCCACCAGCTGAACAAGACCATTACGGCGGGCGAAGGCGGCAGCGTGGTGACCAGCGACGTGGTCCTGTTCGAGCGCGCCGCCCGTTTCCATGATCTGGGCGGATTGCGTCCGCTGCATGAGCAGGTGGTCGGGAAAGCGGCCATGGACTGGTTTGTTGGCTGCAATTGCAGGATGAGCGAACTCACCGGCGGCGTCATGCTGGCGCAGCTGCGCAAGTTGGATAGAGTAGTGGGCGACGCTCAGGCTGCGGCGCGCCGTGTGGTAGCGGGCATCCAGAACCTGCCCGGTCTCAAGATGCGCAAGATGCCGGACCCGAAGGGCGACATCGGAGCCTGGGTCTTCCTCAAGTTCGACACTCCGGAGCAGTCCAAGCGCTTCATGGCCCTGATGAAAGCGGAGAACGTTCCGGCCACGCGTCCGGGCGGTTCGGTCGTTCTGCCCACTCTGCCTTACATCGAGAACAAAGCCACCGTGAACCCCAACTGGCCCACCTGGAATTCGCCCCGCGGCAAGGCGATTCAGTACGGCGCGGCGAGTTGCCCCCGTACGCTGGCAATCTTGCAGCGCTTCGCGGGCGTGGGCATTGACCCGAAGTACACGAAGCGGGATACGGATGACATCGTGGCGGCTATCCGCAAAGTGTGGCCGGCTGTCACGAAGGCCTAGCGCCTCGGCCCAAGGCACTTCTCGCGTTTGATGTAACGACCGGCAATCAGGCGGATGGCTTACAGGCAACGCCCTATGCAGCGCGGCCTGCGAGCCATCCGCTTTCCTTTTGTGCGCCTGGCTCAGGCTAGACTCGCCGGATTCGCTCCCGCTGGCTCAAGATAGAACCAGAGGTTTAACCTGCCGGGTGTTACGATTCCTAGGTAAGGCGGCGGCAGTTCAACCGCGACGGCAGAATTGCGCGCCCCTTCAGGAGGAAACAATTGTTCCGTCCACTCTTGATCGCGATCGCTTGGCCCGTTCTGCTCGCCTCCGCCGACGACACCGCGCCCCTGGCTCAAGCCCGTGAAAACGGGCGCGTCTTCGAGCAGGTGATGGCTTCCAAGCAACGCCTGCTGAAAGCCTGGTTGGCCCATGCCGACAGCAAGACCCTTCTGCTCCCGGACCGAGTACCCGGCCGCCGCGGCCTCGCCGCCGGAGACGTCAAACGGCTTTACACGCCTCACAATTCAGGCGCGGATCTCTACCCGTACCTCATTCTGACGGCGCACCTGACGGATCCTGATCTCTATCGCGGGCGCCTGCTCCAGATGCTGCGCAACGAGATCCGCTACACCACCGTTCAGGAGTCCATACCGGGCAATCTGGAGATGGCCGCAGGCACGCTCGGGCCACCCAGCCTGTTCGGGGCGGGTGAGTACGCCAAGGACGGGCTGCTGGCCGTCACCGAGTATCTGGGACGAACTCCCTGGTTCTACCGCATGGTCGACATGGTGGCGGACGCCATGGAGCGAGCGCCCGTGGATTCCAGGTTTGGCAAACTGCCCGCCTCGGATTCCGAACTCAACGGGGATTTCATGCAGGCTCTCATGCGCCTGGCTACGATGACAGGCGATCAGCGCTTCATTGCCTGGGGCCGCCGCATTGCGGACGCCTACATCGAAGAAGTGCTGCCGGGCAACCACGGCGTTCCGAGCGGCAAGTGGGATTTCACGGCTCACTCGGGAGACGGGCGGCTGAGGTTGCGCGATCACGGCAACGAGGCCGTTGTCGGCCTGGTGCTGCTCTACGCGCTCGAAAACCACTGGCAGACGCCGCGCGCGGCGAAATGGAGGCCCGTGCTCGCCAGAATGCTGGATCGCATCCTCGAGTCCGTGAACCCGGACGGAATGCTTTACAACGAACTCGATGCGGCCACTCTCAAGCCCGTGAATACGGGCCTTTCGGACAATTGGGGTTACGTTTACGGAGCCATTTATACCTTCTATCAGAGCACCGGAGAAAACCGATACAGGGAAGCGGTCCGCCGCGCGCTCTCGAACCTGCCGAAATACAGGAACTACATCTGGGAGGGCCGCGCAGGCGATCCGGAGATGCCTCTAGGTTCGTTCGATGGCTACGCCGACACCATCGAAAGCGCGCTGTACCTGGTGAACCGCGAGCCTGTTCCCGAGGCGCTGGATTGGATCCACTCCGAAATGAAAGTGATGATGGCCATGCAGAAACCCGACGGCCACATCGAGAACTGGTACGGGGAAGGGAACTACAACCGCACGGCCATGCTGTACGCCCTGATGCTTTCCCAAGGCGTGCGCCCAGCGCATTGGACGCCTGGCGTGAAAGTGGGCGCCGTGCGGGAAGGCGACCGGCTGTATCTGAGTCTCGTCATGCCTGCGCCTCGCGAGATACGCTTCGACTACGCACGCCACCGCCGCGTGCTCAATCTCGACAAGAACTACGTGCGGCTCAATGAGTTTCCCGAGTGGTACACCGTGGATGAAAACACGCTGTACCGGATTCGCTCCCTCGCTCCGGGCAAAGGCGAGCAGATCCTACTCGGTTCAGAACTCATCGAAGGCATCACTTTGGCTCCCGGCGACTACGCCGTGGAGTCCCATGGGCGAGCGCCTTACGGGAAGTCCGTGCAACCTTGAGGCCGGCGCCGGGCGCTATCGGTTGACCCGCACTATCGCGAGCTTCGTGCGTTCCGCGGCGTCCTCGGCAGCTGCCTAGGAAGGTTCGTCCGTTGACTGCCCGTAGTAAGAGCCCGCGCCGTGCTTTCGCAGGAAG
>JBBIND010000031.1:0-42148 GCA_037444075.1 Acidobacteriota bacterium | reverse complement strand
CACCGACCTTTGGGTTATGAGCCCAACGAGCTACCAGACTGCTCCACCCCGCATAGTCATACTAGCGCACCAAAGGGGCGAATTCAACTCTCACTTCAAGCGGTTTTTGGAGTGCGTTTTGCCTGCGACAGCCGGTTCGTCAAACCGGCGCGGAACAGCAGGAGGGCGGGCTTCAGCGGGGGACAGTGAGCCAGGATTCGTGTAGGACAGGCGGTTTCGCCTGTTCAGAGGGCAGTCAGTGTGCTTTGTTGCTGGACAGGCTAAAGCCTATCCCACTGAAAAGCCTGTCCGACTCGAAAGCCTGCCTTACGGAAAAGGGGTGTTGACAGGCTGAAGCCCGTCCCAGGATGAGCCACGTGGCGGATAAGCGCGTGGGACAGGCGGTTTCGCCTGTCCAGAGGGCAGTCAGTGTGCTTTGTTGCTGGACAGGCTAAAGCCTATCCCACTGAAAAGCCTATCCTACTGAAAGCCTATCCTACGTGTTAGCGGTGGTGCCGCAGCTGGGGTGTGACGATGTCCTCCACGGCGTCCGGGTCGCCGGCGCCCGGACCGTGCCACACGCTGCCGCCGAAGGTGGTGACGTAGATCATGCCCGGATGCACGGGATCCGGCACCACGCGATGGCCCCACTTGAAGTTGTAGCCACGGATGCGGCTCCAGGTTTCACCTCGGTCCGTCGAGCGCCAGACGGAAGAATGGAACCCGCAGGCGTAGAGCACGTCGGGGTTCTCCGGGTCAACGGTCACGTCGTAGACATGCTGGTCCACGGTATGCACTACGCGCCACGTTCCACCGCCGTCGGAAGAGAGCCAGATGCCGCCATCGCTAGCCACACGCGGCGTCGAGCGTCCCCACGCGGAGAGGTACAGGCGCTTGGGGTCACGAGGGTCAATGGTCAGTCCGTTCGGACCGTTCAAGCCAAAGGGCAGGGGAAGTTTTTCCCAGGACTCGGCGCCGTCGCGCGAGCGGTAAAGCGCTCCGTCGCCCGAAGTCCCTACCGTGGCGTTCTCCGAACGCCGAGCCACCACAAGATAGAGAATGCCCTCGGGGTCCTGCGCCAGCCGCCACGCGAAGGGTTCCTTCTCCGGCAGACCTGCGTTCTTCTGCACCCAGGTTTCACCGCCATCAACTGACTTGTAAACGCCGCGTCCAAAACCGGTGGCATACAACACGCGCGCATGCGCAGGGCTGCGCCGGTCTAATAGGACGTGGGTCGCGGCCGTCTCCGGCATTCCGTTGGTGAGAGTGACCCAGCTTTGGCCGCCGTCGTCGCTGCGGGCCACGCCGCCCTGATAGGCTGACGGCGAAAGCGTGCGCCACATCTTGGGGCGCGGGAGGTCGTGGTTGCGCGCCATGGCCGCCCACATGCGTCCCCTGACGTCGGGATCGAACTCCACCCAGTAGGTAGTGTTCAGCCAGATGCGCGGGATGCCGTTGAGGGTGGAGCTGGTCCAGGACGCGCCGCCGTCCTCGCTGCGGAAAAGGCCGATGTCCGTGTAGGAAATGAAGATGCGCCGGGCATCGAAGGGATCGTGATGCACGCCGTAGGCCGTGGTGACATCGAGGCCGCGAGAGGTGTAGGCGCGCTCGCCGGCGCGGACGGTGTAGACGGCGCGCCAGGTCTGGCCACCGTCGGAGGACTTCAGGGTGCGGCCGTAATCGGTGCCGTAGCAGAGTTCGGGGTCGCGGGGTGAAACACCCAAATCGAGCGGGTGGCTGCCCCAGCCGGGACCGAGCCGCTCGCTGATCCAGCCGTCGTCCACATGAGGGGACTTGACACCCGCCTCGCGCCAGACGAACTTCCAGCTTCGCCCGGCGTCTTCGGTTTTCAGGACACCGAGAGAAACCTCATCGCTCCCCAGCCGTATATTGCCGGCGGACACGTAAGCGACGGAGGCGTGGTGCAGGGAGGTGGCGATGGCTGGGAACCTTGGCGCCGGAGCAGGATGGCGCATGGCCGCTACGAGGCTGTCATGCGCGCTGCGCCAGGAACCGCCGCCGTCATCGGAAACGAAGATGCCGCCGGAAAGCGTTTCGCCGGACCAGGACGCCGCGGCGACCGCGTACACCACCAACGGTCCTCCATCGCGCGGGAAGCCGGCCGAAACGTCGGCGAAGGACTCCACGCCGGGAGGAGCAGGCCCGGTACGCCATTGGCCGGCCTCGCGCGTGGCCACCGTGCCGGCGAGGACAACATACAGCGTGCGGTCTTCCGGCGGGGAGGACGGGTCGATGTAGATGGCGCGCACAGCTCCCTGAAATTCCCGAACCTCCGCCCACGTCAGGCCGGAGTTTTCGGAAGCGCGCAAGGCAATGGAACGTCCGGTGTTGAACGCGGCGTAGAGACGCTGGCTGTTAGCAGGGTCCACGGCGAGCGCGAGAACGGCTTCGGCTGTGCCGGTGGGAGTGATGATGCGCTCGCTGGCGTGGTCATCGGGCATCTCGACGCCGAGGACGGCCTCCGGCCGCGGGTAGACGAGGTCCCAGGTGGCGCCGGCGTCCGTGCTGCGCCAGAGTCCGATGGATTGCGCGTAGATGGTGTCCGGTTCGACCGGGTCAAAGACAAAAAACCGGGCGCGACCCCGCAGGTTGAACATGCGCCAGGTTTCGCCGCCGTCATGGGTGATGTAGGACCCGGTCATGTCGCACGAAACCAGGACGCGGTTGGGGTCATGCGGGCTGATGGTCGGCAGGAATTGAGCGCCGCCGCCGCCCGGTCCGATGACCTTCCAGGCGTCATGGCGGGGTCCGGAGCGGGGTTGCTCCGCGGGTGCGGGTTGTGGCGTCATCGGCGGCGCCAAGCCGAGCAGCAGCGCAAGACCGGTGATGAGCGTTGCTCCGGAGAAAAGGGATGATGCGGCCATGAACGGCCTCCTTTCAGTCTGTCGGCCTGGTCGCCCCGCTGCCGGGCGTTGAGCGCGCAATCGCCATAGCTGCCATGGTTCCCAGCCTCAGTCCCAGGTTACTTTGGTTTGTTTCTGAACGCGGGATTCGTCAAACTGAATCCCGAAGCCGGGCCGGTCCGGCAACTCGAGGCGTCCGTCCACGGGCTTGGGTTCGTTCTTTTCAAAGTAATAGTAGTAACTCATCTTGTTGATGAGATACTCCACCAGCGGGCAGGTCATGGGTGACTGGCTGGCCACGACGTGCAGCGCGGAGTGGATGTTATGGCCATGCGGTATCACCTGTGCGTCAAAGACCGAGGCCAGGGTGCAGATCTTGACCAACTCGCTGACGCCGCCGCACCATTCCGGGTCGGCCTGCACGATGCTGATAGCGCCGGCCTTCAGATAATCGTGCGTTTCCCAGCGGTTGTAGATGTGCTCGCCCGAGGCCACGGGGATGGAGGTGGCGCGCCGCAGGGCCGCGAAACTCTCGATTTTGTCCGCGTGGAAGGCTTCTTCAATCCAACGCGGGCGGTAACGCTCCACCTGTTTGGCCCAGGCTAGCGCGTAGTTGTAGTCCCAGCCCATGAAGGCATCGAACATCAACTCGCTGTCCTCGCCCACCGCTTCGCGCAGCACTCGCACCAGCTCGACGTTCCTGATGAGCCCGGCGGCGCCATCACCGGGACCATAGGCCAGAAACCACTTCTGATGGCGGTAGCCCTGGTTCTTGAGCTCCACAGCGCGCCGGCGGGCCATCAGGGGCTCCACCGAGAAGCCCAGGCAACTGCCGTAGACTTCCACCGAGGCGCGCGTCGGCCCGCCCAGCAGCCTGTACACCGGAACGTTGAAGTAACGCCCGCGCAAGTCCCACAGCGCGTTATCCACGGCGCTGATGGCCATCATGAAGTGGCCTCGGCGCGAATGCCGGTTGAGGCGAAACATCTGGTCCCAGAGCGTTTCCACGGCCAGCGGGTCCTTGCCGGTGAGGAAGCGGCTCAACTGCTGCTGCACCACGATGGCCGCTTCCTTATCCACGGGTCCGTAGACACCCTCCAGTCCCGCGTCGGTGACGATTTTCAGGTAGTAAGCGCCGGCGGCTACCGGACCCTTCTCCGAGGCGGGCGCCTCGCGGTACGGTTTGGGACGGTGTTCCTCGTAGACGTGCAGCGGCTGCACCTGGTGTTGCCGGTTCACGGAACCTAGCAGTTCGCGGCGTCCTTCCAGGCGCCAGATTTCGACGGCGGAAATCTTGAGTTTGCCCTTGGGAGTGCCCTGGTAGGAGGCCAGGCCCGGCGCACCGGCGAAAGCCGCTGAGCCGAGGAAGTGGCGACGTAGCATGAACGGATTGTATCAGCCGGATGGCTGCTGTAGAACCAGGCAGACCCAGTTATCGCGCTCGTAAGTGGCCTCGCTGCGGAAGCCGAAGCTCTCAAACAGGCGGGTCACTTTCGGCGCCTGGCGCGCGGTGATGCCGCCCAACACGAGCCGGCCGCCCGGTTTGACGACCTGAACCAGGTCTCCTCCCAGGCTAAGCAGGGTCTCCGCATTCAGGTTCGCCGCTACCAGGTCCGCTACAGCGGGCTTCAGGGCGCGCGGCGAGCCGGCAAATACACCGGCTTCGATGCCGGTCCGCGTGAGATTCCGCTGGGCGATGACGGCGCAGTCCGGTTCGATGTCACACGCTATCGGCGCTGCCGCGCCAAGCAGTGCCGCTGCCTGAGCAAGGATGCCCGAGCCCGTGCCCACGTCCAGGATGACGTCGCCGAAGCGCATGTTGCGCTCGAGCGCCTCCAGGCAGAGTTGAGTGGTCGGGTGGTAACCCGTGCCGGAAGCCAGACCGGGATGCACCTCCAGGCGCACGCGCCCGGGCGGAGTGGGCTCGAGCCTCCAGTCGGGTGTCAGGTAAAGGCGTTCGCCGACGAGGACGGGGTCCCAGGATTCGCGGGCGAGGCTGACCCAATCGGTCTCTTCCACGCCCTCCCAACGCGGGTTCCACTCGTCGAACGCCGGCTCTTCGAAGGGTTCATCGAAGAAGGCCGCCAGTTGGCACAAACCTCCCGGCAGGCCGGTTTCCTGAATACCCAGCGTGCCCCGTTCCCAAAGTTCAGTGGTCAGCCGGTCCTTGTCAGCCGGGCTGCATTCGAGCAGGAGTACGCGCATGGCGTCCTAGGTGGACGTTAGGGAGCGAACCGGCGGAAGAAGCTGTCGGGTTTCCAGCGCGGACGCTCCGGGTCATTGGCGACGCGGACCGTGAGTTCAGCGATCACGCGGTTGAAGAGAGCAGCGGCCTCGCGGTCAACAGGCTGTTTGAGGTCGTCGGAGGGAGCGTGATAGCGCGTCTTGATCCACTCCTTCTGGAGGCGTTCCTCAGGCGAACCCGGCGCGTAGCCGAACTTGAAGAACAAAGCGGGAATCCCGCGACGGATGAAGCTGTATTGGTCGCTGCGGATGAAGAGATTGCGATCCGGCTCAGGATCAGGGTGAGCGCTGATGCCGAAACCTTCCGCCGCGGCGCGCAACTGATCACCGAGCGAGGATTCATTCAATCCGGGCGCGGCGATGCTGCGCAGCGGATGAATGGGGAGATACATGTCGAGGTTGAGGTTGGCGACCATGGACTCCGGCTTCACAGTGGGCCGGTTGGCGAAGTAACGCGAGCCCTGCAAGCCCTTCTCTTCGCCAGTGACGGCTACCAGCAGTACGGAGCGTTGCAGGGGCCGCTCCGGGTTCCGGAGCAGCCGGGCTATTTCGATGAGAGACGCCACGCCCGCGGCGTTGTCCATGGCGCCATTGTAAATGGAATCCCCGGCTATGGCCGCGCCGACGCCGACGTGATCCAGGTGCGCGCTTAGCACGACGTACTCAGTGCGGAGCTTCGGATCGTTGCCTGGAAGCACCGCGGCTACGTTGTGCGATTCCGCTTTCCCGCGGTCCAAAGACGCACGCGCGCGCACGGTAACCGGCAGTGGGAACGAGGGGAGCGCTTTGCCCGCGTCGGCTATTTTCAAAAGCTCAGCGAAGGAGTGCGGTGCGCCCTCGAAAAGCAGCCCTGCATGTTGCGGGTTGAAGACGGCGGAGAAGCTCAACCCCGTTCCGTCATCAAAACCGGCGCCTTCCAGCACCATGGAGGGTTTGAGGCGCGCGGGGGCGGAGCGTGACCAGGGTACGTCCATGGTGCGTGGATTGGCAATCGAGATCGTGCCAACGGCTCCAGCCTCCCGCAGAGCTTTCCAGCGCTCGGCCCAGGATTGCGCGTGAGCGCGCAAGGGGCCGGGCAGCGAGGAAGGGCCGCCGGAAAGATAGACGGCGATCTTGCCGCGCAGGTCAGCGCCGGCCAAATCATCGTGGCCAGCGTCCGGTTGGTGCAGGCCGTAGCCCACGAACACGGCGGGCGCTTCCACGCTGGAGGCGAGGTCAAAGCGCGAGACGAAGTTGGCCTCCTCGCCAAGTTTGAGGACGTGCTCCCGGCCGGCGCGCACCAACGCCAGGCGGCTGTTGGCTTCATCGATGCGCCGGGTGAGGAAACTCACGGCCTGCAAATATCCTGAGGTGCCCGCCGGTTTCAGGCCGGCGCGTTCGAATTCCTGAGCGACGTAGCGGGCAGCTTCGAGATGGCCGGGGCTGCCGGTGTCGCGTCCCTCGAGGCGGTCATCGGCCAGGACGGCAACGTGGTTCCACCAGCGGGCGGCTTCGGCAGTCAGATCAGACGCAGGCAGTGGTGAAAGCGCTGCGAGCGCGAGTAGAAAGAGTCTTCGCAACATGGATTTCAGGCTTTCCTGCTGGTTTCGGCAAACTGCTGGCGAAGGTGGAGAATGTGGCGGCGGTGTTTGTCGACGTGGTCGGCGCCGAGGCGGACCATGTCAAGAAGTGTCACGCGGCCGCGCTCGGCGTGTTGGCCAACGCGCGCGAAGGCTTCCTCCGGCAAACCTGCCAGCAACTCGTAGTTGGCGGCGCGCAGGTGCCGCAGATTTTCCAGAGCGCCGAGCAGGTCACGGCTGGAGTATGCCAGGCGGTTGGCCCAGGCATCCTGGTCAAAGCCGGTGAGGGCAGGCTCGTTCTGAGCGAGAATCAGCCGGTAGCGCACGCTGAAAACGAGTTCCGTGTCCGCCAGGTGGCAGACTAGCTGGCGAATGCTCCAGCGGCTCGGGCCGGGCTCGAAATCCAGTTCTTCATTCGAAGCGTTCTCCACCGCGGTGGCGACGAGCGCCGGACCACGCTGATAACGCTCCAGGAGTTCCTCGAGAGGTTTCATAGAAGCCGTGCCGGCGCTGAGCGCAGGCGATGAACCATTATAATGGCCGTAATTCCCGTGAAAACCAAGCTTGCCGAGTTGTTCCGATATTCTCGTTAGCCTCCTGCATGGCCTGAGCTAGAATTGGTCATGATGCGAGAGTTTCACGTGGTCGTGGAGCGGGATCAAAGCGGCTGCTACGTTGCATCTGTACCTGCGCTGCGCGGTTGCCACACACAAGCGCAGTCCCTTGACGAGCTGATGACGCGAATTCGAGAGGCTATTCAGTTGTGCCTGGAGGTAGAGGGCGAGCCGGCTGAGACCCTTGAGTTCGTCGGTGTTCAACGGCTTCGCATAGGCGCATGAGCCGGCGGGCCAGAGTCACCGGCAAGCAGTTGATCGGGGTTCTCAAGAAGCTCGGGTTCGTTGAGCTGCGGAGCCGGGGCAGCCATAGCTACCTCAGACATCCGGACGGCCGGGCAACGGTCGTGCCGGTCCACGCGGGTGAAACGGTTGGTCCGGGTCTTCTTTCCAAAATCCTTCGCGACGCCGAAATCAGCAAAGCCGAACTGAGCGAGAACCGCTAAGAAGAACCGCCCAAACGGGGCACATATGAGGACACCGTTGACCCGGAGGGTAGGGTTCGCGGGCTTTTGCGGAGACTGCTCGCAAAGCAGGGCGCGGGTAGCGAACCATTATAATGGCCGTAATTCCATGAAGACCAAGCTAGCAGCGTTGTTTTTCCTTTGCCTGGCGGTGTGTGCGGCTCAACCCAGGCTGGAAGCTGAACGTCAGGCGCGCATCGCATCGCGCGGTTTGCGCGGAGCCGTGGCCGCGGGCACGGACTTCGCCGCCGATGCCGCCATGCGGCTCTTCTACATCGGCGGCAACGCGGTCGACGCAGGCGTGGCGGCAACACTCGCCGCGGCCATTGTGGAGTATTCGCATTACGGATTCGGCGGCGAATGCCCCATCCTGATCCGTTCATCCGGCGGCGAAGTGTTTTCCATCGCGGGCGTAGGGCCCATGCCGAAGCTCGCGACTCCGGAGTTCTTCCGGAACCGGCGATTGCACTCGTGGGAATTGCGCACTCGCGAAGACGGTGGCTTGCAGCACCTGGTGCCCGCGGCGGGCGTGCTGCCCGCGCTGGTGCCCGGGATGGTGGACGCCGTCCTTCTGGCGCTCAAGGAACTCGGGACGCGGAGCGTAGCTGAGGTTCTGTTGCCCTCCGTCGAACTGGCCGACGGTACACCCCTGGATGAAACGCGCGCCCGCTACATTCGCCAATACCAAAGCTTCATGAAGAGGTTCCCGGAGACCGCGCGTGTCTTCCTGCCGCACGGTGAGCTGCCGCAAACGGGCGCCGTGTTGCAACAGCGTGAACTGGCTATGACCCTGCGCGGCATGATCGCCGCCGAGACAGAGGCGCTGCGGGCCGGCATGGGCCGCGCCGCAGCCATCGAGGCCGTGCGGGATTACTTCTATCGCGGGGAAGTGGCGCGGCGCATCGATGCGTTCAGCCGGGCCAATGAAGGCCTCCTGCGCTATGAGGACATGGCCGGTTTCCGCCTGAAGTTGGAGCAGCCGGCCACCACTACATATCGCGGCTACACGGTTCACAAGCCCGGCTTCTGGAGCCAGGGCCCGGTGATGTTGCAGACGCTGAACATCCTGGAGGGCTATGACCTCAAAGGCATGCGGCACAACTCGGCTGATTACGTCCACCACCTCGCCGAAGCGATGAAGCTGAGCTTTGCCGACCGGGACGCCTACTACGCGGACCCGGCCTTTGTGAACGTCCCCGCCGAAAGGCTGCTCTCCAAGGAGTACGCCGCGGAGCGCCGCGCCCTCATAGGATTGCAGGCCTCGGCGGAGTTTCAGCCGGGACAACTGGGCGGTCAGCAGCCGATGCACCCCGTCCGCTGGCGCGTGGCCAAGACGGAGATCGCCGATGACGCGCCGTCCAAGGACACCACCTGCGTGGTGACCGTGGATAAGGATGGCTTGGTCTTTTCCGCGACGCCCTCCGGCGCCTGGCTGCCGGCGGTCGTAGCCGGCGAGACGGGCATCCTGCTCACTCAACGGGCACAGAGTTTCTACCTGATTCCGGGCCATCCGAACGAATTGGCCGGCGGCAAACGTCCTCGCATCACCCTCAGTCCGACCCTGGTAACCAAGGCCGGGCGCCCCTGGCTGGCTCTTTCCACACCGGGCGGCGACAATCAGGACCAGGCCCTGTTGCAGGTGCTGCTCAATGCGCTGGAGTTCGACATGAACGCGCAGGCAGCCGTGGAAACGGCGCGCATCCAGACCCGCCACCTGGTATCCAGCTTCGACACGCATGCCATGAACCCTGCCGATCTGCTGTTGGACGAACGCCTGAGCGATGAGACCGCCAAAGATCTGTCGGGGCGGGGACACCAGGTGCAGCGGCGCGCACGCACCGCGAGCGGTTCAGCGCCCGTGTTGATCCGTGTGCTGCCTAACGGTGTGATTGAAGCTGGGGCGGACCCGTACGGATATAGGGTGGCGCGCGCCTGGTAGCCGTCTTCTCAACTCAATTTGCGGATGACGGTGCGCACCACGCCTTGAATCACCAGGTCCGAGCGCGGATACAACTCAGGATAGGCGGGATTGTCGGCCTTCAGGTACCAGTTGCCCTGTACGCGGACCAGGCGTTTCAACGTTGACTCGCCGTCAATCAGTGCCACCACGATTTGGCCTGCCCGGGGTGATGGCGTGGGCTGCACGATGACCGTATCGCCCGCCAGAATGCCTGCGTCCTTCATGGAGTCTCCGCGCACTTTCAGCGCGAAGGAGCCCCGTGCCGGTTGAAAACCGAGAGTCTTCTCATCCAACGCCAGGATGGTTTCGGCGCCAGCCCCGGGGAGCGGCTCCGGAGGCCCCGCCGGAATCTGCCCGAACAAAGGAAGATGGAAGACGGAGGTGGGCGCAAGCCGGGAGGAAAGGTCGATCTGCCGAGAACCGCGGCTGGCTCGTTTGATGTAACCCTTGGCTTCCAGGGCATTCAGATGACCGACAACGCCGTTGGGGCTGCTGATGCGGAACTCCCGTTGGATTTCGGGTATGGAAGGCGAGCAACCGTGCGCACGGCGAAACTCAATAATGTAGTCAAGAATCGCCTGTTGTCGCCCGGTTAACACTCTGGTATAAATTTTTACACTTAGGGGGCAAGATGTCAACCACCCCGTTGTTCGACCACGACGAATCCTCGGCCCAGACTCCGCTCGCCCAGGCGCTCAAGAGATTGGCGGAGCAGAACATTTACCTTGGAACGAGTTCATGGAAATACGAAGGCTGGTTTGGGCAAGTTTACAGCCAGGAGCGTTACCTGGCGCGCGGCAAGTTCTCGAAGCGGAAGTTCAATGACACCTGTCTGGCAGAATACGCCGCGACGTTTCCTGTGGTGTGCGGCGACTTCAGCTTTTACCAGTTTCCATCCGAGCAGTACTGGAGCAAGCTCTTTCGTTCGGCTCCTGAAACGCTGCTCTACGCCTTCAAGGCGCCGGAACACACGACAGTCAAGGTATACCCAACGCACGCCAGGTACGGCGCCAGGGCAGGGAAGGCGAACCCCTCGTTCCTGGACGCGAGGTTCTTCGCGGAAGCGTTCTTGAGGCCGCTTGAAGCGTACCGCCGGCAGGTTGCAGCGGTGATCTTTGAATTCGGCACGTTCTCCAAGAAGTCCTATGCCGGCCCAGTTGAGTTCGTTGCAGACCTGGAGAAATTTCTGGGGGCTCTGCCGGAGGCTTTTCGTTACTCGGTGGAAATCCGAAATCCCGAATACCTTGTAGAGGAGTATTTTGCCTGTCTGCGCAGGCACCGGGTGGCGCACGTGTTCAACGCCTGGTCGCGGATGCCTGAGTTGGGGGTGCAGATGGAGATTCCCGAAGCCTTCACCACGGACTTCACGCTGACGCGAGCTCTGTTAAGGCGAGGGCGGTCCTACGAACAAGCGGTGAAAGTCTTTTTCCCTTACGAGAGTGTTCAGGAGGAGTATCCGGCCGCCCGCCTGGCGATGGCTGCCCTGATAGAGCGCGCGCGAACTGAGAAGCAAGCCGCCTTCGTGTTCGTCAACAACCGGCTGGAGGGCAATGCCCCCGGTACCATCGCAGGCGTGCTCGAAGAACTGGACTAGGGTTGCCCGAAGGACACTTCCACATGAGGAATGGCGCCTTCGGAACTCGCCCGGGCAGCGGTGGTCTGTGGGTGATAGGCCCTGATACTCTCGACCAGGCGGACAAGATCAGTAACGTTAGTTAGAGAATGCTCCAGCTGCAAACCCACGGCGAACCCCTCAGCCAAGGGCCAGCAATAGCAGACCTCGCCCAGCAACAGGTCATCCCCTATGTGAATCTTGACGGCCGTGTACAAGGGTATGGGGCCGCTGGTCAGCAGGCGCATTCCGCGCCCCGAGAAGTTGTCCAGATTGGCCGTGACCAGGCCGCTGGGCCGGCCCAAGATAGTCAGGGCGACAGGGCCTGACGCATCAAAGCGTTGCTCACTTCTACGCTCCATGTGCGGAATATCGGCGGCCTGCCGAAAAATCTTGACAGTAGGCCGGGCTTCATTTCCCTCGGCCCGGCGAGCCTAGCGGGGTCCGGGGTCCCAGATGGTGGCTCCGATGTAGCGTTCGCTGTCCTTGGCCTCGTTGTAATAGTAGATGGTGACCAGCTTGCCGTCCTGCCGCTGGACCGTGCGCGGGTAGCCCAGGTCCCAGTTGCCCCCATCCTGACGGAGGATGATCTCCTCTGACCAGGTGCTGCCTTCATCGGCGCTCAAACGCGCCCGCATGCCAAAGGGCTCAGCGCGGAATCCGTAAACGATCGCCACCCGGCCATCACGGAGCCTGGTGAGGCTCGAAGGGTTGCCGCGGCCGGTATTGGGCGCCGGACGGTTCAGGTAGTACCAACTGTTTCCGTTGTCGTCGGAGCGATAGGCGTCGATGAAGCCGCGATGGCGGACAGTCGTCAACAAGCGCTCGGGCGACAGCCTGACCGTGGCGGGCATGATAGAGTAATCGCTCACCGGCGGCTCCGGTCCCACGAAGGAGACCAGATTCCATGACTTGCCGCCGTCAGTCGTGCGAACGGTGACCACCCGCCCTTCGCGTCCATTTGACTTGGCCACTGTGAGGAGCAGCATGCAGTCGCCGGGGCCGTTGACGATGTAATCCGTGCGGGCGGCGACGCCGGGTTGACCGAAGTCGGGCAACTTGCAGGGTCCTTGCCAGGTCTTGCCGCGATCCATCGAGTAGTAAAAACGGGATGGGCCGATGTGGATGCTAGCCATGCGAGCGGTGAGGGCGAAATCGGGGTGCGCGAAGTCAATGCCACCAGGGCAATCCACGGCATCAGGTCCGCCTTCCGCTGTCGGCACACCGGCCACCTTCAAGCCGGCAGGCGGGCGAAGGCCTTCAGGAGTCTCAATGCTCCAGGTTCTTCCGCCATCCAGGCTGCGGGCCAGGTGATGGAGCGCAGGCCGGCTGTAGTCGATGGCGTGACCCTGTTCACGGCTCTGAAAATAACCGGCCTCGAAACCCACCACGATTTCATCGCCCCAACTCCAGATGCCGTGGTTGGCCGGCCAACCGCCGAAGCGCCCTGCTTCCTTGAAGACGGCCACGTGCTCGACCGCCGAAGGCTCAGGTTGGGCCCCTAAGCCGATCGCCAGCCAAGCCAGACAGATGAGGATTCCGGTGGTACGCAGCATCATGAGAACTCCTGGAAAGCCGTTCGGGCATCCGCCCTCGGAGAAGCTATTTTAGTGTGACCAGGAACCAGATTGCCAGACCGGTGATGCCAATGAGCAGCACTTCAGCCCAAATGCGCCAGGAAACCGCATAGCGCTTAGGCTTCTCCGGAGTGCGGGCCGCGCCTGCCAGAGACAGCATGCGCAGGGAGTCAAGCCTGCTAGGCTTGCCTTGCAAAGCTCGCAACACTTCCCGGCTGCCGGCGCGGTCAGTGATCAGGATGGTGGCGGCGTCCGGTCCGGAAGTGGATTCGAGCAACTTGAGACGAAGCTCTTCGGGGAGTTCATCGAGCGTGCGGTAGGCGCGCGTCTCACCCTCCAGGGCGATCAGGATGGAGGAGGTTCTAACTGATCCCTTTTCCATGTCTATCTCAGGGGGCGGGTGCGCCGGCCTGCTTGGCCGGTTCCGCAACCGGTTCGCCGGTCTGCGCGTGTTCCAAAAGCACCTGGATGAAGCCGATGGCAGCTTTAGAGAGGGCCTTGTCTTTGCGGTAAACGAGGGCCAAACGCCGGACCATGGGTTCTGGCGCGAGAGAAGCGGTCAGCAGACGGCCGGAGGCTTCTTCTTCGCGGCAATTCGACGCCGCCAGAAACGAGAGTCCAAGACCGGCGATCACGAAGCGTTTGATCATCTCCGTGGAATCCAGCTCCATGGAGACGCGGATGTTGTCTTCCACCAATTCAAGCCAGGCGTTGAGACGAGCGCGGGTAGCTCCGTACCGGGGCAACAGCAAGGAATGACCCACCAAATCGCGTGCGGCGATCGGGTCCCGCCCGGCCAGAGGGTGCCCGGCGGGCATGAGCAGCTTGATTTCGTCCGTATGGATCCGCACTACCTGGAGCCGCTTTTCCGTGACGGGCAACTGCGTGATGCCGAAATCAGCCTGGTTCTCCAGAACCGCCTGCACCACCCGGGAGCCATAAGAGCGATCCACGTGTATCTGGACGTTCGGGAAGAGGCGCTGGTAACCGGAAAAGACACCGGGCAGGACGTAGATGCACGTGGCTTCGTTGGCGGCCACGACGATTTCGCCGCGGGGCGTCCGTTCCAGCTCGTTAATGCTGTTCTGGGCCCGGCGCTTGCATTCCAGAATCTGCTCGGCATATTCGGCGAAGATCCTGCCGGCGGGTGTCAGCGCGATCCGCGGCCCCAGCCGGTCAAACAGCGACGCACCGAGTTCCTGCTCAAGCTGGCGGATTTGCGCGCTGATCGCCGGTTGTGTCCGGAAGCACGTCTGAGCTGCTTTAGAAAAGCTCTTAAGCCGGACAATTTCCAGGAATGTGTGCAGTTGATCCAGGTCCATAGCAGGCCGAGAAGGTGAAATCTAACCTCGGGCGCCGGGAAGCGGCCGGACTGCCCCGATTATATCACCGGCCGCGCGCAGACCGGTTCGGCGCCACCCCGCGTCCGGGGCGCGTCCGGGGCGCTTCTTGACGCGGTGTGAGGGGCTGTTCTAATCTAGCGATTTTAAAGGCCACGCCGCGACCGCGGGGCGACAATGACAGCAGATAACACCGGCGGAACGACCAGCGTGGACCTGACCCTCGAATCCACGCTGGAAAGCGCCGACCGCGCTGAGGCCATTGTCACGGAGCTAGCCAGAGAAATGGGTTTCGATGAAGACGAGACCTTTCGTCTGGGAATGGCCGTGCGGGAGTCCGTGGTCAACGCCGTCGTTCACGGCAACCGGTACAACCGGAATAAGAAAGTACAGTTTCGGGTAACCAAAGCAAAAGACCACCTCGTCATCAGCATACGTGACGAGGGAGAGGGCTTTGACCCCGATAAGCTCCCTGATCCGTTGGCCGAAGAGAACCTGCTGCGGCAGTCCGGGCGGGGTCTGCTGTTGATCAGGAGCTTCGTGGACAAGTTCGAAGCGCGTCCCGGAACCCCGACGGGTACCGAGATGGTGTTGGAGAAGTACCTGAGCCGGCAGTCCTGAGTGTTCCCGAAGGAATCTGGCCGGAACAAGACGATTTCAGGAGGTGGAGGACCATGACCGCAAGATTGACGACCAGGCAAGTGGGTGATGTTTCCGTGGTGGATGCAGCTGGCAGGATCACGCTCGGAGAGGGCTCCAGCGCATTCCGCGACACCATCAAGGATCTGGTGAGCAAGGGAAACAAGAAAGTCCTGGTCAATTTGGCCGAAGTCAGCTACATCGATAGCTCGGGTGTCGGCGAACTCGTGGCGGGTTTTACGACCGTGACCAATCAGGGCGGAGCTCTGAAACTGCTCAACCTTACCAAGCGGGTCCAGGACCTGCTGCAAATCACCAAGCTGTACACGGTTTTCGAGGTTTACGACGACGAAGGCGCAGCTGTCGCCAGCTTCTCCTAGTCAGGATTCGCTGCCCGAGCCGGCTGGCTGCGGGCGCCGAGTAGGTGTGACCGCGTACGCCGCGTCTTGGGATGAAGGGTGTGTGGTTTCTTCTCGTGGGCTAAATACGCGCCGCACGGGAATTGTACGAAAGCCGATGATGTGTGGGTGTAGGATCGATGCGGCTTTGTGAGATGACCCTGGCGCGCCGGCTTGAGGCTCCGTTCCTGAAACGCGGCGCAGCCGCCGGGTTCAGGCAGCGGATATCTCCGTTACTCCGCACCGGGCCCGATGCCGCTGGGCGGGGTCTCCGGGCGTCTACGCAGGAGCTAGCTCAAGGCCTGAAGCCACGCGAACGGCACGAATCTGTTTGATGAACGGGCGGCGTGTGCGTCGGCATTTTTGGCTCGCGAGTCCGCCTCTGTTCGACGCCCATTATGCTAGGATGGAACAAGGCTATTTGGCGCTCCTAAGGATTTCTCCGTGGACAGACTTACCCGCAAAGAACTGAAGACAGACAGGTTCGCCGTCGAGGTGACGAATACGCTCGAGTATCTGAGCGCTCATCGGCGGCCGGCGGCCGCCCTGGCCGCCATCGTGGTTATTGCAATTCTGGCTGGAGGAGGC
Organism: Acidobacteriota bacterium; assembly: GCA_037444075.1. Classification (GTDB taxonomy): domain Bacteria; phylum Acidobacteriota; class Terriglobia; order Bryobacterales; family Bryobacteraceae; genus JBBIND01. The sequence continues at coordinate 26,310 of JBBIND010000031.1, read as the reverse complement.
TATTACTTCTATCACCAGCGGCGGCACGCCACGGAACAGAAACTCCTACGCGCGCTCCTGGAGGCGCATGCGGCCAACGTAGGCACAGGCGGCAGCCCCTTCAAGAAGAGCTTCACCAGCGCTGAAGAAAAAGACCAGGCTGTCAGCCAGGCTACAGACGAGCTGTTGAACAAATATAGAAACAGCGAAGAAGGCGGCGTTGCCCTGTATTTCCGGGGTGTTGCGGCCATGGAACGGGGAGACGCGGCGGAAGCTCAAAGGCTCCTGACCGAAGCGCGTGAGGCGGGCGGAGGCGATTTTGGCTCTCTGGCTTCTCTGTCTCTGGCCGAAGTGTACGCGGCGCAGGGGAAGCACGCGGATGCGGAGAAACTCCTCCGCGCCCTGGTGAACAAGCCGACCGATCTGGTTTCCAAGGAACAGGCGACACTGGCTTTAGCTCGAGTGCTGGCCCAATCGAAGCCTGAAGAGGCCCGCAAACTAATGGAGCCGCTGCGCAGTGAGCGTTCCGCCATCAGCCGGGCGGCGATCAATTTGCTCGGCGAGATTCCCACGAACTGAACCGGCCGGAACCATGGGCGGCAGCCTGTGCGAGTTGCGGTATCCAGCCTCCGCCAGCCGCGGCCGCCGGTACCCTGAGCCACCCCATCCCTATCGAAGCGAGTTCCAGCGGGACCGGGACCGCATCATCCACGCGCGGGCCTTCCGCCGGCTGGAGGACAAGACTCAGGTCTTCACACCGGGCTTGTCGGACCATTTCCGGAACCGCTTGACGCACACTATCGAGGTGGCACAAATCGCCCGTACCGTTGCCGCGGCTCTCGGTTTGGACGAAGATCTGACGGAGGCGCTGGCGCTGGGGCATGACATCGGCCACCCCCCTTTCGCGCATGCCGGCGAGGCGGAGTTGGACAGGCAGATGCGCCTCTACGGTTCGGGTTTCGACCACAACTTGCACGCTCTACATATCGTTGAGAGTTTCGAACAGCGCTATGCAGCTTACCCAGGTCTCAACCTCACGTTTGAGGTCCGGGAGGGAATCGTGAAGCACTCGCGGGATTTTGAGCGCGGCGAGTCGCCCGACCTGGACGAATACCTGCCCGGGCTTCGGCCGCCCCTGGAGGCGCAGTTGATCGACCTGGCGGACGAAGTTGCCTACAATACAGCGGATCTGGACGACGCTTATTCGGCAGGCTTTTTCTCCATGGAGGACATCGCCGCCGCCGTGCCTCTGTACGCGGAAACTCTGGAAACGGCCGCCGGGCTTGCCGCCGGCGCTTCGCCGAGGGTGCTGTTTTTTGAGGTTCTCAGGCTGCTCATTGACCGGCTGGTATCCGGTCTCATCGAGGGCACGCAAGAGGCGGCCACCGCTGCGGGCGTCCGCAACCTGGAGGAAGTCCGGCTGAACCCAACCAGGCTGGCGACTTATTGCGAAACCACTCGCGAGGCGACTGGCCAGCTCAGAAGATTCCTGTATTCGCGCGTCTATGACAGCGAGCCGCTGGTCGCGGAGCGGAAACGATGTTCGGCGATGGTCGCCGAACTGTTCCAGCATTACATGGCCCACCCTTACGAAATGCCGGAACCATACCAGGCGTGGGCGGGCGAGCAGCCTCCGCACCAGGTGGCTTGCGACTACATAGCCGGCATGACTGACGGTTTCTTCATGAGAACTTACGCCCAGATTCTGGGTCAGTCGGATTCGCGGCTTACCGCGCTCGACATTTCCACGGAGCGCACGCAGTAGACCTTGCCGACCTGCCGGCAGATTTCCGCCACCACGCGATCCAGCCGCTCATCGTCCTCATGCCACAATTCCACCTTGATGAAGAGATCGGTTCGGGTCATTCACCTGATGATACGATGGGTGTTCCTGAGAACGGCGCCGGCGCTGCTCGAAGGGGTCCGTCAGTCGGACTAAGTTGAAATCTAAGACGCCGGGTTGGAGATTCGCCTCGAAGCTTTTCACCGAGCCGGGCTCAGAGCCTCTGAGAGAATCATGGCTGGTTGTCAAATTTGTGAAACGCGGCGCCCGCGCCGCTTCTGCCCGGGTGTGAACGGAGAGATCTGCTCTCTGTGCTGCGGCCGGGAACGCGAAGTCACCGTCACCTGCCCGTTCGACTGCCCGCATCTGCGCGAGGCGCGCGCCCACGAAAGGCCGCCCGAAATCAAGCCGGAAGACATTCCGAACAAAGACGTCCGCATCAGTGAGCAGTTCTTGCGGGATAACGAGCCTCTCCTGATGTTCGCCGCCGGTGCTCTCTTGCGTTCGGCGGCGGAGACGCCGGGCGCGGTCGACGACGACGTCCGCGAGGCGTTGGCCTGCACTGTGCGCACTTACCTGACGCTGGAAAGCGGCCTGGTCTATGAAACCCGGCCCGCGAATCCGCTGGCCGCTAATATCCAGGCGCGATTGCAGGCTTCTTTTCAGGAATACCGTCAGCAAGTGGCCAGGCGAACCGGCGTCAACACGATTCGAGACACCGATGTGCTCGGAGTGCTGGTGTTCCTGCGGCGGCTCGAAATCCAGCACAACAACGGGCGCCGCCGGGGACGCGCCTTCATGGATTTTTTGCGTTCGTTCTTCCCCCAGGACACTCAGGCCAGCGGTCCTCCTCTGATCGTCGGCTAGGGTTTCGCGCCCGAATCTCATGCGCTCCCCTGGGGAGTGACAGGCGTTCCCTATCCGTGCGCAAGCAGAGCCTTGCAGTCATTCCGCTCTCAACCGGGAATCCATCTCTATTGCCCGGTCCTCGGCCAGTATACAGGTAGGCTTGCCCGCCGAGGCAGCGTCGGCTGCCCTGCTTCGAACTGAGGCGCCGCCGCAGCGGGTGGAATCGGTGTGGCCCTTTCCATGCCGGCAAAGTGCTGCTAATCGTCAGCTTCGCAGGCCGTGCCACAAGACCCGTGCAGGTGGTGAGCCGGATCACTCCCTTTCCGGGAGGAGGGCAGTGGCATAATAGTCTGGTTCCGTTCACTGAGCGGATTGAGCGTCTCCTGATAACCGGCAGCCATGCACCAACACAAACTCGAGATCAGCTCCTCGCATGTCCATGAAGACCGGGGCGAACGCCTGCGGTACTTCGGCTTCGCGGGCTTGGTCGGTATTCTGCTGCTGCTCAACCTCACCGGCGTATTCAAAACCATCTTCGGCATTGACACCGCTGCCATTGTCACGGTGGTGGCCGGCTACCGCTTCTTCTACCGCTCCATCTCTCTGCTGCTGCAGAAAGTGGTCTCCGCCGAACTGGCCATCTGCATCGCCGTCATTGCCGCCCTGTCCATCGGCGAGTACCTTGCTGCCGCGGAGGCGATGTTCATCATGCTGGTGGGAGAGGGGCTTGAGGGCTACGCCTCCAAACGAACCAGTGCGGCCATCCTGCGCTTTGTCGAACAGATGCCGCGCCGGGCGAGGGTGTTGCGGGATGGCGAAGAGATCGAAGTGGACGCCGCCGCCCTGCTCGAGGGTGACCTGATTCTGGTGCGCGCGGGCGAGCGCGTTTCTGCCGACGGCGTGATTGAGCAGGGCTCGTCGAGTCTCGACGAAAGCACCATCACAGGCGAATCGCTGCCGCGCGACAAGCAGCCCGGGGATGAAGTATTCAGCGGCACGCTCAACGGTCCGGGATTCCTGCGCATCCGCGTCACCCGCGCCGGTTCAGACACCACGCTGGCGCGCGTCATCCGCCTGGTGGAGGAGGCTCGCGAGCGCAAGGCGCCCGTGGAAAGGCTGGCGGACCGCTATGCGCGGTTCTTCCTGCCCGCCTTGCTGCTGGCAGCCGGACTCACGTTCTACTTCACCGGCAGTTGGCTGCGCACGGTGGCCGTGCTCATCGTCGGTTGCCCGTGCGCTTTAATTCTGGCCACTCCCACCGCCATGGTGGCGGCCATCGGCGGCCTGGCGCGGCGGGGAATCCTCGTGCGTGGCGGCAGCGTCCTGCAACTCGCCGCCAAGACGGACACCGTGGTTTTCGACAAAACGGGCACGGTGACCGAGGGCCGCTTCGAAATCATCCGTATCGTGCCGGTGGAAGGCACTGAAGACGAAGTGCTCTTGCTGGCCGCCGCCGCGGAGCGCGGATCAGAGCACGTGCTGGCCCGAGTGATCGTTGAAGAAGCTCGCCGGCGAGGCGTCGCAGTGCCTGACCCCGAGGACGCCCGCATCCTGCCCGGACGTGGAGCCGAGTGCACGCTCGAGGGCCGGACGATCCGCGCGGGCAGCGCCGCTTACCTTGCCGAGCAGGGCATCCGGCACCCCGAAGCCGTTCTGGAAGAGGCCGACCGGCAGGGAGCCACCACCGTTCTGGTGGCTGACGGGAACCGCCTGGCCGGCGCCATCTTCCTGCGCGACCGGGTCCGCGAAGGCGTGCGCAAAGCCGTTCACGACCTCGAGCATCTGGACATACGCCACCTCATCATGCTGACCGGCGACCGCCGCCGGGCAGCCGAGGCGATTGCGCGCGAGGTCCGCATCCCGAACGTCGAAGCTGAACTGCTTCCCGAAAAGAAGCTGGACCGCATCCGCCAGTTGATTTCACAGGGCCGCGCCGTGGCCATGGTGGGTGACGGCGTGAATGACGCTCCGGCGCTGGCCTGCGCGCAGGTCGGCGTGGCGGTCTCCGGCGCCAGCGATATCACCGCTGAGGCGGCGGACGTCGTCTACATGAGCCGCCCGTTGGACAAACTGCCGCAGTTGTTCCAGGTAAGCCGCCGGGCCGTGGGCATTGCGTGGCAGAACATTATTGTCTTCGCGGGCATCGTCAACGTGGTTGCCGTGGGCCTGGCTTCCACCGGCAACATCGGTCCGCTCGGCGCCGCCGTGGTTCATCAATTGGCATCGCTGCTGGTGATGCTCAACTCCGTGCGCCTTTTGCGCGTTGAGCGGCCGGACAAGAGCGGCTTCCTCCACCGCTTGCGGCACAGGCTGGAGCACACTGCGCTGCCGGGCTATTGGGACCGCCTCCGTCGCCTGGCCGGCTCCATTGATCCGAAGGAGTCTTTCCAGCATCTGCTGGAACATCGCCGCGATTGGGCGCGGCCGGTTCTGTATGGCGCCATCGCCCTCTACGGACTCAGCGGTCTCTATGTGCTGGCGCCGGACGAAGTGGGCATCGTGGAGCGCTTCGGCCGCAAGGTGCTTCCGCTGCGCGAACCAGGACTCCACTACCGTTTGCCCTGGCCGGTGGAAAGCCTGACCCGCGTTCAGGCACGCAAAGTGCGGGTGGTTGAAGCCGGTTTCCGGTCGGGACGCGAATTCACCGAAGCCGAGCCGGCGGCGTACGAGTGGAACGTGCAGCACCGTTCGGGCAGGTTCCAGCGCAAGCCGGAGGAGTCGCTTATGGTGAGCGGCGACCAGAACATGCTCGAAGTGAATGCCGCCATTCATTACCGGCTTGCTCGGCCGGATGACTTCCTGTTCACTCAGTTGGACGGGGAAACCACGGTGCGTACGGCCGTGGAATCGGTGCTGCAAGCAGTGATTACGACAACACCCCTGGACGACGTGCTCACAACGAACCGCAGGGCACTCGAGCAACGCGCCCTCACGGAATTGCAGCGCCGCCTGGACCGCTACCGGGCCGGCGTGGAAGTGATTCAATTCCGGCTCCTGGACGTCCACCCCTCCCTCGAAGTAGTGGACGCGTTCCGCGACGTTGCCGGCGCATACGAAGAGAAGATCCGGCTGATCAACGTCGCCGAAGGCTACCGCAACGAACAGGTTGCGCTTTCCCGCGGGCAGGCCAAAGCCAGCCTGGAAACCGCGAGCGGGTACCGCTTCGGGCGCAAGAACCGTGCCGATGGAGACGCTGCCCGCTTCACTCAGGCCGAAGCCGCCTTTCGTTCCGCACCCGGGCCGACGGAAACCCGGTTGTACCTGGAAACGATGGAGGAGGTTCTTCCAGGCGTTCCCAAAATGATCATGGATGCCGGCCGTGGGCGGCGGCATCTGCTGTTGGTGGAAGACGGCGTGGAAATCTCCGCGCCGGCGGCAGGCGTACTTCCGCCCCCGCGCCCTATGCCTCCTCCGGAGCATGACTGACATGCAGTGGAAACAGAATCCTCGTCTCGTAGCCGCAGCCTCCGTGCTGCTTGCCATCGTCCTGTGGCGCTCCTTTTTTTCGGTGCGTGAGACCGAATTCGTGCTGATCACGCAGTTCGGCAAGCCGCTGTACACCGTCAGCGAGGCCGGCTTGCATGCCAAGTGGTTCTTCCGCAGCGCGGGATACTTTGACCGGCGGCTGCGGATCTACAACCCGAGACCCAGCGAGTTCCTGACTCGCGACAAGAAGAATCTGGTAATCGAAAGCTATGTGGCCTGGCGCATCGAAAATCCGCAGCGCTTCGTGGAAACCGTGGGCGATCCCATCGCCGCGGAAATGCGCTTGCACGACATCATCTGGTCGTCGTTGTCAGCCGCTCTGGGCAATCATGATCTCGACGCGTTGATCGCACCGCAACCGGAACTGGTCCGCGCAGCCGATTTGCTGGACCGCCTCACTGAGACGGCGGACCGTTCAGGACTGCTTCAGTACGGCATCCGCGTGGTGGACGTGCGCATCAAGCGCCTCAATCTGCCCGAGCAGAACAAGCAGAGCGTTTATGCCCGCATGCGCGCCGAGCGTGAGCGCATTGCGCGCCAGTACCGAGCCGAGGGCGAGGAAGAAGCGCTTCGCATCCGCGCCGATGCTGACCGCCAGAAGGAAGAGATTCTCTCGGCTGCCTACAAGGAAGCTGAAAAAGTGAAGGGCGAAGGCGATGCCGAGGCCACGCGCATCTACAGCCAGGCCTATTCGCGCAACCCGCGATTCTATAAACTGCTGCGCACGTTGGAAGCTTACAAGCGGGTGCTCGACGACAACACCACGGCCGTGCTCAGCTCTGATAGCGACTTTCTGAAAGTACTGATGCGAGGTGAGGCCGGCGTCCAATGAGCCAGACCGAATTGCGGCGCAGCACGATAGGCGCGTGGGTCTCGCGGCAAGGTGTCCGGCGCGTAGGCGCCGTTCTGGCCGGACTGTGGCTGCTGACCGGCGTCTACATCGTGGGCACGGACCAGCAGGCCGTGGTGACACGTTTCGGGAAAGTGGTGCAGCCGCGCGTGCTGCCGGGCATCCATGTTTCCTTGCCCTGGCCTGTCGACCGCGTCACCCGGCTCAAGGTTCAGCAACTGCGCAGGCTCGTGGTGGGCGGCGAGGTCTCAGACAACGTCGTTGGCCGGAGCGAGCCTCTGGCCTCGCAGTTTCTGACCGGGGATCAGAATATCATCCACATGCGAGTGGTGGTGCAGTATTCGGTCAGCGTACCGGCCGACTATCTCTACCGGTCAGGCGACGTGCCCAGGATGGTGGGCGCGGCCGTGGAAGCAGAGCTGGCGAGGCGTGTCGCGGGCAAAGACGTGGATGCCGTTCTCACCACTGAGAAAGCCGCGCTTCAGGAAGAGGTCCGGGCCAGCGCCCAGAAGCTGCTGAATGATTATGGCCTGGGTGTTTTGCTGGCGAGCGTCAACATTGAGAACGCAGCGCCGCCTCCGGAGAGCGCTGACGCATTCCGTGACGTGGCCGGCGCCCGCGCCGATTCGGCCCGCATCGTGAACGAGGCTCATGGTTACGCCAGCGCCGCGCTGCCCGCCGCTCGCGGAGAAGCACACCAGTCGCTTGAGGCGGCCCAGGCTTACAGGGAGCGGAAGGTCAACCAGGCTCACGGCGACGCCTCGCGCTTCACGCAGGTCGCCGCCGAATATGCCCGTGCGAGCGAAGTGAACGGGCGCCGGCTCTACATGGAGACGCTCGAGCAAGTATTGCCTCGCATCCGGAAGCTTGTCGTGGACCGGAACGGCAACCTCGACCTGACCATCATCCGCAAAGGCTCGCCGCCTGAGACGAAGCCGTGACGCAGGAACGCAAGGCCAAACTCGCGGCGTTTGCCATACTGGCAGTGGCGGTCGGCGTGATTGCCCTCGCACGCGGCGGGTGGCGTTTGCCCGGGCTCGACTTGGGAATTGGACCCTCGGCGTCCGGCAATACGGACCCCACGCCGCAGGACGTGATTTATGCCATGCTCGAGTCCGCGCGCCAGGGCGACGTGGCGGCCTACATGAACGCCTTCACGGGACAGATGGAGACCTCCTTGCGGCAGACCCTGTCGGAAACCACTGAGCAGGGATTCTCCCGCTATCTGCGCGAATCCAATGCCTCTATCAAAGGCGTGGCCCTCACCGACCCACAGGTTCTGACCGACAACGAAGTGAAGGTCCGTGTGGAATACGTCTTCCAGGACCGCAACGAGGCGCAGTACATGTACCTCGAAAAGGTGCGCGGGAACTGGCGCATCGCCCGGTTGGATGCGGCCGAGAGGATTCCCACGCTTGTTCCCTACGGCACGCCCGTTCAGCCATAGGCCGCCCGGCGGATCTGTCTCTCAAGTAGTTGAAAAGGAATGACTTGACCACACTCCAGGAGGGCGCAGAAGGCTCACTGAAGGGCGGCGATGCCACATCTGTTGGCCAGCCTTCGGTCCCCGTCGCGCTCTGCCGGACCGGCTTGCCGGCCGTCGTCCAACCCTGCTGTAAGCAGGCGGGTGGCACTCAGCCTTCAGGTGTTGTAAGATCAGAAAGAGCGGTTCTGCCCGCAAAGGTCTGGGTGTGCATCATCGCATGCAGCCTCCCAAGAATAGACGTTTGGTAGGAATTCCATGTACGCAGTCATAGAGACCGGTGGAAAACAATACCGGGTTGCCCCCGGTGACGTGATTGATGTTGAACGATTGCCCGGCGAGGTTGGGTCCGAGGTCGAATTGTCCCGAGTGCTGGCTGTCTCCAGGTCGCCGGAGGAACTCCTGACGGGTCAGGAAGCCGCCCAGGCGCGTGTGAAGGCCACGATTGCGGCACAGCATCGCGGCGAGAAGGTCATCGTCTTCAAGTTCAAGCGCAAGAAGCAGTACAAGCGCACGATTGGCCACCGGCAGGACCTCACTCGTCTGGAAGTGAAAGAGATTATTGCCTAGGAGCGAGTCATGGCACACAAAAAAGGTCTGGGAAGTTCTAAGAACGGACGCGATTCACAGGCGCAGCGGCTCGGCGTGAAGGCGTTCGGTGGTGAGTTCGTGACGGGTGGCTCCATCCTGGTAAGGCAGCGCGGCACCAAGTACAAGGCCGGCGAAAACGTAGGGCGTGGCAAGGACGACACCCTTTTCGCTCGCCTGCCCGGCGTCGTCGAATTCCGCGACCGCGGAAGGATGGGCAAGTTCATCAACATCCGCGCCGAAGAATAGGCGCGGACAAAAAGGAAACATTGCGGCCGCCCGGAGCAAACGGGCGGCCTTTCTTATGTTCATCGACGAAGCCAGAATCCGCATCAAGGCAGGCGATGGCGGCAACGGTTGCCTCGCCTTCCGGCGTGAGAAATTCGTTCCCAGAGGCGGTCCCAGCGGAGGGGACGGAGGACGGGGCGGCGACGTCTATCTGCTCTCGAGCGAGCACTACAACACCCTGCTGCATTTCCGCTACAACCCGGAACACAAGGCGGAACGCGGCCGCCACGGGGAGGGCAGCAACCGTACCGGACGCGACGGGAACAGCATTGAATTGCCGGTGCCGGTGGGCACCGTGGTCTACGATGAGGATTCCTCCGAACAACTGCACGACTTCACCTCGACAGGGGACCGCTTCCTGATCGCGCGTGGCGGCAGAGGAGGCCGCGGGAACGCCCGGTTCGCCACCTCCACCCATCAGGCGCCCACCGAGCACGAGCAGGGTTTCCCGGGCGAGGAACGGCGCCTGAGGCTGGAACTGAAGCTTCTGGCGGACGTCGGCCTGGTGGGCTTCCCGAATGCCGGCAAGTCTACGCTGATCTCACGCCTGTCGGCTGCGCGCCCGAAGATTGCGGACTACCCGTTCACCACGCTCGAGCCCAACCTGGGCGTAGTGCGCATGCCCGACGAGCGCACTTTCGTTGTCGCCGATATTCCAGGCTTGATTGAAGGCGCACACTTGGGCCACGGTCTCGGCATTCAGTTCCTGCGTCACATCGAGCGCACGCGGCTGCTGGTCCACCTGGTGGATGTGTCCGAAAGCAGCGGCCGCGACCCGGTGGAGGACTTCAAGGTCGTGATGGAAGAACTGGCCTGCTTCAGCGAGGAACTGGTCTCCAAGCCAATGCTGGTTGTGGCGACCAAAATCGACGTGGCGCAGGATCCTGAAAGGGTGCGGAGGCTGAAGAGGCTGGCCTCGCGGAAGCGGTTGCCCTTTTTCGAGATTTCGGGCGTCACCGGCCAAGGCCTCGAGAAACTTAAGACCGCCATGGGTGAGCGGGTTCTACCGGCCTGAGCCGTAGGACTCCCGTAAAAGGGGGCGTCGGATAGGGCTACTGCAAACAGCAGGTCAGCCCCGAGACGATAGCCGCTGGAGAAATTCCCCTGCTTTGCGCGAAGAACTGCTGAACCGAAAGGTGCCGGAAAACGTTACCCGCAATGCCCGCCGCCACGGGGCCGTTCACCGGTTTTCCGCCCGTCAGCAGCACAACCACCACCAGGCGGCTGTTCCCTACCCGGTTGAAGGCTCCAAACCAGCCCAGGTGAGTGGGCGTCAGCCGGTCCGTGCAGGTGCCGGTCTTGCCGAGCAGGGGCTCGTTGAAGGCCAGCGCAGCCCTGCGCCCCGTGCCGAAGTCCACCGTGCCGTGTAAGCCGGGAGCAATCTCGGGCAACCATGGGCCGAATTCCAGGTGGCGCTTGACGCGAGGAACGAGGTTCTCGGCCTCTTCTTGTGTGCGCGGGTATTGAAGATAGTGCAGCGTGCCGCCGTTGGCGATAGCCCCCAGGAATCCTGCCAGTTGCAGTGGGGTTAGCGTGATGCCCTCGCCAAAGCTCGACATCATGCCCACGCCCCCGTTCTTGGGTGGTTCCTCGGGCAACCGCCCCGGCTGTTCTTCATCGATGTCGAGGCCGGCCCTCTCACCCATTCCGAACATCCGCGCGTAGTGGCGGACGCGCTCGAAGCCCAGTTGCTTGCCAAGAATGGCGAAATACGGGTTGTTCGAACGCGCCATCGCTTCGGTCAGGTCCATCCGCACCCGTCTGCTCAACTGAAGCTTGGTGCCGCTGTCGATCAGCCCCTCCATGAGGCCCGCCATGCCTACCGCCACTTTGATCGTCGAACAGGGCTGGAAGCCGCTCTTGAAAGCGAGCTTCTGGTTGACGATCGTCAACAGGCGGCCCGTATCCGCGTCCAGCACGACCACTGATCCGTTGTACGGCCCCAGAGCCTCTACCGCCGCTCTCCGCACCACCAGGTCTTCGCCATCGATCTGGTCACCGGCCGTGGAATCGGCATAGGTCGGCTCCTTCCAGCGTGAAGACCGGACCACGCGCTTCCGTGCGGGGGCCTTGCGCGCGGAAGCCCGCTTCTTCGCCGACGCCGCCTTGGAAGCACGTTTGGAGGCCGCCTGAGAGGACGGCTTGGGCGCGGCAGCTTTTGAGCTGGTCTTCTTCTGGGTGGTGGCGGTCTTTGCCTTCTGGGGAGACGACTTCGCCTGTGATCCCGACTGCGCCGTGGCCGCAGACATTCCCAATAGCAGGAGGAGGCATGACAGCCAGATTACCCTTGGAAGAAGCTTCATCATTGACATCTCAAACTACATTCTTTCGCTATTTTGTCGTTTCTCAATGGAATTCGTCAAGCCGCCGTCCATCCGCCATCAATCGTCAACACGGATCCGGTGACGAATCCCGCTTCCGCGGAACACAGGTAGAGGGCCATGGAAGCGATCTCCTCCGGCTTTCCCATCCTGCCGATCGGCTGTCTCTGGTGGAGTTCCGCGCGCACCTGATCCTTCTCGTGGCGGTGATACTTCTCGAGATAAGCTTCCACGAAGGGCGTCTCCACGGTGCCCGGGCAAATGCAATTGACGCGGATTTGAGTGGGGTAGTCGACCGCCAATTGGCGCGTCAGGGCGACGATGGCGCCCTTGGTGGCGCAATAGGCGAAGCGCCGCTTGACGCCTATCAGGCCCGCCACGGAGCCGATGTTGACGATGGACCCGCGGGAAGCCAGCAACAGTGGCAAGGCGTAGCGCGTCACCAGGAATGTCCCTTCAACATTGATCCGGAAGACCCGCTGGAAATCCTCGAGGCTGGTTTCCTGGATGCCGCCGACCAGGCCGACGCCCGCGTTGTTGACCAGCACGTCGAGTGAAGGAATTCCCGCCAGCGTCTGCTTCACCTGTTCCTCGTCCGTGATATCGCAGATGAGCGCCGAAGAGCGCGGCAGTTGCTTCGCCAGCGCTTCAGCGCGATCCCGGTCGATATCCGCCACCAGCACTTCCGCGCCCGCGCCGGCCAAGGCGCGGCAGATGGCTTCACCAATGCCGCTCGCGCCGCCCGTGATGAGTGCTTTCTTGCCGTCCAAACGAAAAGGGGTGTTCATCGAAAAGGATTGTACTCCCGTGGCAGGGTCGCGTGGAAACAGAAAGGCGTCCGGAGCAGAAACACCGGACGCCTCTCTTTCGGAAGGGAGTTAGAAAATGAACCGCACGCTGACTTGGGCTCGCCGGGCGTTGGTTCCATCCGGGAAGCCGTGCGCGAGCGAACCTTCGCCCAGACGCTCAGTCGGCGTCAGGGCTCCGGTGCGCGCCTGGTAGGCCTGGGTGTTCACGGCCGTGAACGAGACATGGTTGAACACGTTGAAGGCCTCGAAGTTAAGGTGCAACTGATAGCGTTCCGTGAACGGCAGCACCTTGGTCAGCCTGGCGTCGGTCCGGTAAATCTGGTCGATGTTCAGGCTGGCGGCGGGAAGGAACGGGACTCGTGAAGATCCGCCGAATCCGTTCAGAGTGCTGTTGAAGGCCGCGCCGGTGAACGGACTGCCTGAAACGAAGATGGTGGGCGTGGAAGCCATGGCCGAAGCCAGGGTAGTGATCTGGGAAAGCTGCCAGTTGTTCAGCAGGTACTTGGCCACCACCGAGTCGCGCTGCGTGAAGCTCGGCGCGTAAACCGAGGCAAACACCAGGCGGTGGCGCTGATCGAGCGAAGACGAGCTCTTGTCGCCGCGGTAGTCGCCGTTAAACAGTGAGCTGGGCCCGGCGCTGTAGAAGATGTTCACGTTGCCGCCGCCCTGGTTGAAATCGATGGCGTGCGCCCAAGTGTAGGAGACGGAGGCTTCAAACCCGCGCGACATGCGCCGTCTAAGCTGCACGGCCAGAGCGTCGTAAAAGCTCTTGCCGCCGTTTTCCACCTGGTTCACGCGTCGCCAGCGGGTATCGACACGGTTTGCCAGCCGGTAGGTGGCCGTACGGTAGGTGCCGACATCGTTGTTGTTGGCGTCCAGGATGCGGTAAGAAACTTCTGGGCCCAACGCGCCGATGTTCAGGTCACGCACGGTGATCAGTTGCACGCCCCGGCTCCAGATGTAAGACACCGTGACGCCCAGGTTGCGCATCAGCTCGTGTTCGATGCCGATGTCGCCCTGCTGCGTGTAGGGGTTACGGAAGTTCGGCGCGGCGAAAGTGATGTCCACTGTCCCGGCCGGCGGGTTCCGGTCGATTCCGCTCAGGCGGTTCGGGAAGACCGGTCCGAGGGCCAGGTCAGCCGGCACGGCCGCATTCAGGCTGATCAGCCTCTGGTAGATCCCGTTCTCCAGATGGAAGGTGTTGATCACTCCGCCCGGGAACCGTGCATAGAAGATGCCATAGCCGGCGCGCAGCACAGTCTTGGAGTTGTTGAACGCGTAGGCCACACCGATGCGCGGAGCGAAATTCTTGGTCGGCGAGTTGATCTTGCCAGTCTGCGGATAGTCGGGGTTGATCAGAGTGGGTTGCGGGAGCGAAGCGTACTCGTATCTCACACCCCAATTCACCGTGAGGTTCCGCGTAGCCCTGAACTGATCCTGGACGTAGAAGTTGTAGTCGCGGATGGTAGTGTCCACCTGAGGATTGCCGAACCGCTGGGAGTAGCTCTGCCAGCGCTTGGCGTTCAGCGTGTTGCCGCTGAAGTCCTGCGCAAAGGCGGTGAACGTCGGATACGTGTACGTGCCGTTGCTGTTGCGCAGAATCACGTTGTAGTCCCGCGTGTTCACGATGTCGAAACCGGTCCTCAGCGTGTGGCGGCCGAACGTCCAGGTGAGGTTGTCGGCAATCTGGTAGCGGTTCTCACTGGGATTGAGGCGGGGCAGGTAGTCGGCCACGCCGAGATTGCCCTGACCCTGGACGCTGAGCTGGATGCGGCCCGTTTCGCGCGGCTCCAAAGCGGGGTTCACGTCGTCAAAGAGACGGTCCTTGAACCAGCCGAAACGCAGTTCATTGACGATGCTGTGCGTGGGCACCGAAGTCCAACTGGCTCGTCCGTAACGGGTGCGCACCGTGGAGTCGCCGTTGCCGCCGACGCCGTTGCCGTTATTCAGCAAAGCCTGCGTCTGGATGCCGTTCGGGGAAATCCAGCGAAGGTAGTTGAAGCTGAAGCTGAACGAGTTCAGGTCCGTGGGGCGCCAGTCCAGCTTGGCGAAGCCGAGCTCGGAATTCGCCCTTCGGGGCAGCACCTGGAAGTGACGGTCCAGATAGCGCAGCGCGGCCTGGCATTGGGCCGGGGTGGCGTCGCAGGCGCCGACGAACCTCCCGTTGCCGTCGAACAGCGGCGGCCGCGTGAGCGTAGCCACCAGCGGGAAACGCCGACGGGGAGTCTCCGTGTTGAAGAAGAAGAACAACTTGTCCTTCTTCAGCGGGCCTCCGATGCTGGCCCCGGGCTGATGACGAACCTCAGGTGGGTTGATGTCGCTGAACGGATCCCGTGCGTTCAGGCTGCGGTTGCGGAAGAACCAGTAGGCGGTGCCATGCAAGTCATTGGTTCCACTGCGGGTGACGGTGTTGATCACGCCGCCGGAGGCGCGCCCGAACTCGGCTGAATAGCCGTTGGAGAGAACCTCAAATTCCTGCACGGCATCCTGAGAAATCTGCGTGGTGATGCGCGTGCGGCCAGCGTTCTCGTTATAGAACTGGTTGGTGGTATCGTTGCCGTCGGTCAGGAAGGCGTTTCCTCCGGCAATGCCGCGAAACGAAACCAAACCGAACGTGCCGTCGTTCACCACGGCGGGCGAAAGCAGCACGAATGAATCCACCCGGCGGCCGTTGATCGGCAGGTTGAGAATGTGTGAGCTGTTGACCACCATGGAATTGCCCGTCTTGGTCTGCTCGACCAAGGGCGTGGTGGTGGTTACTTCAACCTGGGTGGCCGTTGCCGCCACCTCGAGGGCGACGTTCAGACTGATGTTTTGTCCGACCAGGATTTCAATTTCCCTGGCTTCGAAGGTTGCGAAGCCTTCCTTGCTGGCCGTGACGCTGTAGCCACGGCTGGGAACCAGCGCGGGGGCAGCGAATACGCCGGCTTCGTTGCTTTCGAGGTTTCTACGGATGCCTAAGGACTCGTTCGCCACAACCACGCGAGCAGCGGGGATGACGGCGCCGGTGGCATCCCGGACGACTCCAGACAAACCGCCCATGCCGGCGACTGCCTGAGCGAAGCAGGCGCTGGCCATAAGCATACCTAGCGTGACGAGCAGCAAAATTCTTGGTCGCATAGATAGAGAACCCTTAAAGAACAGCATAGCCCATTTGGATGCGGTTTCGCTCATCCAAGCGGACGTTTTTCGAGCGTTTTTTTGTGCCGCCGGGGCCTAGGCTTCGATGGGGCTCCGCTCCTGATTCAGAGTGGCCAACAGGAGCTCGCGTCCGGCCGTCATCTTCTCCACAGCGGACTCCATGGCCGCCCAGTAAACCACTGCTCCGAGGAGCCCCGCGAACGCCCGCGCGGGGCGCGACAGTGGCACCTGCCCACGGGCCACCAGTGGCAGGTTTCAATCCACGCGCCCGCGCGGGGCGCGACGCAGAAGACGTATCTTCCACGCTCTTAACAACATACCACCGCCCCGGCGCGACCCCTAAAAACGCTCTGCCTTCTTCCACCCCGTGCCCCGCGCGCACGCTGCGCCCGCCCGCGATCCGGTCCGGGAGCTGGTGATCGCCCTGCGCAAGCGCAACCTCTCGGTCTACGAAATTCAGCGGGAACTTGCCGCCGACAATCGCCACATCAGCATCAATGCGCTTACCGTGCTGTTGCGCGAGGAAGGCTTTGCCCGCCTGCCGCGTCGTCGCGAGGAGGAGCGCCCTACCGCGGTCAAGCCCGAGAGCGCCGAGGTCGCCGACGTGCGCCGCCTGGATCTGTCGCCGCGCTCGTTTCGCACCGCTGCCGCCGGTCTGTTCCTGTTCGTGCCCGTGCTGGAGGGCGTCGATCTCAGCCGCGTCGTGCAGGCCGGTCGTTTGCCGGGATCGAAGATGATCCCCGCCGAGCAGGCGGTGCGCGGCCTGCTGGCGCTCAAACTGTTGGGAACCGAGCGCAAGAGCCACGTCATGGACTTGGTGTTCGACCCCGCCCTCGCCCTGTTTGCCGGGCTCAATGTGGTCCCCTAGCGGAGCTACCTGGCGGCCTACAGTTCGCGCGTGGACCATCGCGCCAATCTGCGGCTGATGGACGCTTGGTTAGAGCAGATCGAAGGGACCGGTTTGCCACCCGGAAACTCGCTCGATTTGGATTATCATACGGTGCCCGCGAACACCGCCACCGAGCCGCTGGAAAAGCATTATGTTTCCAGCCGCAGCCGGCGCCAGCAGGGCATCTTCTTCATCACCCTGCGCCGCCGCTCGGGCGCGATTCCGGAGACCGGTTTCTTCACCGAGGCCCCGGGGGGCGCTGTGCCGGCCGCGCGCGTTTCGCCCGAGGCTCGGGCCATCAGTGCAGCTCGAGCCGGAAATCGAGTTGGCGCGCCAAACCAGGGCTGTTGGCGATGTGGAGGAACTCGATCATCGGCATCAGGCTTACCCCGACGAACTTGCCCCCCTGGACATAAAACATCGGGCGGGAGTAGCCGGCGGCCGGGGACGCGAAGTTCTCGGCGGCCCCGGTGTGCACCATGAAACGCAGGTTGCCGGTCAGGATCTGATACTCCAGTTCGGGCAGGCCCGCTTCCAGGAATTGGCGGTCGCCCGAGAGAAGATACGCATAAGCGAGAGCCTGCAGCACCATCGCCGTCGATCCCTGGTGCTTCAGCGACGGCAGTTCCTTGTAGATGAACAGGCCGTTGGCGTTGCGCCCGTGCTTGATCATGTCGCGGGTTTCATCAAGGATCAGCGCCTTCAGTTCGGGGTCGGGGAACTGCAGATGGTAGCGGGCCAGCGACACGAGCGTGATCGAGTTCATGAAGACGACGCGCACCATCGAATGGCTGGTGTACGCGGAAAGCAGGCCCGGGTGCTCCCTGTGCCACTGCTTGAACTGCGAGACGATCTGGCGGCACGGTTCCAGGTACCGTTTGTCTCCAGTTTCGTTGTACATCGCCAGCAGCGCTCGCATGGCCCAGCCCAGGTCTCTTGTCGAGCCGCCCGTTCTCATGTGCCGGGGAAGCGACTCGAGCACATTCTCCGCGATGCCCACGGCCGCTTCCCGCGCCGCGTAATCGCCGAGAATGTTCCAGGCGTCCAGTAATCCCTGGACCCACTGGTGCGACGGGGTGATGCCTCCGGTAACATGCCGGGCGGAATGGGCGATGTGCCCGCGGCGTCGCTCGGGCCGGGGCGAGGCATGTACGATATCCAGATCTCTCCAGTGGAGCGCGTTGACATACCCGTAGTCCAGGAACCGGCGCTCGCCAGAGCGGGCCCACGCCAGAAAGCACTGGTGCGCGAAGTCGTACTCGTTGTTCAGCCAGACGACATCGTCCTGGCCCCGCCCCTGGGCGGTGTAGCCCCAATCGATTTCGTCGCCGAAGTTGAAGATGCCCATGCCTACCGGACGATTGTCGAGGATGTCGTAGAGGGCGGCGTCCACGCGCCTGCTCCGCGGTCCGTCGAAAACCCGCTCCTCCCAGACTCCTGCGCGCCAGAACCATGCCGGGTCGAGTTTCGGAACGTCCGGGACGTGGAACTGCAGCGAACGCGCCGAGATGTTCTCGCCCGATTCGCCGGGCGGATGGAAGTGGAACAACATGGAATGGGTCTTGGCGGCGCCGGAGGGAAACGCGAGGGGATTTTCCTGGGCGGGGTAGAGCGAGAGCACGAGCCCATCCGGTCCGGCTTCCATCGCCTTCGGAAAGTTCTGCTGCGCGTGCCGCAAGGTGAGGGCGACGCCGCCGGTCTCGCCGATCCAGTTGCACCAGAAATCCCCCCAGAAAGACTGGAAGGCGTGCTCGACCGAATGGAACCGGAACTGCTGCGCGCCGAAGGAAAAGGAGAGCCTGTCGGCGGATTCGGATAACGGCGCCATATCGTGTCCCTGCGACAGCCGCGCCCGGCCGCGCCCGGGCGCGCCGCGCCACTCCCACGACTTCAGGGGGATGTCGCCGCTGCCGCGGGCCGCCACGATCGTATACTCGAGCGAGACGTACGGTTTCCCGCTCCAGAACGTGAGAAACGCGGAGAAGTCGAATGGAGTCCCCTCTGCGCCGTGCCTTCCCGTCACCCGGACGACGGCCGCGACGGGGCCCTGCTCCAGGATTTCCAGTTTGACCGGACCCGCGTGGGCGGTCGACCACGTCGCGTCACCGGACGCGATGGCGAAGCCTTGCATCCATTCGCCGGTTCCTACGGGACGCCCGTTCAGGCGCACCTCGGTCAACGGGTGAAAGCCGGAAGCCGGGATGCTGGCCTGCAAGGGGCCGGTGTCGATCGCGATTGCGCCGTCCGGCTTTCGGGAGATCCGCAGTCCGGGTTTTCGCGGCGCCGGGTTGTCCTCTATTGTCCAGGCCAGTTCCTTGTCCTGGTTGCCCGGCAGATTCACGAGCGTGCGGACGAAGAGCCAGCGAACGGAGCCGTCGGGCCAGAGTCCCGACGCCCGTGCCTGCAGCGGGACTCGCTCGCCGTTGTCCCGCAGCACGAACCGTTCGGGGCGGGCCAGCACGCCCTTCGGGAAAGGCATCCCGAAGGCGACCGGCTCAGACGGCCGGTCGTACTTCGAAATTTTCTCGAACGTCCACCGGCCGCTTTCTGCGGCGGTAGCGTGTCCCGCCGCGAGCAGCAGAAGCGGCATGCATCGGATTCGGCTGATTTTCATGGGTCCCTGTCACCAGCCCAGTTTCAAGCCCAATTGAACGATGCGCGCATTGAGCGTGGTGCCGGTCACCGTGCCGAACGCCGCGCTTGTCGGGCTCGTGTTTGGCGCGGAGAAGTTCGGGTGGTTGACGGCGTTGAACAGTTCGGCGCGAAACTGCAGGTTGATCCGCTCGTGAACCGGAATGCCTTTGATCAGCGAGGCGTTGAAGAAGGCCCGCCGTCCGGCGCGGATGCCGTTGAACAGGCTCGGAAGCGTGCGGAAGTTGTAGGACAACTGATCGGCGGTGCGGCGGTTGAACGCGTCGGTGTTGAACCAGCGGTCGACCGTGCGCGAGCCCGCGGCGAGCGGGATGTCCTTAATGCTCGCGGTAAGCAGCGCGTTGCCGAAGCCGATGGGCGGACCGCTTTGCATCACCGTAATGGCCTGCACCTGCCAGTTTCCGGCCACGCGCGACACCAGACGGCTCCGGGGATCGATCGTCTTGCCGCGGCCGATCGGCAGTTCGTAGATGCCGCTGGCGGTGAACCGGTGGGGCCGGTCCTGGCCGGAAATGACCTCTTCGAGCACCGAAGTGTAGCCATTCAGCCTGGAGAGGGCGTTCATGTTCTTCGACCAGGTGTAGCCGATCTGGATGGTGTAGCCCGCGCTGAAGCGGCGTTCCAGCTTGCTCTCCATTCCGTGGTACCAGGAGAAACCGGCATTGTCCATGCTGGTCACCCCGGTGAACTGAGAAAAGTTCGCCATGCGCACCAGCCCGTCGCGCGAAATGACCGAGGACGCCAGTCCGGTGCCGGGCAGCAGCGGGAAAAACGGGTTCTGCATCCGCGCCGTCCAGTAGTCGACGGCGGGCTGGTCGCGAACGGGCGAACGGCTCAGGAAGGCGGCGTCGAACGCCCGGAAATCGGATGCCGTCTCCAGCCGGACTCCGCGGTTGCCGACATAGCCCACCTCGACCAGGAAGGAGCCCGGCAGCGTGCGCTGGATCGTCAGCGACCAGCGCTGGTTGTACGGCGTCCGGGGACGCGGGTTGAAGAATGACACCGAGTTGCCGAGAAACGTATTCAGCCCGTCGCCGGCGCCGACGGGTTCCAGGATGCCGTTCGGGAACGGGTTGTCCAGGCGGGCGACGAAGGTGAGACCGCCGTCGAGCGACGCCTGGAACGGGGTGGTCCGGCTGAAACCGAGCTGTTTCACCTTCTCCCCGCCCTGCTGGCCGACGAACCCGAAGAAGACGCCGTAGCCGCCGCGGACTACCGTCGAGTTGTTCAGCTGGTAAGCGAAGCCGATCCGCGGGGCAAAATTCTTCTTGCCCGTCTCAAACAGCGCGCGCGGAACGCCGCCGACCCCCGCGAATCTCAGGCCGCCTCTAACCTGGAAGCGGTCGGGCGGAAGCTCGGGAGTGGGTTCCTTGGCGTAGTTCGCGCGAACCGTGTCGTTGAGTGCGTTGGGGGTTGTGAAGTCCATGTCGCGGACGGTCCGGTTGAATCGCTCGGTCAGGGCGCCCTCCACCTCGTAGCGCAACCCGACGTTCACGGTCAGGCGCGGCGTAACGCGCCAGTCGTCCTGAATGAAGAGCCCGGTGAGCGGAGAGGACGCGGCGAAATTCGCTTCGCGGCCGATGCGGCCCCCGGTCGGCAGCCCCAGCAGGAAGCTCGCCAGACCCTGCCCCACTCCGCCCGGCGACGAGGTCGAGTTGTCCAGCGGTCCCAGGGTCCAGGTGGCGCCGAAGGAAAGCACCGGGCTCGCCTCGCTGTACAGCCGGAAATTCTCCTGGTAGACGCGGTGATCGACGCCGAACCGCAGAAAATGGCTGCCGCGCACCCAGCTTGCCGTGCTGCTGAAGTGATGGGTGTTCGTCACGAGCTCTCTCGGCTTCTCGTTCCCGAGGTTCGAAAGCCCGCTGATCGAAATCTGCGGGAAGGATGCGGCGGCCCGGTCCACCTGTGCGACGAACGACGCCGGGAACCCGAGCACGCTCAAGTCCATGCCCTGGCTCTTGGGAATCCAGGCATGGATGAAACGCGTGAAGCTGTACCTTGCATTGACGAACAGGTTCGGACGCACCGTGTAGACGTGGTCCATCGTCGCGCCCCGGTTGAGGAACGGACCGTCCAGCCCGGTCGCGAGGTTCTCGAAGTAGTCGCGGTACCACTGCCGCTTAGCCCCATAGTACGGCCGGAAGAACATGCGGTGCTTCTGGGTGATGTTGTGGTCGAACCGGGCGGTGTGGCTCCAGATGGTGGAGTTGAGCTGCAGGTCGGGGAAAGGGAAGTTCTGGGTGCCGTCGGCGAGGCCGGCGCTCCGGGGCGTGGGATAGTACGACATAATCTGCCGCGCGACCGGGCTGAAGCGGTTCGCCGGCACGATGTTCCCCGCGAACGGCTGGCGGGCGACTCTTCCTCCCGAGAGGGTCGCGGTGGCCGGATCGTAGATCTGGTACTGGGCGCCGAGCCGCAGGAGGTCGGAGAAGTCTCCGCTGCGCTGCCTTTCGGTGGGCACGGAATAGACCCCGCCCGCCCACGGCGCGTCGTCCTTCTGGCGCTCATAGCCGTACATGAAGAACGTTCGATTGCGGCCGTTGTAGACCTTGGGGATCAAGACCGGTCCGTTGCCGCTGAGGACCCAATGGCTGTTCTTGATGGCTGCGCGCGGACGGCCGAAACGGTTGCTGAAGAAATCGTTCGCGTTCCATCCCGGGTTGGTTTTGAAATAACGGGCCGCCCCGTGGAACTCGTTCGTTCCGGACTTCAGGTTGATCGTCACGAGGCCGCTGGGAGTCGCGCCCGCCGAGGCGTCGAAGGCGGCCGTCTCGATACGGAACTCGTCTACGGTCTCGCTCGGCGGGACGAACGCGATGGTCCGCTGCCTGGCGCTGGTGCCGCCGGAAGTCGTGGTGTTCGAGGCGCCGTCCAGCGTGATTTCATGGGTGGACGCCGGTGTGCCCGCGATCGAGAACTCGGTCAGGCGGGCGTTGTCTCCGGCGCGCGTATCGAGGAAGCCCATGTTCGTCGCCACGCTGACCGCGGTCGGGGAAAGCTGCATGAGCAACATGGGGTTGCTGTGGAGGACCGGAAGGTCGGACAGGCGGCGCTGATCGATCACCTGGCCGACGCTCGCGTTGGTGGTCTGCAGCAAGGGCGTCTCGGACGTAACCGTGACGCTCTCGGTGCTCTGCCCCAGTTCGAGCTGGATGTCCACCTGGAGCCGGTCGTTGATCCGGATCTCGAGGCCGCCCCGCGTAAAGGCTTTGAACCCCGAGGCCGTGGCCGTCAACTCGTACGCCCCCGGCAGGAGAAAGGGCAGGAGATAGTTTCCCTGATCGTTTGTCGCCGCACTGTATTTGGTGTTGGTGGCTAGGTGAACGGCTGTGACGCCGGTTTGGGGCACGACGGCCCCGGTGGGATCGAGCACCCGCCCGGCGATGGCGCCGCGCGGTTCCTGAGCAGAAGCATGGCCGCACGCCAGAACGACGGCGACAGCCGCCCACATTGCGAACGAAACTCTGTTCTTTGGAACCATCTGCGATCTCCTGTAATATGACCCGGGAGGAGTCATCCGAACTCCCGGGCCGCATCCAACATGGCGATGATGTTCTCCGCCGGGACTTCCGCGGTGATATTGTGGACCGGCGCCCAGACAAACCCGCCCCCCGGCCCGAGAATTTCGATTCTGCGACGGACGTCGTCCCTCACCTGCCCGGGTGTGCCCCGTGAAAGCACGTGCTGGGTATCGCATCCGCCGCCCCAGAATGTCAGTGTCTTGCCGAACTCCCTCTTCAGTTCGTTCGGCTCCATGTTTCTTGCGCTGGTCTGTACCGGGTTCAGGATCTCGACGCCGACCTCGACGAAATCGGGAATCAGGTCCCGGACGCCGCCGCAGGAGTGAAGGAAGATGTGGGCCCCGGAAAGCTCCTTGGCCCTCCGGAAGATCAGCTTGTGGAACGGGAAGAAGAGCTCGCGGTACATGCGCCGCGAGATCTGCGAGCCCCGCTGCGTCCCGAGATCGTCGCCGAACACCAGGACATGGACGCAGCCGCGGACGTGGGGAAGCAGCGTCTCCAGGTTGGCAAGGTGCAGCGCAGCCAGCGTTTCGAGGAAGCGCATGAAGGCCGCCTTCTCCCGCGCCATGTAGACGAACGCATTCTCCATCCCGAAGAGGAACTGACTCCACTCGAACAGGTTGCATCCAACGGACAACAAGAGTGCGAACTCCGTTGTGTCGTGCAGGCAACGCGCTGCCCGGCCGATCTCGCGTGCGCGTTCAGGGGTCAGCGGGCGGTCCCAGGGCGAGGCGGGCAGCGCGGCCCAGATCACCCGCTGCATCTTACCGGCGAGATCGTCCAGACGGTTCAGGGCGCCTTCGCCGGACATGGGCCAGAAGACCTGGTCGATAACCATCGAAGAGTCCGGCATCCGGCCGATCGCGACGCCGTCGCGGTCCCTGACAGTCAATCCGCCTTCGTCGCGCTCGGCCTCGAACCATTCGGGCACCAAGCCGGACGAACCGTCGGGCAGGACCCAGGGCTTCCATTTCCGGTCGGGCATGGCGCGGCCGATGTCGATCGCGTCGATGCGAAATCGCTCGAGGAACCACGGTTCGGGCTCGGCCAGTTGCTGCACGAGGTCATACACCAGCGTCCGCCCGCTCGTCACCCCGAGCGCGGCCTTCAGCCGGTTATAGGCCACGGCCATAATGCCCGTCGATCGCATGGACCCGATATCGACCGGCAGCCTGTCGGACTCCCTGTGCGCAAGAGCCGAGAGGATCCTTTCCCGCGCGTTCATGGAGATGCCCCTGTCACTCAGTAAGATCTTAGGCACGTTCCAGCCCCGGATCAATGGCAAACGGCCGGACCCGCCGTGTCTCGCACGATAAAACACGGCCGGACAGACGACCTTGTCTCGTCAGCGGAATGGAATCGGAACGGGGCTTGCGTCCGCCGTGCCGGAGTGGTAGATTGTCTCGCATCATGAAACGCAACGGGCAGGATGGCCGAGCCGCTTACGAGGTCGGGTCGGTGGTGCGCGCCTGCCGCATTCTTGCCTCGTTCGAAGGACCTGACGAGGTTCTGGAATTGCCGGCGATCGCCGCCCGCACCGGCCTGCACCGGGCCACCGCTTTCCGCCTGCTGGCCACCCTGGCGCGAGCGGGTTTCGTCGAGCGAACCGGCGCTCACGCCTACCGTGCGTGCTGCCAGTTGCGCAAATCCAAGCGCTTCAGGGTCGGCTACGCCGAGCAGTGCACGACGAATCCGTATATCGCCACCGTCACCAGGTCGCTCGGACTTGCGGCGGCCTCCGCGGGGCTGGACCTGCTCGTCGTCAACAACAAGGCAAGCCGGAGCGCGGCGTTGCGCAACGCGGAACTGCTGGTCAGGAAGCGGGTGGACATCGCCATCGAATTCCAGCTCGTCGCCGATATCGCCGACCGGATCTCGGGCATCTTCGGGAACGCGGGAATCCCGCTCATCGCTCTCGACAACCCCCATCCCGGCGCGGTCTACTTCGGAGCCGACAACTACAAGGCGGGCCACATGGCGGGCGTTCACCTGGGCCGCTGGGCGGCTCAGAACTGGGACGGGGCCGCCGACGAGCTGATCCTCCTTTGCGTGTCCGTGGGCGGACCGATCCTCGAGGCGCGGCTCCAGGGCGTGATGGCGGGACTGGCGGCCACTTTGCCCGACACGCGCAACACGCCAAAGTTCCGGTTGGAGACGCAGGGCAGGTTTCACATCGCCATGGACGAAACGCGGCGGCATCTGCGACGCAGCCGCTCCGAACACGTGCTCGTCGCGGCGGTGAACGATCCAGCGGCGTTGGGAGCCCTGGAGGCGTTCCGCGAGTACGGCCGCGAGAGCCGCTGCGTGGTGGTCAGCCACGACGGGACGGCCGATGCGCGGCACGAACTCCGCCGTCCCCGCACGCGCCTGGCGGGATCGGTCGCCTACTTCCCGGAGACCTACGGAGAACGCCTCGTCCCGCTTGCCCTGGAGATGCTGCACAAGCGCCCGGTGCCGCCGGCGGTCTACACCCGGCACGTCCTGCTGACACCCTCGAACGTGGACAAAGTCTACGCCAACGATCTCCTGATCGACGGCGAGCTCATTCCTCCCCGGGCCCACGCATAGGCCGCCCCGCTTGCCGCCATCAGCAGCCGGCGCAAAGGGCCGGAGGGGGACAAGCAGCGCCAGCAGCACTACCAGAAGCTGTTAACCGTGACATGGCAAATAGTGAATCAAACGCGGCGCGTCAGCCAACAAGTCGGCGAGATGAGCAAGAGAAAGCAGGCGAGTGTGCGGCGGCTGGTGGAGCAAATGGACACCATGGCCGAGCGGACCAAGCAAGTGATCCGCCAAACCAAGGCACGGATTTTCGGAGGCAACACCAAAGTGCGCGATAAGGTTGTGAGCATGTTCGCGCCGCACACCGAGGTGATTTGCAAGGGCAAGGCGAGCAAGCCCACCGAGTTCGGCAAGATGGTGAAGATCCAAGAAGCCGAGAATCAAATGATCGTCGACTACGCCGTCTACCCGGAAAAGCCCAACGATAGCGACCTGTTGGTGGAGTCGGTGGAGATTCATGAGGAGCGGCTGGGGAGGACGCCGGAGCTTGTGGCCGCTGACGCGGGATTCTACTCATCGGCCAACGAGAAGGCATTGGAGAAGAAAGGGGTGAAGCGGATAGCGGTGCCGAATCGGGCAACCAAGAGCGAAGCGCGGCGGCAGAGACAGCAGCAACGCTGGTTCAAGAATGGGCAGAAGTGGCGAACGGGATCGGAGGGACGGATTAGCGTACTGAAACGACGGAACGAATTGAATCGATCCCGTTACCGAGGGCAGGCAGGGATGGAGAAATGGGTGGGACTGGGAGTAATCGCCGACAATTTGATCAACCTAGGCCGCCTGCTTGAGGTGGCGGAGGCCACTGGATGAAGGACCGGTCGAGAAGGGGTGCCGCTGGCGGAAGGAGAGAGGAAAAATGGGGGGAGAACCGGCCATCGAAAAAATTCGATTTTCGCGCTTTGACTGTTTGCATGAACTTGGCGACCTCGTTTTTCCGATGTTGGGGCAACTCGGGGTACCGATGAGGGCGGCTCTGGCGGGTTGAAACCGGTCATTTTTGCGCCGGAAAGTAGTTAGGTAAGGCTGGTAGTGCGCTGATCGGCGCCGCCGGGGGCTAGGCTTCGATGGGGCTCCGCTCCTGATTCAGAGTGGCCAACAGGAGCTCGCGT
>JBBIND010000030.1:0-44053 GCA_037444075.1 Acidobacteriota bacterium | reverse complement strand
GGGACGGACAACCGGGGACGGTAACCAATTGCACTGTTTCCGTGGTCCATTATCCGCCCGCTTCCGGCCCCCGTCAGGCAACTCAAGCCCCATGGCAAGTAGCCGCGAAGGCGTTTCCGCAGAGCGTTGCGCGCTGCAGGATGGGGCGAACTGCGTGCCTCCGCAGGCCGGTGATGAGTCGAAAGCTGCAGGTCTGCGTGTCCCGCCCAACCAACGGTTTCCGGCCCATGCAGGCCAGCTTCAACCCGTCACGGGGCTCCTTCCCAGGGCTGCTACGGGTGGACCTCCGAGGGCAGGCGTTGGAGGACAAGATCAGACACCTCGCGCGCTGCAGCCAAGGCCGTAGCAGCTTCTTAAGGTGTGGCTTCTTCAGGATCGCCTGGTGAGCCATGCCCGGACCTCGGCAATCAGTGCCGGATCATGCGGCATGAAGCAGCCTTCCCTCGCGTAGGACGGTTGCCGGCAGTGACGCGGGAAGATGGGTCCGCCTGTCAAATTGACCGACAGTCCAAACCAGGACATCGGCGGCTACGCCGGTTCCCCAAAGAGCTTCGTAGCCGATGCGGCTGCGGCGGCGTTCCTCCGGTGCGGTGTCGGGCACGACCACCAGAACCTGTGGCGAGGGCTGCCACGCGCGGAGCCGCTATCGCCCGCCACCGTGTGGTTACCTTCAACTCGGGCAGACGGCAGAAGGCCGCCACGCCATTGCCTCGCGTGACGGCCTCGTGGGGCCGCAGGAGAACGCCCTGCCCGGAGGCAGCTGGCTTGAGCCCAACAAGCAACTAACAATCGCTGTTTTGCACGACCGAACGCCCTCTGCCACTGCTCAGCTTTCCGATGCGGGTTGTGGTGCGAGTGCTCTCTGCAAGTGAGTCCACCGGGCGGTTTTGTGCCTCATCAGCACACGTGTGGCGGTTTCGAGCAAATTGTGCGCCACCCTTTTTTCTGCCTTGATCATTTGCAGGGCGCGCCGGGCTGCTTCCGCCTGTTGCTTTGAAAGAGTACCGGGAAGATGCGAATCAACGAACTTCAGCATCCGCTCCAAGTGGACACGGTAGGGGCCGGAGGAAGGCCACTGCTCCTCGGAGGCGAAGGCCAGCAACGCGAGGAGGGTGCGGAGCAAGCGGTCGGAATCGTCGCTTCCAGGCATTCCGCCGTCCGGTTCCATGAGGGACGCGATTTCTGTCAGCGGATCTTGCTCTGCGAACGCTGCTGGCGGCATGGCATCCAGCATCGCCATGGTATCAGCCCGGCATTGTAGCGCCCTCATTAATGCCGGCTCCACAAGAAATTGGTGACTGGCGCAGGCGAGTGATTTCATTGTTCCTGCGCGAAACGCCACATCTTGAGGCGATCCGAGCGCGACCCTCAGCGTCTTCGGGGGAGCCCCGGGGCTGTCCGCTGCGCGTTGGACCACGGCCACAAGCGCCATCATCCGGCTACTCAGACCGTAGTGGCGGCTCACTTCCTCCAGGTGGCGTTCCAAACGGTCCAGATCACGGTCGTCTCTTGCTGCGAGCCCGTCTTGTTTGTTTCCTAAACGGATTTCGAGGTCTGTGATCAGCCGCGCGCCGCGCAGCAGGCGCAGCGTCTCCCCGGCGGCACCGCTGCCTTCACCCATCTCAATCTCCAGCCGCGAACGGTCCCGCACCGACGCAGGACTTGAGGCTGACGGCGGCCCCCAGTCCAGAAGGATCTTCCCCTCCTTGCCGGGCTCGCATTGCCCGAACAACGCGACGGGCGCCCCGGCGCGCACGAACGCAGGCGGCTCGGGCTCAAGCCGCGCATCGTCGAGACCGGTGAAACCGGCCTGCAACCCCCCGGCAACAGGAGCCGAGGCGGAGGCAAATAGTTCCAGGGCTTCCGTATCCACGCGCTCCCGCGCGGTGACGAAACGGCTCACGCCGCCGGTTTCCCGCGCCAGCAAAGCCAAAAAGCGGTCCTGACTCGCGCTACCGATACCCAGGCAGTGGATTTGGACTCCGGTTCCGCGCGCCTGTGCCACGATCTCCTCGGTTCCGAAGACCTGTCCATCGGTGATCAGGAAAATGTCCCCAATTCCTTCCGGTTTGAGCAGCGCCAGTGCCGCATGCACGCCAGCCACCAATTCAGTGCCGCCGCGAGCGTCAATGTGCGCGAGGAAATCCCGGGCAGCGCGGCGATTCTGCGCCGTCGCCAGAGTCAGGGTGGCGCCCAGGGACTCCGTGACGTTGTCGAAGGCTACCACCCCGAATCGATCCCGTTCTTCGAGCGCAGCCAGGCACGCTACCAGAGCATTGCGCGCCTGCTCCATGGGAGCGCCACCCATGGAACCGGACCGGTCCAGCAGAAAAACGAACGGAGGACGTTGCGGCGTTCCCTGGCCGAAAACCGTGGAGGGAATTACCGCTGCGAAGTGCCTGCGGCCATCTTCGCCTTCTCCGGTGAGCAGCCGGGGCTCCGCCTTTTCGCCCCGGACGTCGAGCACGAGATCACGGTTCGGCACTTCTGACGCGGGGGCGAGGGAGGCTCTAGCGCAGCCGTCGCCGGGGTAACGCATCCTCAACGCGTGCGAAGGAGAACTAAGTTCGCTGATTGGCCCGCCCCATTCGACGGACACGTCGAAGGTCACTTCGTGGAGGTCTTTCGCGTCAGTGCGCCACTGAGGCAGGAGCACGTCTCCAAACTCCTTCCCCGGCAGTTCGATTTCACCCACGCCCGGCTCCACCTCGGCGGCACGGGCCTTCGAATGATAGGACGGCGCGAGCGTGAATGGAAACCGGAATCGTAGTCCGTCGTCCCGCAGTTCTACGCCGGCCAGGATTTCCAGCCACACGGACACGGCATCACCCGGTTGAAGGTTGCCCACCGAGAGATTGACCAACCCGTCCCGATACTGGCGCGCCAGCACGCCTAGATGGCCTTGTTCAAGACCGGCCTCATAATCCTCCTCCGCCTCCCGGACGGGCTTCAGGCTGGAGTGCGCCGAGAAACCCTGGCCGGCCACCTGGAATCGCCGCAGTGCGGCGTCTCGCGGCAGGGCAAAGCAGTACACTACTTCGATGGGTCTGGTTTCTGCTGATAGAAAATCGTGCCGCACCAGCAGCCGCGCTCCCAAGGGCAGCACTTGGCCGGACAGGCTGAGCCGCTGCATGGAAAGCTGAACAGGTCTGCCGAGTTCAGCGTCGAATAATGCGAAGGACCGCTCCGTTTCATTCAAGTTCGTCATAGTCGCTATAAGATCAGGCCTCCCTAGCCTCAATTCGTGCTAGAAACTCGCGCAGAGCGTCTCTGATTTGCTTTGCGCGCCACGGTGCAACGTCCGTGCGGACCTGCACCACCACCTCGTCCGCGAGAGCATACGTCTGCCAACTCACCGGTTGAGGAAGCCGATTCGCTGCGGCAGTTCCCGCGAGGACGCGGGCGATTTCGGCGAGCATCAACCCGTCTGATTGCAGCTGTTGTATCGCCTGCAGCCGCTCCAGATGGGAAGCCGTATAAGCGGCCCCCCGCCCTGCCACCACCGGCCCTTCCAACAGACCCCGCCAGATGTAGTAGCGGATGGTCCGCGGAGCCAATCCGGTCTCTTCGGCCAACTCGGCCAACGTCCAGGACTTCTCTGCCTCAGCCATCAAACTCCAGAACGATGATACGCGAATAATGTGACACTGTCAAGTAGTGTTTTATTTCAATCAGCAGGGATTTGGCCGGCTGCAGGCTTGGCCGGAACGCCTGGGAGTCAGCCTGAATCACCGTAAATAAGTGCGTCAAAAGAAGGTGGTTGCGGCTCTCTGCGACGTGTCGAAGGAAGAGAGCCGCGCCTGAGCGTTGCTAAGCTCCAGAAAGTGCTCGGAGCCTGACTCCGACAGGGTTTGTCCTAGACAAACGTTTCCAGCCGCTCGCGGATGAGGAGGGCGGTGGCGTGGTCGGAGGCGATCACAAGAATGGTGTCGTCTCCAGCCACCGTGCCTACGACTTCCGGCCATCCTTCGCGGTCCAGTGCTGCCGCCACTGTGGCGGCGTTAGCCGGCAAGGTCTTCAGCACGACCAGGTTCTGAGCCACCCGGACGTCCGTCAGGAATTCAGCGGCTACCGTGGCGAAGTCGGGACCGGGCGGAGAGGATTCCAGACGCCGGTACCCATCCGTGCTTTTCACCAGCCCCAACTCCCGCAGATCGCGCGAGAGCGTCACCTGAGTGGTCTGAATGCCCCGCTCGGCGAGTTTGCGCGCCAATTCGTCCTGTGTGGCGATTCTCTCGCTCTGAATCAGCTTCAGGATTTGTCCCTGACGGAAGCTCTTGTTCATGAGCGCAGCGCAGCCAGACGCCGTTCGGCCTCATCCAAGGCGCGCGCAACGGTGGCAGGACCGGTGCCTCCGGGAAGTTCGCGCGTCTTCATGCCTTCAGCCGGGTGGAGCAGGGCAGCCATCTCGGGCGTAAACTCGCTCGAGTAGGCCATCAGCTCTTCCGCAGTCCAATCCGAGGGGCTTTTGCCAGTGCGGGAACTCTCGAGCACCAGTTGCCCCACAAGGCGATGCGCCTGGTGGAACGGAGTGCCGTGGCGCGCCAGGGCTTCGGCCAAATCCGTGGCCACCACCCAACTGCCTGCAGCCGCCGCCGCGGGCGCTTCCGGACGCAGTTTGACCGAGTCCGCCACGGTGCGGGCCATCTCGAGGCAGGCCAGCAGTTGATCCGCCGCGTCAAACAGCGGTTCCTTGTCCTCCTGCATGTCACGGTTGTAGGTCAGCGGGAGGCCTTTCATGGTGACAAACAGGGAGGTGAAGGCGCCGAAAACGCGGCCGGTCTTACCGCGAATCAACTCGAGCGAATCGGGGTTCTTCTTCTGCGGCATCAAACTGGATCCGCTGGTGACCCCGTCGCCGAGTTCCATCCAGCCGAATTCCTCGCTGGAGTAAATGATCCAATCCTCGGAAAGCCTGCTGAGGTGGAGGAGCGTGACGGAGGCGGCATAGAGGAAGTCGAGCAGGAAGTCGCGGTCCGAGGAGACGTCCATGCTGTTGGCTGTGATGTCCTCGAAGCCGAGGTCCGCGGCCATCGCAGCTCGGTCAAAGGGGAAGCCCGCGCCGGCGAGCGCGCCCGAACCCAGAGGCATCACGTTGGCGCTGCGGCGGGCGCGCGCCAGGCGCTCGTAATCCCGCAGGAACATCTCGAAGTAAGCCAGCAGGTAGTGGGGCCAAAGCACGGCCTGAGCCCGGCGGAAATGTGTGTATCCCGGAATGATCGCGTCCGGATAGCGCCGGGCGAGCCGCAGCAGGCTTGCCAGGAAGGCTGCCATTTCGGCTTGCGTGGCATCAATCTGCCCGCGCAGCCACAGGCGCACGTCCACGCTGACCTGCTCATTGCGGCTGCGGCCGGTATGGATCTTGTCGGCCAAGCCGCCCACACGCTCCTTGAGCTTGCGGATGACGAGCGTGTGAATGTCCTCGTCGGTGGCGCCATCAAAGAAGCCCGGTTCCGAGGCTTCGCGGCCAATCTCGTCGAATGCTTCCACCAGCCGGCCGCGCTCTTCGCCCGTGAGGATGCCGGCGCGTTCCAGGGCCCGCGCGAAGGCTTGCGAGCCCTGAATGTCGGCCTGAATCAGACGCCGGTCAAAATGCAGTGAGCCGGAGAAGCGTTCGAAGACCTCCGACGGGCCTTCTTCGAACCTCCCGCCCCACAGCTTCATGAGCCCTTTTCCACCGAGGCGCGCACCTTGATGGGCAGTCCAATCAGGTTGATGAAGCCGAGCGCATCTTTCTGGTCGTACTCGGCGCCCATGGTGAAGCTGGCAATGCTCAGCGCGTAGAGCGAATACGGGGACCGGCGGCAGACGGCGTCCACGTTGCCCTTGTAGAGCCGCAGCGTGATGTCGCCGGTGGTGTTGTGGCTGGCCTGTTCAAAGAACGCGTCCAGGGCCAGGCGCAGCGGCGTGAACCAGAAGCCGTTGTAGACCAGCTCGGCATAGTCCAGCGCCAGCTTCTGCTTGTAGTGCAAGAGGCTGCGGTCCAGCGTGAGGGCTTCGAGCTCGCGGAGCGCCGTCATGATCAAGGTCCCGCCGGGGGTTTCGTAGCAACCGCGCGACTTCATGCCTACGAAACGGTTCTCCACGAGGTCGATACGGCCCACGCCGTGTTCGGCGCCGATGGCGTTGAGCGTCTCAAGCAACTTGACGCCGGACATGGTCTGTCCGTCCACGGAAACCGGGGTGCCTTGCTCGAAGCCGATGGTCACTTCCGCGGGTGTATCCGGAGCTTCCCGCGGGTCCCGCGTGATCATCCAGATGTCGTCGGGAGCCGGGTTGACGGGGTCTTCCAGCGCGCCGCCCTCGTGGGAGATGTGCCAGATGTTGCGGTCACGGCTGTAGATCTTCTTCGCGGACGCCGAGACCGGCACATTGTGCTTGGCCGCATATTCCAGGGCGTCTTCGCGCGAGACGATATCCCATTCGCGCCACGGCGAAATCACCTGGAGGTGAGGCGCCAGCGCCTTGTAAGTGAGTTCGAACCGCACCTGGTCATTGCCTTTGCCGGTGCAGCCGTGGGAGAGACCATCGCAGCCGGTCTTCAGCGCCACTTCCACCTGCTTCTTGGCCAGCAGGGGCCGGGCAATCGAGGTGCCCAGCAGGTACTTGTGTTCGTAGACGGCGCCGGAACGGACCATCCGCCAGAGGTATTCGGTGACGAACTCCTCCCGCATGTCGGCCACGTGGAGCTGCGAAGCGCCTGTTTTGAGAGCCTTTTCTTCCAGTCCCGCCAGTTCATCGGTACCCTGGCCGATGTCGCCGCATACCGCGACCACTTCGCACTGGTAGTTCTCTTTCAACCATGGGATGATGACGGACGTATCCAGCCCGCCCGAGTAAGCAAGCGCAACTTTCTTCGGTTTGTTCATAAACTTGGATTGTATCGTTAAGCAATCAGCATGAGCAGCAGAGCCTTCTGCGCATGGAGCCGGTTTTCGGCCTGGTCGAAGACCACCGACTGTGCTGATTCTATGACCTCGTCCCTGGTTTCCTCACCCCTCTTGGCGGGCAAGCAATGCATGAACACAGCCTTGGTCTTCGCGCGCGCCATCAGTCCGGCGTTCACCTGGTAAGGCTGAAAACCCGCGCGGCGGATTTCCGATTCCGACTCGCGGCCCATGCTGGTCCACACATCCGTATAGACGGCGTCGGCGCCTTCCACGGCCTCTTCGGCGTAGTGGGTGACGAGGAGTGCGGCTCCCCCCTCGCGCGCTTCGTGCCGGGCTTGATCGACAATGGCGGCGTCGGGTCCGTAGCCGGGCGGCGTGGCCACGGCGATGTTCATCCCCAAACGCGTGGCATTCAGCATGAGCGAGTGGGCCACGTTGTTGCCGTCACCTACATAGGCGAGCTTGAGACCCTTCAGGTCGCCGAAAACCTCCTGCATCGTTTGCAGGTCAGCCAAGGCTTGGCAAGGGTGGTAAAGGTCGCTGAGAGCGTTCACCACGGGAACTTCGGACCAGCGTGCAAGCTCATCCACGGTGCCCTGAAGGAACGTCCGGGCGACGATGCCTTGGGTCCAGCGGTCAAGGTTCCGCGCCACGTCTTTCACCGGCTCGCGGTCGGCGACCGGTCCGATGCAGGTGACCGAGTCCCCGCCCAACTGCTTGATGGCGAGCTCAAACGTCAGCCTCGTGCGGAGGGATGGTTTTTCAAACAACAGGCTCAGATAGCGCCCGGAGAGCGCGGCGCGGAAGCGTCCGGGCTCCTTCTTGACATCGGCCGCGAGCGCGAGCAGCGCGCGTAACTCCTTAACTGTCAAATCCAGGTCCCGGGTGAGCCGGCCTGACTCAATCATCAGCCTGCCTTGGTCAATTTCAGGGATCGGCACAGAAAACACCTTCACTACAAATGTGAATGTTTATTCACTCTAATGAATAATTACACAGCGCCGACTGCGCTGTCAAACGCGGGTCCGCCGCAGCTACCACGTCGGCGTAGCTATTCCAAAACCAGAACGTCGTAACGGTCCAGACTCGGGAGCGTGATGGCGCCGTAAGTGCCCTGACGTCTCACGGGCATGCTTCGATTGAGTGCCGTGGAGCGGGCGGAGCGAAACGCCGAGGCCAATTCCAGCCGGATGGCGCCGGTTGGAATAGCCGGGAACCAGGCGGTGCCGGACTGCCCCGTCAGGTTGATTAGGTGGACCAGCGTACGGTTGCGGGCGGGTTGGCGCATCACGGTGATTTCAACCAGCGGATGTGCGTCCGTCTTGAGTTGGCGTCCGCCCGGCAGGAGCGTGTCGATGAGCCCGGTGAGCAAGCCGGCGTGGGCGTGGGAACTGTGCCGGTAGTAGAGCCCTCCGATGTCCCAAGGCAGGTATGCCATGCGTCCTTGGCCGTAATCGCGGACCAGCAACCCGGGCTTGTCGGTTTCCACCTTGTCCTTGAAGACGTACTCGGGAGGGCCGAACATGGACGGCGGAATCAGCGTAAGCAGCGGCCTCTCAACGGGCGGATACTCAACGTAATCGCCGTGCAGGAAGAGGACTCTCGTTTCCGGGAGCGCAGGCGCGAGCTTCGGGTCGTGGATACGCAAGTAAGCCCGAATGTCCTGCCAGCGGTGGACGGGCTTGGGGAGGTCCAATTGGGGCGGAGTAGTGCCGCACACCAGCAGCCGCCCTCCGCGGCGCAAGTATGCGTCCAAGGCGGCAGGAGCGCCGTCGGCGGAGAGAACCAGATCATAGGGAAGGCCGGGCTCGGTGAGCCAATTCAGGTTGTCTGAGACGGCGAAGGGAATGTGCTGCTCGCTGAGCAGGCGGAACAGCCCCCGGTAGGCGTTGGTGCGGCCGCCCAGCAGCAGGACGCGGGCCGCATTGGTTTGCCCGGCGTAGAGTTCCTGGTGCCGGGCGTGCCAGGCATACACGGGCCGCGCGGCGGAAAGGAAGGTGGCATCGAGTTGGTCGTCCAGAGTCCCGTGCATGTGCTGTGCTAGCGCGCCGCCGTGGGCGATGTTCTGGTAGAGGCGCGAGCGGATTTCGTCCGGCGGGACGGCGGCGAAGCGCCAGGCGTAATCAACGAAACTCATGGAGAGGTTGAAGGCCATCTTGCCGGGCTCGGAGGTGCGCGCCCGGTTGACGTGGTCGCTGGCGGAGTAGAGCCAGAGCGGCAGTGGCCGTGTCACCGATGTGTTGGATTCGCTCATGATGCCATCCACGTGTTCCTGGATGTACGTGAGGAAGGCCGCGCGCGGGCGCTTGTCGCGGATGAGCCGGGCGATTTCCGCGGCCACCTCGCGCGAGGAGATATGCATGAACTCGCGGTACTGCGCATCAGCGTTGGCAGGCAATTCGCGCCCGTAGCGAGCCCGGAAGCGCTGGCGGCAATTGTCGCAGTGGCAAGGGCCGAGCGGGTTGCCGCTGTAGTCGGAAGCCGGGTTGCCGAACATGTTGAAGAACAGCCCGTCCACGGCGTAGCGTTCCAGCGCTTCGCTGAGAATTTTCATCGCGTGGCCGCGATAGTAGCCTCCGTTGATGCAGACGGAGTACAAACCGTTGTACACGGAGGGGGCGCCGTCCACCGAGCGGAAGAACCACTCGGGGTGGGCGTCGTAGACCGGCTTCTGAGTCTTGCTGAGGTCGAAGCGTCCGATGACGCGGATGCCGCGGGCGTGCGCCTCGCGGAGCATCTCCCCGAAGGTGTCCCGCCCGGCGGGAAGATGCGAACTCCGGTAATGAAACGGCATGTCCGTGGGGTAGTGCGCCACGATGCCGCCCATGCCGAACAACAGCACGTTGGCCTGGAATTCCTGAAGTTGCTTCGCCAGCCGGGCGGGATCAAGCCCGGTGTCGGTTTCCCTCAGGTTGGTCTGGATGAGGCGGACGGGCTCCTCCATCCACCATTTCGGCTGGGCGGCGGCTTCCCTGGCAGCCAGCACCAGCAGGACGCACAAAGCGGTTTTCGCATTCATGGCAGGCACCACGAAATATACACCAGTGACTGCGGCGGCGGCGAAAAGGCGATGGGATAATGGGTGCGGAGGTTTGCCATGATCCTGGAAGCAGCGACACCATCGCTGGAAAAGGAATTGAACCCCTGGCTGGCGGCCGAAACCCGGTTCGATGAGGCCGCTACCCGTCTGGGCCTCGATGATGGACTCTGCAAGGTCCTCAGAACGCCGACCAGGGAATTGACGGTCTATACTCCGGTGCAGCTGGACGACGGCCGACTGGAGGTTTTTACGGGCTACCGGGTGCAACACTCGGTGGCGCGCGGCCCTGCCAAGGGCGGCATACGATTTGCACCCGACGTGACGCTGGACGAAGTCCGGGCGCTGGCCGCGTGGATGACCTGGAAGTGCGCCGTCGTGAACATCCCCTATGGCGGCGGCAAAGGCGGCGTAATCTGCGATCCGGCTTTGATGTCCAATGCCGAGTTGGAACGGCTGACGCGCCGCTATACGGCCGACATCATTGAGTTCCTGGGACCGGAAAGCGACGTTCCGGCGCCCGACATGAATACCAACGAGCAGACCATGGCCTGGATCATGGATACCTACTCGATGCACGTCCGGCACACGGTTACCGCCGTCGTCACTGGCAAGCCGCTTAACCTGGGCGGTTCGCACGGCCGCACGGAAGCCACCGGGCGAGGGTGCCTCATCGTGGCCAGGCAGGCGCTGCGGCGGCTGGGTTTGGACCCCGGAAAGGCGCGCGTCGTCGTGCAGGGCTTCGGTAATGTCGGCGGCATGGCGGCCAAGCTGATGGCCAAAACCGGCATGAAGGTTGTGGCAGTGACTGAAGTGGAAGGCGCCGTCTACAACCCGCACGGGCTGGACATCCTGGCCCTCATGGAGCACCGCAAGACAACCGGCTCCATCCTGGATTTTCCCGGCGGTGAAAACATCGGCACGTCCGAGGCGTTCTTCCTGGACTGCGAAGTCCTGTTGCCCGCGGCCAAAGAAAACGTCATCACTTCGCAGAACGCGCACAAAATCCGCGCCAAGATTCTATGCGAAGGCGCCAACGGGCCCACCACCGCGGTGGCGGATTCGATTCTGGCTGACAACGGAGTGTTTGTCATCCCGGATATTCTGGCCAACGCCGGCGGCGTCACGGTGTCCTACTTCGAGTGGGTGCAGGACCGGCAGGGTTACTTCTGGAACGAGCAACTGGTGAACGGGCGCCTGGAAGAAATCATGGTCAGCAGTTTCAAGGACGTGGTCTCGTTCGCTGAAAAGCACAAAGTGAACAACCGCATCGCCGCTTACATGCTGGCTCTGGACAGGGTGGCCTTCGCCATCAAGTTGCGCGGCATTTACGCCTGATGCCGGAGTCATCCACGCCGCTCATGCGGCAGTATCAGGCCGCCAAGCAGCAGGTTTCTAACGCGCTGCTAATGTTCCGGCTGGGTGACTTCTACGAACTGTTCTACGAGGACGCCGTCATCGCCGCGCGCGAGTTGCAGATCACGCTCACCGCGCGCAACAAGGAAAAGGGTGAACCCATCCCGATGTGCGGCGTCCCCCACCACGCTGTCGAGAATTACTTGACCCGGCTCATACAGAAGGGCTACCGCGTGGCTATCTGCGAGCAGATGGAGGATGCGCGGCTGGCCAGGAAGCTGGTGCGCCGGGAGATTACCCGCATCGTCACGCCGGGCACCGCCACCGAGTCCAACCTGGTGCCGCCGCGCGAGAACAACTACCTGGCGGCGGTGGCCACGCACGGGCAGACGTCGGGGCTGGCGCACGTCGACGTTTCCACGGGCGAGTTCCGGGTTACCGAAGTCCCCGCGTCCGAGGCTTCGAACGCTTTGGAAGCGCTCAGCGCGAAAGAGGTCCTCCTGCCTCAGGGCTCAGAGCCGCTGGGGGGCTTTGTTACGGAGATCGATGACTGGGTCTTCGGGCGCGATTATGGTGAGCGCCTGCTGAAGGACCATTTCGGCTTACTCAGCCTGGAAGGCTGCGGCCTTTCGGGCAAGCCTCATGCGGTAGCTGCCGCCGGAGCTGTCCTCCACTACCTGAAAGAGACTCAGCGGGGCGCGCTGGACCACCTGGAGCGCCCCGGTTATTACGAACGCAGCGGCGCGATGGTGCTGGACGCCGCCACCGTCCGCAACCTGGAACTGGTGGAGCCGCTGTTCGCCGGTGAGGGCAGGGAAGTCACGCTTATCAACCTGCTCGACGTGACCGTCACGGGCATGGGAGCGAGGCTGCTGCGCGCCAGAGTGCTGCGTCCTTCGCTGCGGCAGGAGGAAATCGAGGCGCGATTGGACGCACTCAGTGAGCTTGCCTCCGCCACTATTCCTCGAACTGAGTTGCGCCGCATGCTGGGCAGCGTGCTCGACGTGGAACGTCTGCTAGCCAAGATCACACTGGGCACGGCAGGTCCGCGCGAACTTCTGGCTTTAGGGCGCTCGCTGGCCGCGGTTCCGGCCATCAGGCAGATAGCTCTGGCTCGCGATGCCGGGGAGCTGAAGGGCGCCGGCGAGCGGCTGGAGGAGTTGCCGGAGCTGCGCGACAGGATCCTGACCGCCATCTCGGAACAGCCCCCTGTGAATCTGGCCGACGGCGGCACCATCCGCGACGGGTTTGATCCGGCGCTGGACGAACTCCGGGACATCAGCCGCAACAGCCGCCGCTACATCGCCGAGATTGAAACCCGGGAACGGGCGCGCACGGGCATACAGTCGCTGAAGGTCAGGTTCAACAACGTCTTCGGCTACTACATCGAAATCTCCAAAGCGAACCTAGCCCTGGCGCCGGCGGACTATGAGCGCAAGCAGACGCTGGTGAACGCCGAGCGGTTCGTGACGCCGGAGCTCAAAGAGCTGGAGAGTAAGATTCTCGACGCAGAAGAGAAGATACTCGCGCTCGAGAAGGAGATCTTCGCCGGTTTGCGGGCAGCCGCCGCGACGGAAGCCGCGAGAATCCGCCAGACCGCCCAAGCCATTGCGGAGCTGGATGTGGCCGCGGCGCTGGCACAAGCGGCCGTGGACAACCGTTGGACACGTCCCCGCTTCTCGACGTCCGGTGAAATGCGGGTAGCCGGAGCCAGGCACCCTGTGATTGAAAGGCTGGCCGCGCAGCGCAGTGAGCGCTTCATTCCGAACGATATCTATCTGGACCCGGCTAACGAGTACATAGGCATCATCACCGGCCCCAACATGGGCGGCAAGTCGACCTACCTGCGGCAGGCCGCGCTATTGTGTATCCTGGCACAGGCGGGTTCCTTCGTGCCTGCCGACGATGCGGTGCTGCCTTTGGTGGACCGCGTCTTCACGCGGATCGGCGCGGCGGACAACCTGGCGCGAGGCCGCTCCACCTTCATGGTGGAGATGACCGAGACCGCCGTCATCCTGAACACGGCAACGCGCCAAAGTCTCATCGTGTTGGATGAAGTGGGCCGCGGCACGGCCACCTACGACGGCTTGGCTTTGGCCTGGGCTGTGATTGAGCACATCCACCAACGCATCGGCGCCAAAACTCTGTTCGCGACGCACTACCACGAGCTAACTGAACTCGCCGAGCGTTTACC
Organism: Acidobacteriota bacterium; assembly: GCA_037444075.1. Classification (GTDB taxonomy): domain Bacteria; phylum Acidobacteriota; class Terriglobia; order Bryobacterales; family Bryobacteraceae; genus JBBIND01. The sequence continues at coordinate 30,576 of JBBIND010000030.1, read as the reverse complement.
GGGCGTGCGCAATCTGCAGGTGTTGGTGAAGGAAGCCGGTGACCGCATCATCTTCCTGCGCCAGGTGGAGCCCGGGCGCGCCGACCGCAGCTATGGCATTGAAGTAGCCAGATTGGCGGCGCTGCCCGCCAGCGTCATCGACAGAGCGCGGCAGATTCTGGCGCTCCACGAGAAGACCGAGCACGAAGTGAGCGAAGAACTGACTCCCCGCCCCGCGGAAATCCGGCAGCCGCTCCAGATTCGGCTGTTTGAAGCGGTGAACCACGACATCGCTGAGCGGATACGCAAGCTGGACGTCGATCAGCTTCGCCCCATCGAAGCGTTGCAACTGCTGAGTGAGCTACAGAGGGAACTGAAACAGTGAGAGTCGCAGGGGTGATGAGCGGAACTTCGCTCGATGGCATCGACGTGGCCATTGTCGATATCACCGGAAGAGGCTGGTCCAAGCGTGTATCCACTGTAGGATGGATCACCCGCGCGTACCCCGCCTCCGTACGCAAGGCCATTCTCGCTGTCTCGGACGCGGACACGCATACCAGCGCGATTGCGCGCCTCCATTTCCTGCTCGGCGAACTGTACGCAGAGGCTGTGCTGAAGGCGTGCGCGCGGATTGGTGTTGGACCGGAGACCGTCGATTTGATCGGCTGCCACGGGCAGACCATCTTTCACGAAGGCTCTCCCACCGCATTTCTGGGGAGGCGCTTGGCGAGCACACTCCAAATCGGTGACGGCTCGGTGTTGGCAGAGCGCGCCGGTATCCCGGTGATTTCCGATTTCCGGCCTCGCGACATCGCTGCCGGCGGACGCGGCGCGCCTCTGGTGCCTTACGTGGACTACCTGTTGTTCCGCCACCGGCGGCGGGGACGGGTTGCGCTGAATATCGGGGGCATCGCCAACATCACGGCCATCCCGCCCGGCGGCGGACCGGAAACGGTGATCGCCTTTGACACCGGTCCGGGCAACATGGTGATCGATGCGCTGGTGCAGCGGCACTCGCGAGGTCGCTCGAAGTTCGATCGCGGCGGAGCCATCGCAGCAGCCGGCAAGGTGAACAACCGGCTGCTCGACGAACTGCTGCGAGACGAATACTACCGGCGTCTCCCGCCCAAGAGCGCGGGACGAGAGCAGTATGGCGAGAGATTTGTGCAGCGGCTGCTTGATTCGGGTGTGGAGCTGAAGGACCTCATCACCACAGCCACCGTGCTCACGGCGGCGACGATTGCGGCGGGCATTCAGCGGTTCGTCGCGCCGAAATTCGAGCCTGAAGAGGTAATCGCCTCAGGCGGCGGCATCCACAACCGTGTCTTGATGGCGTACCTGGCGGCATTCCTGCCTGGCAGCAGGGTGACTACTAGCGAGGAATTCGGGGTTGACCCGGACGCCAAGGAAGCCATCGCCTTTGCTGTCCTGGCGTATGAATCCTGGGGGCGCCGGCCAGCCAACCTGCCGTCGGCTACCGGCGCACGCAAAGCTGTGGTTCTCGGTAAGTTAAGCCCTTGAGACGGCTGCCCGGGTGCGCAGGCGTGGAGCTTACTTGCGTTGGAGGACGATCTTCAGGTCAGCCTGGCCCTGAGGGCTGTCGATGTGAGTGGCGATGGTGATCGACTTCCCTTCCTCGACGAGGTTCCACGCCTCCTTGAAGCTGATCTTCATGCCTTGGGCTTCACGTCCGTATTCAATGAGCAGCGTGTTGCCATCCCACTTGGCCGTGCCCTTCATTTCGGCGCCACGAAGGGTGTTGATGGATTCTTTCCCGTCCGTGGTGTACTTCAGTTCCGTGGTCACTTCGCCCTGACGGCCGCTCTGCGTGGTCACGATCTTGATGTTGGGTTCCTGGTGCTCGATCTTGCGTAGAAAGTTTGCGGGGGCGGGCAGCGGTCCCCAATCGCTGGCGGCTTCGTTGAGCACCCATTCGCCGCTGAAATCCGGCTTCGACTGCGCCGCAGCGGACACGCTGCACAGCAAGGCAATCAGCAGGCAGACGAGAGTCGTCCGAGTCTTCATATCGTGGTTATCTCCTGATCGGAAAAGCTTTCAAGGTCGCTAAACCGCCAGTATAGCTCACCCGCTTGTTTTGTTGAGTTTTGCCAAGTGGCTGTGGCGGCGGCTGTAAGTGAAGTAGATGACCACACCGATAACCAGCCAAACGAACAGGCGCAGCCAGTTCTCCCACCCCAAGCCGTACATCAGGGCCATGTTCGTGAGGATCCCGAGGATTGGAATGACGGGCACCCAGGGTGTCTTGAAGGGCCGGGGCACGTGCGGGTCTGTCTTGCGCATGATGAGGATTCCTGCGCACACAATCACGAAGGCGAACAGGGTGCCGATGCTCGTCATGTGCCCGACCACCGTGATGGGCGCAAAAGCCGCGAACAGGCTCACGAAGACCATGAACACGATGTTGGAGCGCCAGGGAGTGCGGAACTTGGGGTGGATCTGGGAAAAGATCGGCGGCAGCAATCCGTCCCGCGACATGGAGAAGAACACGCGCGATTGGCCTAGCAGCATCACCAGGATGACGGACGTGAAGCCGGCGATGATGGCAAGCTTGATCAGCGTGCCGAGCCAGCCGTAGGGCGTCTTGGCGATGGCCACTGCCACCGGAGCCGCCGCGTCTTTGAACTCGGTATAGTTGGCCAGTCCCGTCATCACAGCCGCGAAAGCCACGTACAGGATCGTGCAGACGACAAGAGAGCCGATAATCCCGACAGGCATGTCCTTCTGCGGGTTGCGCGCTTCCTGCGCCGCTGTGGAAACTGCGTCAAATCCGATGTAAGCGAAAAAGATCACGCCCGCTGCGCGGAGGATGCCGCTCCAGCCGAACTCGCCGAACGTGCCGGTGTTTTCCGGAATGTAGGGGGTGTAGTTGCCGCCCTTGATGAACCAGACGCCCACGCCGATGAACACGATGACGACGGCGACCTTGATCACGACAACCACAGCATTGACGTTGGCGGATTCCCTGATGCCGACCATCAGCAGCGTCGAGACCATGCAGATGATGAACACCGCCGGCAGGTTGATGAAACCGTGCACGAGCTCGCCGTTCGGCAACTGCACCGGTTGCCACGGAGAGGCAAGCAGATAGGGCGGCAAGTGGATCCCCAGGTCGTGCAGCAAACTCGCGACGTAGGCAGACCAACTGATTGAGACAGTCGCCGCTCCCACCGCGTACTCCAGCACCAGGTCCCAGCCGATGATCCACGCCAGGAACTCGCCCATGGTGGCGTAGGCGTAGGTGTAGGCGCTGCCGGCAATGGGGATCATCGTGGAGAATTCGCTGTAGCAGAAGCCGGCGAAAGCGCAGCCGATGGCGGCGATGGCGAAGGAGATGGTGATCGCCGGTCCGGCATGCTCGGCGGCGGCGATGCCGGTGAGCGAAAAGAGCCCCGCACCGATGATGGCTCCGATGCCTAGCGCCACCAGGTTCATCGGACCCAGTGTCCGGCGCAGCGTGTGCTCGCCGGATTCCGATTCGGCTCGCAGCAGACTCAGTGGTTTTCTTGCAAATAAACTCATGTGTGGCTTTCTCTCCTGCGCCATAAAAAGTACACCGGAATCCCGATGAGCACGATGATCAGTCCCGGCCAAGTATAGCTAGGCTTATAGAGTAACAACAGCACTTCGATCATGCCGGCGGCGCCGATATAGATTGCGGGCAGGGCCGGATAGCCGAAAGCCCGGTACGGGCGCTCCATTTCAGGCCGTTTGTGACGCAGCACGAAGATGCCGGCGATCGTCAGGATGTAAAAAAGCAAAACAGCAAATATAACATAATCCAACAAATCGCTATACGTGCCTGTGAGGGTCAGCAGGCATGCCCAGGCGCATTGCACCACCAGGGAAACCACCGGCGTGTGGCGCTTCGGATCTACGCGGGCCACCTGCCGGAAGAACAGTCCATCCAACGCCATGGCGTAGTAGACGCGCGCGCCGGCCAGGATCATGCCGTTCATGCAGCCGAAAGTGGAGATCATGATGGCCACCGCCATCACCTGCAGCGCCGCGGGTCCCAGTATCTGAGAGGCGGCGGCGGTAGCCACGCGGTCTTCCGGCGCTCCCTGAATGGCTTCGAGCGGCAGGACGCTGAGGTAGACGAAGTTGCAGGCCAGGTACAGCAATGAAACCACTCCGACGCCCAGCGCCAGCGACAACGGCAGATTGCGGCGCGGGTTCCGCACTTCACCCGCCGTGAACGTGACGTTGTTCCAGGCGTCGGAGGAGAACAAAGCGCCCACCATCGCCACACCCACCAGCCGCAGGCTGTCCCAGCCCCAGGAGGCGCCGTCCCAGAAATGAGTGAAATTGCGGGTGACCGCTTCAGGGTTGCGCCCGAACAGGAACCCGATGACGATGAGTCCCAGCAGCGCGCCGGTCTTGGTGAACGTAAAGACGTTCTGGACCACCGCGCCGGTGTGCAGCCCACGCGTGTTCACCCAGGTGAGGAACACCAGTGTGGCAATCGCCAGCGCCTGCTGCGTGCTGAACGCGAGCGGCCCCAGTTGGAGCAGGTAATTGTCGGCGGCTATCCAGGGCAGCAGCACACCGGTGAACTTCGCGAAGGCCACGGCCACGGCGGCCACCGTCCCCGTCTGAATGACCAGAAACAGCGTCCAGCCGTACAGGAAACCGCTCATCGGACCGAACGCTTCCCGCAGGTAGACGTACTGTCCCCCGGCTTGAGGCATGGCGGCGGCCAGTTCGCCGTAGCTCAGGGCCGCGATGATGGTGATGATGGCCGTGACGAACCAGGTCATCATCAGCAGCCCCGGTGATTGGACCTGCCGGGCTATGTCCGCTGCCACGATGAAGACGCCGGAGCCAATCATGGAGCCCATCACCAGCGTGGTGGCGTCCATGAGGCCGAGGCCCTTCCGCAGCCCCGGTTTTACCTGTTCACCAGTTGTTGCCATTCGTTCATCCGTTCACGCAGGGTCTGTTCATTGCACGGCTCCGGAAGCAGATCGGCGATGACTGCCACCGAGTCCGCGCCGGCTTGAAGGACGGAGGCGGCGTTCCGCCGCGTGATCCCGCCTATCGCTACCAGCGTCCGGTCCGTCAGAGCGCGCCACCGGCTGAGATTTCCCAGACCCACCACCGGGTCCGGCCGTTCCTTGCTTGCAGTCGTGAAGATGGGTCCGAGCGCCAGGTAGTCGACCGGTTCGGAAGCCGCTGAGAGTAGTTGCTCTTCGTTGTGTGTCGAAAAGCCCAGAACTCGCTCCGCGCCCAACAAGGCTCTGGCTTCAACCGGGGGCAAATCGTCCTGTCCGACGTGGAGTCCCGCGCCAAGCACGAGCGCCATGTCGGCGCGGTCATTGATGACCCAAAGTGCTCCGAAACGCTTGCACAACTCGCCGATGCGGCTTGCCGCTTCCACCATCTGACGCGAGAAGTGCCCTTTGTGGCGAAGCTGAAGGATCCCGGCGCCTCCCTCCAGCATGGCTTTGGCGGCGGTTTCAACGCCGCAGCCTCTGGACGCCAGCGATTCAGTATCGAGAATCGGGTATAGGCGGGGCAGGGTCATTTCAAGTGCCGGTCAAACCACTCCGTAGTCCTGCGGCAGGCATCGATCCAGGTCTCATCGCGCACAAAACCGTGGTTCTCCTGCGGATAGTAAATGTGGTCGAACGGTTTGCCTTCCTGAATCAGCTTCTCGGTGAGCTGCACGGCGTCCTGGAAGAGGACGTTGTCATCCACCATCCCGTGCACGATCAACAACGGATGCTTCAACAGACTGGAGAACGCGATGGGGGAACTGCGGCGGTAGGCTTCCGGATTGAGCTGCGGTGTTGTCAGCCGCTCGCCCGTGTAGCCGGCATTGTAGTTTTCCCAATCATTGACGGACGCCCAACTCGAACCCGCGCGGAAAGTGTCCGGGGAGAGAAACATGGCCATGTTGGTCATGAAGCCCCCGTAGCTGACTCCCCAGATGCCCAGACGGCGCATGTCGATGTTGCCGAGCCCGCGCAGGTAATCCGCGGCGCCCAGAACGTCATCGAGGTCCGGACCCCCCATGTGCAGATAGACGTCCGTGCGCCAATCCCGCCCGTAACCTGAACTGCCGCGATAGTCGAGGTCCATGATCACGTAGCCGCGGTTGGCCAGGTAGGCGTTGTAGACGAAGCGCAGCTCATGATAGCTGCCCCACTGCTTCAGCACGCTCGTGGCGTAGCCTGCTCCGTGAATGAAGAACACGGCAGGCCAGGCTTTCCCGCCGCGCGCCTGAGGGTCATAGCCCGGCGGCAACAGCAGTTTGGCCGCCACCGCCTTGCCGTCGCCCCGGGAGGGAAAGCTGACAAACCGCGTCTCCGGCCACGGGTATTCCTGGAATGCCGGACGGGGTGACTGCGTTACGCGGTGATCATTCACGTAGAGATCGAACGGATTCTTCAAATCCGCCCGCAGCCACGCGATGTGCCGCCCGTCCTCGGAGGGCAGCCCCTTGTGCAGCCCCGCTGTACGCGAGAGCTTCTCCTTCCCCGTGCCATCCGGGCGGACGCGATACAGATGGCGTTCTGAAGGACCGTCCTCGGTAGACGGGAAGTAGAGCCAATCGCCAGCCCATTGCGGGGCAAACGTCAATCCGTCCGTGTATGTCTCAAAGGCGCCCCTGGTCAACTGGACAGGCTCGCCGCCCTCAGCCGGAACTCTGTAAACGTGTGCCCAGCCATCCCGTTCGCTGGTGAACCACACTTGCTTCGAATCGGGTGACCAGCCGGAAGATGGCCGGAAGACCCACTTGTCGTCACTCTCCTCCACCACCGTCCTGGCTTTGCCCGTCTTCGCGTCGACCACCAGAATCTCCAGCCGCTTCATCCGAGGATGCACTGTCCGCAACAACAGCTTCGAGGAGTCCGGCGACCACTCTGGCAGTCCGTGATACGCCTTGCTGCCCCAGGAACCCAACTGCAACGGCAGCGGTTTGCCGCCTTCGGCTGCCACTACGAAGAAATCAGTTTCGGCGGGTTCGTCGCCCGCTACGGTGCGGCTGAAGTTGGGCGCCCGGACGAAGCGCCCCGAGTAATTGGGCAGCGGCATCTGGCGGACCCTGCTTCGTCGGACGGAGACGGCGATGCGCGCACCGTCCGGCGACCAGCGATAGCCGGTGATGGCGCCATCAGGTTCAGTGAAGTCCGTCACCTGCCACAGTTGCCCGTTGTCGAGTCTCTGGATGACGACCTGCCCATTCCGCAGGGATGCCAGCCGCCGCGCGTCCGGCGAGAATTGCGGCGCGGTCTCCTCCTGCCTGGTTCGAGTCAGCCTCACAGGCGGCTCCTTGCCTTGTGTGGAAACCACGAAGAGGTCGCCCTTATAAGAAAAAGCGGCCAGGGAGCCATCGCGCGAAAGCACGAATTCAGAAAGTCCGGCGGGAGGAGGCTCATGCCGCTGAATACGGTCATCCCTCTGTTCTTTCGTCAGCCAGAGGTCGTCCTTCATGCCCTCCAACTGCGTGAGGCGCGCCAACCGCCGGCTGTCAGCGTGATACACGTAGAGATCCAGGAAGCGATTCCCATCCGCATTCCAAAGAAAACCGAGTGTGTTGCTGTTCTTCGACCAGACCAGACGCTGAGGCGTTGTGCCCCAGGCGTAGGGCCGGCTGAACAGTCTTTCCAGGGACCATTCCTGCGCCGAGCAGTAGCCCCCCACCAGAAGTAGAGCGAAAACCAACCGCATAAGGAGTTTCCGTTTATGATAGCCCGAAGCGCCGTGGCGCCGGTTGCTTTCCTTGCCCGCTTGAGTTCTGATAATGCCATGACCATTCGACGTGCCATCGGGACCCTGCTTTTATGCGGAGCAGCGGCGTTCTCTACCCCGCAGCTTTTCGCCCAGCCAGGCTCTGGCGAGTACTTCGTCTACTTCGGCACCTACACGCGCCAGGAGAGCAAAGGCATCTACGCGTGGCGTTTCCAGCCGGCAACCGGCAAACTGACGGAGATTGGGCTGGCGGCTGAAACGCCGAACCCTTCGTTTCTGGCTGTTCACCCGGGACAGCGCTTTCTGTACGCCGCCAGCGAGATCTCGAATTTCGATGGCCGCAAGACGGGCGCCGTCAGCGCGTTTTCGATAGACCCGGCAACGGGGAAGCTGTCGCTGCTCAACTCCGTCGCCTCGCACGGCACGGGACCTTGCCACCTTGCCATTGACCGCACGGGGAAGTGTTTGCTCGTGGCGAACTACGGCGGAGGCAACGCCGCGTCGATTCCCATTGCCGCCGACGGACGACTGAAAGAAGCCGCTTCCGTGATGCAGCACTCCGGCTCGAGCGTGAATCCGAAGCGGCAGCAAGGGCCGCACGCCCACTCGGTTAACATCTCCCCGGACAACCGCTTCGCAGTGGTGGCGGACCTGGGTCTCGACCAGGTGCTTGTCTATAAGCTGCGTGTGGCTAACGGGACGCTGGAGCCGAATGACCCGCCCTTTGCCAAAGTAAGCCCTGGTTCCGGTCCCCGGCACTTTGCTTTCCATCCGGACGGGCGTTACGCCTACGTCATCAATGAGCTGTTCTCCACGGTAACGGCTTTTCGCTACGATGCCCGCCGGGGCGCCTTGCGCGAACTCGAAACCATCAAGACGCTGCCGCAGGACTTCACCGGAGACAGCACGACCGCTGAAGTGGTGGTCCATCCCAGCGGCCGTTTCCTCTACGGGTCCAACCGCGGGCACGACAGCCTGACGGTGTTCGCCATCGACCGCAACACGGGCAAACTCACGCTCGTCGAGCACGTCCCCACGCAGGGCCGCACGCCGCGCAATTTCGCCATCGATCCTACGGGCGGCTACCTGTTTGCGGCGAACCAGAATTCCGGCTCGGTGGTCGTGTTCCGCATCGACCGCAATACGGGCCGCTTGACGCCAACCGGCGACGTGCTGAAAGTCCCCATCCCGGTTTGCGTGCGGTTCGCCGCGGCGCGCCCATAGCGGCTCGCCCGCGTGAAGTTGCGCGGGTCGGCGGCTTTGCGATATGAGAGGAAGGTCGCGGAGCGCGCTCCGCCTATCTCCAACTGAACGGAAAGGGAAGCAATGAGCAAACGCACTTCTATCGGTAGCTGGGCCTACACGATTGGCCCTTACGCCAACAACCCGATTGATTTTGAGACGGTTTGCCTCAAGCTCAAGGAACTTGGCTTTGACGGAGTGGAACTTGGAGCTTTTCCGCCGCATCCGAACCCGGGCAACCCCGGCGGACCGGACGAGGGATGGGGCGGCGCCATGCCGGAGAAAGCCCAGCGTGAACAACTGCGCGCGCAAATGGCGGAATGGGGTCTCGGCTTCAGCGGCATCGCCGCCAATCTGTGGGGTGAAAAGCTGATCAATACCGGCGACCAGAGCAAGTACATCGCCGAGTTCAAGAAGAACTCCGAGTTCGCCAAGGACCTCGGTATCCAGGGCATCCGCGTGGACTGCGTGCAACCGCCGACGATCCTGCGCGAGGTGGACTACAACACCGCCTTTGACCGCGTCGTCAAAACGTGGAAGACCTGCTGCGATATCGCCGCCGGCAACGGGCAGTACGTGACCTGGGAAGTGGAGCCGGGCTTCGCTTTCAACAAGCCCAGCGACGCCGTCCGCGTTCACGACGCCGTGGACAAACAGAACTTCGGCATTCAGTACGATACCTGCCACGGGCAGATGGTGGGGGTGATGGGCGCCCGCCAGGAAGGCGAGAAGGAAGTCTTCCCCACGCAGGTAGACTACATCCGGTTTTTGAGTGGCCGCATCAATCACATTCACCTGATTGACTCTGACAACAGCTGCCACAAAGACGCCAGCGGCAACGACGAGACCAGCAGCCATCCGCCCTTCGGCCAGGGCCTCATCAACTTTGACGAGATCATGCCAGAACTGGTCAAAGCGGCGCGCCTGCCGCACGACTGGTGGACGATCGATTTGTGCTTCTGGCCCGACGCCTGGGCGGCTACGGCGCAGTGCAAGACCGTTCTGGACGAGCTCATCAGCAAGTACGGCTGAGCTGGCCGGCGATTACCGGTTTGAACATCGAGTGAAGAAGGAGATCCTGTCATGGCAAAAGAACTACGCGTTGCGGTAATTGGCTGCGGTTTTATGGGCCGCGCTCATTCCAATGCTTACCGGCGACTGAACAACTTTTTCCCTGTCGAGCATCGCGCCGTGCTCAAAGTCATTTGTGACGAGAACATTGAAAAGGCCAACAAGTTCGTCGATGTGTGGGGTTATGAGCGGGCCGAGCCGGATTGGCGCAAAGTGGTCGAGGCCGCTGACGTCGACGTTGTGGACATCTGCGTGCCGAACATCGCTCACTGCGAAATCGCTCTCGCAGCCGCCAGGAACGGCAAGATGGTCCTTTGCGAAAAGCCGCTGGCGATGGATGACGGCGAAGCCAAGCGGATGGTGGAAGCGGTGGAGAAGGCAGGCGTGGCCAACATGTGCTGGTTCAACTACCGGCGTGTGCCGGCCATCGCCCTGGCCAAGCAGATCATAGACGAGGGCCGCATCGGGCGTCCTTTCCACTATCGCGCCACGTACCTTCAGGATTGGACGATTTCCCCCGACGTGCCGCAGGGTGGCGACGCGCTGTGGCGGCTGGACGTGAAGGTGGCCGGTTCCGGCGTTACGGGCGACCTGTTGGCGCACTCCATCGATACCGCCATGTGGCTCAACGGAGCCATCACGCGCGTGGTGGCCAAGACCGAGACGTTTGTCAAAGAGCGCATGCACGCCGTCAAGGGCGAGGTCGAAAAGGTGGGCATCGACGACGCATGCATGTTCCTGGCTGAATTCGCCAACGGGTCGATGGGCACCTTCGAGTCGACTCGTTATGCGCGCGGGCGCAAGAACTACAACACGTTCGAGCTGAACGGAGCGGATGGGAGCGTGTTCTTTGACCTGGAAGAGCCCGAATACTTGCAGTTCTTCGAATACAAGCAGCTGCAGTCAGGCAAGAAGACCGAATCGCACCTGACGGGATGGCGGAAGATCCACACCACCAATTCCGAACACCCGTACATGAACCGCTATTGGGTCCCCGGCACCTGCATCGGCTATGAGCACACCTTCCTGAATGCTCTGGCGGATTTCGTCGAGGGCGTGGAGGCTGGCAAGCCGACCCAGCCGGATTTCCGCAATGCTTGGCAGACACAGAAAGTCTGCGACGCCGTGATCGAATCAGCCCGCAAGGGCAAGTGGATGGACACCGGCGTCGACCTGTAGTGGAAGCCGCGACGGGGGAATCCTGCCTGCCTCAGAGCGGCAGGATTTCCTCGCGCGCGGGATCAAACCGGATGCGGCGCTGCTGCATGTAAGCGATATTGCCCAGGTGAGAAGCCATCGCCGAGCGGTGGCCCAGGTAGACGTCGCCATTCGGCCGCTGACGCGTGCGGCAGCACTCCAGGAAGTTCGCCACGTGCGGGACTGTAATCTCTCCCTTAGTGCGCACCACCACCGGGGACGCGCCCTTCTCCGCTGATTGAAATTCGTAGCGGCCGCGGTCAATGAACAACCTTCCTTCAGTCCCGTAGAAAGTAATCCCGTAGGGCGGCAAGCCGGAACCGGTGGCCGATTCAAAGGTCACCGTGTAGCCTCCGGCGTATTCCAGGGCGACGTGAATGGTGTCCGGCGCGTCACGGCCGTCCTTGCTGGCGTAGACGCCGCCCGCCGCCACAGCGGTCACGGGGTCGTCGCGATCCATGCACATGTGCACTACGTCCACCCAGTGGCAGAAGAAATCGGTGATCTTGCCGCCGCCGAAGTCGAGATAGTGGCGGTATTGGAAGTACTGCGGCGGATGCCACTCGCGCCATTTCACGGGACCGAGGTAGCGCGCCCAATCCAGATTCGAGGGCTTCTCCCGCGTTATGGAGCGTCCTGAGCCGCCCACACCGGTGTGCCAAACGGTCTGCACCCAGGTGATCTTGCCGAGTTTGCCCGCGCCGATGATTTCGTTTTTCGCCTGTATGTAATGCGGGCCGGAGCGCTGCTGCATACCCACCTGGCACACCCTCTCGTTGACGCGAGCGGCTCTGACGATTTGAGGACCCTCCTCGATCCGTAGCGTCAGCGGCTTTTCAATGTAGACGTCCTTGCCTGCTTCCATCGCGTCAATCGCCGTGCCGGCGTGCCAGTGGTCCGGGGTGGCGATGATCACTGCGTCGAGTGTTCTGGAATCGAGCAGTGCCCGATGATCGCCAAAACTCCTGGCATCCGGAGCGTGCTGGCGGGCCTGGTCGATGCGCGCTGCGTACACGTCGCAAAGCGCGGTGATGGCGGTTCCTCCCGCGCCTTGAAACAGCTTCATGATGTAGACGCCCCGGCCGCCGCAGCCGATCACGCCGATCTGGATTCTGTCATTGGCGCCCTGCACGCGGGCGTATGAAGCGGCCGGCATCGCCGTCGCCGCGCCAGCCGCATGCAGAAAACTCCGCCTGTTCAATTCGGAAGGGTTCATGGGGTTCGATCCTCCAGCAGCAACAGCCGAGTTTACCTGAAGTCTGCCTGCCTGTGGAACGGCGCGCCGGGTGCGCGCCGCCGCCCGGAACGCTCGCCGCAACCGCCCTCGCAAAAGCAAATGGCCGCCTCCCGTGAGAGAGGCGGCCATCATGCGCAACCGGGCTGGCCCGGCGGACAGCCGTTGTTCAGCGAATAGCCCTGCGATCTATCCGTGCGCGGGCAGTTGGCGTCAACCGTCTGAAACTGCCGAACGCGGCTTGCCCGGCGGACAGCCGTTAGAAGTGCACCTTCAGCGCGAACTGGAACTGGCGCGCATCCAAAGCTGAGGTGTAGGAGAGAGGCGCCGTCGGGCTGCCGCGAACCGCGCGCAGCGGATTCGGCAGGCTGGAAAGCGGCACGTCCCCAACAGTGTTATTCACCGTGCGGAAGTTGGTCCTGTTGAGCAGGTTGAAACCCTCGGCGATGAACTCGAGATTCAGCTTGCCGTCCTGGCCCAACCCGAAGCGGCGCGCGGCGCGCATGTCGAAGGTGAAGAAATTCGGACCCTGCCCGATGTTGCGGCCGGCCATGTGCGGGCGTTTGTTCGTGGTGTAGCCATCGCCGAGAATGTCCACGCCGGTCAGCGGATTGAACGGACGCCAGGAGTTGGCCTGGATGATGGGGGAAATGTTCCAGGCGCCAAGAATGTCGTGAGCCAATCCGTGCCCCGCGCCCGGTTTGAGCGGCGAGACGATCAGCGCGTTGGCGACGAAACGGTGTGCGTGATGGAACGAGGACAAAGCGCGTTCGGCTCTGGCGTTCAATTGGTCATGAGGCGAGAAGTCCGAGTTGAAATCCGTAGCCTCGTCGATCGCCTTGCTCCAGGTGTAGTGAACGTTCAAGGCGAAGTTACGTCTGAAGCGCCTGGTCAACTGCACGATACCGGCGTGGTAGAAGGAGTTGGCGCCATAGTCGAAGATGTTCTTCTGAAGGATGGTGGGGTCAATGCGCGTGAAGGTGGGTCTGCCATCCGGCAGAGTTCCGGTCCGGACGAGGTTGCGTCCCAGGATCCGGACGATGTGTGCGCCTCGATTGAAGTTGTAGCCCACCGAGAGAGCGTAGTCGCCGATGGCGCGCTCGATCTCCAGGCTGGCTTGCTGCGCGTACGGGTTCACCACAGGATCCGAGCCGAAGATGACTCGCCCCGGAAAACCGGCGGAGGGCCGTAGTCCGAATTGAAGGATGTCAGCCGCCTCGATGGGGCGCCTTCCAATGACGCCCTGCGCCAACAGGCCCTGGTAGATATCCGATGACGTGAGCGGCCGGCCCGTCCTCGGGTTCGTCACGAAAGACACCCCTGTGATCGGAACCAGGACTTGATGGATGTGCGCTCCGGATAGTGAATCCGCCACGTTGGCGATCTGGAGGTTGGTGGGGCTGTAGTAGATACCGTAGCCGCCGCGTACTACCGTCAGCCCGTCTGAAGTCGGCGCCCAGGAGAAGCCAAACCGAGGGGCGACGTTGTTCTTATCCGTGCCCAGGACGGGCTCGTTGACTTCCAGGTCATAACGCCCGCTGATGTTCAATGTCAGCTTGGAGTGCGGATTCCAGGAGCGCTGCCCATAGAAGCCGTAGCGTTTGGACCAGCCTGTCCAAACCGGGTTTCCAAAGCCTTGTTGATAGAACGTCGGCAGCCCCAGGCTGTACGCCTGCAAGGCGCTGATGGGGGCGCTCATGTTCGCTATCAGGCGAGCTTGTCCCAGCGCGGTGAGCGTAGAGGCCAGAGTTGCCGGGAAAGTCGGGTCGCCGGTGGCGCTGACGAGCACGCTGGCCAGCGGGATGGCTTCGCCGAAGCCGAACCGGCCGCTCATGAAAGTATGCGTTTCACCGCGGTTGCTCACCGGATTGATGTCCCAGCCGAATTTCCAATGCTGCTTTCCGCTGTGGTGGCTCCAGTTCTGAAGCAGTTGGTAGTGGCGCTCGGCATTCCGCGATGGCAGGAAGATATCCCTGCCGAAGAAGCCGAAGCCGGTGATGTTGATCTCAGGGCCATTCGGGTCCGTGGGGATAATGTTGAACCGGCCGTAGTTGAACATGCCCTTGGTTTCGACAATCCAGGACGGGCTGAGAATCAGTGTGTCGTGGATGGTCAGCGTGCTGTCCCAAATGTCGAAGCTGCGCCCGCGGTTGAAAGCCACCAGCGCGCCGAACTGAGAGTTCTCCTGGAGATTCTTGGCCACGCTGCCCCGGAAAAAGAAGCTGTGATTGTCCGAGAAGCGGTGGTCCAGCCTCAGCGAGAGCATGGACAAGTCTTCCCCGAAGGGGAACACTCCGCTGTTGCGTCTGAACGTGTTCACCACCACGGGGTTGTTGTTGGGCACCAGCAACTGTGACGCTTGTGCCGCGAGTCCCCGCAACAGAGGTTGTCCGGAGGCGTTGAAGAAATCGAACAGTTCCCGCTGCGAGGCGGTCATCGTGGTGAACGCGGAGCGGTCCTGCAGGATGGGCACGAACGCCGTTTCCTGCCGGTCAAGGCGCTCGAAAGCCGCGTAGAAGAAGCTTCTGTCAGGCTTGATGGCGCCGCCCAGAGTGGCGCCCGCCTGTGAGCGCGTGAAGGATGACTTCTGCGGGTCAAAGTAGTTCCTGGCCTGGATGTCCCGGTGACGCAGGAAACCGAACAGGTTCCCGTGGAGCAGGTTGCTGCCGGTCTTAGTAATGATGTTGACGGTGCCGCCCATCACCCAGCCAAACTCAGCCGAGAAGGTGTTCCGGTTAATCTGAAACTCCTGGACGGCTTCCTGGCTCACCGACGGGCGAATCCCGCCGGTGTTGGAGTAGAACTCCACGCCGTCCACGAAGAAGGCGTTGCCACGTCCCACGCCTCCGCCGAAGCTGATGCCTGAGTGAGGCGCCTGCGCCACGCGGTAATCCGTGCCGTCGGCCATGTCGGTTGTGTCCGCAACTCCGGGAGCCAGCAGGACGAAATCCAGATAGTTTCGGCGGTTGATGGGCAGGTCACGGATGCGTGCGCTCTCAATGGTGTTGGCCTGCTGATACCGGCCGGTTTCCACGACCGGTGCCAGGGCTTCTACCAGGATTTCCGTCGTTACCGCGCCCACGCTCATCTCGACGGACAAGTCGAGCGCGTCGCCCACGCGGATCTCTAGAGCCTCGTATGTCTTGGTGGCAAACCCCTGGGCTTCCACCCGCAGCCGGTAGATTCCCGGCGGCAGCAAGGGGAGAGCGAATTCACCGCGCAAGTCGCTTTCGGTGGAGCGGGTCAGGCCGCGCTCCGGGTCCGTAATCGTCAATTTGGCCCGCGCGATGGAGGCTTGCGAAGCGTCGATGACGCGCCCGCGAAGGTCACCGGCGCTGCTCTGGGCTTGCCCGAACAGGCTGGCGCTGAGCAGGAGAAGGATGCAAGTGAGTCGAAAAACCATATACCCCGTTGAAATGGAAAAATCTCTGAGTGCAAGTTAAGGATTATACAACGCAGATCGTCCGGGTTTGGGCAGGACCTTTTGTGCAACCGTAAGGAGTTTCAGAGGTTATTCGACGGTGTTGACACGGCAACGTGGCATTGGGCAGGCATGGATGCCGTGAGGAAAGGGGCGAAGTGTGGAGACCCACACGCTCCCTGCAACCCTGAAGCCTATCTGTCGTGGGGCCAGGCTGGTGCGGAGTACATCTGTTGAATCAACAAGTTGCGCTAAGTCAGCTACAGGCTTCAGCCCGCCCGGAAGACTGCATCCGGCAGGCGCCTAGTCCAGGCGCGAAGAACGGACCGAGTGGGATTTGGACTGAGTATCCGCCGCTGCGCTGCGGCTGCGCGTCGGGCGCGTGAAGCGCACGGTGGTCTCCAGCATGCTGGCCAAGACGTGCATCGGCAAACCCTCGGCTTCGCGAATGAAGCTGATTTGACCACTATTGCTGTCGAAATCCACCCAAACGGCGTCGCCGCCGCGTATTTGTCCGGTAGAGATGAGGTTGGAAAGCGGGTGCACCAACAATCGCTCGATGGCGCGTTTCAGGTGCCGGGAGCCGTACTTGTAGTCCGTGCCCTCCCGTAGAAGATAGCTTTTCGCCTGTTCGGAGGCGCGGAAGATGAAACCCTTGTTCGGGTCGCTCGCCGAAAGAATCCGCTGTTGTACGAAACCTAGCTCGATGTCCAGAACCTTCCGCAGGTCTTCCGTCGATAAGTGCCTGAATACGACGATCTTGGACAAACGGTTGATGAATTCAGGGGTGAACTTGCGGCGAGCCGCCTCCAGCCCTGATTTGGCCACCTTGGCTGCGGTGCGTGAATCAGGGGAGGAGAGCGAGTCTTTGATTCCAGAGTGGGACCCCAATCCCATTCTGGGGCTGAGCATCGATTCCATCTCGGTAGCGCCCAGGTTGCTCGTCATGAAAATCATCGCCTGAGAGAAATCCACGCGCCGGTTGTCGCCCAAGGTGAGCGTGGCTTTGTCGAGAATCCCGAGCAACAGGTTCCACACGGCGTCGTTGGCCTTTTCGATCTCGTCGAACAGCACAAAGCTGAGCTTGACGGTATCCGTATGGTGTTGGTCCAAAGTCTCCTGACTGAGCAGGGGGTGTGTTTCACGGTGGCCGAGGTAGCCCGGCGGGGAGCCAACCAGCTTGGCTATTTCGTGGCTGTGCTGGAATTCGGCGCAGTCTATCTTGATGACAGCTCTATGGTTACCCACCAAGCTCTGGGCCGTGGCTTCGACGATGCGGGTCTTGCCGGATCCGGTTGGGCCGAGGAAAAGAAAACTCCCCACGGGACGGTCCGGCGGACATAATCCCGTCAGGTACATCTGGTAGATGTTGACTATCTGTGCTATCGCCTCAGGCTGACCAATAATCAACCGCTTGAGGTTCTTTTCTAGTTTCTCCGCATCGGGTCCCGTCCGCGTGGGATCGAGCGGAATATTCAATCTCATGGCCAAACCGTCTCCCTGAAATCTG
This sequence comes from Acidobacteriota bacterium, assembly GCA_037444075.1. Lineage (GTDB taxonomy): Bacteria > Acidobacteriota > Terriglobia > Bryobacterales > Bryobacteraceae > JBBIND01. Next base: position 13,206 of record JBBIND010000030.1, on the reverse strand, counting down.
TGAGCAACTGGTGGGCCATTTCACCGGCGGCAACCGGCTGCTCAGATTCAAGCCTTAGCCGGCTTGGCCGGACGGACCTCTACGCGACTGATGAGCGTGCGCGCGGGCATTCGCAAGATCGTGAGCACAATTTCCGCAACATCTTCTGGGGCGATCTTCCAACTTGCGGGCTGGTCTGTGGAACCTGAACGGAAGGCCGTCTCGACGCTTCCCGGCATGACATAGCTGACCTTGATGTTCTCGTACCTGTGGTCCAGCATCATGGCCTCCGAAAACCCATTCAAGCCGAACTTTGACGCGTTGTAGGCTGAACCACCTGCAAATGGGTTTTTGCCAGCTAAACTACTTATATTGATCAGGGCCCCCCCTCCGCGGATGCGGAAACGCGAAATGGCTTCCCGGGAGCACAGAAACGCGCCCGTGAGGTTGGTGTTGATGGTCTCGTGCCACTCGTCGATGGTCAGGTCTGCGGCCGGGGCGAAGATTCCGATGCCCGCATTGTTGACGAGGATGTCGAGACCCCCGAAGTTGCTGTCAACGCTCTGAAATAACGCTGCGACCTGTTCCGGATCAGAGACGTCAGCGGTCTCCGCCGCCACGCGTCCGGGGTATTGCTGGCTCAATTCGGCCAGGGCTGCTTGTAAAGACCCAGCATTACGGCCGCAGAAGGCGACCTTGGCCCCCGCCTCGAGCAGCGCGCTCACAGTGGCTCGGCCAATGCCGCGGCTGCCGCCGGTGACTAACGCACACTTGCCGTTCAGGAAGTTATCCATCCCTCGATCATAGCGTTCCCCGGCGGGCCGTCCGCCGGGGGCGGGCTATACTGGAAAAGAGAGCATCGGCGAACCCTTACATGCACGAAATGAGCATCTTCTGGTTGCGCGTGGCCGTGGGTCTGTACGCTTTCGGCCTGTTGGACACTTTCTGGAGGTTACTGCGGCGGAATTCTCCCATCACTCGGTATGCTTTTGGCGTATTTGGCGTCGCGGTGATTCTGCATTTCGTCTCCCTGCTGGAACTGGCGCTTGCGGTGGGCCATTTGCCCGCGGAAAACTTCCAGGAAACCATCTCCTTGTGCGCTTTCCTGATTGCGTTGACATTTCTTGCGGTGAACTGGCGTTATGATTTTGCCAGTTTGAGTATTTTTGTCTTTCCGCTGGTCTTCGTCATGGGGCTGGTGGCGGCCATGCAGACGCCGGTGAGCAGTTGGGCGGACCCTCGGCTGCGGGATGCCTGGCTGCTGGTGCACGTGGCGCTGGTGCTCGTGGGGTACGCCGCGCTGTTGCTGACGGCGTTTGCCTCCATCTTCTATCTCATTGAGGAAAGGCGATTAAAGAGTAAGCGTCCCAAGGGTTTCTTTGAGCGGCTGCCACCGCTCGGCACGTTGGACGTGCTGATCACCCGTTCGATGGAAATCGGGTTTGTTTTCATCACGCTGGCGTTGGTGGCAGGCGCCATTTGGGCATTTATCGAAAGCGGCACGCGCTGGATCGCTGAGGCCAAAATCGTCATTTCGCTCGTAACGTGGGTGGCATATCTGGCCATCGTGTTCCTGAGAACGTCGGCGGGGTGGCGAGGACGCAAGGCAGCGGTCATGGTGCTGGGGGTCGTGGGCTGTTCCGCGCTTACCTGGGCGGCCCATATCGGACTCAGGCCGCTGTTGGCGCCATGAAGATCTCACTCACCGGGCTGAATCACAAGACGGCTCCGATCGACCTGCGCGAGAAACTTGCCTTCAGGCAGGAGGAACTTGGCGCTGTCCTGGCCGGCCTGAAGCGCTGTGAAGGGGTGTTGGAAGGCCTGATTCTCTGCACCTGCAACCGGGTGGAGGTGGTGCTCAGCCTGGGATCCGAGGTGCAGGGGCGGGCGATCGCCGAAGACTTCCTGAGCCTTCACAGCGGCATAGACGCCGGCGCCTTCCGCCCACACCTGTATCTGCATGAAGGCGAGCAAGCCGTGCGGCACATCTTCCGGGTGGCTTCGAGCCTCGATTCCATGGTGGTGGGAGAGCCGCAAATCCTCGGGCAGATGAAATCCGCCTATGCGCTGGCCAAGGCCAACGGAGCCGTATCGGGGTTGCTCGAATCCGTGCTGATGAGGTCGTTCGCCGTCGCCAAGCGTGTGCGCTCGGAAACCGATATCGGGCAGGCAGCCGTATCGGTGAGCTACGCCGCGGTGGAACTGGCCAAGCAGATCTTCGGCAGCCTCACCAACAAGGTGGTGATGATTGTCGGCGCCGGGAAGATGTCGGAGCTGGCGGTGAAGCATCTTCGGCGAGCGGGGGCCTCACGCATCCTGGTCACCAACCGCACGCTCGAACGCGCTGCCTCTCTGGCCTCCTTTGTCGAAGGCGAAGTCGTGCCGTACGAGCAGTTTATAGCTCGCCTGCCGGAAGCCGACATCGCCATCACGTCGAGCGCCGCGCCGCATTTCATCCTCACGCCGGACAATATGCGCCGCGTGTTGGAGTTGCGGCGGAACCGCCCGGTATTCCTCATCGACATCGCCGTTCCACGCAACGTGGACCCCGCTGTCAATGAGCTCGATAACGTGTTCTTGTACGACATCGACGACCTTAAGAAAGTCGTGCTCGGCAACCTGGAAGGCCGCGCCCGGCAGGCTGCCGAGGCCGAGCAGATCATTGAGGAAGAAGTCAGCAAGTTCGCCTCGCGGCTGAAAGCGCGGGAGTTGTCTCCCGTCATTGCCACTCTGCAACGCCAATTGGAGGAATTGCGGGTCGGCGAATTGGACCGCCTCCAGGGCAGGCTCTCCACCCTGACGCCGGAACAGCTGGCAGCTGTGGAAGCACTCACTCGCAGTATCATCAACAAGGTTGCGCACGGACCCATCGCGGAACTGCATCGCAGCGCCGCGGAACCGGACGGGCTGCAATCGGTTGAGGTCATTCGCAGGGTCTTCCGGCTGGAGAACTAAAAGGGATGCTCATCATAGGATCACGCGGATCAAAACTGGCCTTGTGGCAGGCTCATTGGGTTCAGAAGCGCCTGGCCGGGTTGGGCCACCAGAGCCGGGTGGAGGTCATCCGGACCACCGGAGACAAGATCACCGACGTGGCCCTATCGAAAATCGGAACCAAGGGGCTGTTCACCAAAGAATTGGAAGAAGCTTTGTTGGACCGTACGATCGACCTGGCCGTCCATAGCCTGAAGGACATGCCGACGGAGCTCCCGCAGGGCCTCACGCTGGCTGCCATACCCCCCAGAGAAGACGCCCGCGACGCCATGGCCGGCAGCCGGTTGGCGGACCTGCCGGAAGGCTCCCGCGTGGGCACCAGTTCCTTGCGGCGCGCGGCGCAACTGAAACTGGCCAGGCCGGAGTTGGTTGTGGACAACTTGCGCGGCAACCTCGACACCCGGTTGCGGAAATTGGACGATGGCCGCTACGACGCCATCGTGCTGGCGTCCGCCGGTTTGCGCCGGCTGGGCCTGGAGGAGCGCATAGCCGAGACTCTGCCCGTAGATGTCATGTGTCCTGCCGTGGGGCAGGGCGCGCTGGCAGTGGAGTGCCGCGATGAGGACTCCCCGGCTACCGAGGCCTGCCGCCAACTGGATCACGCGCTGACGCGGGCGGCCGTCACCGCCGAGCGGGCTTTACTGGCTGCTTTGGGCGGCGGCTGTCAGGTACCCATAGGCGGCCACGGTTGGGTAGAGGAGGATCGCCTGATTCTGCGGGGCATCGTGCTCTCTCCCGACGGACGCAAGCTGGTGCGCATGACTGCCACCGGTCCCATTACGGAAGCTCGGCGTGTGGGCGAGGATCTCGGCGCGATGCTGCTTGAAAAAGGCGCGGCGGGCATCCTGGAGGAAGTCTACGGGGGCGCATGAAGGGCGTCGTCTACCTGGTAGGAGCCGGACCCGGTGATCCGGAACTGATCACCGTAAAGGGAAGGCGGCTTTTGGCCGGGGCGGATGCAGTGCTCTATGACCATCTTTCGAGCCCGGCGATGCTGGAATTGGCGCGGCCCGGGGCTGACCTCATCTACGTCGGCAAGAAAGCCGGCCGGTGCGCGACGCCGCAGGAAGACATAACGCAATCGCTGATTGTGCGCGCGCGAGCCGGGCAGACTGTGGTGAGGCTCAAAGGCGGGGACCCGTACTTGTTTGGCCGGGGGGGGGAAGAAGCGGAAGCCTTGGCTGATGCCGGCGTCCCCTTCGAAGTGGTTCCCGGTGTCACCACCGCCTCCGGTCTGGCCGCATACAGCGGCGTGCCATTGACCCATCGCAGCTATGCCTCCGCGGTGACTTTCGTCAGCGGACATTTCCAGTCGCACGTGGATTGGGGCAGTGTGAGCCGCGCCGGAACGATTGTGCTCTTCATGGGCATTTCGCGCATCGAAGAGATCGTTGCCGAGCTCATCCAACACGGGCGCGCCGCGGATAGCCCCGCGGTCGTCGTGCGGTGGGCCACACGCCCGGACCAGGTGAGCATCGCATGTACTTTGGCTGAACTCCCCGAGCGCATCCAGGCTGTCGACTTGAAACCTCCGGCGACGGTCGTCATTGGAGAGGTGGCCCGTCTGCGTTCCAAGCTGGGTTGGTTTGAGCGGTTGCCGCTGTTCGGACAGAAGATCGTCGTGACCAGGGCACAGGGCCAGGCGAGTGAGCTGACGGGCAGGCTGCGCAGCTTGGGTGCCGACCCGGTGGAGTTGCCCACCATCTCTATCGAGGCGGTTGAAGACTACGGGCCGCTCGATGCCTGCATCGCGCAAATGGGAACGTACGACTGGCTGATCTTCACTAGCGTCAACGGCGTGCGCTTCTTCCTGGAACGCCTGGATCGTTCTTCTACGGATTTGCGCGCCCTGAAAGCCCGCATCTGCGCCATCGGACCGGCGACTCGCGCCGCCCTGGAGAAACTGCACCTGAAGGTAGACGCGATGCCGGACGAATACGTGGCGGAAGGTGTGCTCCAGGCGCTGAATTCTCATGACATGCGCGGTCAGCGTGTCCTGTTGCCGCGCGCCGCCGTGGCGCGGGACGTTCTTCCGGAGCAACTCCGCGCAAGAGGGGCCACGGTGGACGTTGTACCCGCCTACCGAACCTTGATCCCGGCGGACGCCGCCGGTCGAGCCCTAGGCCTCTTGGATCCCAAACCGGATTGGATCACGTTCACAAGCGCCTCCACGGTGCAGAACTTTGTCAAAATCGCCGGACCGGATGCGCTGCAGGGCGTGAAGGTAGCTTCCATAGGACCCGTAACCACTAAGGCCGCGGAAACGCTCGGCGTGACGGTCACCGTGGAGGCAGCGCGTTACACCTTGGATGGGCTGGTTGAGGCGATTCTGGCGTTCCGCGCCTGAGCCGGCTTGCGGCTACCAGATGTATTCCTTGGCCGTCTTGCGCCGCTCATAGCTGTCCAGCACGTGCACCACGCGGATCTTCTTGAGGCGCGAAGGGGAAAGCTGCCCGAGCGGCACATAGAGGATGGACCGGTCCAGGCGGGCGGCAATGGTGCGGAACACCGAGCGCGGCGGCTTGGGCGCGGCGTACACGACGTGCTTCTGGAGGGAGTAATCCAGAGCGGCCAGCAGCAGGCGTTCCGGCTTGGTTTCCGCGAACGTGTAGTCCGGGTCTCCCCAAACGTCGAACAACCGGCGTGGCGGCAGCGTCATCAGGAAACCGCCGTATTCGGCGCGTCCGACCCCGGGACCCACCGGGTGCGCGAACGGGTCCGTGGAGTAGAAGGCCATGTCCGATTCGTTCTGATGCTCTCCGAGCCACGTAGTGAGGTAACTGTAGCGGTCCTCGCGATCCTCATCGAAGATCACGACCACGGCGCCCACTTCCCCTTGGGCTTTCTCACACTGCCGGACATAGATCTTGTTCTCGTGCCAGTTGCGGATGGTCTCACGGATATCGATGCCGTCGAGCAGGCTGGTGGTGAATGGCTCCACGCGCAGGCGCTCCTGCGAGATCAAGCGGTGCACGGAACGCTTCAACCAGCGCCCGTATTCTTCAATCGCCAGGTCTTCGGGCGGATAGGAGCAGATCGAGTTGCCGTCCAGTTGCCGCGCCCACTCGCCCGGCTCTTTCTCCTTGGGACGGGCTTTCAGCCCGGCAGGGCGCAGGCGGCGCTTGGGGCGGGGAAGCCGGCGGCGCAAACGCAGGCGGCGCGTATTCAACCACACATGCTCGCCCGAGAGATTCAACGTTTCAGGCTCGGTGGTTTCCTGTTGCCAGCGGTAGCTGTTGGCGGTTTGCCAAACGTCCCAGGCGAAGTTGTCGTCCACGATCGAACGCGCCGCCACGGTGAGGTCAAACAGCCCCGCGGTAAGAGAGGAACCCGACAGGGCAAGGTTGCGCGTGTAGCGGGCCAGCAAACGGCGCTGCCAATGCGTCATCGTATCGCCGGTGTTCTCGACGTAGGAGCGCTCCGCCTGACGGTACAGCTCGAGTTGAACGCGCGGCCGCTCCAGTAATTCGTCACGCTCGGGCTGACGGCGGTGAAGTTCGTAACGTTCCTGGAGGAACGGATACTCGGTGGTGATCTCGGCCAGGCAGTCAGGGTGCGGGTTGAAGAGCTCCACGGCCGCGTGGCGCCGCCGTGCCGGGGGCGCATCCTGCGGAATCTCCATCGCGTCGAGCAGCGCGTCGAGCAGGTTGAGCGAAACAACCACCAGCACGTTCGCCAAGGGGTCCGCGCCTTGGATCTTCCAGGCCATGCCGGCGGCGTGGCCGGCGATGGCGTCGCCGCGCTCCAGGCGATGCACACGGTAGAGTTCAACGTACTTTTCGATGCCGAGGAAACGCAGCGAGTAGGGATCAGGAACCGCGTCCGGGAGGTGGGGCCGCGCCCCGAGGCCGGGTTCGGCGAACAGAATCTCCGCTCCGGCTTCAGTGCCGCTGCGGACGGCTTCAATGAACGGGTCCGCCGGCTCGACAGGCACGAAGATCCCGCTGTCCTCAGCTTCGTCCGGGTAGACGAGCACGGACATCTCCGGCAGCCTCTCAACGGCCTTCAGGCACGCCTCCCGGAGGAAGTCCGGCAGTTCCACGGCCACCACTTGCGGGCGGTCCCGCAAGATCAGGCGGCGTACTTCGGCGCTGAACTCCAGCCGTCCGGGCGCTACAGGCAGATACGTGAAGCGGCCTCGCTTCAGACTGCCGGCTACCGAAGCCGTAGCGTCAGGCTCTTGGGACATAGCGCAAAGCTTCTTCGCCCAGCGTCTCCAGGATGGCCGTACGCAGCGCGGCCCGCCGGCGTATGCTGCCGTTGGAGACGTGTTCCAGCTTCATGGCGAAGCGCGCGATGTTCAGGCCGTCGCGCACGGTGTACCGCTCGTCGGCGAGGTGCGCCTGTTGCAGGAAATCGGTGACGTAATTGAGCACTTCCTCTTCGCCGAACGGCAGGTTCTCTCGCAGGATCTCGAGTTCTTCTTCTCGTTCGGGAAAGTCGATGAGGATCTGCGGCTGAAGGCGGGAATGGATGTACTCCGGCAGATCGAATGTGGAGGCATCGTCGTTCATGGTAGCCACCAGCCTGAACTGCGGATGCGCCCTGATCTTGATACCGGTCACGATGGACTCGACATAGCGGCGCGCGTCGAGCAACGGGGCAAGGCTGGCCCAGCTTTTCTCGCTCATGCGGTTGCCTTCGTCGAGAATGGCCACGCCCCCGCGGATCATGGCCGTCAGCAGCGGTGAAGCCACGTAACGCAGCTTGCCCGGACCCTCAATCACGGGCGTCACCAGCAGGTCCTCGGGGCGTGTGTCCACGGTCGCCTGCATGATGTAAACGTCTCGTCCGAGCCGCTGCGCGGCGGCGTAAGCCAGCGTGGTTTTGCCGACGCCCGGCTTCCCCAGCAGCCGCGGATTCATCGGTACGTCGCGAGGTTCCAGCACCAGCCAGGCTGCCAGCAGTTGCCGCATGACTTCTTCCTGGCCTACCCAGCGGACCGGCAACTCGTCCGGGTGCGCCAGGTGAAGCTGCACGCCTTCAATTTCGACGACCATACTTCTACTATTGTGCGTGAATTGAGCCACGCCCGCGCACTCCACCGCCCGAATGCGTCCATCTTTCCGCCCGATGCGGCTGCCAGCAAGCCGTGAGCGGACGTTGAATCCCGGCGGCACGCAGACGCATCACTTAGTTGGTCGACAGAGTGTGAGCATACAGCACTCCCCCCGGTGGACTGTACGGTAGGATGGTGTAAGGTTCTCACAGCGTCGGCCAGAGGGGCGCAGCGCTATGCATACCAATCAGCTCATCAGGGAGAGAAGCCCGTACTTGCTCCAGCACGCCCACAATCCCGTCGATTGGCGGCCTTGGGGCGAAGAAGCCTTCACTGCGGCGAAGGGCCGGGACAAACTCATCTTTCTGAGCATCGGCTACTCGACCTGTCACTGGTGCCACGTGATGGAGCGCGAGTCCTTCGAGGATCCGGATACGGCGGAGCTCCTGAACCGCCATTTCGTGCCCATCAAAGTGGATCGGGAAGAGCGTCCGGACGTGGACCGCGTGTACATGGCCTATGTGCAGGCCACCACGGGCGCCGCCGGCTGGCCCCTCTCAGTTTGGCTAACCCCGGAGCTTATGCCCGTCTACGGTGGAACTTACTTTCCTCCCGCGGACAGTTATGGGCGGCCCGGATTCAAGTCCGTGCTGGCCCGCCTTGCCCACGCCTGGGCGACGGACCGGGCGCAGATTTTCCAGACAGGTGAGAAAGCCGTGGAAGTGCTCCGGCGCGTTCTGGCGCCTTCCACCAACGGCGGAGGTTGGTTCGACGAGGGCGAACTGGAGTCGGGCTTCTACGCCTTCCGCAGAACCTTTGATGTTCGCCACGGCGGCTTCGGACAGGCGCCGAAATTTCCCCGCCCGGTAGTGCTGAGTTTCCTGCTGCGCTACCACGCCCGCAGCGGCAACCCGGAAGCCCTCGACATGGTGCTCAAGACACTCGAAGCCATGGCCCGCGGCGGGATTCACGACCATCTGGGCGGCGGCTTTCACCGTTACGCCGTTGATGAGCGCTGGCACGTGCCGCATTTCGAAAAGATGCTGTACGACCAGGCGCAACTGACCGCGGCTTACCTCGAGGCTTATCAGCTAAGCGGGCGGCAACGATACGCGGATGTGGCGCGCGGCGTGCTTGACTATGTGCTCGAGGGCATGACGCACCCCGAGGGAGGCTTCTACTCGGCCGAAGACGCGGACAGCGTGGTGGACGCCGCCAATCCCAAAGTTTCCGGCGAAGGCGCCTTCTACGTCTGGACTCAGGACGAAATCCGGCAACTGCTCGGCGAGCCCGCGGCGGAGTGGTTCAGCCGCCGCTACGGAGTGAAAGCCGGCGGCAACGTGGCCGCTGATCCGCACGGGGAATTCACCGGCAAGAACATCCTTTACGAAGCTTGCGAGCTGCAGGAACTGTCTGCCGGAGCCGACGCGCCTGAAGACACGATACGGGAAGCACTCGAACGCGCCCGGGCGACGCTGCTGGAGGCGCGCGGACGCCGCCCGCGTCCCGGCTGTGATGACAAGCTGCTGGCATCCTGGAATGCGCAGATGATCTCCGCCTTTGCGTTGGCCGCCAGAGTGTGCGGCGAGCCGCGCTACCTTGAGGCGGCTGAGCGCGCGGCGCGCTTCGTGCTGACTCATCTGAGCGAGCCGGGTACCGGGACGTTGTTCCGCCGCTATCGCGATGGCGAAAAGGCGGTTCCCGGCTTCCTGGATGACTACGCCTGTTTCCTGAAAGCGCTGCTGGATCTGTACGGCAGTTCCTTCGAGCCGGAATGGTTGCGGCTCGGCATCACGTTCGGCGATCAGCTTCTCGCGCGCTTCGAAGATAAGGAAAGCGGTGGTTTCTACAGCACGGCGGAGGGTGACCCGCACATGATCGTCCGCTCCAAGGACGATTACGACGGCGCTGAACCCTCCGGCAATTCCGTCGCGATTGGCGCGCTGCTGCAACTGGGCCGCCTGACGGGGAGAGAGGTCTACACCGAGGCTGCCGGGCGCGCGCTGAGAGCCATCGCCTCGCGCCTGCGCGCCATGCCGGAGAGCATGCCCCTGATGCTGGCGGCATTGGACTCGTGGCTATCCGGTGGCAGGCAAATCGTTCTGGCGGGTGACAGGCACGCGCCTGAAACGCAGGCTTTGCTGGGAGTCATCCGGCGCCGTTTCCTGCCGCGGTACACGGTGCTGCTGTTAGACTCCGCTGAGATTCGCCAACTGCTGGAAGAGTGTCTTCCGGCGGCCGCTTCGATGGGTCCCGTTGAGGGGAGGACCGCGGCCTACGTTTGTGAGGACTTCACCTGCCGGGCTCCACTGACCGACCCGGCCGAACTGGACAAGCTACTGAAATAACTTCATCTACAAGGAGGAACTATGGAAAGACCTGGTGCGACGACTTTGAAAGGAAACCCGCTGACGCTGCTGGGACCCGAACTGAAGGCGGGCGACAAAGCCCCTGAATTCCAGTTGGTGGATTCCGGCTTGAAGGAAGTGACGCTGGCGGATACCGGCGAGGGTGTGAGGATCTTCAGCGTGGTGCCGTCCCTGGACACACCCATTTGCGACGCGCAGACCAAGCGATTCAATGATGCAGCGGCCAAGCTGCCCGGCGTGGGTATCTACACTATCAGCGTGGACCTGCCCTTTGCGCAGCAGCGGTGGTGCGGCGCCTTCGGAATTGACAACGTCAAGATGCTCTCCGACCATCGCTCCGGATCGTTCGGGCTCTCCTACGGGACGATGATCAAGGAACTGCGCCTGGACAGCCGCGCCATTTTCGTGGTCGACAAAGACAACGTCATCCGCCACGTAGAGTACGTGAAGGAAGTGGCCGACCATCCCAACTACGATGCTGCTCTGGAGGCAGCAAAGTCCTTAGCCGGCTGACATCCGGCCACCACGGGGCGCCGCACGGGCGGCGCCCGCTCGCGTCCGGAGTCTGACACAATCAGCACGACAGGAGCGCGAACAGATGAAATCGTGGTGGAGAATCTTGTGGCTGAGTTTCGGGTTGTGGCTGGCAGGCGCCGCTGCCGCCAACGTGGTCGTGTTCTGGGAGGGCGGTTTCCCGACTGCGGAAAGCCAACCCGTTTCACGGGCGGTCTTGACCCGCGCTCTGGAACCGCACAACCCGGTGTTTGCCGGCGTCAAGCAACTCCAGCAGGGCGGAATCCTCGCCAAGGCTGACTTGCTGGTCCTGCCCTACGGGTCGGCATTTCCCGTCAACGCCTGGCCCCAAGTCCACGAGTTTTTGAGATCCGGCGGCAGCCTGCTGACGCTCGGAGGGCGTCCTCTCCACATTGCCGTGGATGGCGAGGCAGGCAGTTTCCGTCCGCGCAGAGGTGATCACACTTACAGCCGGCTGATTGGTGTCTGGCACACCTACGAGGCGCCGCAGAAGGACTTCCAAGGCTTTGTCTGGGACGAGGACTACGCCTTTCTGAATGCCAGGCAGTTGAAAGCCAGACGTGTTTTCGTCGCCGGCCTGGGGCGCGGCGGAGGCAACTACCGCGGCATGGGCTACATGGTGAACAGCGAAGGGCGCCGAGTGGCTGCCGCCGTCACGCGTCAGGACCATGTCGAGGCCAGCAGCGCTTTCTGGGGCGCGCGCCACGTATTCCTCAACTTCGACCCGCAGCCCGGTTTCTGGGAATCCTCCGACGGCGTTGGCCTGATTGGGGAAGCGGCCGCGTATGCGCTCGACGGCGCTACGCAGCTTTGGGTGGAGGTGCACAACGCCGCCCTTGGAGCCGGAGAAACCCCTCAGGCGGTTGTGCACCTGCGCAGCGGGCGTGGGCAGCGCCGAGGGCAGGCGCTGACAGGCTCCGTCCGGCTTGAACTACTGCGCGGAACGGAGGCGGTCGCCGCGCAGGAATTGGCCGGCGAGGGCGATGTGCTCGCCGCCAACGCTGCTTTCACCGGCGGGCTCGAGCCCGGGCTGTATGTCTTGCGAGCCACCTGGCCCGCCTCAGGGCGCGTCCGGGAGGTCTATCATACCGGCTTCTGGGTGCGGGACCCGAAACTGCTGGCATCCGGTTCCACGCTTCAGGTGAAGGGTGACTATTTCGCCCTCGGCAACCAGCTGCTGCTGCCCTACGGCACGAACTACTTTTCGACGGACGTCTATCACACGGGCTTTTTCACCGGCGGCAGCCTGGCCGGAAACGCCTACCGTTGGGAGCGCGACTTTGCCCAGATGAAGCAGCAGAACGTGACTTTTGTGCGCACGGGCATCTGGCTGAACCACGAGTTCTATCTCGACCGCGTCACGGGCTCGGCCAGTGAGCGGCTGCTGCGGGCGCTCGAAGGCTTTCTCCTCTCCGCCGGACAGCACGGGCTCCAGGTGCAGTTCACATTTTTCGCTTTCGACCCACAGACGGTGCAGCGCTTTCCCGGGCAGACTTCCTTCAAGCGAGGGCCTGGGACGAACCCCTATACGGACCCTGTCTCCATACGCGCGCAGCGCAACTACGTTCAGTCCATTGTGGCCCGCTTCAAGGATGTGCCTTACGTCAGTTGGGATTTGATCAACGAACCCAGCTTTTCGAACCCCGGCAGGCTGTGGCGCGGGAACACGCCAAACGACGACCCCACGGAGTTGGCCGCCTGGAACCGCTGGCTGGAGAAGCGCTACGCGAGTGTCGATGCGTTGGCGGGCGCCTGGAGAGTCCCCCCGCAGAGTCTGTCCGCTTTCGGACGTATCCCTCTGCCGGCGGCTGATGACCTTACGCTCACCCGGGAAGGCAATGACAAGCTCGCCCGCGCCGTGGACTACAACCTCTTTGCGCAGGACGCTTTCAATCAATGGGCCGCCGCGCTGATTCAGGCCATCCGCTCGGCGGGGGGCAAGCAGCCCGTCACCGTGGGGCAGGATGAAGGCGGAGTCACCAACCGCCTGCTAAATCATTTCTACGCTGATTCGGGTGTGGACTTCACCTCGAACCATACCTGGTGGCGCGATGACGCGCTGCTGTGGGGCTCAGTGGCTGCCAAGCGCCCGGGTATTCCCAACCTCATCGGAGAAACGGGCGTACAGCCCGCCTGGGGGTTGGACCTCTCCTGGCGGTGGGACGAAATCAACGCGCTGGGACTGTTCGAGCGCAAGATGGCGCTCGGATTCGCGGCTGCCAACAGCGGCAGCCTGCATTGGGACTGGGCGCTCGGCGATACGTTCGGCATCAAGCGCCGCGACGGTTCTGACAAGTATTGGATGGAACCGTTCGCGCGGATGGGCGAGTT
>JBBIND010000029.1:0-44211 GCA_037444075.1 Acidobacteriota bacterium | reverse complement strand
TCAATGGGTGGGGGGGGTCGTGTGGGACTCTCGGTTTCGCCCGTGCGTGAGAGCCGTGACCATGGCTCCGTCCCTCTCAAGCAGCCACCCCAAAACTGTCAAGGATGTCCCTTCAGTCCCCGTCGGCAATCTGCCACTGAGCACCTGCTGAAGGAAAAAGTGTCTTTCCCCTCTAGCCGTTAGCCGGCAGCGAGAGAGGCTGGCGAACCCTAGGAGGCGGACATCGTCTTGAGCTTGGCCGTAAGGGTAGTCCTCTTCATCCGTAGCAATTCAGCAGCTTGTTTCTTGTTGCCTTGCGTGCGCTGCAACGCTTGCTGAAGAAGCGCCAATTCGATGTCCTGGATGGTCTGCTCGAAATTCAAGCCTTCGTCCGGAACGTTGACCACAGGAGTTGGCGAGGTGGACATCGCCGCTGGCCGCAATCGCGCAGTCGAAGGCAGGGGGAAATCGCCCGGATAGAGCATGGGGCGGTCACCGCTCAGCACCACGGCCATCTCCACGGCGTTCTCGAGTTGCCGAACGTTGCCCGGCCAATCGTATCCGCATAGCCGGTCCAAGGCTTCCGGCGAAATACGTTTCAGCGCCACGTCTTCCTGCAGGCAGACCTTCCCTAGGAAGTGATAAGCCAAGACTGGAATGTCTTTGGTGCGGGCCCTCAGGGGAGGCACCTGGAGCGGGACTACGTTCAGACGGTAATACAGGTCTTCACGGAACTTGCCTTGGCGCACGCGCTCAACGAGGTCGGCGTTCGAAGCCGCGATAATGCGCACGTCCACTTTCACGGTTTCCGAACTGCCGAGGCGCTGGAATTCCCGCTCCTGGAGCACACGCAGCAATTTGCACTGCAACTCAAGCGGCATCTCTCCCACTTCGTCGAGGAAGAGCGTGCCGCGGTGTGCCTGCTCAAAGCGCCCTATCCGGCTTTGCACGGCTCCAGTGAAGGCGCCGCGAACGTGCCCGAACAGCTCGGCTTCGAGCAGGTTTTCCGGGAGGGCGCTGCAATTCACCGAGACCATCGGCACGTTGCTGCGCGGACCGGCCAGGTGAATCGCCCGGGCCACCATTTCCTTGCCTACTCCGGTTTCCCCGGTGACCAGCACCGTGCAGCGCCGGGGGCCAACCAGGCGAACCAGGCTGGCGATGTCTTCCATGACGCGGCTCTCTCCGACCAGCCACTTGCGCCAAGGTTCGCTTTCCCCGTACTGCAAAGACAGCGCTCGACGCCGCTGCTGAGCCTCGCCGGCAACTTGCCTTGCCACCTCTGCCGCGTGCTCCGGCGAGCTGAATCCATCGACGACGTGGCATGCGCCCAGCTTGGTGAGCCGCGCGGCGTCAGCCAGACTTGCCTGGTCCTGATCGACTACGATGGAGGCCAGTTGGTCAGCCCGGTGAGCTTCTTCCAGAAATTCGGACTCTGTCCAGTCAGGCAGGGGTAGCGAGACCAGCACCACGTCGTAGGCGCGCACCCTGAGCAGGTCGAGAGCCTGCAGTTCGTAGCGGGCGAAGTCGATGCAGTCGCCCGTGCCGGCCAGAGATTCCTCGAGCTTTGAACGTGAAGGAGCGTCACCGCGTAGCCACAAGAGCCTCATAGCGAAGTCAACAGGATCAGGATGAGCGCGGCCTCACGTGGCCCCATTCACCATCGCTCGTATATCGGACGGGGCCCGCGAGTCTTTAGCGAATTCCGCTCTTATACCCCCCACAAACGTATGTGTAGACACCCCTGCCCCGGCAGTGCAAACGTGGCTCCCGCCCCGCTGTCCTCCATGCCAGTCTCCGGGGATGTCCCACGCCAGCCTTGGCTTATACTGAAGACATGAAGACACGCTTCCCCGGCTTGGCGGTGCTGCTCCTGTTTCTGGGCTCCATGACTTGGGCGATGGCCCAGGAAAACCAGCCCCAGGAAGCCAAGCCGCAGGAATCAGCCTCGGAACCCGTTCAGCTCAAGGCGGAAGAACTTAAGGATATGGTTGACCGGAAGGCGGAGTTTTTCTTCCTGGACGTCAGGGAGCCCAAGGAGCTCGAGGATCTTGGCACGCTGGAGGGATACGTCAACATCCCCATGGGCCAATTGGAGGAGAAGTTGGCCGACATTCCCCGCGGCAAGCCCGTCATCATCGCTTGAAACCGCGGTGTTAGAGCCGCGCGTGCCGCGGCCACGTTAGAAAAAAACGGAGTTCAGGGAGCGCGCATTTTCGCTCTGACGGACTGGATTGCAGCCGGCTACCCGCTCATCTTCCCGAAAGCTCCGGAAGAATGAGAATAGAGCGGCGTGCGCACCCACCTGCGCCCGACCGGTTTCCCGGGCAAGCAACTTTCCGTTCGCCCAACCCTGCCTGGGCCGTAGTCCGGCCTCGTGGCTTGGGCTCCTCCGCCCTGGGGTCCGGCGGTGACCCAGTCACGCCCACCCGCGGGATTTCAGAAGCGTAACCGCGCCTGCACCTGGATAAACCTGTTACGCGTATTGGTCTGTGAGGTGATTCGCCCGAAGTCCGTGGACGTCGGTGTCGTGTTCGGGTCGCTGAATTGGGAGCGGTTCTGGATGTTCAGCGCATCCCCGCGGAGTTGCAAGACAACGCGTTCGGTGATGCGGAAGTCACGCTGTAAATTGACATTCCACTGATTGGTGCTGTCCCGGCGCAGCCCATCGATGCGGGTGGGGAAAATGCGCCGGTGGAATGCGGCGGGAGTGCGCGCGGCGACCCGCTCGAAGTCGCTGGTATTGAACCACCGGTCCAGGCTGCGTTCCCCGGTGTTGATGTTCTTCAAATCGCCGTAGTAGAAGACGTTGCCCCAATTGACGAGCGGACCGGGCTGCCATTCAAAGGTCGCAGCAGCCTGAAAACCTCCGGCAATGTGGCTGACAATGCCGCTTCTGGCGAACGCCCGGCCCCTGCCGAACGGCAGTTCGTAGATGCCCGTGGCCGCCAACCGGTGCGGGCGCCCGTCATTGCTCTCCCTCCAGGTGGGCAGCGGGTCAAACTCGTTCAGATAGGTGTCTGCCTCGTCATCCCGCAGGCGCGTATAGCTGACGTTCAGGTTGAATCCGCGGGCGAATCTCCGTTGAAAGCTGACCTCCAGGGCATCCGTGCGGACCTCGCCCGTGGGGACGGTGGTATCGGTCAGTCCGTTCATGTGCGGAAAAGGACGCAGCAACTGGTTCTTCCGGATGGTGGAGCTCGTGTAGAAGCTCTGCGTGCTCATGTCCTGGTAGATCAGCGGGTGGGAGCTGGCCAGAGACTGGAAGTTGGTCAGCCGGAAAGGGTTGGTGACGTTGGCGTTCAGGTTGTTGGCTATGTCATTGTTGCGCGCCATGCCACTGGCCCAGAACTGCTCGGGCAAAGCGGAGAGCACGCGGCTGAGGCCGACCCGGTCTGAGTAAGACCCGGCGTAGGCCACGTCAATCATCATGTCGGAGCCCAACTGCCGCTGGATTCCGAAACGCCAGCGCTGCTGCCGCGCGTGCGGCCTGTTGTAGTCGCTGAAGCTATAGCCTCGGCCGGTGCGCGCCATCACACCGAGCCGGTTGCCGGTCGGAACGTCAAACCGGCTGCCGTCCGCCCGCACCGGGAACGGATCGGTGAGCGGGGAGATGCCGCGGCGCGGGTCCCCCAGCAGCCAGTTGACGCCGAAATCCGTCGTCATGATCGACGAAGTGGTGCGGCTGAAGCCGGTTTGATCCGGCTCCTCATTCAGCACGTTGATGGTGTCATAGCAGCCCGTGGTAATAGTCAGCCAGAATATGTGACCTTGGAAATGTTCTGACCGTCTATACAGGCTGGCAATGGGCCGGAAGAAGCCGAAGCAGCAAGGGCTGTGGGTGAGCGCCGAGGAGATGCCGCGGACGGCGGCGCATCCCTACTACGGCAAGGTGAACGAAGTGCTGAGCGAGGGTGGGTTCGACCGGAAGGTGGAGCAATTGTGCCGGCGGTACTACAAGCCGACGATGGGTCGGCCGAGCCTGGCGCCGGGGGTGTAGTTTCGGATGCTGCTGGTGGGCTACATGGAGGGCATCGATAGCGAACGGGGGATCGCCTGGCGCGTGGCGGATAGTCTGAGGCTGCCGACCGTGCTCCTTCTTGACGCGCACGGGGTGGTCACTGCGGGCTGGGTAGGCAGGCTGTCGGAAAGACAGCGCAACCAAGTTCTGCGCGCTTTGCGTTTAGACCCTCGATAGCGTTGGAGGCCAGACTATGTTGCGGGCAAGCTTGAACCTCCTGCTTTGGATGCAATTGATCCCTGCTCCGGCCGCCGGTCAACCGCCTGCCATAGAAACGGCGGGAAGGGTGACCCGCATGGAAGGCGTTGTGCTGCAAAGTCAGACCGGCGCGCCACTGCCGGGCGCGGCAGTGCTTCTGGCTCCCACCGGAGTGGAGCGGCAAGCCGGCTACGGCGCCGTTTCCGACGCGGAGGGGAAGTTCCGCTTCGACAAAGTGCCGCCCGGCAATTACCGGTTGTCAGCCGAACGGCGGGGGTTTCTTCGCCAGCAGTACGGCGCCAAACGAGTGGGAGGCAAGGGCGTTGAGATCCGGTTGCCAGAGGGCGGGCAGATTAATGACCTACAAATCTCGCTCACGCCGCAAAGCGCTGTTTCGGGCAGCGTGACTGACGAGCGCGGCGCACCGCTAGAGGGTGTGCGCGTACGAGCCGGGCAACTGAAAGTGATTTCTGGCAGCAGGCAGCTCACGCCGGCCGGCAACCCGGCGATCGGATCCATTACCGACGACCGGGGCGAATTCCGGATCAGGGGGCTGGCGCCGGGACGGTATTATCTGGCGGCTGAGTTCCATTCCGAGGAGTCGGCCACGCAGCGCATCCGCTACACCTCCGAGGCGGACCGCATGCGCATTGTCACGACCTACTACCCCAGCGCCGAGGAGATTGAGGCGGCCATGCCGGTCGAGTTGCAGGCCGGGCAAGTCCTCCAGGAGATCGCGATTTCGATGCGCAAACGGCGCGCTTACAGGTTTGCCGGAAAAGTCGTGCCCCCCCCCGGCGAGGCGCTCGGCCGCGGCGCCAAGGTGGTGCTTCAGCCGGTCGGGTCCACCTCCGGGGCCGATCTGGTTTGGGGCACCGGCGTCTTTGCCGGCACTGACGGCGCCTTCGCCATCGACCGGGTGCCGGAAGGGCAGTATTGGCTGGCCGTAGTGACGATGATGGGTGGGCCCGGACGCGTCCTGCTGAGGGAGCCGGTTGGCATCGGCGCCAGGGATGTCACTGATCATGTTATTGCTCTGCCTGCTCCGGGCCTTCTCAAAGGCACGCTACGCGTGGAGGAGCAGGCCGGAGGGCCCCCCGATTGGACCGGAGTGCAAGTGGAGTTCAGTTCCGCCTTGGCGCCGGGCATCAATCCCCCCAGGGCCGCAGTGGAACGGGACGGTTCCTTCAGCCTGACGACACTCGGCGCTGATGTGTACCGGCTGCGGGTGGAACCCCGGCCCCCGGATTTCTACCTCGCCACGGTCCGCCTGGGCGGTGAGGCCGTGCCCGAGACCAGAATCGACCTGACCCGCGGTGGATCACTCCAGCAGCTCGAGTTGATTCTCAGACGCGGGGCCGCGCTCAGCGGGTTGGTGCGGGACGACAAGGCGCCTGCCGGCTCCGCCGCCGCAAGCCGGGCGTTGCAAGGCGCCACCGTGTTGTTGGCGCAGACCGGCGCACCCGGCGGCTCGGACGATGCGCTCCGGACCGCCATAGCCGATGGAGCGGGCCGCTTTGAATTCCATGGGGTCAGGCCAGGCAAATACCGGCTGTTCGCCTGGGAGGACATCGAACCCGGAGCCTGGCATGAACCTGGAATCCTCAACGCGCTCGAATCGGCGGCAACTGAAGTGACCGTCTCCGGAACCGGGCATCATCGCGTGGAGGTCAAGCTCATCCACGCCACAGGGGGGCGGTAGAGGCCGAGGGCGCTGGGGCAGCGGGTTTGTTAGAGCGGGCATGGCAGAGGCATATTATGCTGCCATCGCACCTCACAATCCCCTCGGCCCGGTTTCGTTGGCGGCCGGGGTCCAGTTGGCTGCCTCCATCCCGAATTTCCTTTGCCAGGAACAGGTTAGCCTGGGCGAGGGGTACCTGAAGGAGCCCTTCAAAGTGCGCGAGGGATACCTGGACCTGCCCGTCGGCCCCGGCCTGGGGATCGAGTTGGACGAAAACGCCCGGGCAGACAAGATCGGACACGATTGGCGCAATCCGGAAACCTATGATGCCGATGACGGCAGCGTGGTCGACTGGTGAGGGAAAACAGAGAAGAAAATTCATTGAATTTTTGTCAAGTTGGCCGATAAGGGCGGTGTGAGAGGCCATGGCATCTCTATTGGTGACACCGCGCCTCCCTGGCGGCGCCTCGAACAGTCTCTGCCTCCCTTCCCTCCGGTAGCGGCCGCTCTGCTGCGGCTCCTTTCCCAGGAAGGGCTGTCACCACGGGACGTGCAGGACCTCATCCGGAGTGATGCCGTTCTTTCTGCGGAAGTGCTGCGGCTGGCCAATTCGCCCATCTTCGGGCACAGCTACGAGATCATCAACATTCTGCACGCCATTACCATGTTGGGCGCGGACAGGCTCAAAGGGCTCGTCTTGACCGTGGTCATGCGCAAAGTAGTGGCCAGCCAGCGCCGATGCCCATCCTTGAAAGTGATCTGGCGGCACAACCTGGCCTGCGCTCTGGCCGCTGAAAGCCTCGCGGCCGCCTGCTGGACAGATGGTGGACGAGCGTATACGGCCGGTCTGCTTCACGATATCGGAGCCTTGGCCCTCGAGGCGGCCTACCCCGAAATCCGGGAGCGCCTGGCCGAGGAATCACGAGGAGACATGGCGGACCTTCTCAAGCTGGAGCGCGAGGCCTTCGGCCTCGACCACTGTGAAGCCGGCATGCACCTGATTCTTCATTGGGGCTTGCCGGAGGATGTCGCCATGGTCGCGGCCAGACACCATGAGCGTCAGGCTTGCCTGAGCAGTGAATTGGAGGAGATCGTGAATTTCTCGTGCCGATGCGCGGCCTTGGCCGGTTTTCAGGAGCCGGCAAACACAGACCCAGACCAGAGGCAGATGCTCCGCGACTACTATAGCCTCATGCCGCCGGCCCGAAGGAGGAATGAGCTGGCTGCCACGGCGGATGCCATAGCGGGCAAGATCAACCTGTTCGAGTGCGAGTTCCAGGCGCTTTAGCAGCCATGGAAAAGGCCCTCGGTGAATTGCGAAGCCGGCGCCAGTTGCGCCGCAAATCGGAGACTGGGCGGGGGCCATCCTGCAGCGGGTCGTTTGCGAATCTTCGACAGATCCTCTCAGGGGCCGTTAGGCCCGGCTTACCCGGTGCGGGCCAATGCTTCCTTGACTTTGGCGAGCAGCGTCTCCACCGAGAAGGGTTTTCGCAAGAAGTTTACGCTTGATTCGCCGGAGGCGACTTCAGGGAGCAGTTGCCGCGTGTAGCCGGACATGTACAAAACACGCAGCTCCGGGTTGGCTTGCACTAGCTTCTCCGCCAATTCGCGCCCGTTCATTTGCGGCAAGACGACATCGGCAAGCAGCAAATGGAATTCCTCCGGGCTCCGGGTTGCGGCCTGAAGCGCCGCCTCTGCGCTCGCCGCAGCGGTAGGGCGGTAGCCGTAGACCGTGAGCACATCACACACCATTCGCAAAATCTTCTCTTCGTCGTCCACGACCAACACGCTGTAGTCTCTTTCCGCGGCCAAATCGCTATAGGCATCGGCTTCCTCTGTGGAAGGCTCTTCATCGACCCGCGGGAAGTAGATTCTAAACGTCGTCCCTTGTTCCGGCTGGCTGTCGACTTCGATGGAACCCTTCTGCTGCCTGACAACCCAGTAGACCGTGGCTAAGCCCAAACCGGTGCCCTTGCCCGGCTCCTTGGTCGTGAAGAACGGCTCGAACAAGCGGCTGCGCGTAACCTCATCCATGCCGCAACCGGTGTCGGACACCGAGAGCAGCACGTATTCGCCCGCGCGCGGCTCGCCTGAGCCGGGAGGCAAATCCGCTTCAGGGTCAAAGCGGCTTGTGCGTATCGTGAGCCTTCCACCCCGGGGCATGGCGTCGCGGGCGTTGGCCGCAAGGTTCATCAGAATCTGCTGGATCTGGGACCCGTCGGCGAGAATGTTGCCCGCTTCGGGAGACAAATCCGTCACCAGTTCGACATCCTCGCCGATAATGCGCCGCAGCATACGGCCAGTCTCGGCGACTTTTTCGTTGAGGGAAACCACCTCGGAAACGACAGTTTGTTTGCGGGTGAAGGCGAGCAATTGGCGGGTCATCGCGGCGGCGCTCTCGGCCGATTCCTGGATGATCTCCAGATATTGTCTGTGCGGGTGCTCGCCCTCCAATTCCATGAGGCACAGGCCGGCGTAACCAAGAATGGGGGTGAGCAGGTTGTTGAAGTCGTGTGCGATTCCGCCAGCCAGACGGCCGATCGATTCCATCTTCTGCGACTGGTGCAGTTGCTCCGTCAGAGCCAGTTCCTGGGTGACGTCGCGTTTCATGGCCACGAAGTTGACAATCTCGCCGTCCGGGGAGGTCACCGGAGAGATAGTGCAGTCTTCCTGGTACAGCGTTCCATCTTTCTTTCGGTTGACGAACCGGCCGTGCCAGGTTTGACCACTGCCAATCGTAGTCCAGACGTCACGGTAGAACCGGGCGCTCAGCTTGCCGCTCTTTAACAGGCGCGGATTTCGTCCGATGACCTCGCTCCTTCCGTAACCGGTCATCTTCTCGAAGGCGGGGTTGACATACTGGATGCTCCCGGTGGCGTCGGTGATGATGACCGCGTCGGCAGTCTGCTCGACCGCTGCGGCCAACTTCTGCAGCAGTTCCTCGGTGCGCCTGCGTTCGGTGATGTCCTCACCGCTGCACAGGACGCCGGTGATCATTTGGGATTCGTCCCGAATGGGGCTGAACTGCCAGTGGATCAGGCGCGATGCGCCGGAGCGGCTCACGAGGTGACATTCGAGACCCTTCTCCGGCGGCTCCCCTTGGTCCAGCACGCGCCGGCAGGCCACACGCATTGCCTCGCAGCACTGAGGCGGAACAAACGCCTCGAACCAGTTGCCTCCGAGCACTTCCTCTTGCCGCCGTTCCAATACCTGGAGGGCCTTCGCATTCACCAGGTTGACGTCACCGCGGGCGTCTATGCCGACAAAGATCGAACTCGCCTGATCGAGATACTGCCGGGCGCGCTCCTTCTCGATGGACAGCTGCCTGGTTCTCTCCGTGACCAACTCCTCCAGACTGGCAGCCGCGTTCCGCAACTCGTCTTCAGCACTCTTGATGCGCAGAATCGAGCGGACGCGGGCCACCAGTTCGACGTTGTCCATGGGGCGGCTGATGAAATCATCCGCGCCGGCGTCCAACCCTTGCGCGCGCAGCTCCGAAGAACCCTCGTGCGAGGTGATCAGGATCACGGGCACGTGCGCTGTGTGGGGCTCCGCTTTGAACCGGCGGCACAGTTCGAAGCCGTCCATGCCCGGCATTTGGACATCAACGAGGGCTCCGTCCAACGGCAGGCGGCCCGCCGCCGCGAGCGCGGCAGCACCGCTGCTGGCCGCCTCCACTCTGCAGCCGGGCAGGTACTCTTCGAGCACCTGGCTGATGATGTAGAGGTTCTCGGGCCTGTCATCCACTACCAGCACGGTGCGGCCGGCCTCGAGCCGGTGCAAGGCCGGCTGACCCGCGCGGGAATAACCACCCTGAGGCATACGAAACGCGTTGCGGGGCGGCGCCAGGCTACCCTGATCCTCTCCGCCGGGGCGGCCGCTCACCCGGCCGTCTCCGTTGCCAACAACCTGGCAATGGACCTTTCGAACGCCTCCCGGTCAATGGTGCCTTTCACCATGAGTTGCTGAGCGTTTTGCCGTTGCAGCCTGACGCGCTGCTCGGCCGTCAAATCCATGGCTGTCAGCACGAGCGCAGGCACTTGCTCTGTGCGCGGATCGGACCGGAGGTGCTCCAGCACCTGAAAACCGTCCATCTCAGGCAGCATGAGATCGAGCACGACCGCCGAAGGCGTCCAGTCCCGCAGCGCCTCCATCGCCTGCGTGCCGGTGCTGGCCACTTTCACCAGGCAGCCGAATTCGTTCAGGACCGAACGCACCTGGAGAACGGCAATATCGTTATCTTCCACTACCAGCACCTCGGGAACCTCACCCGGCGGCCGTGGGGCGCCGGATACGAGGCCCTCCGTGCTGTCCGAAGGCCGCAGGGACCGCCGGACCGGGAGGACAAAGGTGAAAACACTGCCGCGCAGAGGCTCACTCACCACGGTAATGTCTCCACCCAGGAGCCGGGCCAACTTGCGGCTGATGGCCAACCCCAAACCGGTCCCCTCGTAGGTGCGGGACACCGAATCGTCACCCTGACGGAATTCCTCGAAGACCGTCTCCAATTGCCCCGGCGCTATTCCGATGCCCGTGTCTTCCACGCGGCAACGAATCTGATCTCCCCCGGCGCAGGAAACGGCGAGGAAGACGCGGCCGGCGGAGGTAAATTTCACCGCGTTCGAAAGCAGGTTGACCAGAACCTGCCGCACGCGGTTCTCATCGGAACGAACGGTGGGCAAGTTCTTCTCAAACGAGTACTCCAGCCGAAGACCCTTCTGCTCGGCTAATGGCCGAACCGTGTCCACCGCCTGCTCCGCGCAAAGCCGGGGATCAAAATCGGCATTCAGCATCTCCAGCCTTCCGGATTCGACTTTTGACAGATCCAGGATGTCGTTGATGAGCTGAAGCAGGTTCTGGCCATTGCGTTCTATAATCCGCAGGTAGCCGGTCTCCTTGCTGTCCCCTGCTTCGGTCCCGCTCCGGCGGCTTAGAAGTTGGGTGAGCGTCAGGATGCTGTTCAGCGGCGTGCGCAGTTCATGACTCATGTTGGAGAGGAAGGCTGACTTCAGCCGGCTGGCCTCCTCAGCCCGCGCCCGCTGACGTTCCAGTTCCTCAGCTTGCTTGCTGAGTTCTTCTGATTGGGCTTGCAGCTCCTCATTGACTGTTGCCAGCTCTTCGTTGCTGGCCTGCAGCTTATCCGCCAGGCGGGCCGTGCGTTCCGCGCCGAGGCACACTCCAATCGAAGCGCCCAAGGACATGCGCAAGGACTCGGCGATTTCGATGTCCTCCGCCCGATAGTCATACAGCGAAGCAAGCCCGATGCAGGCCACGGGTTGGCCGGAAAGGATCAGCGGGAAGCACAGGATCGAACGCGCGGTGCTCTCGCCGGCAGGGGTAAACACCTTCAACTCGCTGCCGCCGGGGACTGGCCCGGTTTGCACTACCTGGCCTGATTGAACTGCCCTTGCCAGCAGACAATCCGGCGGATTCAGGCACAGCTTCTCCCGGATGCTTTCCCGCGGCATCCCGTGTGCTAGGGCCAGCGCAAACTCGCCGGGATCTTCACCGGCAAGATAGACCAAGCCGGATTGCGAACGCGTGACCGTCAGCAACTTCGGCAGGACATCCGAAAACAGCGCTGCCGTTTCGCTGTGGGTTGCGGCGGCGGCATAGATCCCGCTTAAAGCGTCGTTGACCCTGATTCGCCGAGCCAGCACATCCACCATCAGGTTCAGGTGGCGCGCGATAATCCCCATTTCCGGCGGTCCCTCTTCAGCCGCGCGCACCTCCGTATCTCCATCCCCGATTCTCTGGGCGACTTCCGCGATCTTTCGGGCGGGTTCGGCCAACGAACGCGCCGCCGCCAGCCCCGCGCCCATGGACAACAGGCAAACCAGCAGTGTCACGAGCGCCACCTGGCGTGCCATCTGGCGCACGGGTTGGTAGATTTCCGTAAAGTCCTGCTTGGTGAGAACGCGCCAACCGGCAAGGTGAATATCCCCATAAGCCTGGAGGACTCTCACCCCGCGATAGTCTGTTCCCTCGCTCACATCCCCCCGCTGCGGCGGAGCCTCGAAATCGACAAGGCGCAATTCCCCTTGAGCGGTTTCGCTGAACCTGGTCTGACTCTGCAACACCCCGTCACGGTCGAATAACAGCGTCTCGCCGGTTTCCCGCAGATGCCCGGAAGTCTGCAGAAGTTCGTGGAGGGGCTGGAGATCGACTGTCATCACCAGCAGCCCGGCCGGATCACCAGAAAGCGCCGGGCGGACCGGCGCGGCCATCACAACCTCAACCAGCCGATGCTGCCGGCAGCGGATCGCTTCGCCCTGCACCGTGGGCTTGCCCGCTTTTAACGCCGCTGCAAAATGCCTTACGGTGTGGCCTTCAGAGACCCAGCCCGAACTGTCCTGTAGTGGCGTCCCGCTCTCATCCAGGACGGCCAAGGCAACCGCCCCGTGAGAGCTCCGGAAGCCCTCCAGGAAGGCGGGCAGGTCTTCATTTCTCAGCTTGCCGGACCGTGCGTGCTGCGCAAGCAGGTCCAAGACCGGGCGGCTCCTGCTCAACTCATCCAGGGCCTCCAGCTTCTCTGCGAACCACGCCGAAACGATACTGACTTGAGCGTCGCGAAGCGCCATGAGGTCGCCGCGCGCCATTTCGTGGATGCTGCCTGCGCGGATAAAATATGTCAGCGTACCGACCGCCGCGCAGGAGATGACGGCAATACCTACGAACCAGAACACCAACAGGCGGCGCAGACTCCTACGAGTGCGCCACGGAGGGTGGGCTTCCCACACGCCCCGGAGACGTGAAAGCTCCTTCATTTTTCTCTATGGAATATACCTGAAAAAGAGCTTTTGTGGTAGTCACTTCTTGCGGAACAGCCGCTTGGCAGCGTCCACGGGGACCCAAAGTCCTTCTTTTCCAAGCGGTAAGGCTTCACAATCCCCCAGCACCAGATATCCCTCCGGGGCGAGCGCCCTATAGAGTTTCTCATGGATGCGCAGCTGTGCTGGCATTTCGAAGTAGATCAGCACATTCCTGCATAACACCAGGTCAAAGCCTCCGAAGATGCTTTCCGCGGGAGCCAGAACCTCGGGCGAGGTAAGGTCCAGCCGGGCGAAATGCACCATTTTCCGAATGGAGGGCAGCACTTCGTAGAAACCATCGGAAGGCCTGAAGTACTCGTCGATAATGCCGAGCTTGGTTTCCAGCAACCGTTCCCGGGGATAACGTCCGAGCGCGGCGTGCTGCAGCACGCCGCTATGGACGTCCGTAGCGAAAATAATAGCGTTGCATTCCGCCTTCGCTCGCTGGCAGAGGCGATGCAGCAGGATCGCTACCGAGTAAGCCTCTTCTCCGGTTCCGCATCCGGCACTCCACACGCGGATCTCGAACCGGCTCTTTCGCGCGAGGATTTCCGCCAGAACAGTGTGTTCCAGGACCTCGTAAACGGGCGAGTTGCGGAAGAACCGGCTGACCTGAATGGTCACGGCTTGCGCCAGCGATTCTGCTTCACCCGGATTGCCCCGCAGAAAGGACAGATAAGAGGAGGCGTCCGCGAAGCCCGTTTCAGCCATGCGGATCGACAGGCGGCGCTCGAGGAGGCTATGGCGGTAGCTGGTCAAATCGTGGCCGGAGAGGGTCCGGACCTCGGCCAGGATCTCACCGAGAGCGGGCTCGTGTCCGGATTCGCCTGTCGCTTCGCCAACTGTCATTGTCGTTCTCGAACAGATGCCCGGGCGCCACTCCGCCGTTGCACTAAACCACGTGGCGATGGCGCCGAAACGCCCACGCGGACTCCGGGCGGCGCTGCGTGAGTCCGGATGTCAAGCCTCCTGCGGCTCTACTGCCTCCTGGAGCCGTCCCTCTTTAGGGAACGTGAAACCTTCCCAACGCGCTATCACCGCGGTAGCCAGGCAATTGCCCAGCACGTTGACCGAAGTCCTGGCCATATCCAACACTGCGTCGATGCCGAGCAGCACAGCCGCGCCCTCGATCGGCAACTGGAAGGTCGCCAGCGTCGCCGTCAGGATGACCAGGGCGGCGCGGGGTACTCCGGCAACGCCCTTGCTCGTGAGCATCAGAGTAAACATCATCACCAGTTGCTCGGTGACGGTCAAATCCACACCCGCGGCTTGCGCCACGAACAGGGAAGCCAACGAAAGGTAGAGCGTCGATCCATCCAGATTGAAGCTGTAGCCGGTCGGCATGACAAAGCCGACGATATGCTTCGGGACGCCGAACCGCTCCATGTTCTGGAGAGCCCTTGGCAGCGCCGCCTCACTGGAAGCCGTGGAAAAAGCGATCAGGAAAGGCTCTTTGGCGGCGTTGTAGAAGCGCCCCAGCGGGAGTCTGGCTAAAGCGATCACCGGACCCAGGACGAAGACGACGAAGACGAATTGAGCTGCGTACATGGTGATGACCAGCTTGCCCAATCCGAACAGAACGCCGAATCCCTTGCTGCCCACGGTCACGGCGATGGCTGCGCCTACCCCGAACGGCGCCAGGTACATCACGTACTTCGTGTAGCGGAACATCACCTCGGCGAGCGCCTCGGAAAAACGCACCACCGGCCGAGCCTTCTCTCCGAGAGCGGCGCAAGCCGCCCCGAACAGGAGGCAGAACACCACCAGTTGCAGGACTTCGCCGCGAGCCATGGCGTCAAACACGCTGGCCGGGAAGGCGTGCTCGAGCACGGAACTGAGGCCGGGCGCCGTGCGGGTGAGGGCGGCCTCCTCGGCGGTCCTCTCCAGGGTCATGCCGGCGCCCGGGCGAACCAGATTGGCGGCGCCTAATCCCACTACCAACGCAATCGTCGTAACGACCCAGAAGTATGCCATCGCTTTCAGGCCAATCCGGCCCATGGCCTTGACGCTGCCTGATCCGGCGATGCCCGCCACCAGGGTGCCGAATAACAGCGGCGCAATGATGGACTTGATGAGCCGCAGGAAAATGTTGCTCACCGGGGCAGCCTGCTTGGCGATGTCCGGCGCCAGAGCGCCGAGCAGAATGCCGGCGGCCATGCCCACGAAGATCCACCCGGTCAGGGAAATGCGCCTCACCGTTCACCCCACTTCAGTTTTTCGCGCAGCACGTCGAAAAACAGCAGCCGCGGCGGACGAATCAGGCTGAGCGAGTGTTCCGAACTCCGGCACAGCGCAAGGTCGCCATTCTTGAGCGGACCGCCCACCTGGCCATCGATGGTGATGTAGGCGGCATCATCCTCAGCCCGGCAGATCAAGTGGATTTGGCTGCTATCCGGCACGATGACCGGGCGGTTGGTCAGCATGTGCGGGCAGATAGGTGTAATGGCCAGCGCCGCCACGGACGGGAAGATGATGGGTCCCCCGGCGGAGAGCGAATAAGCCGTGGAGCCAGTGGGCGTTGAGACGATCAGCCCGTCGGCTTTGTAGGCGCAGACAAAGTGATCGTCCACGTAGATGTCGAGATCGATCATGCGCGCCAGTTCGGCCTTGGTGATGACCACGTCGTTGAGCGCCTCATAGGCGGCTACAGACTCGCCGCTTCGCAGCACCTCGCAGTGCAACATGCGCCGCCGGCCAATGCGGTGCTCGCCCCGGAAAGCGCGCTCCAGTTCGGGATAAATCTCCTCCACCGTGATCGCCGTCAGGAAGCCGAGACCGCCCAGGTTGACGGGGAACAACGGGATGTCATGGCCCTTCAGGGCTCTGGCGGCAGACAACAGCGTGCCGTCGCCGCCCAACACGATCACCAGTTGCGTGCCCTCGGGAACGGCGTCCCGCGACATGCCGTCGCGCCGCCCTGCGTAGTGTGCTGTCTCCTCGTCCAGGCGGTATCCGACGTTCCTCTCCTCCAGCCAGATCAGCAACTCAGGCACGATGGAGGAGGCTCGCGGTGAACCCGGCTTGGACACGATCCCGACTGTGTCAATGCGTCGCATATAGCAGAAACTCCCGATTCCCTTCCGCCCCAAGGATGGGGCTCTCATTGAGAGCCGTGCGGAAGCCAACGTCCCTCAATGCCTGCTCCACGCGGTCACAGGCCATGCGGTGCAGTTGCGGATCACGAACGATG
Organism: Acidobacteriota bacterium; assembly: GCA_037444075.1. Taxonomy (GTDB): domain Bacteria; phylum Acidobacteriota; class Terriglobia; order Bryobacterales; family Bryobacteraceae; genus JBBIND01. Next base: position 28,330 of record JBBIND010000029.1, on the reverse strand, counting down.
CCGCCCTTGCCGACCTGTTCCCGGCCGACCTCGAACTGAGGCTTGACGAGTATAATCATTTCCCCGCCCGTCCGCAGCAACGGGAAGAGGGCAGGCAGAAGCATGGTGACGGAGATGAAACTGACGTCGCACACCACCAGGTCCGCCTGCTCGCCAATGTCTTCAAGCTTCAGATAACGCGCGTTCAGGTGCTCGTGAACGATCACGCGCTCGTCTGTGCGCAGTTTCCAATCCAGCTGCCCGCTGCCGACGTCGACGGCGTGAACCCGGGCGGCGCCGCGCTGCAACAGGCAGTCTGTGAAGCCCCCCGTGGAAGCGCCCACATCCAGGCAGACCTTGCCGGACACATCCACGGCAAACGCGTCGAGCGCCGCCTCCAGCTTCAGTCCGCCGCGGCCGACGTAGGGCATGCCCGCCGCCACTTCCACGTGGCTTTCTTCCGGAAAAGCCCGGCCGGCTTTGTCCGCCTTTTGCCCGTTCACGAAAACCTGCCCGGCCAAAATCAGGGCGCGGGCTTTCTCCCGCGATGGGGCCAGGCTCAGATCCAACAGCAATTGATCCAGGCGCTTCTTCGCCACTGCGGTCATGCCGTCCGGTTCACGACGAGGTCTGCCAAAAGGCGGAGTGGTTCAGCCGTATCGCCGAAAAGCTCCAACGCCGAGCGAGCCGCCACGCGCTCCTGCTCAGCCATCCGGCGTGAAGTCTCCAGCCCATAGACGGCGGGGAAAGTGATCTTGCCGTCGGCGGCGTCCTTGCCCGGAGTCTTGCCCAGCACTTCGGAGGGCTGCTCCACATCGAGCACATCATCGACTATCTGGAACGCCAGCCCGACGTGTTCGCCGTACTTTGACAGCGCCGCCAGTTTGTCCTCCCCGGCTCCCGCGTAAATGGCGCCCATGCGGAGGCTGGCGCGCAGCAAGGCGCCCGTCTTGGCGCGGTGGATCTTCTCCAGAAGTTCAGGCTCAGGAGGTTGACCCTCGCCTTCCAGGTCATGCACCTGTCCGGCGATCATCCCACGGACGGTGCCGGCGGCCACGGATAGCTCCTCCACCAGCTTTGCCCGTATCGAAGCGCTGGCGAATTCCAGTTGGGCCAGCACTTGAAACGCCAGCGTCAGCAGCGCGTCACCGGCCAGGATGGCCATGGCTTCGCCGAAAACCTTGTGGCAGGTGGGCCGCCCGCGGCGCAGGTCGTCATTGTCCAATGCAGGCAGATCGTCGTGGATGAGCGAGTACGTATGCACCAGTTCGAGAGCGCAGGCAGCATCCTCCGCGCCAGGCGCCTCGCCCGCAACCGCCTCGGCCGCGGCCAGAAAGAGTATCGGCCGGATGCGCTTGCCGCCGGCGAAGAGGCTGTAGCGCATCGCCCGGTGGATGGTTTCCGGCGGGAGAGATTCCGGCGGGACCCGGCGCTCCAAGGCTGCGTCGACGCGCTGCTTCCGTACTGCCAGGTAAGACTTCAGGTCCATGGTGGGATCAGCTGTTTTCGGGTTCGAACGGTTCCGGCTGTGTTTCGCCGTCTTTTTTGAGGAGTATTTCTATCCTGGTTTCGGCCTGCTCAAGCTGCTTCCGGCAGGCCGTGTTCAGTTGCACGCCTCTTTCAAACAGCTCCAGGGCTTTTTCCAGTGGCAGGTCGCCTTTTTCCAGTTCCTTGACCACGCCCTCCAGTTCGGAAAGCGCGGCCTCCAGACTGAGCTCGGCCTTCTCTTTCGGCGCCATGGCTACATTCTATCCCAGGGCGGGTGGAGTAACACCCAGTTCTCCAGCAATTTGCAGCAACTCCTCCCAGAGGTTGGCGGCCAGCGGGATGCCTCCGCTCAAGCGCTCCGCTTCCTCCCGCCATTCCGGGTCCCCGGCCACCAGCACTTCATCGTAGCCGGGGGCCGTACGGGTGCTCTTGACCATGCCGACGAGCTTCTCCATTCGCGACTGAAACTCCTCGAGCGGCATGAACCGCCTGACATCAATCGCCAGGAACCATTGGCTGCACCGCATGGGGCGCGAGAGGATGCGGATGCCGCCCAACTCCGTGCTCAGCGCGCCGCCCCCGAGCACGGCGCAGAACACTTCGACGAGCATCGCCAGGCCGCTGCCTTTGTAGCCTCCGAGCGGCATCAACATGCCGCCGTCGAGCGCCTCTCGCGTGTCCGTCGTGGGTTGTCCTTTAGAATCCATGGCCCAGCCGGGTGGGATGGCGGCTTCACCGCAGACCGCAGCCTTGTAGATTTTTCCCATCGCCACAGTGGTCGTAGCCATGTCCAGCAGCCATGCTCCGCCGCCTTGGCTTGGCACTGCCGCGCAAATCGGGTTCGTCCCGAACCGCGGCTCGCGTCCCTGCCAGGGAGCCACCATGGGGGCAGCGTTGCAGAGTATCAGCGCCGCCTGCCCGGCTGCGGTGATGCGCTCCGCCCAATAGGCGGCCGCGCCAAAATGATTGGAGTCACGCGCGACAACCAGCCCCACGCCGTGCGTCGAGGCCAACCGCGCGGCGTGCCCGCAGCAGTGCCAGGATACTACCTGTCCCAAGCCGTTCTTCCCGTCGTAGTGCAGACAGCCGCCCGACTCAGACAGGATCCGCCCAGCGGTTCGCGGGTCCATGTTGCCGGCACGCAACTGCCGGACGTAATGGGGAAGCAATTGGACTCCGTGCGAGTCCACACCGCGGAGATTGGCGGCCACCAGGGAATCCGCCGTCACGGACGCCCCGTCTTCAGGCACACCGCACGCTTTCAGGATGCCGGTTGAGAGCTGCCGCAGAACGGCATCACCCACGGTGACCGGCGCCGTCATGGCAGCGGCCCCGAGCGTTCGGGGAACAGGAGTTTCTGGATGTCAGGCTGCCCGAGGTCAGACGCGCGCACCACCCGGGCGCCCAGTGGGATTTCCTTGGGCGGTTGGCCGCCTTTGATCCTGTCAATCAACGTGCGCACCGCCTCGTAGCCGATCCTGTAAGGATCCTGCACGATGAGGGCGTGGATGGTGCCGTTTTTGAGGTCCTCAACCATCGTGTCGGTGGAATCAAAAGCCACGTACTTCACCTTCCCTGCCAGCCCGCGGCCCCTTAAACCCAGCGAAACTCCGGTCGAGCTAGCCTCCGTGGAACTGAATAATCCGTGCAGGTTGGGATGGGCGCTGAGGATGTTTTCGGTGGCGGCTCTCGCTTTGGCCCGGTCCGCCTGTCCGAATTGGAAGGCAACCATCCTCACGCCGGGAAACTCCTCCGCCAACGCGTCCTGAAAACCGCGCTCCCGGTCCATGGAGGAGACGCTGCCCGGCAGGTGCCCAATCACGGCTACATCGCCGCGGCCGCCGATGCTCTCAGCCAACGTGCGCGCCGCCATCCTGCCCGCCTGGTAGTTGTCCGTAGCGACGTAGGAGACGTAATTGGCGCCCTCTACGCCTGAATCGAACACCGTTACCGGAATGCCCGCCTCGGCAGCCCTGTCGAGAACCTGCAGGAGCGCTCTTCTTTCCGAGGCGGCGATCGCGATGCCATCCACGCGGCGGCTGATCATCGAATCCACTATCTGGATTTGCCGCGTGTAGTCCGTCTCGCTCGAGGGTCCATTCCAGAGGATCTCGATGTTTTCCTCGCGCGCGGCCGCCTGCGCCCCGGCGTGAACGGCCACCCAAAACACGTGCGCCGTGGACTTCGGGATGACGGCGATGACGCGGGCAGGTTCCTTGCGGCAGCCGGCCAGGACGAGCGCAGTGAGCGACAAAACCAGCATATGACGGCGGCTCATGAGGCCAACTCCTTCAGATGGCACACCAGCCACCGTCGATCAGGATGTCCGTGCCGGTAATGAAACCGGCCTCCTCCGAGCACAGGTAAACCGCCAATTGGCCTATCTCCTCCACCTTGCCCCAGCGATTGAGCGGTATGCGTGACAGGAATTGCTGGTTGACCTCCGGGTTTTCAATCAGCACCGTGTTCATCTCCGTGGCGAACGGTCCAGGGCTGATGCCAACGACGGTGATGCCATCCGGAGCCAGTTCCAGCGCGAGCGCGCGGGTGAGCCCCAGCAACCCCGCTTTGCTGGCTGAATAAGCGGTCCGCCCCGGAAGCGACACCCGGCTCATGATGGAGGTCAGGTTGAGGATGCGCCCGTAGCCGCGCCCCTGCATGTACGGGATGAAAGCCCGGCACATCAGAAAGGCGCTCGTCAGGTTGGTGTTCATCACCCGGTTCCATTCCTCGAGCGTGAACTCCGGCAAGGACTTACGGAGATTGATGCCCGCGTTGTTGATGAGGATGTCCACGTGGCCGAACCGGCCAACCACTTCCTTCTCCAGCACGGCCACCTGGGTTTCTTCAGTAACGTCGGCGCGGTAGATTTCCGCTTGAACCCCGAACTGCTGTGCGGCTTCCGCCACTTCGGCCAATCTTTCAGTGTCACGGGAAACCAGCGCCAGGTTGGCGCCCTCAGCGCCCAGCGCTAGCGCCATGGCCTTGCCTAAACCTCTGCTGGCGCCCGTAATCAGGGCCACTTTGCCGTCGAGTTTCTTTGTTTCCGGCATCTCTGTCCACACTCCGAGGGGGAAACTGCCATTGTATAGTAGGCCCGCCGCCCGGGCGCACAGCCTTCCGGTCCGCGTCCGGCGCGCGCGAAAAGCGCCTCGGCCTGCTTACTGGCTCTGGAGTTTCAGAATCGTGAGTGAGTGCTTGGGGAACGTGTAAGTCAAAGCACCGCCCGTGGCGGCTATGGGCTGGCGCCTGATCTGCGGACGAACCTTGCGGTCATCGCCGAACGTGTGTGTGGTCTTGAAGTCGTTGTGGTTCAGTTCCCAGACTTCCACGTTTCCGCCGGATGCCGCCACGCCCTCAATGCCGGCGCGGATGTCGGACTTCGAACTTCTGTTCAGGACGTTCAGATAGACGGTCCGGCTCTTGGGGTCGTAGGTGCCGGAAACGTCCAGGTAGGGGATGGGTTTGCGGTTGGCCACCTGGTAGGTAGGCGCCTTCACCAGAAGGTCCAGTGACTGGTGTCCCTTCTGCCTGGCGTATTCCATGAGCGGGAAGTAGATGGGTTGCAGGAAGAGGCCTTTTTCGTTCGTGAATATGGGCGCGATCACGTTCACCAACTGAGCCAGATTGGCCATCTTGACGATGTCCGCGTTCCGGATGAACGAGTTCATGAACATCCCCATCGCCAGAGCGTCTTCGTAGTTGTAGATTTCCTCCAGGCGCGTCGCCCCGGTTTCATGCTCGCCGCCACCCCGGGCGCGGTACCAGACGTTCCACTCGTCGTAGGCGATGTAAATCGGCCGCGGGTTTCGCATTCCTGACTGCGCCGCCAGAATCTGCCCCTTCAGAACCGCGATGTAGTTGTCCACGAGTTGGCCGTTGGCGAGGAAACGCTCGAAATCGTTGTCGGGGTTGCCGATGTAGGTATGCAGCGAGATGTAGTCGATGTCGTTCCGCAACTTCTCCAGAACGACACGGTTCCAGCTCACCCAGTCGCCGCCGAAGAAACTCGATCCGCTGGCAATCAACTTGATGCTGGAGTCTACACGGCGCATGGCTTTGGCCGCTTCCAAGGCGAACTTGGAGTAATCCTCGGCGTTCTTGTGCCCCAACTGCCAGGGCCCGTCGATTTCGTTGCCCAATCCCCAGTACTTCACGCCGTAGGGCTTATCCCGGCCGTTCTTACGCCGCTGGTCCGCCCAGTAGGTTCGCTGCGAACCGTTGACGTACTCCACCCAGTCCCGCGCATCGTTGATGGTCCCTAGCCCGGCGTTGATGCAAATGTAGGGTTCGACTCCCAACCGCTCGCAGTAGCGCAGGAACTCGTCCGTCCCGAACGTATTCGGCTCGACGGCGCCCCAGGCGCCCTCCAGACGCACGGGCCGGTTGGCGCGCGGACCGATACCGTCTTTCCAGTCGTATCCGGAAACGAAGTTGCCGCCCGGCCAGCGCAGGAGTGTGACGCCCAGGTTGCGGGTAGCCTCCATGACGTCCTTGCGGTAGCCGTCGGCATCCGCCAGGGCACTGCCAGGTTCGAAAATGCCGCCGTAAATGCAGCGGCCTAAGTGCTCGGCGAAATTGCCGAACAGGTGGGGGTGGACTTCGCCCACGACCCGTTCCACATCCACCTTGATGCGAGCCTCCGGCGTTTGGCCCGGAGAAACTGCCGGGTGAATGAGCATCAGTAGCGATGCCATGGCGAGAGTTCTGCGGAACGTCATTTCTTCATCTCCTTTCGGCGATACGCGCGATGGGGGCCGCTGCCGGCATTCCTCAACCAGCCGCGTGTCTCGGCTGCCTGGCCAGCAAGCGGATGACGATTATATCATCCGACCAAGGAGGGAAGTTTGTAGTCACCGCAAGCGTGACGCGCACACTCGATGAAGGGGAACAAGATTGGGAAGGAAGGATCCCGGGGAGCCGCCGCGTGTACCGGCCACTCCCCGTAAGGAAGCGGACTTTATTCGAAGTCTCTGCTGCGCCGCCTGCGGTTGCGCTTGCGGGCAAGGGCGGTCTTGAGGCGCTTCTTTTCGCCAGGCTTCAAGTAGTAGGAGTGCCGCTTGATTTCCTTGATGATGTCCTCTTGCTGCACTTTCCTCTTAAAGCGCCGTATTGCGCTCTCTAAGCTCTCGCCATCCTGAATTTCGACTTCAGCCAACTAGTACTCACCCCCTCACCGGGTCAAAAATAGGCATGCGAACCGTTTCGCGCGCCTTGTCTCTAGGATTCCGAACTGGGAAGCAGTCGGGGAGAGATCTTTTCCATGATAGCGCAACCCGCCCGGGCTACGAGTCCCTGGCACCCACGCCCTCTTCCCCGGGCGGCGCACGGCGGTCAGTAGAACCTGACGTTGTCCAGTTCCAGCCACCCGTGCGTGCTGGCCGGGCCGCTGATCTCGAAGACAAGCTGCAATAGGTCCGTTCCGGTCCAACTAGCGGGCAGGCGAGTTTCTTCTCGCCGCAGTGAGTCGAACGAGATCTTGACGTTCTTCCACTTCGACTGAGCCCGGAACGGCGCCTGAAAATGCGCCTGGTCACGCACGCCGCGCGTGACCGCCAGCAGGCGGTAGCTGCCGTCTCCGCGGGCATCGAACCGGACGCCCCGGTAGGCTCGGACGTCCACTGGTTCTATGGCGCCCGGACTGAGGGGGAAGTTGACCGCCGCGAAAGGTTTGTCCTTCTCGCCCAAGCGCGTCACCACGGTGAGGGCGTAGTTGCCGCCCTTACGCCCCGTGCGCAGGTAGAGCATCTTGGAATTGTCGTGGCCGCTGTCGGTGGAATTCACCACCAGGCTGCCCAAGTTGGTGCGCCCGTCGGAGCGCTGGAAGTCCGCAATCATCCGGGGGGCCTTGCGGGCGGGAATCGGGGTAGGCTCGGACGTGCCGATTTGCCGCGCCAACGAGGCCCGGTCGATTTCTCGTCCGCCCAGAAAGACGCTGCGGATGCGGTAGATGTCGCTGATAGACTTGTGCGGCGTACCCTCCACCAGCACCAGATCAGCCAGCTTGCCGGGCGACACCGTGCCGCGGTCAGCGTCCACGCCCAGCGCCTTGGCCGAATTGCCAGTGCCGGCCGTCAACGCTTCGAGCGGGGTCAGGCCTCCCATGACCAGCAATTCCAGTTCCCGCAGGCTGGCCCAACCGTGATAGGTGCCCGTAACACCCGCGTCCGTTCCCAGGCCGAAACTCACGCCACCGGCGCGCAGCGCGGCCGTGTTTTCCATCAGGATGCGCCAGCGCCGGGCCCGAGGAACGTCCGTCACGGCGGTAGCCGGGCGCGCCGCGGCCGCTTCGAGCAGTTTGCGCGCGGCTGGCTCGAGCAGTTCGCTCAACATGGGCGCCAACGTGCGCTGCTGGCGCGGTTCGTACACGGCCAGCGTGGGCGCGTAGGTAGTCCCTTTTTGTTGCATCAGGCGCACCAGTTCCAGGTCAGCCTGAGCATCCCCAATGCCGTGGGCGATGACATCCACTCCCGCCCGCACGGCCTCTTTGGCCTTCGCCAGCGTGACGGTGTGCGTCAGGACCTTCATGTTGTGGCGGTGCGCTTCCTCGACGAGAGCCGTCAGCGTCTCCTCCGTCATGCTGGACATGTCGGGCGCGGCGCCATAACGCCATCCGTCCGTGAAGACCTTGATGACGTCGGGTTTGTAAGGCAGAACCCGGCGCACGGCGGCTCGGGCCTCGCGTGCCGTGGTCACTTCCTGGGAAAAGAAATCCCCCCGCCCGCCTTCGGCCCCGTGACCTCCGGGCGTGGTGAGCCGTGCCGCCAGGTTGACCCTCGGAGCGATCCAGACGCCCTGCTCGATCAGCCGCCGCACGGGCTCGAAAGTCTCCGGGTAGGTGCCGAAGTCGACCACCGTGGTGACGCCTGAATACAAATACGCTTTGAGGTTCTTGCCCCAGTCGCCGGACACGCCGGTCACCGCGGAATAGGGCACGTGCGTGTGCAGGTCGATGAGTCCTGGCAGCAGCGTCTGGCCGCGCGCGTCGACCCGCCGCGCATCGGCGGGGATGGCGATTTCCGCGCCCACCGCCACGATGCGACCCGCACGAATCAATACGTTCTGCTGTGTGGGCTCAGCGCCTGTGCCGTCGACAACGAGGGCGCCCAGAATGGCCACGTGGTCTTGAGCGCACAGTGAAGCCGCGGCCAGCAGCAGCAATGCTATCCAACGCCGGTGAATCAAGCGGTTCCTCCTCGGCATTTTCGCTGAAAGGAAAATGATACTTCAGAGGCGGCGCAGGCAGGTTGCTAAAATTGCAGGTAGTGGGGCGTGTTCACATCGAAAGCTTTGGCTGCCGCGCTACCCAAGCGGACGGGGCCGCGCTCGCGGCGCAATTGGCGCGCCAGGGGATGGAGTGTGCCGCCCCTCTGGAGCAGGCGGACGTGGTGATCCTGAACTCCTGCACCGTAACGGCTTCCGCGGACCAGGACTTGAGGCAGGCGGTCCGCCGCGTGCAGCGCGCCAATCCTCGAGCCCGCATTCTGGTGACCGGTTGTTACGCCCAGCGCGCTCCCGAGGAAATCGCCGCGCTGCCCGGCGTCGAGTGGGTGGTGGGCAACTCGCACAAGCACGTCATCACAGAAATCCTCGCCGCCGGAGACCCGGAATCTCCGTGCCACACCCGCATCAGCGTGGCCGAAATGACGACGGCGGTTGAGTTCACCGCCGGAATTGTGGAGGAGGCCGCCGGCGATCGCACGCGGCCCAACCTCAAGATCCAGGACGGCTGTAACTGCCGCTGTAGTTTTTGCATTATTCCCCAGGTGCGCGGACCCAGCCGGAGCGCCTCGCCGGAGTGGGTGATAGAGCAAGTCCGCACGCTGTCAGCCGGACATCGCGAGATCGTGCTGAGCGGCATCAACCTGGGACGCTGGGGCCGTGAGCCCGCCTTCCGTCTGCGCCTGGCAAGCCTTTTGCGCCGGTTGCTCGAAGAAACCGGCGTGGAGCGCCTGCGGCTGAGTTCGGTGGAGCCCATGGACCTTTCCGACGATTTGCTCGGCTTGATGGCTTCCTCCCCGAGAATCGCCCGGCACATCCACGCGCCCCTGCAATCCGGCAGCGACGCGGTGCTGCGCCGCATGCGCCGTTGGTACCGTGCCCGCCACTACGCTGACCGGATTCGCAGAGCGCGCGAGTGGATGCCGGAAGCAGCCATCGGAGCGGACGTGATGGCCGGATTCCCGGGCGAGACGGAAGCCGAATTCGAGCAGACCCGGCGGCTCATTGACGAGCTGCCGTTCACCTACTTGCACGTCTTCACTTTTTCCGCCCGGCCGGGGACCCCGGCGTCGGCAGCTCCGGATCAGGTTCCGATGGCGGTCCGCAAGCACCGCAACCGGATCTTGCGCGAAACGGCTGCCGGGAAGAACAGGGCCTTCCGCGAGAGCCTGATCGGCCGCGCTCTCTCCGTAGTCACCCTGGATCAACCCTGCCAAGCCTTGAGTGACAACTACGTCAGCGTTTCGCTGGCCAGCGAGAGAACGCCGAACAGGATTGAATCGGTCATCGTCGGAGGGTTGACCGGCAGCGGAGTCCGCGAGGCAGCCGCCTCTCAGCCGGCCAGAGCGACGTAAAGCACACAAGCCACGGCGATCACCGCTCCGTGAGGCATCGTCAGCGCGCGCGGACTGGCGATATCCAGCTCTTCGCGGCTCCGGTGCGGAGACCTCCCCCGAAGCAGGCTTCCCAGAATGTGGACGATATTGCGCAGCACACGCCCGAGCGCGCCGCGGAGAATGACAACCACCAGCGCCACCACGCCTCCCAGCAGCGCCGTCAGAACGAACAGCACCAACCAGTGCTGAGGCCCCGCGGCAGCCCCCAGCGCGGCCATCAACTTCACGTCGCCGCCGCCCATGGCTCGCAACAGAAACAAAGGCAGATAAATGAGCAGCGCCAGGCCGAAGCCCAGCAAAGATGTTTTCAAACCCGCCAGCCCGCCCAAAACAACGTTCGCTCCCAACCCGAGCAGCAGCGCCGGAACCGTGAGCCAGTTCGGGATCCTGCGCGAGCGCAGGTCGATCACTCCCGCTGCTACGGAGACCATCAGCAACAGTACTTTGATTTCAACAGACAGCGGCGTCATTGCCTAGTTCATCGGCCGGCAGCGGCCGTTCCTGAAGATAGCACCCGGAGCCGCCCGGGTGCGAAAATGTGGCTTGTCCGGCAAGCGTTTCGCGGAGACCGTACCATGACTATGCACCTGCCGCGGCTGCTCCTGTTTGGCTGCCTGGCCACGCACCTTCTGAGCGGATCTGATGCCGCCCGCCTGAACCAGCACAAAGTCACTTCCAAAGGCAGCCCGGCGCCGGAGCCGGGAGCCGAGAACGAGTTGATCCCGTCGCTCGTCGAAGGCTTGCGTTCACCGCAGGATTGGCACCGCCGCCGCCGTCCCGAGTTGATGCGGCTTTGGACGCAGATTCTGGGCAAGCTAGAGCCGGACCGCAACGACCGGAAGTGGTTCGGAGATATCCGCAAAGTCAGGGTGCTGGACCGGCGCTCGCTCGAGCACTACGAGCGCATCCATCTCGAGCTTCCTCTCGAGATCGATTTCTATCAGCCGCACCTCCTGCTGATCCCCAAGAATCCGCCCAAAGGGCGTCTGCCTGCGGTGATTTGCTGGACATCCAGCACGCCGGACTACACCATGCCAGAGCAATGGTGGGGCGCCTGGCTGGCCAGCCGCGGCTTCGTCGTTCTCACCGGCTGGTCCTTCATCCGCAATTACCGCGACGGAACCACCGCCCGCCAGGGAGCTCCGGAGAAACTGCGGGAGCGTTTCGGCCACTGGCTGCCGCTCGCCAAGATGGTCCACGACGCGCAGCGCCAGGCCGAGTACCTGCGTTCGCTTCCGCAAGTGGACGGCAAACGCATCGGTTTCATGGGCTTCTCGCTCGGCGCTAAGGCGGCGGTCTATGTGGCTGCCTTCGCGCCGGAGATCAGCGCCACGGCTGCCGTTGACCCGCACATCGCCGTCAACGGGGGAACCAATTGGTATGCACCCTGGTATCTGGATTGGATGCGCCCCTACCCCGGAATCCGCACGCCGGAGGGCACGGTGCTCAGCCTGTTGAATCCTGATCCGAAGCGGCCGGGTTTTGAACACGACCACCATGAGTTGATGGCTCTGGCGGCTCCGCGGCCCTTCCTCCTCATCGGCGGCAATCTCACTGAGCACGACGGAGGGGATTCCGACGACCTGCAAAGCTGGGGATATTACAACCGCGCCCGCGAGGTGTACGAATTGCTAGGCATCCCTGAACGGATCCAGTTCGTTCATACCGGCGACGGCCACCGCGCCACCGGGCCGAACATTGATCCGGCGTGGCAAAATTTCTTTCTCCGCTGGCTGAAAGGCAAACCATGAAGCGAAGCACCGTCTTATTCTGCCTGCTGTGCGCGGGACTCTCGACAACCGCCGCGCAGGACATCAGTTCCAGCCGCATACGGGCCCACGTGAAGTTCCTTTCGAGTGATCTGCTGGAAGGCCGGGGCGTCGGTGAACGGGGCGGTTTCCTGACCGAAGAGTACCTGGCCTCGCAGTTCGATCTGGCCGGCGCCCGGCCGGCGGGCGATAAGGGCACGTTCTTCCAGGCGGTGCCGCTGCTCGGAGTGACCACCCGGCCTGAGGCATACCTGGAGGCAGTCAAGGAGAAGAGCCTGCGCCTCGCCTGGATCAAAGACTTCGTCGGCGTCACGCAACGGCAGACGGAGCTGGAGCAGTTTGACGCGGAGGCCTTTTTCGTGGGCCACGGCATCACCGCCCCGGAGTTCCGCTGGAACGATTACGCTGGAACGGATGTCAAGGGCAAAGTCGTGGTGATGTTCACCAACGAACCGTCCAGCGAGGACCCGGCCTTTTTCGGCGGGCCCGGGCTCACCTATTACGGCCGTTGGACTTACAAGTTCGAGCAAGCCGCCCGTCAGGGCGCCGTCGCCGCGGTTCTCATCCACACCACGCCCACGGCCGGTTATGGTTGGGACGTAGTACGGAACTCCTGGGGCCGCGAGGACGCCCAGGTGCGGCTGCCCGCCGGAAGCCCCGCGCTGGCCTTCTCCGGATGGCTCACGCAGGAAGCCGGCGATCAACTTCTGGCGCTTTCCGGACGCAGCGTTAAGGAGATGCTCAAGCTGGCCGGGACGCGCGGGTTCAAGCCCATCCCGTTGGGCATCCGGTTGAAAGGGCGTGTGCCTGCCAAAATCCGGTCAATCCAAACCAGCAACGTCGTAGCCGTGGTGGAAGGCAGCGACGCGGCTCTTCGGCAGGAGGCAGTGGCGTTTACGGCCCACTGGGACCACCTGGGCATAGGCCCGCCCGCCGGCGGTGACTCGATCTATAACGGGGCGGTGGACAACGCCACCGGTTGCGCCATCATCCTGGAACTTGCCCGGGCGTGGGCTGCCCTCAACCCCAGGCCCCGGCGAAGCGCGCTTTTCCTGGCGGTGACGGCGGAGGAAGCCGGATTGCGCGGCGCGCAACACTATGTCAGCAATCCCGTCTTCCCGGTGGGCCGGACGTCGGCCGTTCTGAACTTCGACTCTTTTCTGCCCCTGGGACGCACACTCGACGTGGTGGTGAACGGCGCCGAACGCACCACTCTGTGGCCGGCGGTCCAGGAAGCCGCGCGCCGGTTCGGCTTGAAAATCATGCCGGACCCCAACCCGGCACAGGGCAGTTACTTCCGCTCGGATCATTTTCCTTTCGCGCAGGCGGGAGTGCCGGCGTTTTCGGTGAAGATGGGGACCGATTACATCGGTTCTACCGAGGCCACCAAGGCGGCGCAGCGCGAGTTCGGCCAACGCCATTATCACCGGCCGTCGGACGAATTCCGTCAGGACTGGGACTTTTCCGGGCTGGCAGAGATAGCGCGGTTCGGCTTCCTCATCGCCTTGAACGCCGCCAACCGGGATGACTTGCCCACCTGGAACGCCGGAGACGAGTTCCTTCCGGCGAGGCAGAAGAGCGGCGTACGCTGATTCAGGCAGGCCGAAAAACGGTAGCGATGGCTTGAGCCTCGGCCGAGAGCCCCTCGCCGACCGGACCCACCCGTTCCGCGGTCTTGAACTTCACTGAGACCCTGTCGGGCTCCAGGCCCAGGCACTCCGCCAATTTCAGGCGTATGGGCTCGCGGTAAGGCCCGAGTTTGGGTTGTTCCAGGATCACTGTAGCGTCCACGTGCACCACGGTAAAGCCGCGCTCGCCGAGCAGTTGTGCGGCGTGCCGCACAAACTGCAAGCTCTCGGCTCCGGTCCAGCGAGGATCGGTGTCGGGGAAATGCTGGCCGATGTCTCCCAAGGCGGCCGCTCCCAGCAAAGCGTCCGTGATGGCGTGGGCCAGCACGTCAGCGTCGGAATGGCCTTCCAGCCCGAACGGGGCGGGGATGGAAACACCTCCCAGCGTGATGCTCCCTCCGGCTCCGACACGATGGGAATCCCAGCCCGTGCCGCTACGGTACTCGCCTGCCCCGGCCGCCATCAACTCGCCTTGCGCCGGGCAGCCTCCTCAGCCAGGAAGAGCCGCGCCAGTTCCATGTCGCTGGGCCGGGTGATCTTGATGTTGCGATCGCTGCCCGCCACCACGCTGACCTCCACCCGTTCGAGACGCTCCACCAGGCTGGCCTCGTCGGTGCCGATGAAACCGTCGGTGCTCGCCTTCTCAAAGGCCTCTAACAGCAGCTCGTAGGCAAAGACTTGGGGAGTCTGGGCAAGCACCAGCCCTTCGCGCGGCAGCGTGCCGCGAATCTTGTCAAGGCGAACCTGTTTGACCGTGTCCACCGGCACAATTCCGACGATGGCGGCGCCGGTTTCGCCGGCTGTGAGGATCACCTTCTCCAGTACGGCTGGGGCGATAAAGGGACGCACCGCGTCGTGCACGGCTACCAGGTTCGTGTCCTTGGCCAGGCTAGCCAGAGCGTTGGCCACGGAATGCTGCCGCGAGTGGCCACCCTCGACCAGCCGCACCGGTTTGCTCTGCGGCTCCTTCCGCAACAGGGAACTCGCCCAGGTGAAGTCCTCCTTGCGAAGGGCCACGACAATCTCGGATACGAGCGGCGACCCGGCAAACTTGCGGATGGTGTGCAGCAGGATGGGAGCACCCTCCAACTGCATGAATTGCTTGCGGCTCGTGCCCTCGCTTTCCGGAGAGGCGCCCCGCATGCGCGTACCCAACCCCGCCGCCGGGATGATGACGGCCACCTTCATCGCTGCCATGCGTTCCCTATTGTATCCGCATCAATGCCGGCCCGGGGCGCTTCAGCGCGCCAACCCGGCGTTTGATTCACGTCCCGGACGCTCCTGCCTATCCTGGGACTTGTCAAAAACGGCGTGCGCCTTTTCGTCAAACCGCCCAAAGATCATCTTGCCGGCGGTGGTTTGCAGCACGCTGGTGACGGTGACTTCGATGGTCTTGGAGATCATCTTGCGGGCGTTGTCCACCACCACCATGGTGCCGTCGTCCAGGTACGCCACGCCTTGGCTGTGTTCTTTGCCCTCTTTCAGGATGAACACCCGCATGGTTTCGCCGGGCAGCACGACAGGCTTGAGAGAATTGGCCAGCTCATTGATGTTCAGCACCTGAACACCGTGCAGTTGGGCCACTTTGTTCAGGTTGAAGTCGTTGGTGACAATCTTGCAATCGTAGACTTTGGCCAACTCAATCAGCTTCATATCGACCTCGCGCACGTGCGCGAAATCGTCCTCGATGATCTGCACCGCCAATTGCGTCATCTTCTGCAACCGTTGAAGGATGTCGAGCCCGCGGCGCCCGCGATTGCGTTTCATGGAATCGGCCGAATCGGCCACCAATTGCAGCTCCCGGAGGACGAATTGCGGCACCACCAGGGTGCCGTCCAGAAACCCGGTCTCGGCAACGTCGGCGATGCGGCCGTCAATAATGACGCTGGTATCGAGAATCTTGAAGGTGTGCTTGGTGGCTTTCTCCCCTCCGAACAACCCGCCCAACGCGGCGAGGTTCAGCATGTCGCCCTTGTTGGCGCCCACCACAAGACCGACGTAGGTCATCAGCAGGAGGACGGAAAGCTGAATAAAGGGCACCGTGCCGGAATCGCCCGGCAGGGATTGGTGCAGCACCAGCACCATGAGGTAAGCTCCCAGGATCCCCAGCACCGAACCGATGGCCGCCCCTATCAGCCGCTTCAGGCTGACCTGCTTGAGGCGAATCTCGAAGATGATAACCGCTGCGCCCAGAGCCAGGCCCAAGACCACCGCCAAGGGCTGCGGTAAGCCGAAGGGTTGAATGATGAAAGCCAACCCGCCGACCAGGAGCACGAAAAGAATGCGGACAATTAGTAAGTCGTAAACCATGTCACGCTCCAACGTGACCCGGCTAACTTATGAAGATGAAGACTATTGCAAACCGTGGCCACGGGAGAAAAGTATAGCATTAGCTGTGGCTCGGCTAAAGCCATGGGGGGAGGCGGGGAGGAATGAGTCCGGCAACCAGCCCGGCGGGTTGCCGAAGAACGATGTACTGGCGCACGTACAGCGCCAGTCTAGAGAGCCTTGGCGAGTTCTTCGGCGAAAGCGCTCTGCGGGGAATCGGCCCCTGGCCGTCCGGTCCGCTTGCGGCGCTTCGGCGCCACCTTCCGGGCGGCATCCGCGGGCGGCCCGCTGCGCGGCGGAGCCTGGCCCCTGGGACGCGCCGGCTGAGCGGGATTAGCGCGCAGCAAACGGTCCTCGAGCGGAGCCCGATCAAAGCGGCGGATGATGGCGTTCATCTCATCGCTGTTGGGAGTTTCGACAAAAGCGAAACCTTTGGATTCTTGAGTATCCGGATTGCGGATTACTTTGACAGAATCGGCGACCAGGTTTTCTGCGGCGAGCCAGGATTTAATATCGTCGGCGGTCACCCAGAGGGGGAGATTTCCGAGAAATACGGTGAAGCTCATTCGGTGGCTGTTAACACTCCAGGACGATAGTGGGGCCAAACGGGAAGGCGAAGCCCATGAAAGCATCTCCAGAATAGCACAAGGCAATCGGGCGGGCAAACCAAACCGTGCCTGTCGGCCCGGGCAACTTGTTGGAATTCCGCTCTCTTGCCTGATCTGCTCCGTCTGTGACTACTCGGCAAACTGCACCGGACGCGCCAGGCGGACAGCCGGGTTTTCCCGCAACTGGGCCAGCACCGGTTCGCCCACCGGCCCGTCAGTCTCGACGACGGCTACCGCCTCCAGCGGCATGCCTGCCGCCGCCGGAGCATCCTGCCTCCCCAGAGAGAAGTTCGCGATGTTGATGCCGTTTTGCCCCAGCACACTGCCGACATGGCCGATGACGCCGGGCACGTCCTCATTCTTCATGAAGATGAGGTGGCCGGCCAAGGTAGCCTCACAGGAGATGTTGTCCACCATCAGCAGGCGCGGTTTGCCCAGGACGACGGCTCCCAGGACGAAGGTAGTGGCTGAGTCCGTCTCCACTTCCAGAAGAACCGAGTCCAGGCGACCCGCCCGCGCTTCGTGCCGCTCAGCCACGTTCCAGCCTCGCTGTGAGGCCAGCGACATGGCGTTCACTACGTTGGCCTTCTGTTCGAGCGACCGGTTCAGCACTCCCGCCAGGCCGGCATTGCGTATCAGTTGCGTGTTGCCCTCGGCAAGTTTCCCCTGATACACGAGCCGCACCGTTCGGGGATTGCCCGCGGCGATGTAAGCGGCAAACGTGCCAAGGCGCTCGGCCAGATTCACGTAAGGGCCTACAGCCCGATACTCTTCGGGAGAAATGGCCGGCATATTGACGGCATTGATGACCACGCCGTTTTTCAGATACTCGACGAGTTGCTCGACGATGCGCACGCCCACAATCTCCTGCGCCTCCTCCGTGGAGCCGCCGATGTGAGGGGTGGCGATGAGGTTTTCAACGGCGAGCAACGGGTTTTCCGCCGCCGGAGGCTCCGGAGAGAAAACATCCAAAGCCGCGCCGCCCACCTTGCCCGAAACCAGCGCCTCACGCAGCGCTTCTTCATCGATCAGTTCGCCGCGGGCGCAGTTGACGATCCGCACGCCGGACTTCATCTGCGCGAACGCTTCCGCGGACAACATGCCGCGCGTTTCCGGCGTGAGCGCCATGTGCAGGCTGATGTAGTCGCTCTCGGCCAGCAGTTGCCGCATTTCGACCAGTTCCAGGCCGAGGTCCGTGGCGCGCTGAGTGCTGACGTAGGGGTCGCAAGCAAGGATGCGCATCTCCAGGGCGCGGGCACGCAAAGCCACTTCGCGCCCGATGCTGCCCAAGCCGATGACGCCGAGCGTCTTGCCGCGCAGTTCGCCGCCCATGTACTTCTTTTTCTCCCAGCGGCCGCTCTTGGTGGATGCGCTCGCCTGAGGAATAGACCGAGCCAGGGCCAGCATCAGCGCCAGCGTGTGTTCCGCCACGGACACGGCGTTGCCGCCCGGCGTGTTCATTACGAGCACTCCGGCGGCCGTGGCGGCTTCCAGGTCGACGTTGTCCACGCCCACACCGGCGCGCCCGATGACGCGCAGCTTCGGCGCTTGCGCCAGCACGTCGCGGGTCACCTTCACGGCGCTGCGCACCAGCATCGCCTCGGCGTCGGCCAGGTGATTCTGGTATTCCTTCGGGTTGGAAACGATCACATCCCAGCCGGGTTGCGCCTTGAGATTTTCGATTCCCGCCTGCGCCACCGGTTCAGCTACAAGGATCTTCATGGTCGCACCTCCTGGACGTCGGGCTTCGCCCTTTATGCCTTGGCGGCCTTGCTCAGGCCGGCCGCTTCCGCGTAGATTTGCTGCACAGCGGCAACGCCGGCGCCGAGAGTTACCGGCTGCCCTTGCGCCGCCAGGATGAGTTCCAGTTCCGCGATGACGGCAAACAGGTCAGTGAAGTCGAAATAACCGAGGTGAGCCACCCGGAAGATCTTGCCCTTCATCGAACCCTGGCCGTTGGCGATGATGGCGCCGAACCGCGTTCGAAACTCCTTGACGATGACGCCGGAATCCATGCCTTCCGGAGCCTTGACGGCGGTAACCGCTGACCCCGGGCTCTCCGGAGCGAACAGTTCCAGCCCGATAGCCGTGACAGCAGAGCGGGTGGCCCGCGCCAGCAACTGCGCGTTCTCCACCAGCTTCGCCATGCCCAGGCTTTTCACGTATTGCAGCGCCGCGTGCAGGGCCAGCAGCAGGGACGTGGACGGCGTCCAGCTTGACTCCCCGGCGTCGGCGTTCTTCTTCTCTTTCTTCAGGTCGAAGTAGTAGTGCGGCAAATCCGAAGTGGCGGCAAACTCCCAAGCCTTCGGGCTGACGGAGAGAAACGCCAGGCCGGGCGGAATCATGAAAGCTTTCTGCGAGCCGCCGATGACGACATCCAAACCCCAGCCTTCGATATCCAGCGGCATGGTGCCGAGACCGGTGATGGCGTCAATCACGAAGATCGCGTCCGTCTTGCGGATGGCCTCAGCCATCGCCTGAACGTCGTGCGACGCGCCGGTAGAAGTCTCCGACGCCTGCACGAAGACGCCACGCACGCCTGGCTCGGCCAGTTTCTCCTGGACAGCCTCAGGTTTCACAACCTGCCCGTAGTCAACCTTGAGCACGACGGGCTCCAAACCGAACGCTTTCGTTATGTCCACCCAACGTTCTCCGAACTTGCCCGCCGAGCATACGATGACTTTGTCGCCGCGGCGGAACAAATTCGAGACCGCAGCTTCCATGGCGCCCGTACCCGAGGCAACCAGGGGGAGAACGTCGTAGGATGTTCCCATGACTTCCTTCAGGTCAGCCACTGTGGAGCGGTAGAGCGTACGGAAGTCCTCCGTGCGGTGGTGGATGTCCGAGCCCATCATGGCGTGCAAAGCGGGCGGGTACAGTGGGGTCGGTCCGGGAGTCAGCAGTCTAAGTTTGCGTATATGCATGGCGGTAGTGAACCACTTAGAATATCAGACATCATGCCCTTAATTGAACGCTTGGAGAAGGAAATTGCGGGGGCCATGAAGGCCCGGGATGCAGCCCGGCTGAGCGCTCTGCGGATGATCAAGACGGCCCTGAAGAGGCACGAAGTGGACAGCATGCGGGCGCTTGACGAGGCCACGGAGATGCAAGTGCTCAACACCCTGCTCAAGCAGCGCCGCGAAGCGGCGGAAATGTTCCGCAAGGGCGGGCGGGAAGACCTGGCGGCAAGCGAGGAAGCCGAGATGCGGCTGATCGAGGGCTACCTGCCGGCCACACCCGGAGCGGAGGAAATGGAGGCGGCCGTGGCCGAAGCCATCGCCGAGACGCAGGCTTCCTCAATCAAGCAGATGGGCGCCGTGATGAAGGCGGCTCAGGCCAGGCTGGCGGGCAAGCGCGTGGACGGGAAGGCATTGAGCGAATTGGTGAAAGCGCGGCTGAGCTGAGCTTCTTTCTTGTCCCCCGGAAGGGGTGCTACGATAGGAGGTTGTCAGGCGCCGGGCTCCGTGCAATGGGCGGCCGCAAACCCCGCCAGGTCTGGAAGGAAGCAACGGTAGCGGTGCGGCTCGTGTGCCGCGGACAACCCGGCGTCTGGCACTGGGTTCCCCTCCGATGTATCAGGTTATCGCGCGCAAGTACCGGCCCCAGAGCTTCGAGGAGCTGATCGGCCAGGAACACATCCGCCAAACCCTGGAAAACGCCATTGCGCTGGGCCGGGTCGCGCACGGCTACATCTTTGCCGGGCAACGCGGCACGGGCAAGACCACGGTGGCGCGCATCCTGGCCCGGTGCCTGAACTGCGCCGAAGGCCCCTCCAAAGCGCCCTGCGGCAGTTGCGCCAGTTGCCTGGAAATCGCGGCCAGCAATTCCGTGGACGTGATCGAGATTGACGCCGCTTCCAACCGCGGCATCAACGAGATGCGGGAACTGCGCGAAAACATACGCTACCGCCCGGCCAGGGACCGGTTCAAGGTCTTCATCATCGACGAAGCCCATCAGATCACCAACGAGGCCTTCAACGCGCTGCTGAAGACGCTGGAGGAGCCGCCCGAGTGGGTGGTCTTCATGCTTTGCACGACGGAGGCGCACAAGATCCCGGCCACCATCATCTCCCGCTGCCAGCAGTTCAGTTTCCGCTCGGTGGAGTTCAACGCCATCATCGGCCGCATGGAGTGGATCTGCGAACAGGAAGGCATTCAGGCTGAAGCGGAAGTGCTCGAGTCGCTGGCGCAGTATGGCGATGGCAGCGTGCGGGATTCGTTGTCAGCGTTGGATCAGGCCATCGCCTGTTGCGGCGCGTCGTTGCAGGCTCAGGAGGTCCGGCGCCTGCTCGGGCAGTTCTCGCTGGAAACACTCGAACAAGTGACGGCCGCTTTGCTGGACGCCAACTCGCAAAGCATGCTGGAAATGGTTCATGAGCTGGAGCGCAATGGGCAAAACCTCCAGCACTTCTGCCGTGAATTGGCGCGGTATTTCCGCAACCTCCTGGTAGCGCGCATCGCCGGAGCGGAGAGCCGGCTGATCGCCGCCTCACCGGCGCAGCGCCAACGGCTGAGCGAAACAGCGGCCGCGTTTTCGGAAGAGGACCTGACGCGCTACCTGCAAATCACGCTGGACCTGTACAGGGAACTGCAGTTTTCCCTGCAGCCCCGGCTGCACCTGGAAATCGGCCTCCTGCGCATGGTCCACGCCGGCCGGCTGGTGAGCATCGAGGAGGCGCTCTCCTCATTGCCCGCGGCTGCGTCGCCGCCCGCGCCCAAACCTGCGCGCGCGGCCGCTCCCCAAACAACAACCGCGGCGAAACCATCCGCCGCCGCGCCGTCCGGAAGCTGGAAGCAAAGACTGCACGCCGCTCTCACCGAACAGGGAATGACGTTCATCGCGGACGCTGTCGAGTCGGCCGAAATCGCGGAAACGGCCGGGGAACTTCAGATCGCGGCGCCCCGCGAGTACTCCCTGGCGCTGGGCTCCAAAGACCTGCTCATAGTTGTGGAACGTCTGGCGGGACGGCCTCTGAAAGTGAAGTTCATCGCCAGCCAGGGGGAGGCCGCACTTGCGCCGCCGCAGGAAAAGGCAAAGGCGCGAGACGAGGCCACGCAACGCGCCCTGTCTCATCCTGAAGTCCAGCGGTTTCAGGAATTGTTCCCCGGCAGCCAGGTGCGCGCGGTGAGAGATTTAAAGGAGTAATGCCAATGAAATTACCCGGCAACATGCAAGCCATGATGAAGCAGGCGCAGCAGATGCAGGAGCGCCTCCAGGAGGAGGTCGGCCAGATCCGGGTGGAAGCCTCGGCCGGTGGCGGGATGGTGACCGTGAAGATGGACGGCCACAAGCACGTCGTCGGCGTGAAGATCGACCCGGAGGTGGCCAGCGACATCGAGATGCTCCAGGACATGGTCATGGCAGCCTGCAACGAAGCCGCCAAGAAGGCTGACGAGGAAGCCAAGCAGAAGATGGGCGGCATGTTCGCCGGGCTGGGACTTCCCCCGGGCATGTTCTAAGCGGCTGGCCTCGGGGCAGGCAGTGGTCAACTGAACCGGTCGAGCGCCGAAAACTGCCCGCACGAAATCAAATGGCAGGATTATAGACTGGAGAAAGCGGGAGATCCTCATGCCCGATTACGCTGAGCCGCTGGCGAGGCTGATTCAGGAATTCAAGCGTTTGCCGGGAGTGGGCCAGAAGTCGGCCCAGCGCCTGGCCTTCCACGTGCTGCGCAGCCCGCGGGAGCAGGCCGAACAACTGGCACAAGCTTTGCTGGACGTTAAGGATAACCTGGGCGTGTGCGCTGCCTGCAATAACATCAGCGATGAGGAATTGTGCCCCTACTGCCGGGACCCGCGGCGCGATCAGGCAGTCATCTGCGTGGTGGAGGAACCGCACAACATTCTGCCCATCGAGACCACGCGCACGTTCGAGGGCCTTTACCATGTGCTGCACGGCGCACTGTCTCCGCTGCGCGGCGTAGGACCCGACCAGCTGAAGATCAAGAATCTGCTGGAGCGCCTGCAAGGCGGGCAGGTCAAGGAGATCATCCTCGCCACGAATCCGAATGTGGAAGGAGAAGCCACGGCGGTGTATCTCTCGAAGCTGATGAAACCGCTGGGCCTGAAAGTAACCAGAATCGCCATGGGAATTCCCGTGGGCAGTGACCTGGAGTTCGCTGACGAAGTGACCATGTCCAAGTCACTGGAGAACCGGAGGGAGATGTAGCATGCCGGTCTGGCTTCGCCTGGTGCTCACGGCAACCGTCTGCACGGTGACGGTGTGCGCCCAGCCTGAGCCGGCGGCCGCGGCCAGACGGTGGACGGAAGGCAATCAGCGCCTCGTTCTCAGCGAGTTCCTGCAGTTGCTGTCGATCCCGAACACCACCGGGGACACCGCCGGGTTGCGCCGCAACGCCGAGTTCATTGCGCAGATGTTCAGCCGGCGCGGCGTCCGGACGCAGCTGCTGGAATCCAAACAAGCCCCGCCGGTGGTGTACGGCGAGATGCTTAACCCGGGCGCCGCGGAGACCCTGGTGTTCTATGCGCACTATGACGGCCAGCCTGTCGAGCCGTCGCAATGGACCACGGGCGACCCTTTCCGCCCCGTACTGATGAGCGGTCCGGTGGAATCCGGCGGCCGTCCGATTCCGCTGCCGCGCCCGGGGTGGCCGTCCGACCCGGAGTGGCGTCTGTACGCCCGCTCGGCCAGCGATGACAAGGGCCCCATCATGGCGCTCGCCAGCGCGTTGGACGCGTTGCGCACAGCGCGCATCAGGCCGCGTCACAACATCAAGTTCTTCTTCGAGGGAGAGGAGGAATCCGGCAGCCGGAACCTGGCGCGGACGCTGGTGCAGCACCGGGAAAAGCTCCAGGCCGAGGTGTGGCTGATCTGCGATGGGCCGGTTCATCAGAACCGCCAGCCGCAGATCGTCTTCGGCGCGCGCGGCATTACCTCGCTTGAACTCACCGTGTACGGGCCGCGCAGGGAATTGCACAGCGGCCATTACGGCAATTGGGCTCCTAATCCCGCCATGCTGCTGGCCCAACTGCTGGCCTCCATGAAGGATGCGGACGGCAAGGTCCTCATCCGGGGTTTCTACGATGGAGTGATGCCGCTCACTGAGGTCGAGAAGAGCGCCTTGGCTGCGGCTCCGGACTTCGACGCCGCCCTGAAGAGAGAGTTGTGGCTGGCACAGACCGAGGGCGGGGGCCGCCGGTTGGAAGAACTCATCAACCTGCCCAGCCTGAACGTCCGCGGGTTGGCCTCCGCGCACGTGGGCGCCCGCAGCCGCAACGTGATTCCCTCTTCAGCGGCAGCCTCCATCGATATTCGCCTGGTGGCCGGTATGGACCACCGGCAGACGGTGGAACGCGTGGTGGATCATATCCGCCGGCAGGGTTTCTTCGTCACTGAAACTGAGCCCGATGAGGCAACCCGGCTGGCGCACGCCAAGGTTTGCCACGTGGCGCGGGAACGCGGCTACAACGCGGTGCGGACGCCGATGGACCTGGAAATCTCGCGCCGTGTCATCCGAGCCCTGGAAAGAGCGCATGGCGAGATGATCAAACTTCCCACGTTGGGGGGCAGTGTGCCTATCCAGAGCATCACTGAGGTGCTCAAGACTCACGCCATCCTGGTCCCTACCGTCAACCACGACAATAACCAGCACAGCTTCAACGAGAACCTCCGCCTCCAGAATCTCTGGGACGGAATCGTGACCATGGCGGCCCTGCTGGCCATGGAGTAGTTGCCCGCCGGACTGCTCCGGCAGACTAGCCGATGTCCGGCTTCTTGTAGTTGTCCAGGATCAACCAGGGGTCATTGGTCTGCCGCCGCCATGCCCGCACCTTCGTGCGCATGGAGCGCAGCAGCTCCCGGTGCTGCGGCAATGCCGCCAGATTGTTCACCTCATCCGGGTCCTTGGAAATGTCGTAGAGTTCCTCGCCGTCACGATGCAGGTAGCGCTTGACGGGACGCCCTCCACACTTGGCTTCCGGTCCCTGCGGGAGCAGGCTTTGCCACGTAGCTGATTCCCAGAGGTCACTGGCATGGGGGTACTCCAGCTCAGGGAACAGGTTGTGGATGTATTTGTACTGCCGCGTGCGCATGCCGCGCATCGGGTAGTACATGGTCATTTCATGGAAGGTGTGCGAGAAGAAGATCTCGTCCCAGCCAGCGGCTTGCTCCTGCTCGAGAATGGGCAGGAAGCTGCGCCCGTGCAGCGGGTACTCGGGGGGCGCAACGCCGGTCCAATCCAGAACCGTCGGAACCAGGTCCGCCCACGTGACCATACTCCTGTTCACGAGTCCGCGCCGGCTTTGGTGCGGCGAGCGCACGATGAGCGGCAAGTGGATGCCGGCATCGTAGGTGTTCGTCTTGGCGTTGGGGAACGGCATGCCGTTGTCGCTGTAGAACATGATCAGCGTGTTCTCGAGCTGATTAGTTTCCTTCAGCACGTCCAGGATGAAGCCGATGCCCTGGTCCAGCCGGTTGGCGGCTTCGTAGTATTCGGCCACTTCGCGCCGCGTGGGCGGGTTGTCAGGCAGGAATGACGGCACCTTGATCTTGGCGGCATCGAACGGCATGCGCTTGACGTTGGGGTAATCGGTATTGCCAAAACCCTTGCCGGCGCGATGCGGATCGCTGTAGCCCACGTGCAGATACCAGGGCCGGTCTCCGCTGCCTTGGATGAATTTCCGGGCGCGCTGCGCCATGTCGTAAACGTTGCGGCTCCCGCCCTGAGAGTCCAAATCCCAGCCGAAGGTGTCGGACGGATTGACGTGCAGTTTGCCGACGACGCCGGTTCTGTAACCGGCGCTGCTGAGCAGCCTGGGCAGAGGCTTTACGAAGCCGCGGAGCCTCTGGTTGTGAAAGTCGTGCGCGTGCCCGAACTGCCCGTTGGCGTGGTTCTGCAAGCCGGTCAGCATCACCGAGCGGCTGGCGCTGCATGAGGCGGTGGTACAGAAAGCTTGAGTAAAGCGGACACCCTCGCGAGCCAGCCTGTCGAGATTGGGCGTGCGCGCGGTGGCGTCTCCGTATTCGCCGGTGTGCAATCCCAAGTCATCGGCGATGAGATACAGGATGTTCTTGGGGCGCCCGGCGGCCTGTGCAAAAGCAGGAGCGATGCCGGCGGCTGCCAGAAACTGTCTACGAGTGCTCATGGATGTCAAACTCCTCGGATTGGTTCTTGATCATATCACCGTCTCCGCGTGCCTATCGGCGGGAGTCAGTCACAAGCCGCACGACTTATGTGAAGGGCCTCTGAAGCCCGGCTTATCCGGTTATTTGTCAACCAGATAGAGAGATTCGGTCGAGCCAGCCGGGATCAGCCCGGGCCGCGCTTTTGATTCAGCGGGCATAACATGGAGTTGGCATGAAGAAGACCGACCTGGCAGACAGGCTGGCCCGGGGATGCGGCATCAGCCGGGCGGAGGCGGCCGACCAACTTGACCGTATCGTCACCGACATCGTGAGGAGCCTCCGTCGAGGCGAATCAGCTACGCTGCCTGGCCTCGGCACCATCCAGCCTGGAAAGCCAGCCAAGGCCCGCTTCCAGCCTTCGGGGAAATCGCGCTCGGGCGAGGCCCAGAAGCGGAAATGAGCCAATCCGGCAAAGCCACACAAAGACGCATCGCACGCCTGCTGCGCCGCTGCCTGGAGGATGGTCACTCGGTGGAGATCGACGGTTTGGGTATCTTCCGCCCGGGCGGAGAGCGGGGCTTCGAGTTCCTGCCGAACACGAAGCCGAAGGTGTTCATGGCTTACGTCGAAGAGGACCTGCCTCAGGTGGAGCGGCTTTATCAGCAGTTAGCCGACGGCGGGTTTGATCCCTGGCTCGACAAGAAGAAACTGCTGCCGGGGCAGAACTGGCCACGTTCCATCGAGCAGACCATCGGCGTCTCGGACTTCTTTCTGGCTTGCTTCTCAGAACGAGCCGCAGCTAAGCGGGGGCATTTCAACGCGGAACTTCGCTACGCGCTGGATTGCGCCGCGCGTCTGCCCCTGGACGAAATCTACTTCATCCCCGCGCGATTGAATGCCTGCGAAGTGCCGGCGCGCATTACACAAGCGATTCAGTACGTAGACCTGTTCCCGGATTGGGAGCAGGGAGTGGATCGCATCCTGTCAGCTATGCGCCGGCAAATGAAGAGGCGGCGGCTCAATGAGCTAAGGCTTGCGGGCTAGCTTGCGGCGAACAGCAGCCGCCTCTTTGCCCTGAGGAGCGAGTTCGAGGTAACGGGAGTACGCCTGGTGCGATGCTTCCAATGCCTGGCTCCGCTCCTCGGGGCGTTTTTTTTCCCCTGCCAACTTCTCCTGCGCCTCTCCGAGCCTGAACCAGGCTTCCGCCCACTCCGGATTCCATCGCGTGGCTTCCTCAAATCGCCCTGCCGCCGCGCGGAAACTCCGTTTCTTCATGTAGAACGCCCCGACCTTCAACTCCTTTTCGGCTTGCAGAGGATTGAACGAATACTCGCGAACGGATATGGATTCATCCTCTTCGGGAGGGGCCTCCGGACGGCTTTGCTGGGCGTGTGCGACGCACACCAACAGAGCCGCGGCGGCCAGCATTTTCCAGCCGCGTGTCACAATTAAAGTATAGCTTTATCATGAACCTGCGGGAACAAGCCGCCCAACTGCCCGTGCAGCCCGGAGTGTATCTCTACAGAGACTCCGCGGACACCATCCTCTACGTGGGCAAAGCGAAAAACCTGCGGGCGCGCGTGCGCAGCTACTTCGGGCAGGAGCGCCGCGGCGACGCGAAAACCAGCAGTCTGCTCTCAGAAGCCAGCCGCATCGATTACATTCTGGCCGACAACGACAAGGAAGCTCTGGCGCTTGAAAACAACCTCATCAAGCAGTGGAAGCCACGGTTCAACGTCCTGCTGCGCGACGACAAGACTTATCCTTACATCCGTCTCAGCCGCGAACAGTACCCCCGCGTCTACGTGACGCGCCGGCTGTTCAAGGACGGCTCCACCTACTTCGGCCCGTACTTCCCCGGCAATCTGGCGAGGCGGCTGGTCCATTTTATCCATCGCCGCTTTCAGGTGCCGTCCTGCAAGGTCGACCTGGAACGCCCGCACCGTCAGCCGTGCCTGCAATACCACATCGGGCGATGCCAGGGACCGTGCGTTCCCGGGCTGACCACCGAGGAGGCATACGCCTCCGCCGTGCGCCGCGTGAGGATGTTTCTGGAAGGCAGGCACAAAGACCTGACCGCTGATTTGCGCAAGCGCATGGAAGAAGCGGCTGAAGCCACGCGGTATGAGGAAGCGGCTGCCTGGCGCGACTTGCTGACCACGGTGGAGGAACTCGACCAGAGGCAGAAGGTTTCTACGGCGCGAGGCGAGAACATCGACATTCTGGCCTATCACGCCGAACCTCCTCTGGTGGCGGTGAACCTGTTCAACCTGCGCAACGGGCGCATCGTGGACCGCCGCGAATTCTACTGGGAAGATCAGCACGATTTCTCACCCGAAGAGCTGTTTTCCGCCTTGGTCAAACAACTTTACCTGGACCAACCGCACGTGCCCGACGGCATCCACGTGCCGGTGGATTTCGAGGACCGGGAAGCGCTCGAAGAAGTGCTTACTGAACAACGCGAGCGGAAGACCGGGATTCACACGCCACAGCGCGGTCCGAAGCGAACCATGCTGGAGCTCGTGGAAACCAATGCGCGCCACTGCTTCGAGCAGCGATTCAGGGTTCTGAAGCCAACGTCCAAAGCCATACAGGAAGCGCTGAGAGACGTTCTGGGCCTGACCGAGCCTCCGCGCCGCGTCGAATGCTTCGATGTAAGTCACATTCAAGGCACTGATCAGGTGGCCAGCATGGTGGTTTGGGAGGACGGACGGATGAAGAAGTCCGATTACCGCAAGTTCATCATCCGGACAGTGGCGGGCAGCGATGATTTCGCCTCCCTGCATGAGGCTGTGCTGCGCCGCTACAGGCGCTTGCAGGAGGAGGGC
>JBBIND010000028.1:0-44254 GCA_037444075.1 Acidobacteriota bacterium | reverse complement strand
CAAGTTCCCCTGGGACAAGGGCAATTTCCCCATGCTCACCGAACCAGCCCGGGCTTACCACGGGATGAAGTTCTATGAGACCTTCGGGCCCATCGCCTACATAATCAAAGCGCGCGTGGATGGTCTGCGCGACATCGGCACCTGTATGAGCCCCTTCAACGCTTTCCTTTTCCTCCAAGGCATTGAGACGCTGGGCATGCGCATGGACCGTCACGTCGAAAACGCTCTGGCGACTGCCCGGCACCTGGAAAGCCACAAGCTGGTGACTTGGGTGAAGTACCCGACGCTGCCCTCCAATCCCTACCACGCGCTGGCGGAGAAGTACATGCCCAAGGGCGCGGGAGCGGTGTTCTCCTTCGGCATCAAAGGCGGTTACGAAGCCGGGCGCAAGCTCATCGACAGCGTCAAGCTGTTCTCGCACCTGGCGAACGTGGGCGACGCGCGCAGCCTCATCATCCACCCTTCATCCACGACGCACCAGCAATTGAGCGCCGCTGAGCAGGAGGCCGCGGGTGTCAGCCCGGACATGGTGCGGTTGTCCGTAGGTCTCGAAGACATCGACGACATCCTCTGGGACCTCGACCAGGCTCTGGCGGCTTCGCAAAAGTAACCGCTTACTTGTAGGTCACGTAGAAGGGGGAGGCCCAGGCGATCTCAGGGTCTCCCTCCGGATCCTCCGGATCCCGCTGGAAGACGCGGATGTAGTAGTAACTGCGCCCCGGCCTGGTCTCGGTGTCCAGGTAGCTCAGGCGTGCCGTGCGGCCTCCGGGCCTCCTTGTGTAAACGAACTTGCCGTCCTTGACCACGTCCATGCGCAGGATCGTATCGGGCGCCTCTACGGTCGCCTCGATGCGCGGCGCCCGCCCGAGAGGCGCTTCAAACTCCTCCCCCACCATCCGCCCGTTGGCGTAGATCCGCAGACCGATCGAACGTGAGTAGTGCAGTCCCTGGCTCCCCGGCATGGCACTGCTCCGGGAAAAATCCTTACCCCAGTTTTCGCCGCCGTCGTCCCAAGCCACCCAGACGCGCCCCTGCTTGTCCACCGCCACCGACGAATGAAACTGCGCCGTGGACTCGGTAGTCACACTCACCACCGGACCCGCCCGGGCGCCGTCAAAGGAGCGCAGAAAGACGTCGTAATTGCCGTAATGGTAGGAATCCCAGCTGATCCAGGCCAACCCCTCTGCGCTGAGGGCCACGGCCGGGTCCCAATCGCCGGCATCGCTCGTGGAAATGCGTACTTCCGGACCCCATTTCCCGGCGCCATAACGCCTGGCGAAGATGTCCGCATCATTCCACTCCACATACGCCACGTAGAGCGCGCCGTCCGCGGCATACGCAATGCTCGGCCAATCCGACTGGCGGTTCTCCAGGCTGGCTCGGGAAGCCGGGAGGGTGCCCGCCAGCTTCAACGGGCCCATGTCTTCGTGCGGAGGAGCTTCCGGATTGACGGCAGCCGACTATCTTTGGGCCCTCCGGGCGGCTTGTTGGGCGGTCAGCTCAACGGCTGGCAGGACCGCCAGAAGAACAACGGCAAGCAATCTGCATACTGACATGTCAGTCCAGGTCTATGTCTTTGGTGCGCGGTTTCACGTCCGGGCTGGATTTGGCTTGCTTGAGCAGCTCGTCAAACTTCTTGCCAAGTACATCCTGGTAGCTTTTCTGGTCTTCGAGCGACTTCCGGAAGGCTTCCTCGCGGCGCGCCGATTCGCCTTTCAGGCGTTGAACAGCTTCCTGGAGATCGCCTATGGCCGGCGGTTTGTCCTTCGGCTTGGCGGTGATGACGCTCCTGGTTTGCGCGTCGACTTTGAGCGTGGCCTCACAGCAGGGGCAAACGACTTCAATGAGTTCCTTGCCAGGCTTCGCCATACCCGAGATGGTAGCGCAATGGCAAGGGGAAAGGCACTAAAGTTCTCGGGGATTTGACCGATCAGCGCATTGTAGGCACAGGCAGGTTGCGTAGCTTTGGGAAAGATTCCAGATTCGCGGAGGAGGGCTGATGTTTAGGGCAGCTATTATCAGTCCAGACGAAGATCTAGGGCGCCACCTGGAGGAAGCCTTTCAACGCGCAGGGCAATTCGGAGTGGTGCGCCTCTCAGACCGCTATCTTTCCGAAGAAGAATTGGCCCGGATGCTGAGAGCACATGCCCCTGAGGTGTTGTTCATCAGCATCGACTCAATCAAGAAAGCTCTGGATACTGCTGTCACCGTAGAAAAGCTTGTCCCGGGCACGCCGGTGATCGCCTGCAGCCGTAGTTGCGACCAGTCCACCCTGCTGCAATTGATGCGCGGCGGAATTCGTGACCTCATTTCCTACCCGTTCCGATCGCAAACCATCCTGGAACTTGCCGAACGCCTGGGCGACGTGTTGGACAAGGCGCCGTCTCGCTTCCTCAGCACGGATTTGATGTTTGCCTTCTTGCCATCCAAGCCGGGCGTAGGCACTTCGACGGTAGCCGTGAACACAGCTCTCGCATTGGCTTCTCAACCGGACTGCAAGACACTTCTGGCAGACTTCGACATGAACTGCGGCCTCATCAGTTTCATGTTGAAGATGGACAACCCGTATACCGTGGTGGACGCCTGTGAGAAAAGCGGGTCGCTGGATGAAGTCGTCTGGCCGCAACTGGTTTCGAGCGCGGGTGACCTGGATGTCCTTTCGAGCGGCAAGAGCTCGCCGGAATTCCGGATCGAGATGATGCAGCTACGCCGCCTGATGAACTTCGCCCGCCGCTTTTATAAGACGGTCTGCGTGGACCTCTCCGGGAATCTGGAGAAATTTTCGCTGGAGCTCATGCAGGAGTCCAAGCGCATCTTCCTGGTAACCACGCCGGAGATTCCTTCCCTCCACTTGGCCAGAGAGCGGTTCACTCTGCTGAACAGCCTTGATTTGGGGGACCGGGTCAGCATCCTCATCAACCGTTGGCACAAGCGCGCCGTGATCTCCGTGGCTCATATCGAGGAGTTGTTCGGCGTGCCCGTTTTGGCGACATTCCCCAACGACTACCAGGAAGTCCACAGCGCGTTGACCGAAGGACGAGGCGTCTCCTCCCAGACTGAGCTCGGGAGGCAGTTCACAGAATTGGCGCAAAGACTGCTATCCCAGGAAACCGTGGCGGAAAGCGTGGCCAAGCGCAAGTTAGTGGAGTACTTCTCCATCATCCCGGCTCGCTACTCGATGTTCAGCGGGCCGAAATAGAATCTTCTCACCCGATCACTGGAGGCTCATTGCCGGCTTCCAGCGCACCCCGGCGTACGTCCACTTTGGCCAGCAGCGCCAGTCCAATCAGGAAGAACGCGATCAGCGACAGTATGGCCAGGCGGTAGCTGCCCGTCCATTGCAGGGCCAGGCCTAGAAACAGCGGACCAAGCCAGCTGGTGCCCTTGTCGCTGATCTCGTAAAGGCTGAAATACTCCGCTTCCCTTCCTTGGGGGATCATGAAGGAGTAAATCGACCGGCTCAAAGCCTGGCTGCCGCCCATGATGGCGCCGACAATGCCTGCCATGATATAGAACTCGGTTGCCGTGCTCACGCCGGAGTAGATGTAGATCAGCGTGCCGGACCAAATCACCAGGGCGGTCATCACGGCGTATCGGCTCCCGATGCGGCCGGCCAGCCAGTTGAAAGCCAGGGCGCCGAAGAAGGCCACTATCTGCGCGAGCAGGATGGCCGTGGTGAGCACGGACATGGGCAGGCGCAGTTCTTCCTGGCCGAAATGAGTGGCCATATGGAGAACGGTCTGGATGCCGTCGTTGTAGATAAGGTAGGCCAGCAGGAAGAACAGCGTTTGCGGATAGCGCCGCACTTCGGACAGGGTTTCGAGCAATTGCCTGGTTCCAGCCGCGATCAGGCTGCGGCCTTTGTCGAGCGTCTTGTGCGCTCCCCGGTTGCGCAGCACCAGCAACGGGATGATCGTGAAGACGGCCCACCACAGCCCTGCTGAAAAGAGGCTCAGCCGCACGGCAAACCCTTCTGTAATACCCAACTCGGCTGCCTTGCCATACAGGACGAGGTTGAGCGCCAGCAGCAGTCCCCCGCCGAGGTAACCCAATCCCCAGCCACGGGAGGAAACGGCGTCGCGTTCCTCCGCGTTGGCGATCTCCGGCAGGAAGGCGTTATAGATGACCACCGAGGCGCCGAGGCAGAAATTGGCAATCAGGAACAACGCGCAGCCGAGCACGTACCGCGGCCCCTCGAGCAGAAACATGGCCATGGTGGCGAACGCGCCGAGGTAAGCCAGCCCTGCCAGCATTTCGCGCTTGCGCCTTCCGTAGTCCGCTATCCCGCCCAGCAGCGGCAGCGCGATTACCTGCGTCAGAACGGAAACAGAAACCAGATAGGGCCAGACGGACTGCACCGGTATGCGCAGCCCCAACCACTCGACAGTCGGACCGCCCTCGGCTGCGTTGCGGGCGAGGGACGTAAGGTAGGGGCCGAAAAACAGCGCCACCACCGTGGTGGCGAATGCCGAGTTGGCCCAGTCGTAGAAGTACCAGCCGCGTTGTTCGCGGCGGTTTGAGGCCACCTCGGAGGGAGGTGTCACACGAGCCTCTCGGCCATTTCCTTCAGTTGCACGTAATCACTCTTGCCCGAGCCGAGCACGGGTATTTTGCCGAGGTGCTCAACGCGCCTGGCCACCGCCAACTCAGGCAAACCAAGGCTGCGGGCAGCGGCCAGCAGCCGGTCACGTCCAAGCGCCGGGTCCTGCGTAAACAGGATGATCATCTCGCCCCGATGGGCGCTGCTCTTGGTGCTGGCGGCATGGCGATGCCCGGGCGAGGCGGCCGCCGCGATCTTCTCGGCTACCTCGAGCGATACCATTTCGCCTGCCACTTTCGCGAATCGTTTCAAGCGCCCGGTGATGTAAATGAAGCCCTGTTCGTCTATCTCCACGACGTCTCCGGTGTTGTACCACCCGGACCCGTAGATGGAACTCGGCGGCTGCAACACGCCCGGTTGGTCGTGCTTCAGGTAGCCGAGCATGAGGTTGGGGCCGCTCACGTGCAACTCGCCGCCCCGGTCGATGCCGGGCACCGGCTCAATCCGGTAGTCCATGCCGGGCATTAGTCTTCCCACCGAACCCGCCTGGGAAGAAATCTCTGAATTCGCCGCGATAATCGGCGCGCACTCGGTAGCCCCGTAGCCTTCAAGAACCCGCACACCGAACTTGTCGAGCCAAGTCTGGCGCACCTCGTTCGGCAATCTCTCGGCGCCCGCAACCACGAAACGAAGCCGGGCGAAATCATAGGGGTGGGCCACGCGCGCGTAGTTAGCCAGAAAGGCAGGGGTGCCGAACAGGATGTTGCAGTCGAAGTCGTAGGTGACCTCAGGGATCATCCGGTAGTGCAGCGGAGAGGGATACAAGTAGACGTTGCATCCGGTCGTGATGGGGATCAGCACCCCTGCCACGAGGCCGAAGGCGTGGAACATCGGCAGGGCGTTCAGAAACCGGTCCTGGCGGCTGAAGGCGATGAAGGACTTCACCTGCGCCGCGTTCGCCATGATGGCCGCGTGGCTCAGAACAACGCCCTTGGGCTTGCCTTCCGAACCCGAAGTGAACAGAACGACGGCGGCGTGCTTGGGGTCGAATCCGCGCATGACCGCGCGCGGATTAGGCAGGGCCCGAAAGAGCAACCAGAGCTTGTCGCTCAGGCTGAACTGCGGCCTCAAGTCCTCCAGATAAACGATGCGCACGTTCTGGAGTTGGTTTACTTTTTCCGTGAGCCTGGCTTTTTCAACAAAAGCGCGCGCGGTGAGCACCGTCTTGATGCAGGCGCTTTCGCAGGCGCTCTGCACGCCGTCCACACCCAGGCTGTAATTGAGCATGGCCGGCACGCGGCGGGAGGCGAACATGCCCATCAGCAGGGCCACCGTCGTCCCGGAGTTCGGCATGAGCACGCCCACGATCTCCCCTTCCGAGGTCAGGCGGCCTACCAGCCGGCCAAGCGCCAAAGAGGCTTTCAGCAGGTGGCCGAAGGTTTGCTTGTCCTGCCTGACATCGTCCAGGATGCAGGTGCCGCGGCCATGCAGTTCGACCGCGTCGAGAAAAGCCTCGTGCAACGTTTTGATCGGGTGGGCTCGGAAGCGCAGGTCTTCCATCACCTGCTGCATCTTCTGGCTGGTGATGCGGCGGCGCTGCTTACCCGTGCCGGTCTCCGGCATCTCGATGTAGGCCAACGGCATGACCGTCAGCCGGATGCGCGGGAACATTTTGCGCGGAAAGGGCGGCGCCATCCGGCTGAGCAGACTGTGTATGGCTCCGTCGATGGCGATGGGAAGCAGCGCCGCGCCCGTCTTGGCCGCCATGAACGCCGGGCCGTCATACATCTTCATCAGCCCGCCGGTGACCGTGATACGGCCCTCCGGAAAGACGGCCACGGACTCTCCCGCTTCGATCAAGTGAACCAGGGTTTTGATGGCCATGGGATTGGCCGTGTCCACCACCACGTGCCGCGCCATGCGGACGATGGGACGGAAATACCAGCGGCTCCAGATCTGCGTGTGGACTACCCAGACGGCATCCATCGGCAGAAAGGCCCAAAGCAGCATCGCGTCGAGGAAGGACTGGTGGTTGGCGATGACAATGAGGCGCTCGGGCATGGGCTGCGGATACTGGCCCTCCACACGCACACGGAACAACAGCTTCAGACTGATCCGGACAATGGACTTGAGCAATTGGTTTCTCCCTCCGTCGACGCCCTCGCCTGCCGGCCTCACAGCGGCTAACCGGAGGGCGTTTCCACCACCGCCAGAGGCCGCTTGTACTTACACTCGGCGTTCGGACACTGGGCCACCGGACCGGCCTTCAGACGCTTCTCGACCAGGTACCCGTGCCCGCATTGAGGACACGCCTCGGCCATGGGCTTGACCCAGGAGACGAACTCACAGTCCGGGTAGCGGTGGCAGCCGAAGAATATCTTCCCACGTTTCGAGCGGCGCTCCACCACCTGACCCTCCGAGCAGTCCGGGCAAGGCACGCCGATCGTCTTCTGCTTGACAAACTTGCACGTGGGGTAATTGCTGCACGCAGTGAATTCCCCAAACCGGCCGTGTTTCAACACCAGGCGGCTGCCGCACTGTGGGCAAGGTTCGTCAAGCTGTACGTCCGGCTGACGCCGTTCCTGCTTCAAAGCCCTCGTGGTCTTGCAGTCCGGATACCCGGAGCAGGCCATAAACTGGCCGAAGCGGCCCTTCTTCAACACCATGGTGCGGCCGCAGTTGGGGCAGTATTCCTCGTCTCCCTGTTCGTCCAGATCGGGCCGGCCGCCTTCCATCTGCTCGCGGGGCAGTTCACGCGTGTTGGTGCATTCCGGGTAACCTTTGCACGCCAGAAAACGGCCGTGCCGGCCCCACTTGATCACCATCAGCTTCCCGCAACTCTCGCAGACCTGATCCGTGGGCTCCTCCATGCGCTTGATGTCGGTCATTTCCTTCTCAGCGCGCTGAAGGTCAACCCGGAACTTGTCGTAGAACTCGGCCATCGCGGCCCGCCAGTCGAGCCGGCCCTCTTCGATCTCGTCGAGTTCCTCCTCCATCCGGGCGGTGTATTGGACGTCGAAAATGTCGTCGAAGCTCTCCAGAAGCAGGTCCGTCACCACTTCGCCAAGTTCGGTGGGATGGAACCGTCCACCCTCTTTGTGAACGTACTCGCGGTCCTGGATGGTCGTCAGGATGGAGGCGTACGTCGAGGGGCGCCCCACGCCGTCGGATTCCAGCTCCTTGACCAGCGTGGCTTCCGTGAATCGAGGCGGCGGTTCGGTAAAGTGCTGCTCGGGTTCAATGGACTTGAACCGCAGCTCTTCGCCCTCACTCACCAGCGGGAGCTTGTGCTTGATTTCCTCGTCTTCTTCGTCTTTCTGGTCTTTCCC
The DNA here is from genome assembly GCA_037444075.1 of Acidobacteriota bacterium. Taxonomy (GTDB): domain Bacteria; phylum Acidobacteriota; class Terriglobia; order Bryobacterales; family Bryobacteraceae; genus JBBIND01. The sequence continues at coordinate 36,385 of JBBIND010000028.1, read as the reverse complement.
TTCCTCGTAGACGGCCAGGAAACCGTCGAATTTCGGTGTGGATCCGGTAGCCCGAAACAGGTAATCAGCTCCGTCGCTGCCCTTAGCCCGCACTTCAATGGTGGTCTGGTCAAAAACAGCCGGGTTCATCTGGCTGGCGACGAAGCGCATCCAGATGAGCCGGTAGACCTTCAACTCGTCTTCCGCCAGGAACGGAGCCACCGCCTCGGGGGTGTTGAGCACGCTGGTTGGCCGTATGGCTTCGTGGGCGTCCTGGGCGCCCTTCTTGCCCTTGTAATAGACCGGCGAGTCCGGCAGGTAGTCCTTGCCGAAGCGCTCGGCAATCAGCCCGCGTACTTCAGTGAGGGCGTCTTGAGATACGCGAGTGGAATCCGTGCGCATGTACGTGATCAAACCCACGGAACCTTGCGCGCCGAGTTCCTTGCCCTCGTAGAGACGCTGCGCCAGAGCCATGGTGCGCTTGACGCTGAACCGCAATTTCCGGGCGGCTTCCTGTTGCAGCGTGGAAGTGATGAACGGCGGCACAGGGTTGCGTTTCTTTTCCCGCCGGGTGGCCGATTCCACTACATAGGCGGAACCTTCGAGGGCGGCGACAATAGCCTGCGCACCGGCTTCGTCGCCCAACTCCACGGTTTCGTTATTCCGCCTGGCCAGCCGCGCCGTGAGCACGGGAGGTTTCCTGGCAGACAGGTTGACGTCGATGGTCCAGTATTCACGCTTCAGGAAGGCGCGGATTTCACGCTCACGCTCGACGATCAGGCGCAGCGCCACGGTTTGCACACGCCCCGCCGAGAGCCCTCGCCGAACCTTGTCCCAGAGCAGGGGTGAGATTTTGTAGCCGACCAGGCGGTCCAGCACGCGGCGCGCCTGCTGGGCTTCCACCAGGTTAATGTTCACGATGCTGGGTTCTTCGAAAGCCCGCTTCACCGCCTTGGCGGTGATCTCGTTGAACATGACCCGGTAGATCTTCGGACCGGCGTTCTTCTTCCCCTTCACCTCCAGTTCTTCCTGAAGGTGGTAGCAGATGGCCTCGCCTTCGCGGTCAGGGTCGGCAGCCAGATAGACCGCTTCCGCATTCTGGGCGGCTTTGCGAAGTTCCTGAATCAGCTTCCGTTTACCCTCGATAATCTCGTAGCGGGGAGAGAAATCCTCGTCCACGCTGACAGCCAAGTCGTTCTTCGGCAAGTCTTTGACATGCCCGAGGGAAGCCTTGACAGAAAAATCTTTTCCTAAATACTTACCGATCGTATTGGCCTTGGCCGGCGACTCCACGATCACCAGAGACTTAGACATATTAGGTGTATCAGGGCGTAGTTGCCCGCGGAACCAGCCTTCAAGGGCGCCTTTCAGGCAGGCGTCGGCTAGCTACGGGATCTCACCACACTTTAACAAAGTTTTTTCCGGGTAGTTGCCGCACCAGCCCGAGCATCTCCAGTTCGAACAGCGCGGCGATGATCTCCGACGCGGAACAATCCTCCAGTTTCTCCAGCATTTCATCCAGATGCAAGGGCTGATCCGGGCGCAGGAACGCCAGCACGGCGCGGGCGGGCGCGCCGCGCGGTCCCATCTCTAGCAGGTACTGCTCGGGAGCGGACTGCTCCGCCGCGGGCGCCCCGTCCTCTCCCATCAGCCGGCGCTTCCCTTCGGAAATGAGCCGCAGGCGTACCTCCTGAGGAAGTTCCACGATCACGTCGTTCCACTCCTGAACCAGCTTAGCTCCCTGTTTAATCAATAAGTTAGGCCCCCAACTCAACTTTGACGTGATGTTGCCGGGCACTGCGAACACCTCCCGCGACTGGTCCATCGCGAGCTTCGCTGTGATCGCCGAACCGCTGTACTGGGCGCCTTCGACGATCAACACCCCGACGCTCATGCCGCTGATAATCCGGTTGCGGACGGGAAAATTCTGGGGATGGGCAGGCGTGCCCATGGGAAATTCCGACAGGATCAGGCCATTTTCAGCCAGCTCGGATGCCAGACGGCGGTTCTCAGCCGGGTAGACCAAATCCACTCCGCAACCGAAAACCGCGACAGTCCCGCCCTGAGCCGCCAGTGCTCCCCGATGGGCAGCGGTATCGATGCCGCGCGCCATGCCGCTCGAAATGGTCAAGCCGGCTCGAGCCAGGTCACCCGCCAGCCGTTCAGTCACCGCCAGCCCGTACTGAGTCGGGCGGCGGGTGCCGACGACACCCAGCATCAAGGCGCCCAGCAACTCCACGCGCCCGCGGGCAAACAACGCTATCGGAGGATCATAGATCTGACGGAGCAGTTCCGGGTAACGAGCGTCCCCCAGCGAAATCAGCTCGGCTCCCGTAGCCAGCATTTTCTCGTGCTGGAGAACGGCGTCGTCGAAGGAGCACCCGCTTGCCAGGCTCTGCGCCACCCCACCCTTCAATCCGGCGCCTTCAAGCTCAGAGCGGGACGCCCGGAAAATGGCCTGCGGCGTGCCATACCGCTCAAGCAGGGTCCCGGCTTTTCTGGCGCCCAAGCCGGGAACCAGCTTCAGCGCTAGCCAATACAGTTCTTCTTCCCGAGTGAGCGCCGGAGCGGGCATGTTGACTCGAAACACCTCTCTTACAGCGCAGGCGTGCGCTGGCGTTATGGTTCTCCCTGGAGTGGTGGGCCCGCGGCAGCCGAACTCTCAGGCCGGATGCGTTCGCGCAAGGTGTTCAACTACAAACCCTTGCGGGTGTCTTCACCTCCGTAGCACATCCCCGCACAGGAAGTTTGCGGAAGGCTAACCCGGATCGCCGATGCATCGTCATCTATATATCAGATGCTCTCTTTCAAAAGTCTTCTCTCAGTACTTCCGGCCATCCTGGTCAGCGGGACCAGCCTGGCGGCGGCGGACTTGAGCGGCAGCGTGACGGCCCGCGGCTTGGCTGTGCCTGGCGCCACCATCACCGCTGTTTCGGGCGACCGCAGGGAGGTCACCTCCACAAGCGAATCCGGCCACTACCGCTTCTCCAACCTTGCCCCGGGACAATGGACTCTCGCCGTGGAGATGTTCGGTTTCACGCGCCTGTCGCGGGAGGTCGCCGTAAGCGAAGCCGCGGCCCGATTGGACCTGACGCTCGAAGTAGTTGCTAGCCCCACGGAAACGCCGGCCATTGCCGCCGCCCGCGGCGCGTTCCAACAGGTGCAGGTGGATCAAACCGCCCGCAACGAGGTCCTTTCCGAACTGCAGCGCTTAGGAGTTACGGCTAGCCAAACCCCGGAACAAATGCTAAGGGACGCCAATGAATCCTTCCTGGTCAGCGGGAGCCTCAGCCGCGGCCTGCAGTTGCCGAACCTGGAGGATTTCCTGATGGCCGCCAGGGGCATGGCTTTCGGTCCGACGGGCGAAGGTGGCCCTCTGGGGCCGGGTGCCCAGACGCCCCCGGGATTTGGACAGGAGGCCGGAGGGGGCGCTCCTGAATCCGCTGGCCCTCCCGGCGGCATGCCGCAGCGAGGTATGGGAGGACCCGGCAGTCCGGGTGGTCCCGGTGGCATGGCCGGACCCGGAGGCATGCGCGGCTCCGGAGGCTTTGGAGGGCCGGGCATGGGCGGTCCCGGAGGACCTTTCGGCGGACGACCGGAAGGCAAAGGTGAGCCCGGTCAGCGGCCGGAGGGAAAAGGTGAAGGAGGCAGAGGGCCGGGCGGCAGAGAAGGCGCCATGCGCGAGTGGATGCACGAGCGCGGTGTGGCCCTGTTCGGGAACCGGTCCATGCCGCGCAGAGACGCCATTCGAGGCATGCTTTTCACCACTTTGCGGAACTCCGCCTTCGACGCCAGGCCCTACTCATTGAGCGGCAACACGGTGGCCAAACCCGCCTACGCCCAGACCCGGTTCGGCGCTTCGGCAGGCGGGCAACTGCGCATACCGAAGTTGATCACCAGCGAGCGCACGTTCTTCTTCGCTAACTACTCCGGCAATCTGAGCCGCAATTCCTATGACGCTATTGCGACGATGCCCTCTCTGGCCGAGCGGCTCGGGGATTTCTCCGCCTCCACAGCCCGCGGTCCGGTGAGCATCTTTGACCCTTCCGGGCGCCTGCCTTTCCCCGGCAACCGCATTCCGGCCTCCCGCCTTGACCGGGCTGCCTTGGGCTTGCTGGATTTCTTCCCGCTGCCGAATCTGCCGGGTACGGTCCAGAACTATCAGATTGTCACCTCGGTGCCGCAAGACGCCCACAATCTGAGCACACGCCTGATACACAGCTTCCCCAACCGCAACCGCCTCAGCGGCTCTTACCAGCTTCAGTCGCGAAACTCGGAGATGGCGCAACTGTTCGGTTTCCGGGACGAGACTACCGGCCGGGGGCAGAGCGCGGAGCTGGCTTTCACGCGGAACTTCACGCCGCGCACGATCGTGAACCTGAGAGGCTCCTTCAGCCGCAACCGCAGCGAGACCATACCCTTCTTCGCGTATGGGCGGGATGTGGCCGCGGAGCTAGGCATCCAGGGCACTTCCCGCGACCCGCGCAACTACGGGCCGCCCAGCCTCACGTTCACGAACTTCGGCTCGTTGAATGCCGCCAGCCCTGCGCGCCGTAGTGATCAAACCGCCGGCTTCTCCGGGGATATATTGCTGGTGCGGCGCAGCCACAACGTATCTTTCGGAGCCGGTTACCGGCGCATGCAAAACAACAGCCTCACGGACCAGAACGGGAGAGGCACGTTCAGCTTCTCGGGGCTTGCCACGAGCGCTTTGGACGGACGGGGCCAGCCGCTGCCCAACACTGGGTTCGACTTGGCGGACCTTTTGTTGGGCCGGCCGCAATCCAGTTCCATCCGTTACGGAAGTTCGGACATCTATTTCCGCTCCACCGCCTTCAACGCCCATTTGCAGGACGACTGGAGAGTGCGCTCCAACTTCTCCCTGAACGTCGGCGTGCGGTATGAGTTCGCCACTCCGCCGCACGAGAAATACGGCCGCATGGCGAACCTGGACGTGGCGCCCAACTTCAGCGCCGTCACCGTGGTGATTCCCGGAGTGTTCGGACCTTACACGGGGCTGTTCCCCAACGCATTGATAGAAAGCGACCGGAACAACCTGGCTCCGCGCGTGGGGCTGGCGTGGAGACCGTTCCAGAAACGGACCTTGCGCGTACAAGCGGGCTACGGGGTGTACTTCAACGGGTCGGTTTACAATCAGGCCGCTTCCAGGATGGCTCAGCAACCGCCGTTCGCCCAAACCGCTTCCCTCACAACGAGCACAGCCCTGCCGCTCACCTTGCAGCGAGGCTTTACCATCGCGCCTGCGGCGATGATCACCAACAGCTTCGCCGTGGACCGATACTATCGCGTGGGCTACGCGCAGAGTTGGAACCTGTCGCTGCGGCAGGACCTGGTGCGGTCCCTCGCCATCGAAGTGGGATACCTCGGCACCAAAGGAACCCGGCTCGACATTCAGAGGATGCCCAACCGCGCCGCGCCCGGCTCTCCGCTGACTTCCGAAGATCGCCGCCAAATCAACAACGCGGTGGGCTTCATCTTCGACAGTTCCGATGGCCACTCGATCTACCACGCCGGCCAGGTTCGCCTGATGCGGCGCTTCCAACGCGGTTTCTCCGCCAACCTGTCCTACAGCTACGGCAAGTCCATCGACAACGTATCCACCTTCGGCGGTGGCGCCACGGTGGTTGCCCAGAACGACCAGGATCTCCGCCTGGAACGCGGGCTTTCCAGCTTCGATCAGCGCCACAACCTGAGCGTGTTCTTCATGGTGAATTCTCCGGTGGGAGACGGGCTGACGCCGATTGTCGCGCGCGGTCCTGTCGGGCGTTTCCTCAAGGATTGGAATCTTTCCGGTGGTCTGACGGCGAGTTCCGGCACGCCGTTCACCGCTACCGTGCTCGGCAACCGCGCGGACGCTGGAGGCACCGGGCTAGTGGGCAGCGGGCGTGCGGATGCCACGGGCCTGCCCGTGCATGTGGCCGGGAGTTTCTTCAACCCGGCGGCCTTCAGCGTGCCGGCGGCAGCGTTGCTGGGCAACGCCGGACGCAATACCATCCCCGGGCCCAATCGCTTTGCAATGAATGCGTCGCTCGGACGTTCGTTTGCGGTCGGCGGCGAACGCCGGCGGCTGGAGTTTCGCCTGGACGCCAACAATGTGCTGAACACGCCGAGTTTCACACGGCTGGCCACTACAGTAAACGCGTCCAACTTCGGACTGGCCACGGGTGCGTCCGCGATGCGCTCCCTGACTTCCCAAATCCGCTTCCGCTTCTGAACCATGAAAGTACGCTACTGGATTCCCCTGCTGGCCCTGGTGGCCTCCGGCCAGCAACCTGAGGGCACGGTGAAATTCGAGGCCGCCGCCAACCTGGTGGTGGTGAACGTTCAGGCCAGGGACCGCTCGGGCAAATTGCTGAACAACCTCCGCCCGGAGGACTTCGAACTGCTCGAGGACGGCAAGCCCCAGAAGATCAGCGTGTTTGAGTTCCAATCCGTGGAGTTGGACGAACCGGTGGAGCCGCTGACAGCGCCGGCTCAACCGGGCGCCGCCGAGCCCTCCGTCCGGCGCCGTGAGATCACCCCGTCCTCCCCCGGGCAGGTGCGCTACCGGGACCGCCGGCTCATCGCGCTCTACTTCGATTTCGGCTCCATGGCTCCGGACGAACAGATCAGGGCACAGGAGGGGGCCATCAAGTTCGTCACGCACAACATGGCGCCCTCGGACCTGGTGGCCCTCATGGGATTCTCCACGTCCCTCAGAGTGCTTCAGGATTTCACGGGCGACCGTGAGTTGCTCCTGGAAATCCTGCGCGGCCTGCGCATCGGCGAAACCAGCGAATTGGCCGGCGAAGCGGCCACCGATGAGGAAACGGGCGAGGACACCGGAGCGGCGTTCACAGCGGACGAAACGGAGTTCAACATCTTCAACACGGACCGCCGGTTGGGCGCTTTAGAATCAGCCGCCAAGATGCTCGGCGCGCTCCCTGAAAAGAAGGCGCTGGTCTATTTCTCGAGCGGCGTCGGCCGCACGGGCATGGAGAATGAATCGCAACTCAGAGCCACGATGAACGCCGCCTTGCAGGGCAACGTGGCGTTCTATCCGGTCGACGCGCGAGGCCTGGTGGCGGAAGCGCCCGGCGGTGATTCAAAACGCGGGTCAGCCAAGGGCTCCGCCATGTTCTCGGGCCGCGCTCAACAGCAAAGACAGGAGCGGTTCAGCAATCAGCAGGAGACCCTGTACACGCTGGCTGCCGAGACGGGCGGCAAAGCGCTGGTGGATAACAATGACCTATCCGCCGGGGTAGTGCAAGCGCAAACGGATTTCTCCAGCTATTACATCCTCGGCTACTACAGCACCAACGGTTCCCTGGACGGGCGTTTCCGCCGCATCCGCGTAAGGCTGCCGGCTAACACTTCGGCCCGTCTGGACTACCGCTCCGGCTACTTCGCGCCCAAGGACTTCCGCGGCTACACGGCCGCCGAACGGGAACGCCACCTGGAGGAAGCGCTGGCGTTGGGCGACCCCATAACGGACCTGGCCATGGCGCTGGAGGTGAACTACTTCCGCCTGGGGCGCGAGCGCTATTTCGTCCCCGTGGCAATCAAGATCCCGGCTTCGGAGATCGAAATGGCGCGCCGCCGGGACGGCGTATCCACCGTGCTCGATTTCATTGGGCAGGTCCGGGACGACCGGGGCAGGCTGGTAGGTACGGTGCGCGACGCGGTGCGCGTGAACATCTCGGGCGCGGACAGCACGCAGCTTGCACTCCGTAACCTGCAGTACGACACAGCCTTTACGCTCCCACCGGGCAGCTACACGCTCAAGGTCCTGGCTCGTGAGAATGAAACCGGAAAGATGGGGACGTTCCAGGCAGGCTTCGAAGTGCCGGACCTGTTGAAAGAGTCCAACTACCTGCGTCTCAGTTCAGTTGTGCTTTCCAACCAGAGGGAGCCGCTGTCGTCGGCGGTAGGGGCGGCGGACCGGAACCGCAAGCTGTACCGTTCGCACCCGCTGGTGACCGAAGACAGGAAGCTGATTCCAAGCATCACACGCGTCTTCCGCAAGGACCAGCAGTTGCACGTCTATTTCGAAGCCTATGACGCTGCTCTGGCGCCCTTGCGTCAGTCGCCCATGGTGGCAGCCACAGTGAGCTTCTTCCGCGGGAACGTCAAAGCTTTCGAAACGCGGCCCACCCTGGTGGCTGCCCTGACTCCCGCACGCCCGCAGTCAGCCGTGTTTCAGATGACCATCCCGCTCGAGAACCTGGAGCCGGGCCGGTATACGTGCCAGGTGAACGTGGTGGACAGGCTGGGGCAGAAGTTCGCCTTTCGCCGGGCCGAGATCGTGCTCTTGCCTCAGAAAGCGGGCGGGCCCGCGGACACCGCCCTCAGGTATGCGGCACCAGGCAGATAAAGCGTAGAACCTCGCTGCCCGAATTGCGGAACTGATGCTCCTCTTCGCCGGGGACGAAGACCACCGTGCCTTCACGGATGGCGTGCTCGCCCTGCTCGCCTTGCACGGAGCCTGAACCGGACAGGACGTAGACCTCGTGCTCCCACCAGTGCCGGTGCAACGGCGTGGCCTGGCCGGGATGCACCTCGATGATGCGCATGGCAAAGCGCGGCGCGCCCTCGTTCTTTCCGATAACCCAACGCAGGGTAACGCCCTGACATTCCTCCGAGGGCGAGGCTTCGGTTTCCCGGTAGTCCTTAACGATCATGGTTGATACGGCTCCCGAGCGGCTTCAACAGTCCGCTTTCCGTCATCATCTCAGGCTGCGCGGAGAGCCCGCAACGCCGACCTGCGCATACTATGATCGAACCATGCGGATACCGGTTGCTGGATTCATGCTGACGTTCGTTCTCGCCTGCTCCGCCTGGGGGCAGGACCGCGCCTCAGAGGCACGCGCCATCGTGGATCAAATCCTCAAAGAGGATTACGCCGCGCTCTCGCCGCGCTTCTCCGCCGAAGTGAAGGCGGGCCTGCCCGAGGACAAATTCCGGGCCGCCGTCCAAGGTCTGAAGAGTCTGGGCGCCGTGCTGGAAATCCTGCCGCCTGAGCTACAGCAGGCGCAGGGCTTTGAGGTCGCCGTGGTCGGAGTGAAATTCGAGAAGGCAGCCATCAACGTCCAGATTGCTTTCAACCAGGCTGGCGAGATCGCCGGGCTGTTTTTCAGGCCGCGGCAGGCGCCCGCAGCCACAGCGTACAAGCCGCCCCCGTACAGCCGGCCTGATTCGTTCCGGAACGAGGAAGTGACGGCAGGCGCTCCGGACTGGCCTCTGCCGGCCACCTTATCGCTGCCCGTTTCCAAGCAATCCGTCCCGGCGGTTGTTCTGGTTCATGGCTCCGGCCCTCACGACCGCGATGAGACCATCGGACCGAATAAGCCCTTTCGTGACCTCGCCGAAGGTCTGGCTTCCCGCGGCATTGCGGTGCTGCGCTATGAGAAGCGCACCAAACTACACGGCGCGAAAATGGCGCCGGTTAAGACCCTCACGGTGAAAGATGAGACCGTGGACGACGCCTTGGCGGCTGTTGCGCTGTTGCGGAAGCGCGCCGAGATTGATCCCGCGCGCATCTTCGTGCTCGGACACAGTTTGGGTGGGTATCTCGCCCCGCGGATGGGCCGCGAAGACGGCAAATTGGCCGGGTTAATCCTGCTGGCTGCCAACGTCCGTCCGGTGGAGGACCTGGTGATTGAGCAGACCACGTACCTGGCGGAATTGGCGGGCGGACAAGCGGAGGCGCAGCGCAAACAGTTGGAAGCTTTGAGGCAAGCGGCGCAGGAGGTCAAAGCAGCGCTCAGCAAGGGTGGCGAAATCCCGGAGGGGCAGATGCTGCTGGGCGCGCCAGCGTCGTATTGGCTCGACTTGAAGGGCTACAATCCCGCGGAATTGGCCGCAGGGTTGCCCCAGCGCCTGCTGGTGCTGCACGGCGAACGCGACTACCAGGTTACGATGACGGACTTCGCCTTGTGGCAGAAGTCGCTGGCCAAACACGAAAAGGCTACGCTGCGCAGCTTCCCTGCGCTCAACCATTTGTTCATGTCCGGCGAAGGCCAAGGCAGCCCCGCCGAGTACACCAAGCCGGGGCACGTCGCCGCCGAGGTGATTGAGTTTATCGCCAAGTGGGTTCAGAACAAGTGAAGCTTGAAAGCGCCATCGGCGCAGGCTGATCGAGCGGATTCACAAGACTGACATTGGTTGCTGCGCAAATGGAGTATACTGCACGCAGCACAGATTCTCTGGAGCGGTGGCATGGATGTAGGATTGCGTTTGGGCGACATAATCGACGACCACTGCAGTAAGTGCAAGCTGGTTACGAACCATTCGGTTGTGTCGCTGGTCAATGACGAACCCGTCAAGGTGCGCTGCCGGACCTGTTATCACGAGCACGATTACAAGCATGGCAAAGCGCCTGTGAAGCGCGACGCCCGCAAACAGGCGCTTTTCAAGGAAGTTCTGGCATCGATTCCTCCGGGGGTTCCTTCGCCGACGGCGGAAGTGAGCCAGCAGGCAGACGCCGAACAGGGGGACTGAGAGGCGCGACGCCTCAGTCGCCACGCCACAGTCATCCCCGCCGGGGCTTGTTCTAGGATGGGTGTGTGGCGGTTTCTGAAGCCGGCAAACTGTCGCAAGCTATCGCCGCGGAGTTGCGGCGGCGAGCGTTTCAAGCCTACCTGGTGGGCGGCTGCGTGCGCGACCTGCTGCTCGGTGTCGAGCCCAAAGACTACGACATAGCCACGGACGCCACACCCGCCGAACTAGCCCGCATCTTTCCCGGCTCACGCATGGTCGGCGCGCAGTTTGGCGTCGTGCTGATTGGCTCGGGCGAAGCCTCCGTCGAGGTGGCCACATTCCGCAGTGATCACACGTATCGTGACGGACGCCGCCCGGAGGGCGTGACTTTCGAGACGGAGGCGGCGGCTGATGTGCGGCGCAGGGACTTCACCATCAACGCGCTGCTGCTCGACCCGGAAAGTGGTGACGTCATCGACCTGGTCGGCGGCCAGGCAGACCTCCGGGACAAGCTTGTCCGCACGGTAGGCGAACCCGCCGCCAGGTTCCAGGAAGATCGCTTGCGCATGCTGCGCGCCGTGCGCTTTGCAGCCAGGCTTGGCTTCCGGCTCGAAGCGCGGACAGAGCAAGCCATTCGAGACTCGGCGTCCCTGATTCAAAGCGTTTCCGCGGAGCGTGTGCGCGACGAATTGGTGCGCATCCTCACGGAGGGTTCCGCCAGGAGGGGTGTGGAATTGATGGACAGCACCGGCTTGCTGGTTTGGATACTGCCCGAAGTGGCTGCCCTGAAAGGCGTGGAACAGCCGCCTCAATTCCATCCTGAAGGCGACGTGTGGATTCACACGCTGCTCATGCTCGAGAAGTTGCAGTCTCCCACTCCAACTCTGGCGATGGGAGCGCTGCTCCACGATGTCGGCAAGCCCCCGACGTTCAGCGTTGCCGAGCGCATCCGTTTTGACCGGCACGCCGGCGTGGGGGCGGAAATGGCCGAGAACATCCTGCGGCGTTTGCGCTTTTCCAACCGTCAGGTGGAGCAGGTGCGTGCCTTGGTCAACCACCATCTTCGCTTCAAAGATGTCCGCGAAATGCGCGAGAGTACACTGCGTCGCTTCCTGCGCGTGGACCGCTTCGAGGAACACCTGGAGCTGCACAGGCTCGATTGCGCCGCCAGCCATGGTCAGATGGACACGTATGCGTATGTGCAGGCGAAGCTGAACCGCCTTTCGAAGGAAGCGTTGCGCCCGCCGCGTCTGTTAACCGGTCATGATTTGATCGCTGCCGGCTACGAACCCGGACCGGCGTTCGCGACGATGCTCGAAGCGGTGGAGACGGCGCAACTCGAATCGCGCGTTGCCACGAGAGAGCAGGCGCTCTCATTCCTCCTTGAGCAGTTCCTGACTCCGGACGGCCGGCCTAGGCTGGCCGGTAAGTGAACACCATGTAAAGGACCATGGCGACGATGAAGAGGATAGAAGTAGCGGCGATCAACTCCAGATAGATCACTTTCTTCTCGTCCGACTCGGGGAGTCTTTCCCTGTCATGCTCTGTCATCGGACCAGCCTCCCTGCGACCTTCTGCCCCAACTGTACGCCCGGGCGCGGACCCTGTCAAGGCAATTCGGAGGTACACTCAGCGAAACCCGGGAGGTGACTTCGATGGTGGGAAGATCACTCGTTACCTCGTTGCTATTGTTAGGCAGCGTGCCTCCTTCCGGGCGCATACCGTGCGGAACAACGTCGCTCCGCGCAACGTGCTCTTTCAGGAGGCCCTGGCTGGCATCCCTTACCGCGGTCTCTACGCGGACGTTCTGAAACGTGAGAAAGGACTCACGGTCCCCGGCGGACACTGCGTGCCCGATGGGGGCGAAAGGGGCGTGTACTTCGTGCGGGACCCCAGCCGCAACTCCGTGCCGAAGCTGCGAACCGTGTTTCAGGCGGCAGCCAAGCCGGTGGAGAGCGCGCGCGGATGGACCAGTAACGGCTCCCGTCAGTCAGCGCGTAGGCGGTTCGGTAAGCTGGACACGCAACGGTCCTCTCCCACGCGGAGAGCGCTGCGGCGCACAGCGCCAGAAACGCTCTCGAGAACTTCCTGGTGGCGCACGTTGCGTATATACTGTGGGGTGCCTGCGGGGCGAGCCCCGCAGCGGAAAAGGTGGACGCCATGCTGAAGATAGTTGCAGTGCTCTTTCTGGCTGCCGGGCTGTGCGCCGGCGCCGATGTCACGGGCGAATGGGCCTTCACAGTGGAGACCGAGGCGGGTACGGGTCAGCCTTCGTTCGCCTTCAAACAGGATGGCGAGAAACTGACCGGAACCTACTCCGGCATGCTCGGAAAAGCGGACGTGCGCGGAACGGTCAAGGGCAACAACATCGAGTTCGAATTTGAAGGCTCCGCGGAAGGGCAAACCGTACGCATTCGCTACTCCGGCGTCATCGAGGGCTCAGGACAGATGAAAGGCACCGTACAGTTTGCTGACTACGGCTCCGGCACCTGGAAAGCGGTACGCAAGTGAGCCGCCGCGGCGTTTCACCGGACTGAGGAAACCCATGATGACTGCCCTTTCACGCCGCAGTTTCCTGACGGTTGCCGGAACCGCCGCCGTGGCGGCCCGCCCCGCTGAGCGCATTCCCGTCGGCGCTCATCCCTGGGTGTATGCCGCGCCGCGGCCGCAGAACGACATCACCGGCGTCCTCGATGAGATCTTCGCCGACTTCAGCGCCGCGGGCATGGAGTTCATCGAACTCATGCACACCGCCTTACTCCCTGGCGACGCGGTGGAGCGCATCGGCGCGTTGAGCGAGCGCCACCGGTTGCCGGTCCTGGGCGCCTCCTACTCTGCCCCTATGTTTCGGCGCGAGGAGCATGCCCGCATTCTGGATGAAGCCGGCTTGGTGGCGGAGCGGTTGCAGAAACTCTCAGCACGAACGCTGGGTGCCACGGTGGGAAGCGCCAACCGGCGCAAGACGACTGAAGAATTGGATGCTCAAGCGGAAGTGCTCCGGCGCATGACCGGAATCTTCTCTCAGCGCGGCATCACCATCAACCTGCACAACCACAGCTACGAAGTAGCCGAGCAGGAGTATGATTTGGCCGGTACGCTCCAGAGAGTGCCCGACTCCAAACTCGGTCCTGACATCGACTGGCTGATTAACGCCGGTGTGGACCCGATCGATTTTCTGCGCCGCCATCGCAGCCGCATTGTCTATGCGCACTTGCGGGACCGCGACGCTAAAGGCGTTTGGACGGAAGCGCTCGGCGAGGGCGTCGTGGACTTCGCGGGCGTGGCGCGCACGCTGCGCGAAATCGGCTTTTCCGGTCAACTGGCCATCGAACTCGCCCACCCGCGCGGCTTTCAGCTGACGCGCCCGCTGCGCGAGAGCCTGCGCATTAGCCGCGAACACGTCCGCCGCGTCATGGGTTTCTAGCGCGCGAAGTTCTTACAGCAGGTGAAAACGGTTGTCCCGGCTCAGTAGCGCGGCTCGTTGCCCCGTTTCCATTTGATGTTGCAGCCGATGCTCGGTATCTGCTGGCCGCTGACGGGCTGCCCGGCGAGCACGGCCTCGATGGCCGTGCGCAAGTCCTTCCCCGTCACCGCAATGCCGTTCCCCGGGCGGCTGGCATCCAATTGCCCCCTGTAGACCAGGCGGCGGTCTCCATCAAACAGGAACAAGTCCGGCGTGCATGCCGCCGTGTATGCCTTGGCCGTCTGCTGCGATTCGTCGTAGCAGTAAGGGAACTGGAAGCCCAGTTTCCTGGCCATGTCCTTCAGCCGCTCCGGGGCGTCTTCCGGATAGTTGGCCACATCGTTGGCGGAAATTGCGACGATGCCCAGGGGCTTCTCGGCGTAGTCGCGGCCCAGGCGCGCCAACTCTTCCTGAACATGCACTACATACGGGCAGTGGCGGCAGATGAACATCACCAGCAGAGCCTTCCTGCCTTCAAATGTCTCCAGGCTGATGGTCTCTCCGGACACCACATCCGGCAACGAAAAGGTCGGCGCCGGCGTGCCCAGCGGCAGCATGGTGGACTCAGTCAAGGCCATTCGTTTCCTCCTTCCATTCAGTTCACCACACTGTGGCCGTTGATCCAACGCCGTGTGCGCGGGGTCACTTGCATTGTTTGCGCAGCGAGAGTATTTGGGTTCAGATCAGTTCGGGTGTTGCATAATCGAGACTATTTTTTGGGGTGAGGAGGTTGAGCACACATGCTGTTGCTCAGGTGTTTTGTTCTTTCTCTTGCTGCGGTAGCTGGCCTGTGGGCCCAGTACACGACGCAGCAGATTTCCGGGTACGTCCGTGACGCGTCGGGGGCGGTTGTGCCTGCCGCGAAGATCACGGCTACTCACATCGCTACTGACCAGACGCGTGCGGCCGCGTCAACAACACCCCGTTTATCCGTCAGTCCGACATTTCCAGCGGCAACGTCGAAAACCCGGCCGGCGGAACACAGCGCATCTTCCCGGCTGGATTGAGTTCCTCAGTTTCTGATCGGATCGATCAGCCTGTAGCGCCCGCGGTCTAAGCAACGGGCTGCACGGGTTCAGCACTTGCCCGTGCAGCCCGTCTTGTCTGCGCGGCCGCAGACCAAACCTCGGTGAGCCTCAGCTACACGTCCCACTTGCGGTTCCACTCCACGCGAGCCTTCCTGCGGTAGGCCAAGTTCCCCAGGTGGCAGGCCATGGCCGAGTAGTGCCCGCTGACGGCGTCGGCGTTGGGGTCGCGGCGATCCCGCATGCACTCCAGCCAGGTCTTCAAGTGCTCGTCCGGTGTGGCGGAGACGCCAGGGCGGCGGATGATCTCGGGTTTGGCAATCACTACTCCGTCGATGTCCTGCCGCTCGAGAAGCTCGCGGTAGTCGAGGTACGACTTGGCTCCTCCCGGCACGACGGAAGCTGCCTTGTCCCGCCGCTCATCCCAAATGTCGCAGACCGCCAGAATTTCGGAGCCGCCCATGGCCAGTAAGCGGCGCATCAGCTACTGGCCGCGGGAACCCGTGCCAATCACGCCAAGGCGTATGCGCTGGTTAGCCCCGGCGACTCGGCTGGCGGATAGCGCCGTGGCGGACCACGCAATGAAATGGCGCCTCGATCCGGCTGCGTTCATGTGTACACCTCCAGGGTTTCGTCCTCAGATCTTACCCTTAGCTGGCCACTTGGCGTCAATTCCGATGATTCCCCTCAGGCCATGGCGCGAGGCAATTATTTTTGGTTAATCCACTCCACTGATATTGCAATTTGCTCGGCACAGTGTATGATGTACCTTTGCGGGCGGGGCTTGCGGTCGCGCCCCCGCACCGCTGTGAGCGCACCATGGCGTTGGACAGTTGCTCTCTTTCCCCACTCCGGGACGTTTTTCACGAAGCCCGGATACTCCGGGAGAGCCTTGGATTGAGCCTCCAGGACCTCTCCGCCGCCACCAGAATCAATGCCCGCTACTTGCGAGCCATCGAAGAAGGCGAGCTTGGCGAGTTGCCGGGGGGCGTTTTCACCACGAGCTACATTCGGCAATATGCAGGTATGATAGGGTTCAATGCAGAGCGCCTGCTTGCCTGTTGCCGCGACACCGGCAAGTCCCAGGAAAACCGGCTGGTTTTGGCTGGAGACGAATCGGCGTGTCCGGCATATCCTCAGAAGCCTTCCTGGCTTCGCTTCCTGCGCCCGACTCGCCTGGCAAGTAGCTGACAATACTACACTTTTATTCGCACTGTGGTGGCTGCTCCCGGCTGCGATGACGGCTGCCGTCCTCCAAGGCGTGGTGGTGGAAGACAGGACTTCGAAGCCGGTATCGGGGGCCGAAGTGGTGGCCGAAGCCGAGGGTTGGCAGAGCAGGTCAGCGCCCCACAGAACCGTCAGCGGGCCAAAGGGCCGTTTCGAATTCCCCGCCCTGCCAGCCGGCGCTTACCGCCTGACAGCCAGGAAGAAGGGCTACGCAGAGTCCGCCTATGGCCAGAAAGGCTGGCAACAACCCGGTACGCCCGTGTTCGTGGCCGGCGACGCCCGGTTTACCGCCGAAATCAGGTTGAAGAGACTAGGCGTGGTGACGGGGCAGGTGAACGATGACAACGAGGTCGGCATCGCCGGGTTGGCGATTCATGCCTACCGCGAGGGGCGGCCGCTGAAACTGGAAGCCGTTTCGCAGACCGATGACCGCGGGATCTATCGTCTGGCGGGACTCCCACCGGGGCGGTACTACATCCAGACGGCGGCCTTGCCGTCCGAAGATGGCAGGGACCGGTTGCCTACCTGGTTCGGGCAGGCCACCAGCGCTCGACAGTCCCGGCCTGTCCTGGTCAGCCTGGATGAGGAAATCGCGGGCATTGACCTGACGCCTCTGGAAGGAAAACTGGGATCCCTGACCGGAACCATCACGGGAGCGGCTCAATCCGTCACGCTGCTTTCAGAAACCGGCAAGCGGGAGGCGGCTGTCCGGGAGGGGCGGTTCCGGTTCGATCACCTGGCGCCTGCCTCCTACGAGTTGATTGCCGAGGCGCAGACCTCAGCCGGACTGCGCGCAGCTTACCAAGCGGTCAGGTTGATTCAATCCGAAACGGCCGTGGCTTTACAGATGGCTGCTGCGCCGGAAGTGCAACTCGCCTGCCAGCAGTCACATAGCCGGCAGGCGGCACCGGCCAACCTGGCGGTTTTCGGCTTCCTGAGGCGCAGAGGGTACCCCGACAGCCCCGCAGTGCGGCTGGATTGCGGCGGAAAGAGCGTTTTGGGGCCTGGAGAATGGGAATTCACGCTGCTCGCCCCGTCTCACCTGTACATCGCATCCGTTCTTGGCGCCAGCCGCGAGGAGGAAGCCTACTTGGCCGTCCTTACCCCCGGACAGAATCATGAACTGGTGGCTGTCCTTTCGGCTGCGCCGGCAGTCCTTCTCGGAACTGTGAAAACCGCCCGGGGAGACCCCGCTATCGGCGCGCCGGTCTACCTGCGGGCGTTGGAAGGCGACGTGGGCGGGCGTCTGGGCGGACTGAAGCGCTCCCGTACCGACGAGAAGGGAGCGTATCGTTTCGACGGGCTGCCTCCGGGACGCTACGAGGTCCTCAGCAGTTACCTGCCGGAGTCGGACAATCGCCAAGCCTGGCCCCCGGAATGGGCCCGGAATCTCCTGGTGGTTGAAGGAGAACGGAGGGAGATTGACCTGACTTTGCAGGAACTACCGTAGCGGGGCGCGATAGGCGCTAAACTCCCGTGGTCTTCTAACCGATAAGCCTGACAGGAGGAATGCCCGAGATTCATCCATGAAAATCAATGATCCGAGCATGAGCGGCGTCCAGCCGGGCGGAGCAAACCGGCCCGGTCTGGATAAAACCCACTCCGGGCAGGGCGTGACCCGCGGCACCGGCACCGGAGAGCGTGCGGCTGGCAAGGGGGACGGAGGAGATAAGATCCATTTGTCCGATCTCGGCGCACAATTGCGCGTGCTGGGCGCGGAATCCCCAGACCGCGCGGCACGCCTGGAGAAGCTGAGCGCGGATGTCCAAACCGGACGGTACCAGGTGGATGCGCTGCGAATCAGCCAGCGCCTGATTGACGATCACCTGAAGTAGTGCACATGCACGCGCGCGAACATCCTTGCGACCTGACAGGAGAAGCGCTCTGGGCCCTGGCCAGGGTGAAGGAATCTCTGCTGTCGGGCAACCCGTCCAGCCTGGATGGTTGCGCAGGTTGGCTGGAATCAGCCGTGGACTGCATGGCGAAATTGCAGGGAATGGTCCAGGAACTACGATCCACCGAGTTGCAGCACGGTCCTTTGCACCAACAGTTGGGTACTGAAGTAGGGCGCCTGAAAGTGGAATTGGAGGACATCAGCAGGTTGCTCCATCACGCCGGGGGGTTCTACCTCGGATGGGGGAGATTGCTGCTGGCTGCCGCGGCTGACTATACGCCGCAAGGAGAGCAGGCGCTGCTGCCGGAGAGGCGCCGCTTGCTGGGAGAGTTTTGAAACCGAGCCACAAAACCGGCGAAACACGCCGCCCGTGCGCGGGGCTGAGTGCGCTCCGGGCTCCGGTGCTGCCGGGTAAGCGCCGCCCGATGGCAGGGATGTATGTCTAACCTGTTATCCACTTTGAACGCCGCCGCCGGCTCCATGCGGGCACTGGAGCGCGCGTTGAGCGTGGTCCAGAACAACGTCAGCAACATCTCCACCGCCGGCTATGCAAAGCAGCGGGTCAGCTTCATACCGAATGCATTTCAGCCCGACTTGGGGTTGCCCGGCGGTCTTCAGGGCATCGCGGTGATCAGCGCCCGTTCCAGCTACGCGGAACGCGCGGTGTGGACACAGGCGGAACGCTTCGGTCGCCTGGATCAACTCGGTGTCAGTCTAGCCGGGCTGGAACCGGCATTCGACATTACCGGGCAAGGGGGCCTGGCTTCGGCGCTCGATGCGCTGTATCGCAGTTTTTCGGCCTGGTCCGTCGTCCCCAATGACGGCACGGCACGCCAGAACGTCATACAACGGGCAGGGGAAACGGCCTCCGCCTTCAGCCACCTGGCCGGCGCCATTCAACGCAGCGGCGATACCGCGTCGGTCGATATCCGCAGCACGGTCGCCAAGATCAATGACCTGGCGGGACAAATCCGGGACATCAACATCGAGTTGCGCCGCAACCACGCCCAGCGGCAGGATGCCAACCTGGATGCCAGGATTCAATCGACACTCGAGGAACTGTCGCATCTGGCCGGCATCACAGTCCTCGAGCAGCCGGACGGCACCTTGAACCTGTTGTTGGGAGGACAGTCCCCGCTTGTGATGGGCGACACCCTCTACGCGATCACGGCGGAGTTTTCCGGCTCGGCGAAGATCGCGGATTGGCAGGGCAGGGACATCAGCGGCCTCATCCAGCAAGGGCGGCTGGGGGGATTGCTGGAGTTCCGCAACCAGCACATCCCCGGCTATCTCACCGAACTGAACAGGCTGGCCCAGTCTCTTGCTGACCGCGTCAACGGCTTGCTGCGCACCGGCGTGGATCTGAACGGAGCACCGGGCAGCGGCCTGTTCACCTACAACCCTGCCTTGGGCGCCGCGGCATCACTCCGCGTAGCCCTCACGCCTGCGCAGTTGGCTGCCTCGCTGCCGGGCGAGGAAGGCGGCAACGGCGTGGCGCTGAGCCTGGCAGGACTAGTCAGTTCGCAGGAGATTGACGGCCTGACATTCACGCAGTTCTACGGGAACCTGGCGGCCGAGGTGGGGCGGACACTGAATTCCGCCCGGCAAGCGGGCTACGTCCAGGGCCTTACGCTGACGCAGGCCCGCAACCTGCGCGCCGAGATCAGCTCAGTGTCCCTGGATGAAGAAGCCGTCCACCTGATTCAATTCCAGCGGGCCTACCAGGCCGCCGCGAAGATGGTCAGCGTGCTCGACGAGATGACTGAAACCCTGCTAGGGATGGTGCGCTGAGGGGGACCTGCATGGTGCAGAACATCGATCCAGCCAGTGAGCGGTTTCTGGCGGCCTTAAGACAGACGAACCGCACGCTGGGGCGCGTCGAAGGGCAGATCAGTTCCGGCAGGAAGCTCAACAGAGCTTCCGACAACCCGGATCAGATTAGCCAAGCCCTGCAAATACGGGCTGATTTGGAGCACCTCTTCCAGATTCGAGCCAACCTCTCCCGTGTCCGGGAAACGGTGAACACCTCCGAACAGGCCCTGCAGAGCGCGCTGCTGAGCATGGACCGAGCCGCGTCGCTGGCCTCCCAAGGCGCTTCCGGGACTTCGGACGCCACGCGCCGCAGGTTGATAGCCATCGAAGTGGAGGGCCTGATCGGCCACATGATCTCGCTGAGCAACACCCGGTTCGACGGCCGGTACGTTTTCGGGGGCACGCGAGATGATCGGCCGCCGTATGTCCTCGACATGACGCGCGCCAATCCCGCGGGAGACTACCAGGGAACGGAAACGGCGCTCGAAATCAGGGATCCGCGCGGCTCGCAGTTCAGCTACGCCCACAACGCCCGGGAAATCTTTGACCACCCGGATCCAAGCCGCAACGTCTTTGCGGCATTGGTCAGCTTGCGGGCGGCTCTGCTGTCTGACGACTCCGCGAGGATTGAGACTGCCCTTGCATCCATCAGAACGGCCAGCGAGCACCTCAACGGAGAGCTCCACTATGTGGGCGTAGTTCAGGGCCGCCTCGCCGAAGCCGTTGATTTTTCGCACAAACAGGAATTCAACCTCAAGACCGCGCTGAGTGAAATCGAAGATACGGATTTGACGGCCGCGATTCTGGAACTGAAACAGGCCCGTCACCAGCAAGAGGCGGCGCTGGCTGCCAAGGGCACCGCACCGAGAACCTCCCTGTTTGACTACCTGAAGTAACAGCGGCCGGACCCGGCGTCCTGTTCAGATCACATCGGCGAAGCTGCGCCTCAGTTTGTGAAACCAGGCTCGCCCTGCCACGAAGACCAGCGCCGAGACAACCCACAACTTCCACAACGGTCCGAAGGCGGGAGCCGACCCTTCGAGAAAGATCGCCCGGTAGCCCCTCACCAGCACGAACAGGGGGTTCTTCTCGAGGATGGGGATTGCCGCCGCAGGCAAAGCGCTTTCCGGATAGCAGATGGGCGTTAGAAAAAACCACAAGGTGAGCAGAAATCCGATGACTTGGGACAGATCTCGCACAAAAACACCCGTCGCAGCGAGGAACCAGCAAAGTCCCAGCGTCAACATGAGCTGTGGCACCAGCAGCACGGGCAGCCAGACCGCTGATACCGGAACCGAGCCGCGCGTTAGAAGCAGCATGACAAGAAAGACGCCCAGCGCAAAGACACCCGTCACCAGCCCCGCGAGAGCCAGGTTGGAGGGAAGAATCTGAACCGGGAAAAGCAGCTTCTTGACGAAATTCTGATGCTCCAGAATGACGACCGGTGAACGGGCTACGGCCTCGCTCAAAGGCAGCCACGGCAGCATGCCGGCGAGAAAGTAAAGGGCGAATCCCGACCGGCTCGGATCAGTCCCGAATCGCGCCTGGAGCACGACCCCAAACACGAAGAAGTAGGTGAGCATGAGCAGCAGGGGATTCAGGACGGTCCAGAGCACGTCGCCCAGTGATCCCCGGTACCTCGCCGCGATGTCGCGCCGCACCATGGAGCGGATCAATCGCCTGTGGTCCCACAGGGTCGTCACCGGTAGCGTGAGAACCCTGTGCAGCGAGCCAAGCATTCTGGCGCGCCGTAACCCGGCGGTCGTGGTGACCCTGGTGTCAAGTACTTGCGCCCGGCCCTCTTCAACGCGTGCGTCAACGAGCAGGAAAGGCCACCCGAGGCTGTAGAACCATCCCGCGGATTCGGAAAGCAGGGAAACGTAGACGTGATAACGGCCCGGTTCGCGAGGCAACTCGACGGACACCTTTACCACAACCTTCTCGCCCGGCTCCATCCCATATTCGAGGGGAATCCATCTGCCCTCGGAGATAAAAGTCCCGGTTTCGGGATCCATGAGTTGCCAGGCGACGTAGTAGTGATCCTCGCAGCGCCAGGCGTCCTCGCTCCGGTTTTCTAAACCAAAGCGCAGCGCGATCGCCCTTGCGTCGGGCTCGGGATTGATTTGCCACTCGGAAAACCTGACACCCATCAGCTGTATAGCCAATCCGGATAGCGGTCCTTCACAGGACCGGTCTTTCGGCCGACGGCGTAGATGCCATCGCCGCGCAAGTCATCAGGGAGGCGGTAACTGGCAAGCATGTGCGAAACCCAGGCAAATTCGGGTTTGGCTTCCTCGAGGAAAGGACCGGTCTCCAGGCGCACCACTTCAAAGCCGGCGTCCAACAGCAGCCTCCAGATTTCTTTGGGCGCGTACTCGCGGTTGTGGCGCGCGGCGCCTTCCGACTGCAGCCGTGCCGGGTGCAGATACGCCGGGTAAAAGCCCGGATGGTAACCCTGCAAAACGGCTGAAAGGGCGCGCAGTGAGGCGGCGTTGGGCGTCGTCAGCACAATGTGGCCGCCGCGCCGCAGAATCCGGTTAATCTCCGCCATCGTGTGCATGGGGTCGGAGGCCAGATGTTCGATCAGTTCGCAGCACAGGACGGTAGAAAAGTGCCCGTCCGGATACGGGAATGGATCTTCTTCCGCGTCGAACAGGTCGACTTCGCACTCAAAGGGTTCGCCCGTATCGGACGTGACCCTGCGGTGGTCCACTTTCCCCGCCGGACCGTAGTAGCAGCCCCGGACTTCGCCATAGCCCAGCTTCGTCTTGAGGACGGGCGCTATTTGCAGGTACGTCCCCATCTCGAGCACGCGGTCAGATTCAGTACCCGCCGGGGTGATTTCCAGCGTCCTGGAGAGTCTCGTCAGATGGGTTCCGGCGTATTCGCGGGTGGAAGCATCCGGGCCGGACCACTCCAGGACAGACTCGGCGGAAACGGGGTCGTGTTCTGTCTTGCGGTCTTCCTCACGCGGCTCTTGCGCATCTCCCCACGGGCGGCCTTCGACTACGGCTTCGAGGAAACGAACATAGAGTCCGGCCACCCGGCCCCAATTGCACTCACGCTCAACCCACCGGGCGGCATGAGCGCCCAACTCGCGCGCGAGTTCCGGGCGCGAAACCAGCAGGTTGAGGTACTCGAACAGCAGGTCCTCCTCCGAAGCGCCCACGGGGACCTTCAGGCAGATTTCATCCGGCAACTCCGCGAAGCTGCCCACGTCCGAAACCAGCACCGCTTTGCCAAGCCCGAGCGCGCGCAACAACGTGCCGCTGGATTCCCCCGCCGTCGGATAGCGCAGGTTCACCACGATGTCGCAGGCCGCCATATAGGAAACGAACTCCTCAATCGGCGCATAGTCGATGTGCCGGATGGCGCCGGGCAGCCCCTGTCCGCGGATGAGGGACTCCATGGGTAGTTCGGGATGGCTTTCCCCGACCAGGATCATGCGGACCCCGGGCTGCACTCTCACCAGGCGCCGGAAGGCGCGCAGCGCTTCCCTGATCCGCTTGTAGGGCTTCAGGAAGCCGAAGATACCGATTAGCGGTGTACGTTCATCCAGGCCGAGCCTGGAGCGCCCTTCCATACGGTCGGCTCGCGGAACCCAGGCGCCGTGCGGAATCACTGCGATGGGCCCGGTGAAACCAGCCGTCCGAACCTGGTGTTCGGTTGACCGGTTGTGCACGATGACCCCTTGCGACCGCTCGAGGAGGCGGCGAAGCATGGGAACGTTCTCGTAATCCGGTCCCACTTCGAGTTCCCGCACGCGGCGGGCGTGTTCCAGCGCCCGCGGGCCACCGTCGTATTCCACTTCCTCGAGGTAGGCGTCCCAATCGTTCCGCCTGATCGTCATCTCGGCGATCAGGTGGTGCAGATTCGCCTCGTGCAGCACGATCACGCCCGGCTGCTTCAAGGCCGCATCATAGACGAAGCCGTGGTGCGTGTTATTGCCCACTTGATAGAGGAAGACATCAGCGCCATTGGATTCGACCGGCTTCGAAGCAGAGTCAATCACGCTCACCTCAGCCAGCCGTCGCAACGGCTCGAGCAGCGCCGCCGAGTAGTCGGCAATCCCCGTCCGCAACGGCGGGAGCGGAGAGTAAAATGCGATCCGCATGTCTACTCAGCCAACTCCATGGTGAAATCTCCCAGAGGCAGCCTTGTCTTGAACAGCACGGGCGTGCGTGCATCATCGCGCGCGAAGGCCACTTCCAGAGTTGTCTCCGAAGCGGGGCCGGTCAAAGAGACGATGAGCCGGTCAGCTTCCAGGAGTGTCTCGCCACGCCGGAAAGGCTGCGCCCCGACGTACCGGAAGCGTATCCGGTAAGCCGCCCCGAACAGAATCGTCTGGGAGGCAGGCAACCTGCCTTTGGCCAGCTCACGGCGCAGGAAGAACAAGAATGCGAGAGCATCCCGGGCGCAGGCGTCCACCGGAATGACTGAGCTGCCGCCTCCCTCCAGCGTCGTGCGCGTGGCCAGGGACTTCTCCCTGTCGAACGCCGTCTTCTCAAGCGTCCGCCGCTTCCCGTGCGTGGAGTCTTTCAGGAACTCAAGCGAGCACAAATCCTCGGTGGCCACGGAGCGGTACTCATCCTTGACAAGAAAGCCGGGCACACTGGCTTCCAGTTGCATGGAAAACGTCCACAACGCCTGTCCGCCGTCGTCGGGGATGACGCGCGCCGTGCCCAGAGTGGCTTCACCGAGGCTGAGACCGCTGGGCCAGTTGATGCTGTAACGCAGTTGCTCACCCTCGCGGAGGGGGTCCTGTGCCTGAAGGAAGCAGGCGGCGCAGAACACCGTCAGAGTGAGAAGCCGTGCGGAGGGAATCATGCCGGGCGCGCAGGCAGAGAATGCACGGCGACGCGTTGAGGTGACCGGGCTTCCACCACGCGGCCATAGACTTCCAACGTGCGCCGGGCCGAGTCTTCCCAGCGGAAATGGGTTGATCTTTGAAGACCGAGCCGCTCCATGCGCTGCCGCAGTTGCGGGTCAATCAGCAGTTCCCGCATCACGCCCGCCATGGCGCTGGCCGAGGACGGGTCGAAGAACAACGCTGCGCCGTCCGCCACCTCAGGCAAAGCCGAGGCATTCGAACAGGCTACAGCCCGGCCGCAAGCCATGGCCTCCAGCACAGGGATGCCAAAGCCCTCATACCATGATGGAAAAACAAACAACTCGCACGCGTTGTAGAGTTGCAGCAGGTCCGCATCACTGACGAAACCGAGAAAGTGAATGCGCTCCGCAAGACCGCTCGAGGAGGCGGCGTCGCGCGCTACAGACGCACGCCATCCGTCCTGCCCCGCGAACACGAGATGGTGCGGCAACCCGGGCGTGTTCTTCAACAATTCGGTGAACGCCCGAATAAGGCCATCCGGGTTCTTACGCGGCGTCAGGTCCCCCACAAAGAGGATGAAGGGAGTTCGCAGGCCAAAGCTCTTGGCCACTCCCGCCTTGGCCTTATCACGGCTAATGGGTCGGAACGTGGAGGCGGCTGCGTTCGGCGCCACGACGACCTTGCCGCCGTCGATACCATACGCTTTAATGATCCGCCGCCGGGAGAACTCGCTGGGCGCGAGCACGAATTCCGCCTTCCGGACGGTTCGCCCGACGGTGCGCTGCAACTGGAACACCCGGGCGGCCGGAAAGAACCGGGGATGCTCCAGGAAGCTGACATCGTGCACGCTGACCACTACGGGGACGGGGCAAGCCAGGGGCGCCGTATATTGGACGTGCAGCAGGTCCGGCTGATCTTCCAATAATCGTCTGCGCAATTGCCAGCCGAGCCGGATGAACGGGCTGGTGGACACCTGGCATCCACGGACCCCCTCAGGCAGCCAGGCGGCCGCCTCCGGCGACGAAATATAGGCAATGAAATCCGAGTCGCGGTCCAAATCAACCAACGATTTCAACAGGCTCCGGACGTAAACTTCATTCCCCGTAAGATGCCGTCCAATCGCGTGAGCGTCAACAGACAGGCGCATGAGCGTCTCTATAGTATATGCCGTTTAGGAACAACAGAATAATCTACAACAGAATAATCTATATGCCGGTTCTTCTTAGGAATTCCCAACCCACATCCCAAGTGTATTGTTGCTCATAAAGTGCCCGGCCCGCACGCCCCATGGCCTTCCGCCGGTCAGGGGAACTCAGCAAAAGTTCCACGGCTTCCGTGAACTCAGCGGGATCATCAGCTTGAAGCCAGTGTTCCCCGGGCGTGCCCTCCAGTCCCTCGGCTCCCACGGCAGTGGACACGACGGGCGCGCCAGCCGCCCAGGCTTCGAGGATCTTCACCCGCGTCCCGCTGCCAGCCAGCAGAGGGACAATCGCGACCAGCGCTTCCGCCAGCATCGCCACCGGATTGGCCACTGCCCCGGCAAGACGTATCCTGGGTTCTCCGGAAACCAGGCTTTGGACCGCGTGAGGGTTCTTGCCAATCACGCGCCACTCGAGGGCAGGCCACCGCCGGCTGAGATTGGGCCAGATAGCCTGACGAAAATGGCGAACGGCATCGACATTAGGGGCGTATTCCAGGTTTCCCGAGAACGCTATGAAGTGGCCTTCGCGCCTCTCCGGAGCAGCCACAGGCGGGATAGTGTTCGGATAGACCACAGGTCGCGCGCCCGGAGCAATGCGGTTGACCAGATCCGCGTCATGCCGGGAGGCGGTCAGAATGCGCCAGTATTGCGGCAGCCAGGTCCGCTCCAATTCGAGGCAGGCGGAGGAGAAACGCCTGTGAAGGAAAGCGGCCGGCCAGGAGGCTGCATCGGCCGAACGCGCATGCAGAACAGATTCGACATTGTGTAAATCCAATACCAGGCGCCCGGCGTGCGGAGCCAATATACCGTGATAGCCGGCGCACCACATATGCTCGATAACGGCCACTGCGTAATGCCTCCCGCGCAGGAAGTCCCGAATCTGCCGCTCAAAGCCGGAAAAACGGTCAATGAGCGGCGGAACCTTGCGCGCACCGCGTTCCAGGTTCCTCCACGCCCTTGCTATTGGCTTGCGGGAGTGGAAGGGGAGGTTGATTACGTGGACGTCGCGCACCAACCCGGGAGGTAAGCTCTCCGACGGATGCGGAGCCCCGGGTTGCCGGAAAACAATCAGGTCGACAGTGTAGCTTTCGGAGAGATAGTGCAGTAGAGCCGCTGAGCGGAGGGCTCCGCCTCCTTCCAGCGGGTACGGCGCCTCTGGCGCGAGCATCAGTGCGCCAGGCAGGCCGTCAGAAGCGCCGGATGGCTTCGTCATAAACCTCACGCGTGGCTCGAGCCGTCTTACCCCATTCGAACTGGGCAGCCCGCCGGAGACCCCCCGCTTGCAGTGAAGCCCGCCATTCCGGGCGCGATAGAACGGCGGTCATGGCTTCAGCCCATTGGCGAGGGTCATCGGCATCCAGTTGAACCGCGGCTTCACCCCCCACCTCCACGAGGGCAGCATCAGATGACGTGAAAACCGCTGCCCCGCATTGCATAGCCTCCAGCAAGGGCAGTCCGAAACCTTCATAACTGGAAGGATACAGAAAGGCGGCCGCGCCCGAATACAGCCCCGGCAAATCCGCGTCCGCCACTGCACCGGGCAGACGCAAGCCGTCTTCTTCGGCGATGGCCGGGAAGTCGTCGCGGCGGCATCCGGCGAGCACCAAGTCTACATCGAAACGCCCTCGCACCTGCCGCCAGGCATCGACAATCACGCCCAGGTTTTTGCGGGGTTCCAAAGTTGAAACGCATAGGAAATAGGGCCGGCGCGACGGTTCGGCCGCTACCGGCCGGAAAAGCGAAGAAGCGGCCAGCGGCACTGCTATCACCCTGGAGGGATGCAGGCCGAACGCTTCACAGGCTTCCCGCCGTATGCTCTCCGTGGGCGTGATCACCATAGTCGCCAGGCCGGACCGCAACAAGAACGGAGTGCGCTCGCGGACCCTCCGCGACGCCTGCCGGAAAGGCCTGCGCCACGGAGACAGATCGTGAAGCGTGAGCACGGACGGCAGCAAAGGAAGGTATGGCACGCAGAAATCCACTCCGTGGAAAACGCCGGCCTGAAGCCGGTGCAACTCAATCGGCAGGCCGAAACTCCACCACTTCCGTTCGAGCGCGTTGCGGGGTTTTCCCCCCACGCGGAGATTGGGCAGGCCATCGGACAACGCCGGGAAAGGCTGGTCCGACACCAGCCAGTAGTTATCGCGAGGAAAACTCCTCGCAAGGGCCAACGCGAGTTCAACCGTGTATCGCACGATGCCCCCGGTCGGAACCGTGAGCGGGGTGGCATCCAACGCGATGTTCATAGTCCCTTACTGATTCTGCTATTTTCCGATGAACCAGCGCCGTGTGTGGCAGGTGCGCCCGAACTCAGATGCGCTGCCTCGGCGGTAGGCGATACTAGGTGGACGAAACAGTTCGGATGTTGGTGAACAGCCGAGCCTTGATACACAAAGGTGACCATGCCTCCTCAGGATCCATTCATCGTTACTCTGGGCGCAGCACTCAGCGGAATGCTGTTGGGAGTACTGATTGCGATGCTGCTGTCCGCTTCCCGGCTTCGCGCCTTGCGCTCAGCTTTTGAAGAACGCCTCAGCGGGCGCGAACAGAGAATCTCCGAATTGACAGCGGAGCGCGCTGAATGGCAGCAAACTGCTGAGACAGTGCGTAGCGAAGCCGCGACGATGGCAGCGGAGAAAGCCGCGCTGGAAACCAGAATCGAAGAGGAAGCCAAAGCGGCGGAGGAAAAGTTGGCCCTCCTGCACGAAGCCGAGAGCCGGCTGCTGGACACCTTCAAAGCGCTCTCCGGCGATGCGCTCCAATTGAACAACCGCGCCTTCCTCGACTTGGCCACAGCCACCCTGGAGAAGTTTCAACAAGGAGCCCAAGCCGACCTCGAGAGCCGCGGCAAAACCATTGGAGAGTTGGTACGCCCCTTGCAGGATGCCTTGCAAAGGCTCGACACAAGCGTGCAGGCGATGGAGCACACCAGGGCGGAAGCCTACGCCGGTGTCAGGGAGCAAGTGCGGTCCTTGGCCGAAAGCCAGGAGAAGTTGCGCACCGAGACGGCGAACCTGGTGCAGGCGCTACGCAGTCCGACCGTGCGCGGACGATGGGGTGAGATTCAGCTGAGGCGTGTCGTAGAACTGGCGGGAATGGTGGATCACTGCGACTTCTACCTGCAAGCTCACGCGGAGGGAGAGCAAGGGCGCGTGCGCCCGGACATGCTCGTACGCTTGCCGAATAACCGTGAGATCGTCGTTGATGCCAAGGTTTCGATGCAGGCTTACCTGGACGCACTGGGCACACAGGATGAGACCGCCAAACGCTCGAAACTCAAGGAACACGCCGCACAGGTGCGGCAGCACCTGACAAGGCTGAGCAGCAAAGCCTACTGGAACCAGTTCTCAGCGGCGCCTGAGTTTGTTGTAGCTTTCCTGCCGGGTGAGACCTTCTTCAGCGCGGCGCTGGAGCAGGATCCTTCGCTCATCGAATTCGGCGTGGAGCACCAGGTGATTCTGGCCACGCCAACGACGTTGATCGCCCTGCTCAAAGCGGTGGCATATGGCTGGCGCCAGGAGAAGATGGCGGAGAGCGCCATGCAGGTAAGCGCCCTCGGGTCAACTCTCTACGAGCGGCTGCGCGTTTTCGCCGGCCATCTGGAGAGGCTGCGGCAGAACCTGCAACGGTCCGTGGAGAGCTATAATCAGGCCGCCGCGTCCCTGGAGACCCGAGTCTTTCCGAGCGCGCGGAGATTCCGTGAGTTGGGCGCAGCGGAGGGCGACGAAATCGCTACGCTCGATCCGATCGATGTCTCACCGCGCGCCCTGCAAAGCGCTCCGGATACGCGCGCTGAAGACGAAGAGACCGTTGAATAGGAACAACACCGGCGTGGCGCCGGCTGAATCAGAGTAACAGGCTTTCGCCCATCAGCCACTTGTCGATCGACCGGGCGGCGCGGCGCCCCTCGGCGATGGCCCAGACAATCAGGGATTGGCCTCGCCGCATATCGCCGGCCGCGAATACGCCCGGCAGTGACGACATGTAATCGTCGCCGGTGGCGATGTTCCCTCGCGGGTCCAGCCTGACGCCGAGTTCCTCGATAAGCCCCGTGCGGACCGGACCGAGGAAGCCCATGGCGAGCAGTACCAGGTCCGCTTCCAATGTGAATTCCGTGCCGGCCTGCAGCGTGAACTCCGGCGGAGGGCCTACTCTGACAGCCCGCACCTCGCGCACACGGCCCTGCTCGTCTCCTGTCAAGTCCGTCACAGAAACGGACCATTCGCGCAAGCCGCCTTCTTCGTGCGAACTCTCCGTCCTCAATTGCAGCGGCCACATCGGCCATGGCGTCTGATCGGAGCGAGAGGCGGGCGGCTGCGGCAGGATTTCGAACTGATGCACGGAGAGAGCATTCTGCCGGTGGCAGGTGCCGAGGCAGTCGGCTCCGGTGTCGCCGCCCCCCAGAATCACGACACGTTTACCCGTGGCCGTGGTGGATTCTTCAGGCGGAATGGCGTCGCCGGCTATCCTGCGGTTCTGCTGCGTGAGAAAATCCATGGCGAAGTGGACGCCTTGAAGCTCTCTGCCCGGTACGTGAAGGTTGCGCGGTTGCTCGGCCCCGCCCGCTAGCAGAAGCGCGTCGAACTCCTCGCGGAGATCCTTGACGGGCACGTTGCCGCCCACATGAGCACGCACCTGAAAATCGATCCCCTCCGCCTTGAGCTGCTCCAGACGGCCGTCGATCAGGCTCTTGCTGAGCTTGAAGTCCGGAATCCCGTACCGCAACAACCCGCCGATCCGGTCGGATTTTTCGAACACCGTTACGAAATGGCCGGCGCGATTCAACTGCTGCGCCGCAGCCAAGCCGGCCGGTCCGCTGCCGACAATGGCTACGCGTTTGCCTGTACGCACTTCCGGCAGTTGCGGCTGCAACCCTCCCTCGGCCAAAGCGCGGTCAATGATGGTCTGCTCGATCAGCTTGATGGTGACGGGCGGCGCATTGATTCCGAGCACACAGGCGGCTTCGCAGGGCGCAGGACAGGCGCGCCCGGTAAACTCCGGGAAGTTGTTGGTGGAGTGCAGCACCCGCAGAGCGTCCTGCCAGCGTCCGCGGTAAACCAGGTCATTCCAGTCCGGGATGACGTTATTCAGCGGGCAGCCGCTGTGGCAGAAGGGCACCCCACAGTCCATGCAGCGCGCTCCCTGCTGGCGCAGCTGCTCTTCGGGAAGATCCTGATAGATCTCGAAGTAGTCCCGCGTACGCTCCGCGACCGGCCTGCGCTCGGCGGTCCGGCGCCCGTACTCCAGAAAGCCCGTTACCTTACCCATAGACCACCTGCCTGATCTCCGCCGGAGCCGCGCCAACGTTAGCCGTCGCCTGACCTTGCGGAATACCGAGCACGCGTTTGTACTCGTGCGGGAAGACCTTTACAAAGCGGGGAACCATCTCGGCCCAATGCTCGAGAATCCACTGCGCTCGCGGACTGCCCGTGGCGGCCAGGTGTTCCTCCGTGAGCCGCCGTATGGCTGCGATATCTGTCGCGTCCTCCACGGGCTCGAGGTCTACACCGGCGCGGTTGCAGTTCCTCCCCCGGAAATCCCCGGTTTCATCCAGCACGAATGCAACCCCTCCGGTCATGCCGGCGGCGAAATTCCTGCCGGTCGGGCCCAGCACCAGCACCAGACCGCGGGTCATGTATTCGCAGCCGTGATCGCCGACGCTTTCCACGACGGCTGTGGCGCCGGAGTTGCGCACCGCGAAGCGCTCTCCAGCCATGCCGTTGAAGTACGCCTCACCAGCGGTGGCTCCATAGAGCACTACGTTGCCGACGATGATGTTCTCCTCGGGCGGGAAAGCGGATTGGCGAGGCGGGTAGACCACCAGCTTGCCTCCGGACAAGCCCTTTCCCGTATAGTCATTGGCCTCGCCTTCCAGCTCCAGCGTGATCCCTCTGCTCAGAAATGCTCCGAAGCTCTGTCCGGCGGAGCCGGTGAATTGCAGCCTGATGGTGTCCTCGGGCAGTCCGCCGGAGCCATGGCGGCGCACCACTTCTCCGCTCAGCATGGTGCCCACCGTGCGGTGCACGTTGCGAATGGGAAGTTTCACTTCCACCGCGGAGGCGTTTTCAACCGCGTGGCGCGTCAGGTCAATCAGCTGATGATCAAGAGCCTGCTCGAGACCGTGATCTTGCGCGATCAACTGGCGGCGGCCCACGCGTTGCGGAACCGGAGGGTTGTGGAGGATGGACGTGAGGTCCAGGCCACGCGCTTTCCAGTGTCCGGAAAGATCCCGCGTCACGAGGCGGTCCACGCGTCCGATCATCTCGTTCATCGTCCGGAAACCCATCTGCGCCATGATCTCGCGCAGTTCTTCCGCGACGAAGAACAGGTAGTTGATGAGGTGCTCGGGTTGACCGGAAAACCGCGCCCGCAATTCAGGATCCTGCGTGGCGATGCCCACTGGACAGGTGTTCAGATGGCACTTGCGCATCATGACGCAGCCCAGCGTGATGAGCGGCGCCGTGGAGAAGCCGTACTCTTCAGCACCCAGCAGAGCAGCGATGGCCACATCGCGGCCGGTGCACAACTTCCCGTCGGTTTGCAGGCGCACGCGGCTGCGCAGGTCATTCAACACCAGCACCTGCTGCGTTTCGGCGAGCCCGAGTTCCCACGGGATGCCCGCGTGCCGGATGGAGGTCAACGGGGATGCGCCCGTGCCGCCGCTGTCTCCGCTGATCAGAATCACGTCGGCGTGCGCCTTGGCGACACCTGCTGCGACGATGCCGACACCCACCTCGGCCACCAGCTTCACGGAAATGCGCGCGCCCGGGTTGATGTTCTTCAGATCGTAGATAAGCTGCGCCAGGTCTTCGATGGAATAGATGTCGTGATGCGGCGGCGGCGAGATCAGCGGCACGCCGGGAATCGAGTGGCGCACCTTGGCGATGATGGAGTCTATCTTGTGGCCAGGAAGCTGCCCGCCTTCTCCGGGCTTGGCCCCCTGTGAGATCTTGATCTGAAGCTCGTCAGCATTCACCAGGTAGGTGGCGGTGACGCCAAAGCGCCCCGAGGCGACCTGCTTCACGGAGCTGCGGCGCGAATCGCCGTTCGGGTCGGGACGGAAACGCTCCTCCGCTTCTCCGCCTTCGCCGGTGTTGGAACGGGCGCCAATGCGATTCATGGCTACGGCAAGCGTTTCGTGAGCCTCCTTGCTGATGGAACCGAACGACATGGCTCCGGTGGCGAACCGCTTGACGATCTCCGAAGCCGGCTCCACGTCTTCGAGCGAGAGCGCCCGGTCCGCCTTTTTGAAATCCAGCAGACCGCGCAACGTGCTTAGCTGCCGGTTCTGTTGATTGATCGCGTCGGCGTACTCGCGATAGGTCTCGAAGCTCGACTGCCGCACCGAGTGCTGGAGTTTGCTGATGGTGAGTGGATTCAGCAGATGATGTTCGCCGCGGATCCGGTACTGATACTGCCCGCCCACCGGCAATTCAGTCTCGCAATCTTCGAGCTTGCGAAAAGCGTGCGCATGCTTCAGTCCCGCCTCGCGGGCAAGCACGCCCAGCCCCACGCCTTCAATGCGCGACGTAGTGCCGGTGAAGTACGTGTCCACCACGGACCGGCTCAAACCGATTGCCTCGAACACCTGTGCGCCGCGATAACTTTGCAGCGTGGAAATGCCCATCTTCGAGAAGACCTTGAGCAACCCCTTGTTGATCGCCTTCTTGTAATTCTTGAGCGCCTGCTCGAATTCCAACTCGGGCGGGAGCAGGTTCTCGCGGCACATGTGCTCCAGCGTCTCGATGGCGAGGTACGGATTGACGGCGCTGGCGCCATAGCCAATCAGCAGGCAGAAGTGCATGACTTCGCGCGCTTCGCCGGATTCGACGATAAGAGCCACCTGCGTCCGCGTGCCTTCGCGAATCAGGTGGTGGTGGACCGCGGAAAGCGCCAGCAGGCTGGGAATGGGCGCATAGATGGGGTCCACGCCGCGATCGGAAAGCACCAGCACGGTGTAGCCCGACCGTATCGCCCAGGATGCGCGGCGGCACAACCCGTCGATGGCGCGCTGCAACTCCTCCTCGCCGCCCTCCGCCTGAAAGAGCATCGGGAGCGTCGTCGCGAGAAAATCGCCCTGCGAGACGCGGCGCAGCTTCTCCAGGTCATAGTTGGTGAGGATGGGGTGGTCGAGCTTGAGAGTGTGGCAATGCCGGGGCGTCTCCTCCAGGATGTTGCGCTCGGTGCCAATGTAGCTGGTGAGGCTCATCACCATTTCTTCCCGAATGGGGTCAATGGCGGGATTCGTCACCTGGGCAAACAACTGTCTGAAATAGTCAAACAGGAGCCGGGGTTTGTCTGAGAGGCAGGCCAGCGGCGTGTCGTCACCCATCGATCCAATCGGCTCCTCACCCCCTTTGGCCATCGGAGCCAGAATGAAGCGCAGGTCCTCGTCCGTGTAGCCGTGCGCGCGCTGCCGCACCAGGATGGTATCGAAATCAGTAGGATGCCAGCGCGGTGGGGCAGGCAAATCATCCAGGTGGATCTGATTCTCCCTCAGCCAGTCGGTGTAGGGGTGCCGGGACCAGAGCTGCTGCTTGATCTCCTCGTCCGGGATGATGCGGCCCTGTGCCAGGTCCGCCAGCAACATCCTGCCCGGCTGCAGCCTTCCTTTGAACCGCACCTCCTCAGGCTTCACAGGAAGGACACCCGCCTCAGATGCCATGATGAGAACTTCATCGTGGGTCACCAGGTAGCGCGCCGGACGCAGCCCGTTGCGGTCCAGCGTGGCGCCAATCAGCTGGCCATCGGTGAAGGCAATCGCCGCCGGACCGTCCCAGGGTTCCATCAGCGAGGCGTGGTATTCGTAGAACGCCCGCTTGTCGGGATGCATGTGCGGGGCCTGTGACCAAGCCTCCGGAATCAGCATGGCCATCGAGTGCGGCAGGCTGCGGCCGGCCAGGTGCAGCAGTTGGACGGCGTTGTCAAGGCTGGCGGAATCGCTGCCGCCCGGCGACACCACCGGCATCAGCTTCTCCAGATCCGCACCGAACAGATCCGATTCGAGGATCTTGTGGCGTGCCTGCATCCAGTTCACGTTGCCCCGCAGCGTGTTGATTTCGCCGTTGTGGCAGATGTAGCGGAATGGGTGCGCCAGGTGCCATGTGGGAAAGGTGTTGGTGGAAAACCGCTGATGCACCAGGCACAGGGCGCTGACCACCGCCGGATCAGACAACTCACGATAGAACTCCGCAATCTGCGGAGCCAGCAGCAGGCCCTTGTAAACGATGGTGCGGGCCGACATGGACGGGATGTAGAAGAACTCCTTCTCCTTCAAGTCCACCGCCCGGACTTCGTTCTCGGCGCGCTTCATCACCACGTAAAGCTTGCGTTCCAACGCCTCCTGACCCATCCCGCCAGGGTCGCCGATGAAGACTTGCTGAATATAAGGCTGTGACGCGCGAGCCAGCCTGCCGATAGCGTCAGCTTTCACCGGCGTGTCGCGCCACCCCAACACAGACAAGCCCTCTTCCTGGATGATGCGTTCCAGAATCCCTTCGCAAACCAGCCTCGAACGCTTGTCGACCGGGAAGAACACCATGCCGACCCCGTATTGGCCAGGACCAGGCAGTGAGAAACCGAGCCGGGCGCTCTCCCGCAGGAAGAAGGCGTGCGGTATCTGAATCAACACACCGGCGCCGTCGCCTGTATCCGGGTCGCAACCGCAGGCGCCGCGGTGGGCCAAATTGACCAGGATTTGGATGCCCCGCCGGATAATCTCGTGCGAGGCGTGCCCTTTGACGTTCGCAATGAACCCGATACCGCAGGCGTCCTTCTCGAACTCGGGGCTGTACAATCCTTGAGATGGCGGGAATCCGCCTGGGTAGTGGATGCTACAGTGGCTGCCGTCTGAATCCATATTCTTCAGTTGCTAAAGGTGGAATTGCCGGTATAGGTGGTAGTATAGCACACGCACAGTATAAGTCAACCCAAATTTATAGTGATATCCACATAAGATATTCTGATTTTATAGCAACTCTTTGAGAATCGTGCGTCGCCAGGTTGTCAAAGCATCTTTACCTCTGGCCTTGTGAACTAAGCCTCTCTTAATCAGGCAGTTGGCGCGGTGACCGCTTGCCTGGACCTTACGCATGTTCCGGAACGGTTGCGCAGGGTTCAGTGTCAAGTGACAGGACATCCCCGACAGGTAGCGGCAAGCCATCCTTGACACGTTTGTAGGCGCGGGCCGCGCGCGGGCGTCCATCCCGGTTCCCGCCATTCGTTTGTTCCCAATTCCGGCCTGATGCAGTTGGGGGGGCGATGCCGGGGTCTTTCACGATTCAGAGCGGCGGCACGGCCAGGAGTGACGTATCGGCGGCCGTAAAACCTACAGTGGCTGCTGGGTAAACACAAGGCGATCCTTAGAGACCGCCAGAAACACAACCTCGTCCTCATGCACGCCGAGAACCCGAAGACCCGTGGCTCCCTCCGGCGGCATGATTTCAGTCACCTCGCGCCTCACGACCCCGTTAAA
>JBBIND010000027.1:1694-46102 GCA_037444075.1 Acidobacteriota bacterium | reverse complement strand
ATTCCGGGGCCAGCCTCGCCGGCCCGCACTCCCCTCGCCGAACCCATCTTTATCATTCAGAGCGACAAGATCGATCCGCAGAAGCTGGAATTATACAAACTCGAAGTCAAGGATGGCCGCCGCCAGGTCGTTTTTCCCGAGCGCAGGCGGAAGGACTCGCCCCGCCCCTTGCACCTTTCAGTGAAGAAGCTGGAAGGAAATCTCTACCGCGTGGAAGCCAACGAGGGGCTGGCGCTAGGGGAGTACTCCTTGACACCCCGCGGTTCAAACTCGGTATTCTGTTTCCAAGTCTACTGAGGTCTGTACTCACCACCTGAGGGAGGTAGAAGATCGTGTTCACAGGACTCGAACATACGGCCATCGCGTCGCCCAACCCGGAGAAACTCGCCCAGTGGTACGTCGGCACGCTGGGCTTTGTGATTAACTACACCTACGCCGGCAACTACTTCGTGAAGGCGCCGGATGGCGCCATGCTGGAGATCATCCCCTCGGAAGGCGAGCATTGCGGGCAGGCCATGAAATCCCCCGGATTCTGCCATCTGGCCATCAAAGCCGAGGACTTTGACAAAGCTCACCAGCATTTGCAGTCGATCGGAGTGAAGTTCTATGGGGAGCCGTTTGAGGTCCAGGGTAATCGGCTGGTCTTCTTCGGCGACCTGGATGGGAACTATCTGCACCTCATTCACCGTGAACAACCCTTGCCATGAGCGGCTGCCTGTTTGCTGAGCACCACCTTTAGGGCCTTTCAGTACCGCGATTTCCGTCTGCTCTGGCTGGGCGCCTGCACGTCGAGCGTCGGCACCTGGATGCAGAAGCTGGCTCAGAGCTGGCTTGTGCTGGAAATGTCGGACTCCGCGTTCATGCTCGGGCTGGACGCCTTCCTGGGAGAGATACCCATCTTTCTGCTTTCCATGATCGGCGGCGTGGCGGCGGACCGCATGGATCGCAGGAGGCTCCTGCTGGCCTCGCAATTTCTCCAGATGGCGTGCGCCTTTGCGTTGGCCTTCCTGGTGGTCACCGATCTGGTCCGCGTGTGGCACATCCTCTGCCTTTCCTTTCTGGTCGGCGTGGCGCAAGCCTTCGGCGGACCGGCCTATCAAGCCATCATCCCCGCGCTGGTGAAACCCGATCACCTGCCCAATGCCATCGCCCTCAATTCCATCCAGTTCAACCTGGCGCGCATCCTGGGCCCCGCGCTGGGCGGATTGGCGCTCACTCAGCTGGGCGCGGCCTGGTGTTTCGGCCTGAATGGCCTGTCCTACGTCGCCGTCATCATTTCTCTGGTGGCGCTAAGAACCAGCCTGCACCCCGGCGCATCGAGCGTCCCCTTCACGGAGAGCTTCAAAGAGGGCCTCGTCTTCATACGGCAGAGGCAAGCCATGGTTTCGCTCATCGTGCTCGCCTTCTGCATGACGGTTCTGGCGATTCCGGTGGTGGTCTTCCTGCCCGTCTTCGCCAAAGACGTCTTTCAGAAAGGCCCCAGCACCTACACGCTGCTGCTGGCCATCTCCGGCATAGGATCCGTATTGGGAGCATTGGCAGTGGCCGCGCTCGGACACCTCTCGCGCAAGGGTTTGGCGAGCCTGATTCTGCTGCTCGTGCTGGGAAGTTCGATCACCCTGTTCTCCCTGTCGACTTCGCTGTTGCTCAGTTGCGTGGCTCTGTTTATCGCCAGCGCTGCGCTGATCGCCGTCTTTGCGCTCGTCACTTCGCTCGTCCAGCTCATCACCGTGGACGAGATGCGCGGCCGCGTCATGAGCATCTACAACGTCGCCTTCCGCGGAGGCATGCCCATAGGCAGCCTGGCGGCGGGTTCACTGGCGCCTGTCTTTTCCGCTCCGCTCGTGCTGGCGGTCTACGGCGGTGTGCTCGTACTGCTGGCCGGGTATTTCCTGGCTGCCCGCCGAGAGGTGGCTGAATTATAGTGGTCCAAACGGGCATGTTTACTCCTTTCTTTTCACGCGCCGTGCTGATGGTGCTGCTGGCATGCGGCGTCAATGCAGCCGCCGACCCGTCGATACGGAGCGCCCGCGACCGCCAGGATACGGCAGCTCTCGAAGCGGCCGCCGCACGCCTGGCGCAACAGGCTGAGAAGGCGCCGTCCGCCGCGTCCCACTACCGCCTGGCAGGCGCTCATTTCTATCTCGCTGAGGTCTGGCTGGAACTCACTGAGCGCGCCAAAGCCAGGTCCGCCGCCGAAGCCGGCCTCGCCCATGCCGAGCGGGCAATCGCGCTCGAGCCGGCTGTGGCCGAACACCATCGCCTGCGTGGGGCCCTTTGCGGCTTGATCATCCCCGCCAACGTGTTAGCGGGCTTGAAGTACGGCCGCTGCGCCCAGGAATCCATTCAGCGGGCCATCGAATTGGATCCACGCTCCGCGTTGGCCTATCTGACGCGCGGCGTGGGCCAGTACTACCTGCCGCCCGCTTTCGGAGGAGGCACCGAGCAAGCCATTGCCGACTTCCGCAAAGCCATCGAACTGAACCCCAAGTTGGCCGAAGCCCATGTATGGTTGGGAATCGCTTACCGCAAGGCGGGACAGCCAGGCCAAGCCCGTGAGGCCTTCCAACGGTCTCTCCAAATGAACCCGCACCGCCTTTGGGCAAGGCAACAACTGGAGAAGACACCGAAGGAATGACTCCCAGACACGCCGCCGTCGCAGCCTGCGTTGGCCTGCTCACTGCGTTCAGCTACCTTTTCTTCCCCGGCCATACGTATCTGCAACAGGACTCCCAGATCTACCTGCCCATCCTTGAGCGTTTGTGGGACCAGAGCGTGCTCGGCCAGGATTTGATCGCCGTCCGGCACCACGTCACCTTCACGGCTTATGACGAATTGGCGCTGCTGCTCCGCAAACTGACCGGACTCGAGTTCGAGCCGCTCCTGAAAGCCGACCAGCTATTCTCCAGAGCCATCGGCATCCTGGGCGTGTATCTGATTGCCACCTCCCTGCAATTGCCGCCTTCTCTGGCGCTGATCGTTGCGGCCGTCTTCACGCTCGGCGCCACGATTGCCGGTCCCGCCGTCCTGACGGTAGAGTACGAGCCGAAGCCGCGGACTTCGGCAGTTCCTTACATTTTCTTGGCCGTGGGCCTGGTAGCCCATCGCAAGCACCTGTTGGCCGGAATCGCAGGGACGATCGCCTTCCTGTACCACCCCCCTAGCGCGTATGCCTTCTGGGGCATCTATTTCCTGATGGCGCTCTGGCCTTCCGACCCGGAGACGATGAAACGTCACATCCGGGGCTTGATTCCGCTCGCCGTCGGCGTGGTTGGCCTGTTCATCCTCTCGCGGACTCAGATCGGAGGACCCGAACCGCAGTCGTTCTTCGGCCGCGTGGATCCGGAATTGGAGGAGCTTCAGCGGATGCGGGCCTCCTACAACTGGATTTCCATCTGGATTCACCGCTGGATCTGGCACTACCTGTTCCTGCTCCTCGTCAGCCTGGCCGCGCTTTGGCGCTTGCGCGACCGTGCCACCAGCGACATGCGTTTCTTCCTCGCCGGGCTGCCGCTGATTGGAATGCTCAGCGTACCGGCCTCGCATCTGCTCCTCGAGCAGTGGAAGTGGTCCTTGATGCCCAAATTCCAGCCCGCGCGGGCGCTCCTGTTTCTGGTGGCTCTGGCCGTGATCCTGGCGGCGTGCGCCGCGCTGCGGGCGGCCCATGCGCGGAAGATCCCCGAAGCGATCTTCTGGGCGATTCTGGCCTACGTTGTCCCAACACACACCCGGATCCTCGACGTCCTGTGGCCTGACTTGAGCAACGAGGTCATCCGCCGCAAAGTGTATCTGGTGCTGCTGTTCGCCATCCTGGCCGCGGCCGCCGGCTGGCTCGCCTCCCGCCGCACGCCCTGGAAATGGCCTGCCTGGTGCGCCGCGCTCCTGTTGCCGTTCCTTCTGATTCCGTACTACGGCAAAGTCAAAAACTATCCCCAATTTGACCTCACCGAACTCGACGAACTGTCCCGTTGGGCGCGAGCGAACACGCCGAAGGATGCGGTCTTTTTGTTCGCCGACTCAGGCAAGGAACTCTTCCCCGGAATGTTCCGCACGAAGGCGCTCAGGGCCATCTATGTGGATTGGAAAGGTGGCGGGCAGGTGAACACCGTCAAAGCGTTCGGTCAGGAATGGTGGACCCGGTGGCAGGAGACCATGGCCAAGAAGTTCGAACCGGAATTGCTGAACCGTTACCCGGATTTGGGCATCACACATGTAGTGCTCAAGACAGCAAGCCCACTGCCGAGCCATACACCCTTGTTCAAGAACAAGATGTACGCTGTTTACAGCGTATCCAGAGAGCATTGATATGAGTGTAACACACGCATATTCCTTGACAAATGGAATGGAGTTAGATTAGACTATTATCATGACACTGACAAGAAACTTGCTTACTCTCGTGCTTGCTCTACCGCTCGTGGTTCTGGGGAATGACGCCATGGGCTACATCAAAGCTGGGGGCAGTCCCACCGGGGCAGGTTTGTTTGTGGACGGCAAATACATCGGCCCGGCAGGCCGTTTCACTGTGGCTGAGAAGTACGCTGTGGAACCCGGCCGTTACGAAGTCACATTAAAGGATCCCCGCTACGAGGATTTCACGACGACCGTGGAGGTGCGTCCCGGCAAGACGACCAAGATCGATTACAAACTGAAGAAGGTGGAACCGGCCAAGCCGCCCTTAGGCAGGCTGCGGTTTACAGGCGGCGTTTCCGAGAGCTTCCTGTCCATTGCTTCCGGAGACACTAGCGCGGTTTACGTGAATGGCCGTTTCTGGGGCCACGTGGATGAGTTCAACAACGCCGGAGGCGGGATGCTGCTGCCCCCTGGCACCTACCAGGTGCGTGTCGCTTCGCCTGTTTATGGTGAAATCAACCAGAGCGTTACCATCGAGGCGAACAAGCTGACCACGATACCGCTGAGGAAGTAATCTGCTTCAAGCCACGGCTTCGTGCCGTGTCAAGAAAGCATCGACATCCGGGCGCGCCGGGATGGAAGCCTGCGCGCCCATTTTCGTTACTGAGAGAGCCGCCGCGGCATTGGCAAAGCGGAGAGCCCAGGCGATGGAGTCGCCGGCGGTGAGCGCCACCGCCAAGGCGGCGTTGAACGTGTCCCCTGCCGCAGTCGTGTCGACAACTTTCACGGCGAAGCCCGGA
This sequence comes from Acidobacteriota bacterium, assembly GCA_037444075.1. Taxonomy (GTDB): domain Bacteria; phylum Acidobacteriota; class Terriglobia; order Bryobacterales; family Bryobacteraceae; genus JBBIND01. Next base: position 40,952 of record JBBIND010000027.1, on the reverse strand, counting down.
GCATGCAACTCCCCCTCCTCGCCGCAGTAGTAGCAGCCTTGCTCGCCAAGTTTGAGCACCACCCCTTTAGGGCCTAATTCGAGCAGGCGCCGGCTCATGCCGCCAGCCTCGTCCACCGTCACGCGTCTCACCGGGATGCCGAGCAGTAGGCAGGCTTCGCTCTCATTCGGCGTGAGGATGTCCACCGAGCGTAGCAACGCCGTTGGAAGAGTTCGCGCGGGAGCGGGATCGAGAATGGTCCGCACGCCTTCCTGCCGCGCGATGCTGAGTGCCGTTTCCACTGTCTCCAGCGGAGTTTCCAGCTGGAACAGCGCACAGGAGGCGCTGCGCAGGAGACCCCGCATGTTTTCGGCATCCTGTCTCAGCAGACTGTGGTTGGCTCCCGAAGCCACCACGATGGAGTTCTGGCCCCCCTGGTCCACCCAGATGAGCGCCACGCCGGTGGGTTGCGCCTGCGTGCCGTGCACTGTGCTCACGTCGACGCCGGCGGCGGCGAGGCTCGCTTTCAGGTGATCCGCAAACAGGTCGTAGCCCACCCTGCCGGCCATACGCACGTTCACGGAATCCGCGCCCAACAGCCCGGCTGCGTAAGCCTGGTTGGCGCCTTTGCCGCCCGGGATCATCCGGAATTCGCCTCCCAGGACGGTCTCCCCGGGGGCCGGCAACCTGTCCACGCGGACTACGAAGTCCATGTTGAGGCTGCCAACAACCAGGATGGTCGGCTTCATCGGGAAAGGTCGATGCCCAGCTTCTTCAGCTCTTCCGCGTAGTAGCGGCGGTGCAGGAGGTCCCACTCCTCACTGCCTTCGGGGATTTCCCGCTTCTGGGAGCGGATTTTGTTCCGCGCCGCCCGGTCGACCTTCTCTTCGGTCATCAACAGGTCCGTGATTTCGCGGACTATTTCCAGGCGGATGTCGTTGGCGTCGCGCTTGAGGCGGTACGTGCGCGACTTCCGGAACAGCGTGATCAGCTTGTGCGAAAGGTCATTCACCTTGTCGCGCGAGAGCTTCATGGCGTCGCCGGTATCCCGGCCTGAAGCGCGGATCACTTTCCGCTGCGTGATCAGCGTGTTCTTGATGCGGCGGAACATCTCCTGGTAACTGACGCCCTCGCGACGCATGTAGTCGCTGTATTGGCTCAGAATCTCGCGCACTTCCTCGTTCAGGCGATCTTCTACGGAGAGCTCTTCTTCGATCAGGGCGGCGACTTGCTCAATCGCCGCCGGCGCGTCCGTCACCTCGACGATCTGAGGGCTGAGCCTTCTGACGAGTTCTTTCGCTAGATATTGGATCAGTTCCCTGGCAAGCAGCATTCGGCGTTGTTATCTTTTCCTGATATCAACAAGACAGTGTAAGGACCCGAGGTGAACTGTGTCAAACCGCCGCGGCGTTTTCTGCCGCGGCGTTTTCCTGCGCCGCCGCCCTCAGAATTGCCATCCATCCGAGCATCAAGGCGCATCCGAAGGCCGCTACGCCGTGCCATCGCAGAACGCCCTCACAATACAAGAACAACTCGCTGGCATTCGTGAAAGTCACCACCCAGAACACGGCCACACCGATGGAAACCCAATCCGCCGCACAAGTTCGCGCCACCAGAAAAGCGACCCCCACCAGCACCGCGCCCTCAAAGACGTTGAAGCACCACTGCTGCCAGCCTGAGGCTCGCCCCAGAGCAGCAGTCGCCAGCAGAAGGCCACACAAGGCCAGGCTCAAACGGCGGTCGAGCAGGCGATAGGCAGACGAAACAACCGCGGCCAAAGCCGCCAGCAGCACCGCCGCCGTAACACCCTCCGCGAGTGGCTGCAGCGCGGGCACCCAACCCTCCGCTGCGGAGATATCCGGGGTCGAGGCAGCGTAGCGCTCGCCGGGCACGAGGCCGGCAAGAGCACTCAACGCCCTGAGGATCCCCCAGAGCAACGCCGATAAAGCCGCGGCGGTCGCGAGCGATGGCACGGCCATGCGCCGCCTTCCATCCACTGCCTGCAGGAACACGTCCGCCGCCAGCAGCAGCAAGCCGCCCAGGACCCCGGTCAGCAGGCTCATCAACCCCCACTGCACCACCCACTGCGCCAGATGGTTCTCCAGTGGCGTCGCCGTGTTGTAAGAGCCCATGCGCACGGTGAACTGGTTGAGCCCCTGCGCGCCATAGACGATACCCAGCGCCAATGCGCCGGCGGCATAGATGCGCCAATGGAAGTGATGGCCCGGCATTCCGCGTCCGCTCAACCGGCGCACCAGAAAGACCACCATCAAAGTAGCCACCGCGCCCAACAGCGCCGGGAGAATGAAAGCCTGTAAGCGCGGGCGTTCGAATTCCCGAAGCCACTCATCAGGGAGCTTCCAATAGCGGCGCCAAGAGCCGAGTTCTTCGCCCGTCACGGTGGCGCTGAGCCTTACTTTGGCTTCTCCGCGGCTATGGCCCTGGAGTTCCCACACGAAGTGGTGGTCCGTGCGGTTGGGTCTCTCTTCGGCGGAAGAATCCGCGAGCCTGTAGCCAGCCCAGTCGATTTCTGCGAATGGCTGGAGCCCGCTCTGCGCCACCTCCATGGCAGCCGCCGCATCCAGCCTGCTGCCGACGGCAGTCTCCTCGAGCAGATGTTCGTAGCGGCTCACCCTGCCCTGTTGCCCTACGAAAACGCGCCACTCCTCCTTTTGTTGAGGACGGAAATAGCGCACGCGCCACAGGCCCGTGTCGGTGTGAGCGCGGATTTCCTCGTTGGCCTTTCGGGGGCCTTCAAGACGGCGCAAGTATTCGAAGGCGGCTTGATCGAGTCCAGCCTGGAATTGGACCACCTTTTGCATCTCACCCGGTTTCAGTCCCCGGTCGAGCATCCAGGCATCGGCGACTGCAGCTGCCTCGGTACGGTCAATGCCAATCCGGAGGAAATCACCAAGCCGCACCGGGCTCCATATCGAGCCCGCCGCCAGCGCCAAGGCTGCTGCCGCATAAAGCCAGCGCCGGCTCCACCGAGGCCGAAGCGGCGGACCGGGAGGGGTCTCGACGCCCGGCTCGGTCACCACGGGCGCGGTCTCCTCCCGGCCAGCGTTGGTGATCTCCGCCGCTACCGCGAAGCCTTTCTTACGCCAGTACACCCACAAGGACCAGCCGGCTGGCACAAACGCGAGGCCAGCCACCACGACGCCGCTGAGGCGGTAGTGCCAGGCGTCTGCCTGGAACAGGAACGTGCCGATGAGCACGGCGTCTATCGTGTAGTGCCAGACCAGCGTGGCCAGGATGCCGAACCGCAGCATCAGGTAACCGGCTGCAACGCCGATCAACCCCACCTCCACGCCGCGTATGTAGCCGGGTTGTTGCGGATAGTTGGCGTGCAGGAATCCCCACAGAAGGGCCGGCGCCACTATGGCGAACCAGCGCGAGCGCGTCAGCCTGAGCAGCAGGGGGATGGCCAGCAGCCGGAACCAGAACTCTTCGGATACGGAAGCCAGCGTGGAAATCGAAAGCGGATACAGCCAGGGCAGCGCGGTGGAAAGCAGGTTGGAATAGCTCACATCCTGCGGGGTCCAGGCGCCCAGCCGCGTGGCGATCAAATAGAAAGCCACGATGAAAGCCATGTGCAGCGCCGCGAAAGCCTGCCCGGAAATGCAGGCCAGGAAGAACTCTTTGCTCCTCAGCCCCGCCCGCGTGAACAGCGCGGCGAGTCTGATTTTTTCAGGGAAGAAGCGCCTGTAAAGGGGCTCCCCCGCAGCCGCAGCCAGCAGCACGTAGACGAACACGCCGACACCGGCGCCCAGCGCCTGGAGCAATCCGAACGCCACCATTTGCGGATAGGGGGTGCTGGTGGCCATGTCGTCAATAAAGAAGCTAAGTGCGTTCACTTCGCTGACGACGGTAAGAGCCCCCACCACGGCGCTGATAACGAGCAGCGGGCGCCACGAAATCTGGCGCTTCCGCAAAGCCAGCACTACTGCCCCGATGGCGGCCAGTATCAGCACGACAAACAGCGCCTGCGCCACGCGCGAATATAGCTGGTTGCTCGAGCGCAGGCGTGCAAAGTCCCGCCGCCATTGTTCGGGAACGTGCAAGTACTCGGCGTAACCGCCCAGACGGTCGCCCTGCACAGTGACGCTCCGCCTGTAGGTCGCTTCGCCGACGCGGAAGCCTTCCTGCTCCCAGGTGAAATGGAAATCCAGGCGCGCCGGCCTTTCGCGCTCCTCTTCTTCCAGGGGGCGGTGCGGCAGCGAAGTCTGTTCACCGAGAAAAGCCTGCGCCAGGGCGAGCGCCTCAGCTTTGGAGAGACGCGCGCCGGGCATGGCTTCCGGAACCACGTGGCGGAATCCCGTCAGCCGCCCGTCCGGCGCGAGTTGAACAACCAACTCCTCTTCCTGCGGCGGGCGGAACCAACGAGCGCGCCATTTCCATACGGCAATTTCGCCACGCATGAGGCGGTTGGCTTCGTCGAGTCCGGCTTCCCGCTCCAGGAACAGGCGAGCCTGTTCGTCCGGTTCGAACAGCGTGATCTGCCGGTAGTCCGCAGTGGAATGTTTCTGCTTCTCGAGAAAGACTCGGGCCGCTTCAGTGATCTGCTGGCGGGTCAGCTTCAGTTCCAGGGAAGCTTGTGGGAAGGCGTCCTGGTAGAAGTAGGCAACGTAGAGGCCCGCTAACAGGCAGGCGACCGCTGCGGCAATCAGGAAGCGCTTGTCAGAAGTGGAGAAGGATTCGCGGGGCATGCGCAGACCCACCATTCAACCATAGGACCGCGCATGCCTTGCTGCTTAACGCGCGCGGATTCGGCTACAGGCGGCCACCGCTCCGGCGGGATCGATGGCCGTGCCGCCCTCCTCGATGTGCTGGATGCGCCCCTCGAGGTCGATCACGAACGTGGCGCGGTTGGCGATGCCCCGCTCGGGCATCAGCACGCCATAGCTATCCGCCGTCTTCCTCATGAAGTCGCTCAACAGTGGGTAGGAAGTCTGCAGGTGCTCCTCCGCCCAGTGACGCAAACTCGGCAAGTTGTCAGTGCTCACGCCCAACACCTGGGCGCCCATCTGTTCAAATTTGGCGATACCAGCCTGGTACGCCGTCATTTGCTTCGTTCAACCACCGGTAAAGGCGGCCGGGAAAAACGCGACCACCACCAGGCTCTTGCCGAGGTAGTCCTTCAGGCTGATGGGCTTCCCCGTGGTGGAAGGCAGCGAAAACTCGGGCGCCTTGTCCCCGATCTTAAGATGCGTCTTCGGAGCGCTTTGAGCGAATGCCGGCAAAGCGATGGCCACCGCACAGGCCGCCACGCTCAGCAGAGAACGATTCATGGTCCCTCCCAGTTAGAGTTGGCCTTTGCGGCCATTAATGCCAGCTTAGCATGCGGTTGTTCTTGCGCGGTTGTTCTGGTTCTTGCGCAAAAAAGTGGCGAGGACAGAGTTGCTTTCACCTGTCTCTTGCGGTTAGCTTCTGATAAGCAGGCATCAATGTGCGGCTGATACCAACGCTCAAGATCCTCGCTTACGTTTTTCTGTGCCTTTGCGGAACCGCATACGGCAGCGAGCCTCCACGCGTGGCCACCTTCCGAGCCGACGTCACGCCGCCACTGGGACAGCCTCTTATTTGGGTCACGCCCGCCAGCGAAGTGGAATCTCCACTTTGGGCCAAGGGCGTCATCCTGGAACATCGCGGTGAGCGCTCCGTCCTCTGCGCCATCGACTGGTGCGGGTTGAGCAATTCAACCTACGCCCTGTGGCGCCGCAAGCTCGCAGCCGCTTCCGGGGCGTCCGAATCCCGCATCTTCATACATTCCGTACACCAGCACAGCGCCCCCTACATCGACGGCAGCGCCTACCGGCTCCTCCACAGCTCTCCGGAGCCGCCCCTGATGATGACCGAAGAGGTTATCGAAGCGCTGGCGGACCGCGTGGCTAAGGCGGTCAAAGAAGCCGCGCGAAGGCTGGAGCCCTTTGACCGCGTAGGCACCGGTGAAGCTCAAGTAGAAGGTGTGGCATCGGCGCGCCGCATCATCACCGGCGGGGGCAGCCTGGTGACGCGCTTCAGTTCCGGAGGCAAGGACCCCGCGCTGGCCGCGCTTCCCGAGGGTGACGTGGATACCATCCTGAAGACGATCACCGTGGCCCGCGGAGAAAAAGCGCTGGCTCGGCTGCACTATTACGCCAGTCATCCGCAGACGTTCTGCTGCGACGGGAGGATCTCCGGCGACTTCGTCAGCGCGGCGCGTGAAACGCTGGAACAGAAGGAAGGCGTCTTCCAGGTGTACTTCACTGGAGCCGCCGGAGACGTCACCGCAGGCAAGTATAATGACGGTTCACAGCAGGCGCGCGAACTGCTGACGGCGCGCCTTGTGGAGGGCATGGAAGCAGCTGTGAACAAGACGCGTTGGGGACCGGCAGGCAGCGTCCAATGGCGCGCGGCGCCAGTGCGCCTCCCTGCAAGGACAGACGCGAAGTATGCTGCATCAGCCGCCCGCGCGAGGATGGCGAACGAAGCAAACTCCGGTCAGGAGCGGTATCGTGCTGCCATCGCCGTGGCATTCGCCGAGAGGCAAGTGCCCCTCGAAATCAGTTTTCTCCAGCTTGGCGCAGCTCGCGTCCTGAACCTGCCCGGCGAGCCGATGCTGGAGTTCCAAAGGTACGCACAGGGGCTGCTGCCGGGTGAGTTTGTCGCCGTGGCAGGCTACGGTGATCTCAGCCCTGGCTATCTCTGCACGGACCGCGCCTTCGAGGAAGGCGGTTACGAACCCAGCGCATCCAACGCCGGACCCGGCACCGAGTTGCGCGTCAAGCAAACCATCCGCGAACTATTAGGCAATCAGACCCCATAGGAGGTTCTTACTGTGTCGAACGCAGACAATCGAACGAGCACCCCGCGCGGCACAACGCGCAGGAGAATCGTGCAGGCTGGCGGGGCGGCCCTCGCCTTGGCCGGCTCCGCCAGCGCAGCGCGTGAGCCGCTGGCGCTGAACAACGGACCGAAATCTGTCAGCTTCCCCGCGAGCAAAGTCAGCGAATTGACCGTCTGGCCGCGATATGGCCCGGCGGAGAAGAAAGCCCTGGCTGACCTGCTCGACAGCAGGCGCTTCTACGAGGAACTGCCGCTGTTTGAAAAGGAGTGGCAGGCCTACACTAAGTCGCCATTCGTCAAGGCGCACATGAACGGCTCCAGCGCGCTTACCAGCATGTACTTCGCGCTCGATCTGCCGCCCGGCAGCGAGATCATGGTGCCCTCCTACACCTTCTACATGACTTGCCTGGCGATGCGCTTCTTCGGCTGCGTGCCCATTTTCGTCGACATCGACCCGCGTACTGCCTGCTTTGATCTGGAAGACTGCAAGCGCAAGCTCACCAAGCGCACCCGAGCCATCTGTGTGATGCACTCCTGGGGTCTGCCCTGCGAGATGGACCATATCGGCGCGTGGGCCAAAGAAAAGGGCCTCATTCTGCTCGAAGACGCCGCCCACGCGCACGGCGCCGAGATGCAGGGGCGCAAAATGGGCACCTGGGGCGCCATGGGCATCTACAGCTTCCAGACTTCCAAGGTCCTGCCCTCGGTGGAGGGTGGCATGGGTATGTACCAGACAAGGGAGTACTATGAGCGTGCCGCTGCGTTCGGCGAATACCTTGATCCGGTGAAGTTCCCCGATAGCAGCCCCGTGCGCGCGTACGAGGGCACGGGATTCGGGCAGAAGTACCGCATGCACCCGCTGGCGGCGGCGATTGCGCGGCAGCAATTGAAGGGGCTGGACGAGCGCACCACAGTCGCCCGGGCGAACGTGCGGAAGATGAACGACCGCCTGACTCATTTGCCGGGTCTGAGCGAGCCACGCTGCCGCCCTGATCAGAAGCGGGCGTACTATTACGCCAGCATGTTGTTGTTGGACGAGAAGAAAGCCGGTTTTTCGCGCGGCGCTCTCGTGAATGCTCTCAAGGCGGAGGGCGTCCGGGCGACCATTTGGGAGTACCCGGAACAGCACAAACTCAAGATCTATTCGGAAGCCAAGTGGTGGCATCACAAGCCGGTCATCCCGGCTGCCATGCCTGGCAGTGACCACGTGAACCGCACGCATCTTTTCCTGCCGCTGCTCTACGGCGAGGCGCCGGAACTGATTGATCAGTACGTAGCCGCCTTTGAGAAGATTTGGGCGCACCGCGCGGAGCTCGCGAAGTTGTAAACCCTCGGCGCGCCGCGGCGTCCGCCATCGTCAACTGCGGGCGCATGCGTATACTTTGCTTCGCTGTTTGAACACAGGGTAGCTGGCGGGCATCGCGCGTCGGGTGGGCGGCTTGCCGAATGATCTAAATTCCGATATAGTTTAGGGTATATCAACTCCGTGGGGGCGCCCGGCGCAGGGGTCTATGAAAGCAAGCAACCATCTGTGGAATCAAGCACTTGAAGCTGAGATGCCGCCCTCCTTGGCCAAGGAAATCGAGGCCTTCGAGCAGGAGATCGCGTTGAAGAAGGCGGGCAAGTTGGATGACAAGGTGTTCGCCGAGACTCGCTTGCGCCGCGGCGCTTACGGCCAACGCTACGATAACGGGCACAGGCATGACGGCAAGCAGTCGCGCACGCTTCCCTTCCCTTCTGACGGACTGACCAAAGGACCGCACACCCTCTGGGACGCGCCCGGCATGCAGCGCATCAAGATCCCTTTCGGCGGGGTGAACGCCGCGCAGTTGGAGACGATGGCGGACGTCGCCGAGGAATACTCCGTAGGGGTGGCGCACGTCACCACGCGGCAGGACTTTCAACTGCACTACATCCACATCGAGGACACGCCGGCGCTGATGCGGCGCCTGGCAGCGGTCGGCATTACGACGCGCGAAGCCTGCGGCAACACCGTGCGCAACGTCACAGCCTGCCCGCTGGCAGGTGTCTGCCACGACGAAGTGTTCGACGTGACACCTTACGCGCAGGCTCTGGCTGGTTTTCTGCTCGGCCATCCCGATTGCCAGAATTTTGGGCGCAAGTTCAAGATCGCATTTAGCGGATGCTCCGACAAGCCGTGTGCGCTGGTGCGCATCCATGACCTCGGCGCCGTCGCCGCGACACGCGAAGTGGACGGAGAGACGCGCCGGGGCTTTGCCCTCTATGTGGGCGGCGGCCTGGGCACGGTGCCGTATCAGGCCAAACTGATGGAGGAGTTCCTCCCGGAAGAGGAACTGCTCCCTACGGCTCAGGCGATTGCCCGTGTGTTCACGCGGCTGGGCGAAAAGCGGAACCGCAATGCCGCCCGGCTCAAATTCCTCGTCGCCAAGCTGGGCATCGATGAGTTCCGCCGGCTGGTGGCGGAGGAACGAAAGACTCTCGCGGAAGACCCGGCCTGGACCGCCTACATACCGGGAGCTCACGCGCACACTGAGCAACCCGTGCGTCCACCCGGGCTGGTGCAAATAGGGGCTGAAAGCTCAGAGGAATACCGGCGCTGGCTGCAATCCAATGTGCACCGGCAAAGGCAGTCGGGCTACGCCGCCGTTACGCTGACCCTGCCTTTGGGCGACATCACGTCTGACCAACTGCGTGCCGTGGCGCGCATCTGCCGGACGTATGTGCGCGAAACAGCGCGCACAACGGTGGAACAGAACATCGTGCTTCGTTGGGTCTCGGAGTCCGGCCTGCCGCAATTGCATGATGAACTCAGCGCCCTCGGACTGGCAGAACCCTGCGCCGGCAGCATCGTCGACATCACCGCCTGTCCTGGCACGGATACCTGCAAGCTCGGAATCGCCTCGTCGCGCGGCTTGGCTGCTGAGTTACGCAGCCGCCTGGCGGAGCGCAACGGCGCCACCGACGCCATTGTCCGCGGCTTGCGCGTCAAGATCAGCGGTTGTTTCAACTCCTGCGGGCAACACCATATAGCCGATGTTGGCTTCTACGGCGTCAGCCGCAACCGGCAAGGCTACACGGTTCCCCACTTCCAGGTGCTGCTCGGCGGACAGTGGAGCAACAACGCCGGCTCCTACGGGCTGGCTATCGGCGCCGTGCCTTCCAAGAGAGTGCCGGAGGTCTTGGACCGCATCACTAACTACTACCTCGAGAAGCGAACCTCCGGCGAGGACTTCCACAGCTTCGTGAGGCGCATTGGCAAGGGTGAGTTCAAGACTCTGATTGAAGATCTTTCCGAAGTTCTCCCCTACGCTGCCGCCCCCGAGTTGTTCACGGATTGGGGAGACCCGCGGGAATTCACGCTGGGCGACCTCGGCGTAGGTGAATGCGCTGGTGAGGTTGTCTCCCCGGTCGAATTCCAATTGGCGGCCTGCGAACGCGAAGCGTTTGAAGCCCAACTGCACCTGGAACAGTCCGACCCCGTGCGAGCCGCGCAGACCGCCTACGCGTCGATGCTGCACGCCGCTCAGGCATTGCTCGAGTTCAAACTCGGCAGTTCGCCGGAGGACGCGGATGAAAGCGTACACGCCTTCAGGCGACACTACTACGACACGCAAGTGTTCTTCGACCCCTTTGCGCAGGGCAAGTTTGCTGACTACTTCTTCGCCGCGCACGCTCAGCGGGACGATTCGCCTGACCATGAGCAGGCCCGCCGCCTGGTCGAAGAGTGCCAGCTGTTTCTTGAGGCGGCGCACTCCTGCCACGCTCGCCTGCTGGTTAACCGCACATGAGAAGCCTGGATCATTTCAACGTCAAGATCTTCGCTCAACCCGCGCCTCAGTTTGACCTGGCCCAGGCAGTGCCCGTCTTTCACAGGTGGATCCAGGAGTCCGCGCGCCCCGAGTTGCTCATCGACGTGGCGGACTACCGCCACGTGCAAGCCGGCCCCGGGGTTTTGCTGGTGGGACACGAGGCCAACTACAGCCTGGACAACCGCGCGGCTCGCCTCGGTTTGCTCTACAACCGCAAGCTGGCCTCCGAAGATTCCCTCCCCGCCAAACTGGAGCAGGCCTTTGGGGCTGCGCTGGGAGCCTGTGCCGCTCTGGAAGCCGAGCCGGCATTCGGCGGCAAGCTGCGTTTCAACGCGGGAGAGGCTGAAATTCTCATCAATGACCGCCTGCTTGCGCCGAACACTGCGGCGGCCGTGGCATCTCTACTGCCCGAACTCCGCGCTTTCCTGGACCACCTGTACGGCGTCTCAGCCTATACAGCCGAATCAGGCGGCGCTCCCGGAGAGCGTCTTTGTGTGGCTGTAAAGACTGCCGAACAGCGGCCGGTTGCCTGGGCACTGGAACGGCTGCGCCGCGCCTGAGTCCGCCGGCGCGCCACGGCCAAAGCCCGCTCCCCTATAATGCGGCTATGTCCGCCAGAACCGGGCCGGCTTCTTCAACGCCTGTAGACTTGCGGAAGGTGCGCCCCGAACAGATGCAGAGTCTATTCGAAGAGGAAGTGCGCCGCTGGCATGACGATCTCGACTGGGACTTCCATTCATCTGCCCGCCTGCTGCAGCGGTTCATCTCGGCCCGAGCCTTGCACGGCTTCGCGACCCTGGAGGGCAACCATGCAACCGGCTACAGCTACTACGTTTGCGAAGAACACAAGGGCGTGATTGGCGATCTCTACGTGCGCCGGGCGTGGCGCACGGAGGAAGCGGAGTTCCGGCTTCTCGAAGCGACGCTGGAAGCTATCCGGCACACCGACGGAGCGGTGCGCATTGAGGCGCAACTGATGCTGCTCGGCAATCCGATGGAGCGCAGCCTGCCCTACCCGCATGAAGCGAAGAGGTTTTCCCGGCACTTCATGGTGCGGGAGGCGTCCGCTGCCGCGCGACCCGAGGAGAGGCCGGGCAACAACCACTACCAGCTGGTGGCGTGGTCTTCCGAGTTCCAGGAAGAGGCTGCTCAGCTGATAGACCGGGCTTACCACGGGCACATCGACAGCCTCGTAAACGACCAATACCAATCCGTGGCGGGCGCCCGGCGATTTCTGACCAACCTGGTGCAGTACCCCGGCTGCGGCACTTTCTTTCCGCCGGGCTCCTTTCTCGCCATGGACCGGCGCACTCAGCGCGTTTGCGGTTTGATCCTCTGCAGCCTTGTGGCGAGCGATGTGGGACACGTGACGCAGGTTTGTACAGACCCCGATGTCCGCCGCGCCGGCATCGCCCGGGAGCTTATGCGCCGTTGCCTGGAAGCGCTGGCAGCGGGTGGCTGCCGCCGGGTCGGCTTGACGGTCACGGCGACGAATGAGCCCGCCGTGCGGCTGTATGAGACGCTCAGCTTCACCGTGCAGACTACCTTCGGAGCTTACGTGTGGGGAGGAAACTGAAGTGAGCGAGCGCCGGCCACTGTCGTCCGTACCTCATCGCCGTTTTCCGGCTCGACTATGGCATCGATGGCGAGCGGCGCACGAAGCATTACTACGTTCACGAGTCCGTCGGGATTGCGGTCGGCATGCTGCTGGTGGCTCTCCACCTGAGCGGCCTGGCGGCTCTCTGTTACACGCCCAGCCCTCTGCACTTTCTTTCCAGCATTCTGGAGCGACCCATCCACGAGCGTCCCTTCATGCTCATCCCGGTCGGCTACCCCGCACAGGATGCCACGGTGCCGGAACTCGAAAAGAAATCGCTCGATAAAGTGATGACTCTGCGCTGAACGGCGGCTTCAGAGGGCTCTCCCCGCCGATGCACCAACCAAGCGCGTCTAGCGTCGCTGGAATACGAAGAAATACTGGTAGGGCAGGAAATCGAAGCTGGCCGTCCGCACAAAGCCGGCCGCCTCAAGCTCCGCCGTGACCTCTTCCTCGGAGAGTTTCATTTCCTGGCGAGGACCCACCGGCAAGGGCCGCTTATACCATTCCAGCAACACGATGCGTCCGCCCGGCTTCAGCGCTTTGTCGAGCCGGGCATAGTAAGCCGCGCGCCCTTCGATGTGGTGGAGCACGTTGCAGAAGAAGAGCGTGTCTACGGAGGCATCCGGCAGCCTGGGATCATCCGCAGCCGCCAGCACCGTCTCCACATTCGCCGGTGAATTGGCCGCAGCCATCTTCAGCAACTGCTCGTCGATGTCCACTGCATAAACTTTCGATGCCGCGGCGGCGAGGCGCCTTGTGAAGTACCCCGTCCCGGCTCCGATGTCAGCCACGATCTCATTGGGTTTAATGGCCAAAGCGGCTACCACTTCCTCAGGCTTCTGCCAGGCGTCACGCCGGGGATCTTCGAGCGACCGGGCGTACTGACCCGCCGGGCGCCGGTGTTGATGGACTTCCTGCGGGTAAACCGCAGCGGAGAGAAGCAGCGCAATCAGGATCTTCATTTTTCGGCAAACTCACTATGTTTTCGACTGTAGGCGAAATAAATGACGAATCCGATGAGCGTCCAGATGACAAAGCGTCCCCAGGTTTGTAGAGGCAGGCTGAGCATCAGCACCAGGCAACACAGCAGCGAAAGCACCGGAACCAGCGGCACCAGGGGAACCCGGAAGCCGCGCGGGCGGTCAGGCTGCTTGTGCCGCAACACCAGCACCGCCACCGAGACGAGCGCGAACGCGAACAGCGTGCCGATGTTCGAAAGATCCGCGAACGTGCCGATATCCCACACGCCCGCCGGAATCCCTACCGCCAACCCCGCCACCCACGTGCTGACGTGGGGCGTGCGGTGCACCTTGTGGACCTTGGAAAACGACTTCGGCAGCAGCCCGTCCCGCGACATGGCGAACCAGACGCGCGCCTGCCCGTACTGAAAGATCATCAACGAGCTGACCATGCCCACCACGGCGCCGATGCTTACCCAGCGCCGCACGTTGTCATAGCCCAGCGCCTTCAGAGCGTTCGCGACCGGCGCCGCGTTGTTCAGCGTCTTCCAGTCCGCGATGCCGGTCAGCACCAGCGCTACCGAAACGTAGAGCGCCATGCAGACCACCAGTGTGGCGATGATGCCTATGGGCAGGTCGCGCTGTGGGCGTTTGCATTCCTCCGCCGCCGTCGAAACGGAATCGAATCCGATGTAAGTGAAGAAGACGATAGCTCCGCCCGTCAGCACCCCTTGCAGCCCGTTCGGCATGAAGGGAACCCAGTTTTCGGGGTTCACAGCGCGCGCCGCCGCTGCTACAAAGATCAGGATGGCGCCCACTTTGATCACCACCATCACGTTGTTGGCGTTGACGCTTTCCCGGATGCCCCGCACCAGGATGACCGTGAGGACGAGCAGAATCAGCAGGGCGGGCACATTGAACCAACTCCCAGTGAACTCTCCTCCCGATATCATGGGTTCGGAAAGCACCTTCGGCAGCCGGAAGCCAAAGACGCTATCCAGGATGTCGTTGAAATAGGCGGAGAAGCCCACTGCCACGGCCATGTTGGAGACGGCGTACTCCAGGATCAGATTCCAGCCCACAATCCAGGCGAAGATCTCACCCAGCGTCGCGTAGGAATAGGTGTAGGCGCTGCCGGCAATCGGAATCATGGAAGCCAGCTCCGCGAAGCACAGCGCCGCGAAGCCGCAGGCGATCGCCACCAGGATGAAGGACAGCGCGATGGCTGGTCCCGCGCCCGGGCGGCCGACGGTGGAAACCGAATCCGGACCGTGCAAGAGCAGGTCCAGCAGCGGCGCGTGAAAGACGGACTGGAAGTTCAGCGTCTCGCCCGCGGCCGCCGTGCCGGTGAGCACAAAGATGCCCGAGCCGATCACCGCTCCGATGCCCAGAGCCGTCAGGCTCCACGGACCCAGCGTCTTGCTCAGCCGCTTGCCCGGCTCATGGGAACCCGCTACCAGCGCGTCAATGCTCTTCGTGCGGAGAAGCTGCCTCATAAGGCGGATCGGCGCCCGCCACCCAAGCCTGAGGGTGAGGGCGCCTTAAGCGGCGCGGCTAGCGCTTCCTCTGGCCCTTCGCGGCATGTCTCATCACTCGCTTGTTGGATCCGCGAGCTACTCCCGCTTCCCGCTTGGCCTTGGGAGGAGCCGCCTTGCGGGCGGCGCGCTTCAGCTTCTTGCGTTCTGTCTTGTCTGTGACTGATTTCGTGTTCATTCTTCTTGTGCCTTCAATCCAGCATACTTGGCTACGAGCTTCTTCAGCCCGTGGCGCGAAAAACTCACCGTTAACTTGGCGTCTTCCCCCTCGCCTTCTTTCCTCACGACGACGCCTTGGCCGTAGCGGGGATGGTGGACAGTGACACCGGCCCTCAACCCCTTTGGTGTCTTTCTTGCCGCCGGCACTGGCTGGCGGGCCGGCGCGGGGGCCGCCTGGGGCGGTGCGCCGGACGCCGTCGTCTGCCCAGGCGCAGGCAGGCCACGCTCACTGAAGAACTGAGCGATGTTCTCCAATGAATTATAGGTCTTTCCAGTGTAGGTGGTGCGCTTTACGGCTTCGCGGACCTCGTATTGCTCCGCGAAAAGCTCCGGACCGCGCGCGTGCCAAGGCTTGCCCAGGCTCTGCGTGTACTCTGCCGGAACTTCGGCCAGGAATCGCGAAGGGATGCTGGGCTCGAGCGGTCCGCCTCCGAACTTCCGGCGGGAGCGCGCCCAGGTAAGCACCAGTTGCCGCTCGGCTCTCGTCATCGCCACGTAACAAAGCCGCCGTTCTTCCTCGATGCCGCTTTCCGACTGCACGGAGCGGGCATGCGGCAACAGTCCGTCCTCCAGGCCTGCCACAAACACGACCGGGAACTCCAGACCCTTGGCATTGTGCGCCGTGAGGAGTGAAACCTGCGCCCGTTCATCGAGGTCGTCGCTCTCGGACACTAGCGCCGCGTGGTCGAGAAAACCGGCCAGAGTTTCGCCCCTTTCCGCGGCTTCCTCCGCGGCGTTGATCAACTCCTCCAGGTTTTCCAAGCGTGATTCGGCTCCCGGCGAGCCATCGCCGGAGAGCATGCGGCGGTAACCCGTCCGGTCGACCACCGCCTGTACCAGTTCCCCTGGAGAGGCAGCCTGCACGAGTTCGCGAAGTTCCTCCACGAGCAGACGGAAGCCCTTCAAAGCCGATGCGGCGCGGCTGCTCAACAGGTTTTCCGCCAGAATCAGCCGGATGGCATCCCACAGCCCGCGGTTGCGCACCCGGGCGAAGTTCTCCAACTGCTCGACCGTTGTGCGGCCTATCCCGCGGGCGGGCGTATTGATGACCCTCAGCAGACTCACCGTGTCCTGCTGATTCAGCAGCAACTTCAGGTAAGCCAGTATGTCCTTCACTTCCGCGCGCTGGTAGAAGCTGAACCCGCCCACCACCAAATATTTCCGTCCCCGGCGGCGCAAAGCCTCCTCGATCTGCCGCGACTGGAAGTTCGTGCGGTACAGCACCGCGATGCGCGTGGAAGGATCCGCCGCTATCAGGCGTTCGATGGTTTCCGCGATGAAATCCGCCTCGTTCTCGGCGTCCAACGCCTCATAGATCCCAATCGGTTCGCCCGACCCGGCTTCGGTCCACAGGTTCTTCCCTTTGCGTTGCCGGTTGCGCCCCACCACCGCGCCCGCCCCTTTCAGGATGTTGCTCGTGGAGCGGTAGTTCTGCTCGAGCCTGACTACTTTGGCGTCGGGGTAATCGCGTTCGAAATCCAGAATGTTCCTGATGTCGGCGCCGCGCCAGCCGTAGATCGATTGGTCCTCATCGCCGACCGCGCAGACGTTCCTGTGCCGCGCCCCCAACAGCAACATCAGTTCGTATTGGCTGCGGTTGGTGTCCTGGTATTCATCCACCATCAGGTGATGAATCCGTTCCTGATAGGCGCGCCGCGTGGCTTCGTCATGCCGCAGCAGCCGCACTGCCTCCAGCAGGAGGTCATCGAAGTCCAGCGCGTTGGCGCGCCTCAACCGTCCCTCGTACTCTTCGAAGACTGCCGCCAACTGCCGGCTCTTCGGATCGGCGGCTTCCCGGTGCATGTCATTGGGGTCGGCCTGCCGGTTTTTCGCACGGCTGATGCGGCTGAGTGCCACCCGGTGCTGCATGAACTTCTCGTCCAGCCCCATCTGCCGGTAGACTGACTTCAGAAGGGCAACCTGATCGTCGTCATCGTAGATCAGGAACTCCGGCGTGAAGCCTCGCCGGAAGTCCGCCAGGCGCGCGCCGTCTCTCCGCAGCAGCCGCACGCAGAAGGAGTGAAACGTCGAAATCAGCGGTGAGCCGAAGGTCTTGAGGCCCGCCAACTTTCCCATCACGCGCTGCCGCATCTCGTCGGCAGCTTTATTAGTGAACGTCACAGCCAGAATCCCCTGCCCCGGCAGGCCGCAACTCGAGATCAGATGACAGATGCGATGCGTGATCACCCTGGTCTTGCCACTGCCCGCCCCGGCTAGCACGAGCATAGGCCCGGTCACATAGCTAACTGCTTCTTCTTGCTGGGGATTCAGACCCGAAAGGAAATCCATGAATGCGTTCGGCTTTAAGATCAATCTTAACATGAGGCGGGCGATGACCCTTTCGAGGCCTAGCCGCACCCGCAGCCGCCCGGCTGGGCATAGATCTGTCAGGCAAAGACCTTAATACCCCTTAATCAGATACCTCTTGACCTATAGTACTAGTACTGCTATAACTATACCCATGAAGTCTCGTCCCAAATCCTCCCCCACAGATTTCCGGGCACAGCTCCATTCCCTCTATCAGCGGAGGGCGGTCCTGGAGAAGATGATCGAGACCTTACAGGATTACGATCGTCTGTTATACCGGAGACCACCGGTGCGCGCCGCGATGAGGCCTGCTAAGGCCACCTTGACCCGGGAATTAGCCTCGTGAAGCTCGGCTGCCGAGCCAGCGTGAACCACCCGGCAATCCGCTGCGTACTACCCTAAGGTCTTGTAACCTGGAGCTTTGCCGATACGCCTTCATCTGTGAGACCGTGAAAAAACGGCAGGGAGTGTCGGCCGTGTGGGTGGCATGCAGATTGACTTCGACCTCATTCGGCGCGCACAAGCTGGTGATCATGCGGCGTTCAACGCGATTGTGCAGGCATACCGAAAGCGCATTCTGGGCACGATCTCCCGCCTTATTGGACGGCCTGAGGACGTTGAGGACGTTGGTCAGGAGGTTTTTCTACGGCTGTACTATTCGCTTGATCAACTGCGGGCTGCCGAGGTATTCGAGCCATGGTTGTACCGGCTGACGGTCAATGCAGCTTACGATTACCTGCGCAAGCAGCGAAGGCGCGGCGAAGCGCGTATGGCGGACCTGTCGGAACAACAGGTGATGATGGCCGATGCCGCCGCCGGAACGCGGATAAGCGACCAGGAGCGGGAGCGCGCGAAAGTTCGCGAACATGTGCAGACGCTGTTGAGTTCCGTATCCGAGGAGGATCGCCTGCTGCTCACCTTGAAAGAGGTGGAAGGCCTTTCGCTCAAGGAACTTGAAAAGATTTACCGGGTGAAGGAGAATGCTTTGAAGGTCAGGTTGTTTCGCGCCCGGCAGCGTGTGTTGAAGGCCTTGGCGCGCGAGCAGGAGGCCCAGCAGAAAGCGTTAACACGCGACGAGGAAGGCGCGTGCAAGAGTTTTACCGATGAGTCAGGAGAGCTTCGATGACGAGACTGGATGATCAGCTTCAGCGATTATTCGTAGCTTACCGCCGGGCTTGCCCCGACGTGGAACCTTCGGCCACTTTCATGCCCGACCTGTGGGAACGCATTGAGTCGCGCCGTCGTTTCGCGCTCGAGTTCCGGCGGTGGGCGCGCGGCCTGATCACGGCTGCCGCAGCCGCCTGCCTGGTGCTCGCCAGCTTCGTCTACACCCCGGCTTCCTCGGAACCCACCTTCTATAGCGCTACCTACCTTGAGACCCTCCAGGAAGATCAATCGGCGATCGTCGACTATAACGCCGCGGTCGGGGCGGAGGTGTTTGCGCCCCAGGAGCCTCGATGAGAAGGATCACTTCCTCGATTGTTGTCTATTTGCTGCTGACGTTCGTCAGCGGTGCCGCCTTGGGCGCGCTCGGTCATTGGCTCTACGATTCGCGTAAGCCCCCGCCCAGGCAATCGGGCAGGAACCCGGAGGAGTACCGCCGGCGCTACATGGAAGAAATGAACACTCGCCTGAAATTGAGCGAGGCTCAGGCTGCTCAACTGAGTGAGATTCTGGATAGAACCAGGGCGCGGTTCAAGGAACACTTTGCCAAAGTCAAACCGGAAATGGATGCTATCCAGAAGATGCAGGTGGATGAAGTCAACAGCATCCTCGACGAGACGCAACGCGCCGAGTACGCACAGATGCAAAAGGAAAGAGGGGAGCGCCAGAAGCGC
This sequence comes from Acidobacteriota bacterium, assembly GCA_037444075.1. Taxonomy (GTDB): domain Bacteria; phylum Acidobacteriota; class Terriglobia; order Bryobacterales; family Bryobacteraceae; genus JBBIND01. Next base: position 21,896 of record JBBIND010000027.1, on the reverse strand, counting down.
TCCCCGCGTCTACCGGCAGGGCCTTAGGGCGTTCTTCTTCTGTTAAGCGTTCGGCTGAGCCTTTTCGCTCGCCAATTTCTTGCGGGCGGCCTGCACTTCCTGTGATTTCTTGAACTTCTTCTGAAACCTGTCGATGCGGCCTTCCGTGTCAACCAGCTTCTGGCGGCCTGTAAAGAACGGGTGGCAGCTCGAGCAAATTTCCAAGCGGACGTCTCCTTTGTGCGTGGACCGCGTGCGGAAGCTGCTGCCGCAGGCGCAAGTGATGCTCACCTCTTCGTAAGGAGGATGTATCCCTGACTTCATTGCAGGAGGGATTCCTTTCTGTGCTTGATGTTCCAGGCTTTGCCTGCGCCCCTCCCGGCTAGCAAAAAACGCCGGCGCCAAGCGCAGATGACGGTTATGAACCGTGTTGACCCAGTCCTTAGTATAACATTCCAAAGGCAATCAACAAGAAACCCCCATCCTGCGGCAGAAAGGCCTGCGAGATGGGGGTTATGGCAGCCAGAATCTCGCTGTGAGGGGGCCGGTCCGCATGAACTTCGGCCTCGACACTGAGCAAGACCACAACGTTAGAGCAGTCGACTCAGGAGTCGGCCACCTCACTTGCGGTATTCATCGATCTACTACCAGGTTTCATTTCGACTGGACCACCTCCTTTCTCAGTGATGCCTTCATACTAGTGCCGGCTGCCGGCGATTGTCAAACCGCAGAACGCACGCCCGCATACAACCGGCACGCACGCCTGTCCCCCGCCCCGGCGAGCGTTTCACACATTGGGCATCCGCAAATGGTTCAGGAGTTCGTTTTTGCGGCGGGCACCGTGGCGCGCGTGGCGCCGGTCGAAATGCCGCCGTCGATCAACAGCGTCTGCCCGGTGACGTATTCGCTGGCATCGGACGCCAGGAACACGACGGCGCCCTCCAGGTCAGTCGGCTGACCGGGGCGTTTCAGCGGGATTCGGTCACACAGGTACTCTACCCATGGCTGGTTTTCGTAGAGCACCTTGTTCTGCTCCGTGCGGAACCAGCCGGGAGCCAGGCAGTTGACGGTGACGCCGTGGACGCCCCAATCATCCGCCAGGCTCATGGTGAGCTGCTTGACGCCGCCGCGGCTGGCACAGTACGGTGTGATGCCCGCATACCCGAATACGCAGGTGACGGAGCCGATGTTGATGATGCGGCCGTACTTTTTCGGGATCATGTGGCGCGCCACCGCCTGCGCCACGAAGAAAGTCCCGCGCAGGTTGGTGTCGAGCACCAGGTTCCAGTCATCCCAGGTGACGTCGAGCGCCGGCTTGCGCACGTTGCAGCCGGCGTTGTTCACCAGGATGTCGATTCGTCCATGAACGGCGGCGGCATTTTCCGCCATGCGCTGTATGGAATCGTAGTCGCGCACGTCGAGTTCGAGCGGCGTGGCCTTGCGCCCCAGTTCTTCGATCTCCCGGCGGAAGTTTTCCAGGTCCGGCAATCTCCGGCTCGTGATAATCAGGTCCGCGCCCGCGCGCGCCAGCGCTCTTCCGAAGTACTGCCCCAAGCCGCGGCTGGCTCCGGTCACGATGGCGACTTTGCCGGACAGGTCAAATGCCGATTTCTTCATGGCTCTCCTCTTCTTGCGTTACGGCTGCAGAATGACTTTCATGAGGTCCGGTTCCCGCCGGTAGAGGCGGTCAAACCAAGCCGGTCCGTCCTCGAGCGGCGCCAACGCCGAGATGAGCGGGTCCACTCGCATCTGCCCGCCAGCCAGCAGATCGATGCACTGCGGATACTCCCCCGAGGAAGCGCACGAGCCCAGTATGCGTATCTGCCGCGTTACAGCGGGTTGCAGCGGCAATTCCACTTTCGGCGACGCGTTGCCCACCAGCACAACTGTCCCGCCCTTGCGGACACTATCGAGCGCCAGCGCGACCGGTTCACTCGCGCCCACCACCTCCACCACCACGTCCGCGCCGCGTCCTCCTGTCAGTTCGCGCACTCCCGCCGCCACGGCATCGCGCGTGGGGTTGAGCCCGGCGCAGGCGCCGAGGTTGGCTGCCACAGCGAGGCGCCGGTCATCCACATCGACCGCAATCACGCGTGTGCAACCCGCCAGGCGAAGCGCTTGCACCACCAGCAAACCGATCATGCCCGTACCCACTACCACCCCTGTGTCGCCCAGCCGCACGTTCGCCAATCCCACCCCGTGAACGGCTACGGAAACGGCCTCAATCATGGCGGCGTGTTCGAAGCTCAGACTATCGGGCAGCTTGTAGGCAATGCGCCTCGGCACCGCCACGTACTCAGCGAAAGCTCCGTGGCGGCGGTACTCGCCGCAAGACACCCCGAGCACGACGCGGCGGTCGCAGAGGTTCATCTCGCCGCGCAAACAAAAGAAGCACGCGCCGCAGGAAACCGTGGAATCGAACGTCACCCTATCACCACGCTGCAAGCCGGTGACGTGGCGGCCCACCGCTTCCACAAGACCGGCAGCCTCATGACCCATCACCAGGGGCGGGATTCGCCTGCCCGTCGAGCCGTCCAACCCGTGGACGTCGCTGCCGCAAATGCCGCACGCTTTGACGCGCACCAGCAGATCGTCCGGGCCGATTTCCGGTTCCGGCATGTCCGCCACTTCCAGCGCCATGTATTCCTTGAGCAACAGAGCTTTCATTGGCACCATTGTAGACGTAGGCCAGACCAGGGCAGGATGCTATCATTGACGCCTATGAGGAAAGCCTTGTTATGGCTGCTGCTGGTGTCCGCACCGTTGGCAGCCGCCGTGCCCACGCCCAGGGAGCATTTCGGCTTCACGCCCGGAGACGACTACAAGCTCGCCGACTTCGAACAGATCAGCAGCTACTTCGGCAAACTCGCCGGCGCAAGCGACCGGCTCCTCTGGCGCGAGTTCGGCCGCAGTTCACACGGCAAGCCGATGTATGTGGCTTTCATCTCCTCGGCGGAGAACCTGCGGCGCCTGGAAGAGCATCGTCAGACCAGCCGCCGCCTCGCTCTGGGCCAGGCCACGGCGGAGGAAGCGCGGCGCATGAGCCGGGAAGGCCGGGCCATTGTGTGGATCGACTCCGGCTTGCACTCGAGCGAGGTGGCTCCCGCTCAACACGCCCCCGAATTCGCCTATCGCATGCTGACCGGCGAGACCGAAGAAATTCAGCGCATCCGCGACAAGGTCATCATCATGCAGATCCCCGTCATCAACCCCGACGGGCATGACTGGATCGTGGAGTGGTATCGCGGCAACGTCGGCACGCCTTACGAGATCGCTCCCCTGCCCCGCCTCTATCAGAAGTACGCGGGCCACGACAACAACCGTGACTGGTTCATGCTCAACCTCCAGGAGACGCGCCACGTCACGAAGCTCCTGTTTCAGGATTGGTTCCCCCAGATCGTTTACAACCAGCACCAGGTTCCCCCGTTTCCGGCGCGCATCTTCGTGCCCCCTTACGCCGACCCTCTCAATCCGCACATCCTGCCGGCGGTGATGGAGGGCATCCATGTGATCGGCTCGGCCATGAAGGAACGCTTTGCGCGCGAGGGTAAGCCCGGAGTCCTCTCCTACCACGGCTTTGACGGATGGTGGAACGGCGGATTGCGCTCCGTCCCCGCTTTTCACAACATGCACGGGATTCTAACCGAAGTGGCCGGTCACGCCTACGCCACGCCTCGCGAATATAAGTCCTCGGAGTTGCCGGCGCGGTTCGCCAACGGCATTCCCACGAAGGAGCCGAGCATCTTCTACCAGCTTCCCTGGCTGGGCGGCCGTTGGACACTCCGCGACGCCATCGACTACATGCTGACCGCCGATTTCGCCATCCTCGATCTCGCCTCCTCCCGGCCTGAGCATTTCCTTCTGAAGTCTCACGAGATGGCCCGGGCGAATATTGAAACCGGCATGCGCGGCAAGCCGTACGCCTACGTCATTCCTCAGGATCAGTGGGACCGTTCGAGCGCTCTCGACATGCTCTGGCGCCTGGCCGCCGCCGGAATCGAAGTGCGCCGCTCCCGTTCCGCGTTCAGCGCCGGAGGCAAGAACTACGCCGCCGGCTCCTATGTGCTTCTGGCGGGCCAGCCGTTCAGATCGTACCTGCTCGATCTCATGGAACCGCAGAAATACCCGGAAATCCGGCAAGGACCCACGGGACCGCTGCGCCGCCCTTACGACGTCGCCGGCTGGACCATGAGCATGAGCATGGGCGTGAGCGTAGACCGCATCGACGAGCCGTTCCAGACTGAGCTCGAGCTGCTCTCCGAAGTGCCGCGCCCGCAGCCCTCCCGTAATCGCCGGGAGAACGCCTCCTTCCTTGCGACGGCTGAACTTCTCGAAGCCGGACGGCGGCTGCGCTGGTCCGCCCAAGGCGATCTCCTCGTCGAAGGTGAAGCGCCCGCCGCGGAGTTCGCCGCTGCGACTTGGGAGTTGGCCCGCCCGCGCCTGGCCCTGTACGAACCCTGGAGCGCCAACATGGACTCCGGCTGGACGCAGTATGTCCTGGACACGTACAAGGTGCCGCACACGCTTCTCCGTAACGACGATGTACGCCAGGACGATCTGCGCAAACGTTTCGACGCCATCCTGCTGGCCTCGCAGAGTACAGCTTCCATCCTGCACGGCTTTCGCCCGGGCGAGCAGACCGGACGGACGGCCACGCCCGGAGCGCCGCTGGCACTGCAGCGGCCGGAATACACCGGCGGCATAGGCGTGGCGGGCTTGCACCGGCTGGATCAATTCGTCCGCGACGGCGGCACGCTGATCGCTCTGGACGCCGCCACGGAGCTGCCCATTCAGTTCTTCGGCCTCCCTGTGCGCAACGTGGTCCGGGCAGGCGCAGAGCCGGGCTCCGCGGGATTCTACTGTCCCGGCTCCCTGTTGCGCATCAGCGTGGACACTTCCCATCCGCTCGCCGCCGGCATGCCCACGGAGGCTGTCGCCTTCTCCTCGGGCGGCCACGCGTTTGACGTTACCCTCGCCCCGGGTTTCAACACGGGAGAACGGGCGGTGCGCTCCGTGGCGCGCTTCGCCGCGAACAACCTCCTCGCCAGCGGTTACGTTACTGGAGAGCGTGAGGTGCTTGGCAAGGACGTCATGCTGGAAGCCCGCCACGGCAAGGGGCGCGTGGTGTTGTTCGGCATTCGTCCGCAGTTCCGCGCTCAGACGCAGGGCACGTTCAAACTCCTGCTGAATGCGGTCTACTCAGCCAGCGCGAGGGAGCTGAAACCGTGAGTACGACCTTTCGCGTCGGCGTGACGCCGGATTTCTACGAAGACGCCAAAGGGCGGTTTGAAGAGGCTCTGACGGAACACCTTGGCGGCGCGGGCATCGACGTATTCCCCGAGGAGCCGCCTCCTCCCGACGACCCGCTGCTCGCCTTGGACAACGTCATCCTCGCCCCGCACGCGCTGGCGTGGACCGAGGAGTTGATGCGCGACAACGGCATCGAAGCTTGCCGCAATATTCTGGCTGTCTCGAGGGGCGAACTGCCAGGCGGCATCGTTAACCCCGAAGTGGTTAACCGACCGGGCTTTCAACGGAAACTGGCCCGGTTCAGGGGTAGGCAATGAGATCCAACCGGATGAGGGAAATCCTGGCCGGAGGAGGCATTCCTCTGGGACACATGCTCATGGAATTCGGCACGCGGGGCATCGCCAAGATCCTGGAATCCGCGAACCTCGATTTCGTGGTCGTGGACATGGAGCATACGGGCTTTGACGCGGAGCGCATCGCGGACCTGATGGCCTGGTTCAAGGCCACCACGGTAACGCCTTTCGTCAGAATCCCGCAGACCCAATACCACTTCATCAGCCGGACCATGGACGCCGGAGCCATGGGCATCATGGCGCCGAACGTGGAGTCGGCCGGGCAGGCGCGCTCCCTGGTGGAAGCCGTCAAGTTTGCCCCGATGGGCCGGCGAGGCGTGGGGCTAGGCACCGCGCACACTGACTACGTGGTCCCGGACCCGGTGGAGTACTTCCGCTGGTCAAACGAGACCACCTCTGTCATCTGTCAGATTGAATCCACGGAAGGGCTCGCCAACCTCGAGGCCATCGCCTCCACTGAAGGCGTCGACGTGCTCTGGGTGGGACACTTCGACCTCTCGCAATCCTTGGGCGCGCCCGGCCAGTTCCATCATCCGCAGTTCCTGGAGGGATTGCGGCAAGTCGTGGAAGCGGCCAGGCGATACGGCAAGGCGGCCGGCATCCAACCCGGCAACAGCTTGCAAGCGGACGAATGGATGCAGCTCGGCTTCAACGTCATTTCCTGGGGCGCCGACATGGCTGTCTACCGCGGCGCCCTCGCGGACGCCGTCGCCGCTCTTCGCGAGCGCGAAGCTACATATACATCCCGCCGTTGATGCCGATGACCTGACCGGTGATATAGCCCGCGCTTTCGCTCGCCAGAAAACTCACCACGCCGGCAATATCTTCGGGCGTGCCAAAGCGTTTCAAGGGGATGGCTGCCAGCATGCGGTCCTTCACTTCCTGGGGCAGCACTTTCGTCATGTCGGTCTCGATGAAGCCCGGCGCAATGGCGTTCACGGTGATGTTCCGGCTGGCTATCTCCTGGGCAATGGCCTTGGTCAGACCGATCATGCCGGCTTTCGAGGAGACATAGTTCGCCTGCCCGGCGTTGCCCATCTGTCCCACCACGCTGGCTACATTCACAATCCGTCCCCAGCGTTCGCGCATCATGCCCGGCAGCGCCTGCTGGATGGCGAAGAACGCTCCATTCAGGTTCACCTGCAGCACCAGGTTCCAGTCTTCAGGCTTCATGCGCATCGCCAGGCCATCCTTGGTGATGCCGGCGTTGTTCACCAGAACGTCCACGCGCTTGTATTCGCCCTGCGCCTGCGCGAAGCCGGCTTTGATGGAATCCAGCGAGGTCAGGTCCAGGTTCACTGTCAGCGCCGCGCCGCCCGCCGACCGTATTTCGCCGGCCACTTCTTCGTTCTTCTCTACTTCGGGCGAAGCCACCACCACCGCCATGCCGTCCGCGCTCAGTTTGAGCGCGATGGCGCGTCCTATGCCCCGGCTGGCTCCGGTGACGAATGCCACTCGATTCAACATGCTTTCTCCTATGGGATATGCTGGTAGAACTTCAATCATATCTCGCATGGCGTACAAGGATCTGCGCGAGTTCATCTCCGCGCTCGAACGAAACCACGAACTGCGGCGCATACCTTTCGCCGTGGATCCCGTCCTGGAAATCACCGAATTTGCTGACCGTGCCGTGAAACAGGGCGGCCCGGCGTTGCTGTTTGAGAGGCCCACGGGCAGCGATATCCCCTTGCTGATCAACGCGTTTGCCAGCATGCGCCGCATGGAGTTGGCGCTCCAGGTCAGTTCGGTTGACGAAGTCGCCCGGCGCATCGCCGAATACCTTGAAATGCGCCTCCCGCAAGGTCTCATCGGGAAGCTCAAAATGCTCCCCAAACTGGCTGAGATGGGCGCCTTCTTTCCCAAGACGGTCTCCGACGGGCCTTGCAAGGAAGTCATCCGCCGCGAAGGTTTCTCGTTGTTCGAGTTTCCCATCCAACAATGTTGGCCCGAGGACGCCGGGCGGTTCATCACCCTGCCCCTGGTCTTCACCCGCAACCCGGAGACGGGCAAGCGCAACTGCGGCATGTACCGCATGCAGGTCTACGATGACCGCACCACCGGCATGCACTGGCAGACGCACAAGCAAGGCGCCGAGCATTACCGCCGTATGCTAAGGAAGACCGGCTCAACGCGCATGGACGTGGCCGTGGCCATTGGCTCGGACCCTGCCACGATGTACTCCTCCATCCTGCCGTTGCCGCCGGACCTCGACGAGATGATGATCTCCGGCTTCCTGCGCGGCTCGCCGGTGGAAATGGTGCGCTGCGAAACCTGTGATCTCGAGGTTCCCGCCAACGCGGAGATTGTGCTGGAAGGCTACGTCGAACTCGGCGAAATGCGCACGGAAGGCCCTTTCGGAGACCACACCGGCTTCTACTCCCTGGCGGACGATTATCCCGTCTTCCACGTCAGCTGCATCACGCAGCGCAAGAAGCCCGTTTACACCTCCACAATTGTCGGCATTCCCCCCATGGAGGACTTCTACATGGGCAAGGCCATCGAGCGGATCTTCCTGCCGCTGATGCGCCTGCAGCTGCCCGAAGTGCGGGACATGTCGATGCCTGCCGAAGGCGTCTTCCACAACCTCATGCTGGTGTCCATCCGCAAGTCGTACCCCGGACACGCGCGCAAAGTGATGCACGCCATCTGGGGGCTGGGCCAGGCCATGTTCACCAAGTGCATCGTCGTGGTGGATGAGGACGTCGACGTGCAGGACTACTCCCAAGTCGCCTGGAAAGCGCTCAATAACATTGATCCGCAGCGCGACATCGAATTCGTCCTGGGCCCGGTGGACTCGCTCGACCACGCCAGCCGGCTCGCCGATTTCGGCTCCAAGATGGGCATTGACGCCACGCGCAAATGGCCCCGGGAAGGCTTTGCGCGGCCTTGGCCCGATGTCATCACCATGAGCCCCGAGGTGAAACGGCGCGTGGACGAACTCTGGAAGAAAGCCGGACTCTGACCACGCATGGTTCCCGTACTGAAACTCAACGCTGTTCAAGTGCTCGCGCTCGCCTGCTTCGGCGTCGCCGTGGGCGTCTGGCTGAAGAACAAGCTGCCGGTGCTCGACCGCCTCAACATCCCCGCCTCGGTCGTCGGCGGCCTCGTGTATGCCCTGGGCACCCTCGCTCTGCGTGACCGGGTGCTCAATTTCGAGTTTGACCTCGTGCTGCGCGACATCTTCATGGTGGCTTTCTTCACCACCATTGGCATGAGCGCCAGCGCCCGCCTCGTCAGGCAAGGGGGGCGCCTGGTGATGGTGTTCTTCGGGATTGCCACGCTCGGCATCGCCCTTGAGAACGTCCTGGGCGTCGTCATGGCCAAACTCCTGGGCATCGACCTGCTGGTGGGACTCATCGCCGGTTCCGTCACCATGGCCGGCGGACCCGCCACGGCGCTAGCCTTCGGCGAGACCTTCGAACAGCTGGGAGTGAGCGGCGGCACCACGCTGGCCATTGCCTGCGCCATTGCGGGAATCGTCGCGGGCGGGATGCTGGGAGGCTTCGCCGGAGGCCACATTATCCGCCGGCGCGGGCTCCACCCGGCTTCGTTGAAATCGTCAGACGGCAAGGCTGCGCAAAAGCTGGCTTATGCCACGGACCCGCCGCAGCAAGCCGCCAGCCGCCTGGATGAAGAAGGGCCGCTCGAGCATGCCTCGCTGCTCAACAACTCCATTGCTCTCGGCATCGCCATGGGTTTCGGGACGGTCGTCAGCGCCGGGTTGCAGAAGCTGGGCATGGTGCTGCCCGCCTACATAGGGGCCATGTTGTGCGCGGCGGTCATCCGCAATCTGGACGACCGCTTTCACATGGCTCGTATCTCTCAACGGCAGATGGACACCGTCGGCAATGTTTCTTTGAACATTTTCATCGTGATGGCCCTGCTGACGCTTCAGCTTTGGGAACTGGTGAACCTCGCCCTGCCCATCCTGATCATCCTGGCGGCGCAGGTGGTCCTGGTGATGGCGCTTTGCATGTTTCTCACATTCCGTGTGATGGGCCGGAACTACGACGCCGCCGTTATGGCGGGAGGCTATTGCGGCTTCATGCTGGGAACCACTGCCAACGCCATGGCCTGCATGGACGAGTTGGTTCGCAAGTACGGTCCGGCTCCGCAGGCGTTTCTGGTGGTCAGCCTGGTGGGCGCTTTCCTGATTGACTTCACCAACGCCTTGATCATCACTCAGTTCATCAACCTGCTGCGCTGATTGTGACATCCGCCGCGCGGGCACGGCGGCCATGTTGGCGCGGACGGGAACATGATAAACTGGCATTGTTCCCGGTGTGGTGGCCATAGCTCAGCAGGTAGAGCGCTGGATTGTGGTTCCAGTGGTCGAGGGTTCGAATCCCTCTGGCCACCCCAACTGTGAGCAACCTTCCCCCCGCGCGGTCTCGCGCCGCGACTCATCCTAACGCTTCCAGGTACGGAACCGTCCGCCCGGACGTTGAGACCCACGCCCCTCTGCTGCTCGTCCCAGCGATTCCACATACAGCGGGAACAGCCGCAAAGAAGAAGCGCCCCGCCGGGAGGTCAGGGGGACCGGCGGGGCGCCAGGAGGAAACAGTGCAGGTTTATTGGTCGCCTCGGATCAGGGTGCTGCCTCCTTCGCCCCACAGTACGGACTCGCCCCAGAGGACGCTCTCGCCCCACAGCACGTTGAAGGCTGAGGAGGTGGAAGTACCCCAGCAGACCGAGTCACCCCACAGGACGTTGTTGCCGTTCAGGAAGACGGCGGTGCCCCAGACCAGGTTGGTGCCCCACAGCATGCTTTCGCCCCACAGGACGTTCTCACCCCAGAGCACCGAGGAGTCGTATACGATGCGCACTCTATTGGTGGCCGCGTCGAAGACAGCCCTGGGCGACATAGCGCGCTTGCCGGCGGGCGCCGTCTCAGTGTTGTTGAGCATGGCCACGATGTCCAGGTAGCCGGCGCCGATGGTGAACATGTCGTATTGCAGAGAATACTGCATACCCGTCGCCGGGTCGGTGGCGGTGCTCACCGCGGGGAAGTTCTTGCCGGCCGTCTTCATCATCCGCGCCTTTACCTGGTCCGGCGTCAGCGCGGGTTCTTTACTGAGCAGAATGGCCGCCGCTCCGCTGACCATGGGAGCGGCCATGCTGGTGCCGCTCAGGACGAAATAGTCGGCTTTAGTGCGGCCGGGCCAAGTGATCAGGTATTGAGGGTGGGACACAAACAACGTGCTCGACGGGGCAGCCAGGGAGAAGATGCGATTGCCGGGAGCTACAATGTCCGGCTTCACGATGTGATCGATGTTGGTGGGTCCCTTGGAACTGTAGCTGGCCATGACGTCGTCCGCACGGGTCGCTGTAGCCAGTGTCGACATGGCGCCCACCGTGATCACGTAGGGACTATTGCCAGGCGAGGAAATAGTGCCGTAGCCCTGGTTCCCATAGGCGTTGTTCCGGCCCCGGTTGCCCGCCGAGGCAACCACCACGATGCCTGCCTCCCAAGCCGCTTTGACAGCCTGGCACAGGGGGTCGAGAGTGTGCGATTCGAAGACGGGGCGCCCCAACGACAGGTTGATGACGCGGATCATGTGTGTGTTCTTGAGTTCAATGGCCCGGCCAATCGCGGCAATTACCGCACTGTCGGTGCCCTGGCCGATGGCGTCGAGAACGCGCAGGTTGATGATACGCGCTTCCACTGCCATCCCCGGGTAGGCGCCCTGGGACATGGCGCCTGACCCCGCTACGATGCCGGCTACGTGGGTACCGTGCCCGTACAGGTCCGCAGCTGCCGTGGTGCCGAGGAAACTCTCGTTGTAAGTGATCCGCGAGGCGAGGTCGGCTACGTTGCTGACGCCGCTATCGATGACAGCCACCCCAACGCCGCTGCCGCGAAAGCCCATTGAATGGGCCGCGGCCGCCCCCACAGTGGCCGGGGCGTGGTCGTAGGACAAACTAGCTGAAGCCAATCCGCGGTTCGGGCTGAGAAAGCGGACGTCCGGCAGAGCCGCGATGCCCGCCAGGGCAGCCACGGGCAGGTTGAAGAGCGCGCCTTTGATGTGGTGGAATTTTGCTTTTTCAACACCACCCTTGTCCTTGATCTTCCTGGTCTTCGCATCAGTGACCGCCCCTTGAAACTGCACGATGACGTCGACACGGGCTAAGCCATTCAAGCGAGCCAGATCAGAGGAGATCTTCTTGTTGGGGTTGGCGTGCGCCAGTCCGCCCAGCGCCACGATGACTGCTAACAGTTGCGTGATCCGTTTCATTTCGTAATTCCTCAATCTCATTGCTTATTTCCGCCTTTCAGTTCTCACCCTGGATCATTACGGAGAGGTGGCCCGTCGTACTGGTTCCCCATAGCGCCGTTGTGCCCCACAGGGCGGTGGTGCCCCACAGCGCAGTGGTACCCCAAAGAGCGGTGAATCCTTGGGTGTTGGAGGTACCCCAGACGGCGGTGGTGCCCCACAGCGCCGTCGAACCGCTCAGCAACACATTGGTGCCCCACACCGCGGTGGTGCCCCAGAGTGCCGTGGTACCCCACAGGGCGGTGGAATCCGACACCAGATCAATTCGCACGGCGTTGCCCTTCTTGTCAAAGACGGGCACGGCTCTGGGAGACAACGCCGAGCCCTGAGCCACGTCTGCGTTATCAAGAGCCGCCACGACATCCAGATAGCCGGCGCCGACTGTAAAGATGTCGTACTGACTGTAGAAGCTCTGCCCGGTGACGGGATCCACAGCCACGCTCGAGGTGGGGAAGTTCTTCGTGGCCGTCTTCATCAGCCTGGCTTTTACCTGGTCCGGAGTCAGCGAAGGCGTCTTATGAAGCAGAAGAGCTGCTGCTCCGCTCACCGCAGGCGCCGCCATGCTGGTTCCGCTCAGGCGGTAGTAGTCTCGCGAATCTTGCCTGGTGGAGCTTTTCGCGTAGTAGGCCAGCGGGACGACGTTCTGAGGGAATAGAGATGCCAGGCTTGTGCCCGGAGGGAGAACCGAGACCATGCGGTTCCCAGGAGCCACCAGGTCAGGCTTGATGATGTGGTCCACGGCAGTGGGTCCCTTGGAGCTATAGCTGGCAATCAGGTCGTCCGTGCGCGTCACCGTCCCGGAAGTCCTCGTCGCGCCGACGGTGATGACGAAGGGGCTGTTGCCGGGCGAGGCGATGGTGCCGTAGCCCTGGTTGTCCAGGCTGTTATCGCGGCCGTAGTTGCCCGCCGCCACCACCACCACGATGCCCGCCTTCCAGGCCCTCTCCACGGCCCGGCACAGCGGGTCGGTCGTGTAACTTTCATACACGGGCCGGCCGAGCGAGAGGTTCAGGATGCGGATGTTGTGCGGGTTACGGTTACTAATGGCCCAGTCGATGGCGGCAATGACACCGCTGTCGGTTCCCATCCCGTTGGCGTCCAGCACCTGAAGGTTGATGAGGTGGGCGCGCGGGGCAATGCCGTGGAACGTTCTGATGTACTGGTTACCGGTCGACCGGGAGCCGTTGCCGGCGATGATGCCTGCCACGTGCGTACCGTGTTGATAGCGGTCAACCCCATCCGATCCTACGAAAGACCGTGCAAACACCACACGGGACTGCGTGGAAGAGGTGGCCGTCAGGTCAGGATGCAGGCCGATGCCGCTGTCGACCACGGCGATGCCAATCCCGGCGCCGTCGAAGCCCGATAACCGTGCCGTGGGAGCGCCCACCACCGGGGCTGCGGTGTCCGCAGTCGCCCTGACGGGGCGGTCCGGGCTGATGTACACAACGTCCGGGTCGCTGGCCAATTCCGCTACTGACTGGGCAGGCAAGGAAACCGCCGCCCCAGGAAACTCTTTAAATCTCGCCTTCTCTGAAGCACCAAGGCCTCGCATCCTATGGAAATGCCTCTCCGCGGGCCGTTCTCGGAATTGAACAATGACGCTTCGAATGCTTGCCTCGGTTGGTTCGGCAAGGTCCGGAGCGATCTTGTGGTTGGCCGCGAAGGAAACGCCTGCAAAGAACGCCAGACAGATTAGTGAACAGAGTCGCTGCATAGGTTTCACCTGCACCCTGCTTCGCACGCCAGGGGCCAGACGGCTCTGGGCGTCCAAAGTACTGATTCTCAATGCTTTAGAAGATCAGCGGAAGAATGGCGCGAGGACAAGTTGTCCGACCCGGGAGTGGCGCGAGACCGGTGAAAACGTCTTCAAGTGACTGAATCCACAGGTGTTGACTATTCTGCCCTCAGATTCGGACAGTTTGTCCGGCAGTTCCGGCGCGCGCAAGCGGAAGTATGCTACCTGCGCAAGCTGAAGCTTACGCTACATGCGCAAGCTGAAGCTTACGCTACATGCACAAGCGGAAGCTTATGCTACATGCGCAAGCTGAAGCTTACGCTACATGCACAAGCTGAAGCTTATGCTACATGCGCAAGCTGAAGCTTACGCTACATGCGCAAGCTGAAGCTTACGCTACCTGGCAAGCGATGGCAAATCAACGACTTGCGTGTCCACGTAGAGCGAGCTTCAGCTTGCGTCGTTCGAGCTTCAGCAGCGGCTTCTTCAGCAGTTTGCTAGCTGCTGAAGATCAACCATGCCAGCCCGACCACCGCCAACGCCAACAGCCAGCCTGTTCCGAAGCCCTTGAGATCGGTCCGGAACGCCCGGAAAAAGCCCACGCCAGCCGCGGCGCGGCGCAAACTCCCCAGGTTGATCAGCAGCAGTTGCTGCCCCGTCTCAGCGGCGACCCGCGTCCGCTCGCGGCTGGTTTCCTCGTCCAGAGCATCGGGTGAGACGCCCGTGGAAACGGGGGTTTGCAGGCGAGCAAACAGCTTGCTCAGCTTGTCAGCCGGCTCGCGCGGCGTGACCAGGCTCACCAGAATGAACGCGGCTACGCCGCAGGCGAGGGACGCGCCGAACACGTTGGGCTCCCAGTGGTCCAGGCGGTGCCCGGTCCAGGCGTAGAGGGAGAAGTTGGCGGTGAAGGCGGTCACCAGACCCGCCAGCGCTCCCCAGCGGTTGGCGCGCCGCCACACCACGCCGCCGAGGATGCTGATGCCGACGTAGGTGGCCATGGTCTCCGTCAGCAGGAAGCTGTACAGCACGCGGTCAATGAAAAAGACGGCGTACACCACGGCGGCCATCGTCATGGCGACTCCACTGAACCGGCCCACCCAGAGATAGTGCCGGTCCGAGCGCGAGCGCGCCAGGTAACGGCCGTAAAAATTGCGCGTGAAAAGCGCTCCGCTGTCCACCATGTACGCCGAACAGGCGGCCATGTTGGCGGCCAGCACGCAGGCCACCAGCAGGCCCACTCCTCCGGGGAACAGCAGGTGACGGCAGGCAAAGCCGAAGGCTTCTTCCGGTTCATTGAGACTGGTGACTCCAAACTTGCCCTGCAATACCAACGCCGTCGTCATGAGCCCGACCATGGCCCAGCCGATGGTGCAGAAGCGCTTCACGAAGTTGCCATACATGAAGCCGGTGCGGCAGGCATGCTCGTCCCGCCCGGTGCCTACGGCAGCCATCAGGTGGGGCATCGCCACAATGCCGATGAGACCGTTGAGCGTCAGCATCAGGATGAACCATGGCCCGATGCCGAGCGGCGTGGCCAGCGAGAACTGGTGCGGTTCCAGGGTTTCGCGCATGCCCGCCATGCCTCCTGCTTGCCCCCATCCGAGCGGGATGAGAACAAACGACAGAACGATGATCAGGAACCCTTGCGGGATGTCTGACCAGGCGCTCGCCACCAGCCCGCCGACGAAGCTGTAGAGCATGAAGATCACCACCATCGCCACCACGATGGCGTTGACGGGCACTTCACCGCCCACCGCCTGGCTGATCACCTTGGCGGCGCCCTTCAGCATGCTCGCGGCGTTGATGGTGAAGAAGATGAGCGCGAACGCCGTGTACACGGCGCCCATCCAAAGTCCATAGCGGTCTTCCACCATCTCGGCGGTGGTGGTGCGCCGCACCCTGCGGAACAGAGGCGCCATGAGCCAGTAGAAGGGGGTCACAAACAGGTTCTTCCACTGGAACCAGATGGCCGAAACACCGGTGGTGTAGACAGCCCCAGCCAGAGACACAGGCATTTCGGCATGCGTGCCTTGCGCGAAGCTCTGGCTGATCATGACCAGTTTGCCGAACTTCCGCTTGCCGAGAAAGTAATGATCCGTGTCGCGCACACGGCGCCCGACGTAGAGGCCAAAGGCCGCGATCCCTCCGAGGTAGAAGATCAAAATCGCCCAATCGATCGAGGCCAGACTCAGCACCGGCATGGTTGCGCTCCTTACGTGATCATCACCGGGCCGGATCAGGGCGTCGCCTCTCAGCAGGGCCGTACGCCATCCGGCAGGGTGAAATAGAGGCTATCATGTCCGGCTGCCTCCATGGCGTTACCCTGAAGGAAAGCGGACTCCACGCACTGCGTGGCGTTCACACTTCAACGAGGAGGAGGCACGCATGGCTGTAAAACCCATTCCGGATAATTACCACACGGTCACACCGTATCTTGTCGTTCCCGGCGTCGCCAGGCTCATCGAATTCCTCAAACACGCCTTCGGGGCTACTGAAACGATGCCGCCTTTGGCGCGCCCCGATGGCACGGTGATGCATGCTCAGCTCAAGATCGGCGATTCGGTCATCTGCTGCACAATGGCATTGGGAGGGCGACGCATTGGATGACCTGGTGATCTCCGGCGCGCTAGTAATCCCCGGCGCGGAAATCCGCTTGTCTTTCTCGCGCTCCGGCGGACCCGGAGGCCAGAACGTGAACAAAGTGGAGACCAAGGTCGAAGTGCGCTGGCGGCCCGAGCACAGCACGGCCATCCCACCCGAGCTCAGAGACCGCCTGCTGAAGCGTCTGGCCAAACGGCTGACGGCGGACGGAGACCTGCTAGTCACCTCCAACCGGACCAGAGATCAAGTCCGAAACCGCAAGGACGCGCTGGAGAAGCTGGCTGGCATCGTGCGCGCGGCGCTGGTTCGCCGAAAGAGGCGGCGGCCCACACGCCCTACCGGCGCCTCCGTGGAGGCACGCCTGCAACGCAAGCACAGAACGGGATCGGTCAAGGAAGACCGGCGCACTATCAAGCCGGCCCGCGAAGACTGACAGCCGCCCGGAGGCGTGCCGCGCGCACCGTTCCTACTAGCTTGTCCCGCTCAGCAGCCAGGGGTCGTAAACCGAGTCGATTTGGAAGTAGGTCATGCCGAGCGCGCGCAAGCGTTCAACGTCTGCTTTGGCGGCCACCATGTGGTCAAGACCGGCGTAATGGAAGATGTTGATGGAGACCACCGCCGGCACTCCCGCGCGCGCGGCCAGAGCCAGACCTTCGGCGTCGAGCGTGCGGCCGTGCTCAAACAGGAAGTAGTCCTTCGCCTCTCCCCGGGCCATGGCGGCGCGCAACTCCTGCCGGTTGGCGCTGATGGGCGCCAGCCCCCGAAATCGCTTCCGTGATTGCTCGCTTCCAATGAACAGCGCCGAGTCAAGCAAGTCATTCTTGCGGAGCGATGCCTCCATGGAGTTCAGCATGGCAGCCGGGAGCCGGGCATCCTTCGTATCCATCATGAGGCGCATCTTGCCACGGCATAGAGCAGCAAACTCTTCAAACAACAGCGGACGGTAGCCGCCGGGAGTAGACCGCAGGCGGCGTATCTGACTCCAGTCGGTTTCGGCCACCGTGCGCGGATCGTTGTAGAACCGCTCGAAGTTGGCGTCGTGGTGTACCACCAGGCGGGCGTCCCGCGAGGCGCGTATGTCCACTTCCACCATCCAATAACCCCGGCGGATGGCCTCGTGCAAAGCGCCCGAGCTGTTCTCCGGCAACCGCTCGTCCACTACGCCGCCCCGGTGGGCAATCAACTTCAGTTGTCCGGACTGCGCCGAGAGCGCCCGCCGCCCGAGACAGGCGGAAACGCCAGCCGCCAGAAAATGTCGCCGACTCTGCACCTTGCTCATCCTCCCGTTCTGCTGAATTCCCGGCACGGCGCAGCTTACGCGCCGCCCGCCGTGCCACCCGAATAGTCTATGCCATGTCGAGCCTTCCAGGCCATGGCATTCCCTTTGACCTCTCGGGCGGTCCCGTTGAACCCCCATAATCGCCGTTCAACCCCCAATCCGCTACGCTCGCTAGAGATTCGTTGGCACGGGCCAACGCCTCCGTTAAGATAGATGAAAAATGCCGGTAGGCGCCGTCTGGGTAGGCGACCGTAATTCCGGTTCTTGAAAATACAGCGGCTCCAAGGAGACGAAATAGATGAGCACCCAGGTATTCGCCCCTTCGAAGGAGGGCAAATTCAGCATCCTCCAGCCGGAGACAACCTACACCGGCGCCCCCATCAAGCCCGTTAGCAAGGGTTTACCGAAGATCACCCAATCCCTCTGTCCGGAATGTTCGAAGGTTATTGAGGCGGTGCTGTCGGAGGAGAACGGCCGCGTCGTGATGGAGAAGAACTGTCCCGAACACGGTGATTTCAAAGACGTTGTCTATTCCGACGCGAAGCTGTACCGGAAGATGGAAGAATGGAGCTTCGGCGACGGGCGCGGTCTCAAGAACCCATCTGTGACGGACGCTACGCGCTGCCCGGACGACTGCGGGCTGTGCTCCATGCACACCAGCCACACCGGCATGGGCACCGTCGACCTGACCAATCGCTGCGACCTGACCTGCCCGGTATGTTTTGCCAACGCCAACGTGCAGGGTTACCTCTATGAACCCGCTTTGGCGCAAATCCGGGTCATGCTGCAAGCGCTGCGGGATCAGGAGCCTGTGGCGGGCCGCATCGTTCAGTTCTCCGGCGGCGAGCCGACCATGCACCCGCTGTTCTTCGACGCCGTGCGCATGGCCAAGGAGATGGGCTTCTCCCACGTTCAGGCGGCTTCGAACGGCATCAACCTGTCCAACCTCGAGTTCGCCCAGAAGTGCGCTGAAGCCGGGCTGCACACCGTGTACCTGCAATTCGACGGTGTCTCCGACGACGTCTACCTGCGCACGCGCGGCGAGAGGCTCATCGAGAAGAAGCTGCAAGTGATCGAGAATGTCCGCAAAGCGGGCATGAAGATCTGCTTTGTCCCGACCATCGTCAAGGGAGTCAACGACCACCAGATTGGCGACATCATCCGCGTGGCCCTCGAGAACATCGACTGCGTGAGCGCCATCAGCTTCCAGCCGGTGTCCTTCACCGGGCGCATCAACCGCCGCGAACTCGAAGCCAAGCGCTACACGTTGGCCGACTTTGCCCACGCCGTCCACCAGCAAACCGGCATCTGCGATCCGTACGAAGACTGGTTCCCGCTGGCCTGCGTGACGCCGTTCTCCAAGCTGGTGAGCGCGCTGCGCGGCGAAATGACCACGCACCTCACCTCCCACCCGCACTGCGCCATGGGCACTTACCTGTTCGTAGACCAGAACAAGAAGGCCACCCCGGTGACGCAGTTCGTGGACGTGGGCAGCATGTTGCGTGACATGGACATGCTCTCGCGCAAGGCTGAGGCGCAGCGCATCAAGCTGTTCTCCAAGATCAGCGCCTGGAACGTGCTGCGCAAGCACTACTACGAAGAAAAAGCGCCCCAGGGCCTGGGCTTCAACAAGTTCCTGGAAACGTTGCAGGGCCTGATGGACAAGCGCTACGGCCGCGGCAGGTCGGAAAAAGAGGGCTTCAGCTACAAGACTCTCATGGTGGCCGGCATGCACTTCATGGATCACTACAACTATGACGTGGAGCGCGTGAAGCGCTGCGTGGTCCACTATGCCGCCCCGAATGGCAAGGTGTATCCGTTCTGCGCCTACAACGGCGGACCTACTTTCCGCGACCGGATTGAGAAGCAGTACTCCGTGCCTCTGGAAGGGCTCAACCACGGCAGCGCCTCCCAGCATGCGGGCGGCTGCAAGTCCTGTTAGTAACCCGGGGATCACGGGCAAGAAAAACAGGGGCTCCGGCGAAGTTCACGGCTTCGCCGGAGCCCCTGGTTGTTTTCAAGCAAGATTGCGCGCTTCGCTTCCCGGCCTATCCTTCGTTCATCTGCTGCGCCAGGTAATTCCCCGATCCGATTTCCTTGATCATGTGGAGCTGAGCTTCCAGGAAATCCACATGTTCCTCTTCGTCCTCAAGGACTTCCTCAAAGAGCTCGCGTGAGCCGTTGTCGCCCGCGGCCACTGCCTCTTTGATGGCTTCGTTCAGCCGTGGCACGGCGTCCAGCTCAAGAGCCAGGTCATTCTCCAATTGGGCCTTCACGTCGCGCCCGATGCGCAGCGGGAATAGCTCATCCATGACGGGCATTCCGTCCAGAAACAGAATCCGCTCGATGAACTTCTCGGCGTGCTTCATCTCTTCGACGGCGTTCTTTTTCGTCACCTTGCTGAGCCTTCCGTAGCCCCAGTTCTCCATCATCTCGGCGTGAAGGAAGTACTGGTTGATTGCCGTCAGTTCCGCCTTCAAGCACTGGTTCAAGTACGCTATTACCTTCTCATTACCCTTCACGGATACATCCTCCTTTAGAGCCTTCCATTGATTAGATTCTACCAACCACCCTTTGGTCACCAGGGAAATTCCGCCCAGGGCGCGTGCGCCTTCCAGGCATCAGCGGAAGGCTGCCGCCGGGGTGCGTCCGCGCGCACGAACGCGAGCCTGCGGAGGACCACCGGGTTGGCCCGGAAGCCGCGTCCGGTTACGCGTCCGGTTACGC
>JBBIND010000027.1:0-1594 GCA_037444075.1 Acidobacteriota bacterium | reverse complement strand
CGGAGGACCACCGGGTTGGCCCGGAAGCCGCGTCCGGTTACGCGTCCGGTTACGCTTGCAAACCACGGCAATTCGGCATAGGATCTTGGTGGGAGGCTGATTTATGATGCGAAGGTATTTTTCTAATCTCATGCTGAGTGTGCTCGCGTTGTTCGCCTTTGCGACGGTGATGGAAGCCCAGGCAGCGTTCCCCAGGATGACGACAGTCAATCCGACCAAGGCCAAGATTGGCGAGGTGCTCACCGTGGAGGGGGAGAACCTCGAAAAGTCCAATGTGGCCGAACTGTTCTTGACCGACGGCAAGAACGACTACAAAATGGACATCGTCGAGCAAACCCCGAAGACGATCCGTTTCAAGGTGGCGGACAAGTGCAAGCCCGGCCATTTCGCCCTGATGATACTCACTCCGGGCAAGGAGCCGAAGCTCATCGAGCAACCTGTGAAGGTCAATATCGAATAGGCGTTTCCGCAGGCGCCGCGCCTCAGGCGGCGCTGTAGCGGTTATGTACTTGTACTTCCTTCCGGCTCAGACAGCCTCCCACACCGCGCTGGTTCCCAGGGAGGCGGTGCCGCTATAATCGTCTCCAGAACCATGCTCCCCAGCCTGTTCGTTTTTCTCATGACGATGAATCCTGCCGCCTCATCCATGGTGGTTGTTGAACCGGTCGCTAATCTCTACTCGAAGCCCGATGCCGAATCCGACGTCGTCACGCAAGCGCTCTACGGGACAGCCGTGACGGTGCTGGAACGGCAGCAAGATTGGGCGCAGGTGCGCATGCCGGACGACTACTTGGGCTGGATACCGGCGGCAGCGATGCGGGCGCAGGGCGCCACTCCCTACGCCTCTGCCGGAAGAGTCCTGGAGGTGCGCAGCTTATTCGCGAATCTCTACAAGGTGCCGGACGTGACCAAGCACCGCCCGCTGCTGACCGTACCCTTCGAGACGCGCCTCGAGGTGCTCGTAGAGCCTGAAGAGCAAAACCGGCGCTGGATTCAAGTGCGGTTGCCGGACGAGCGCACAGCCTGGATACAGCGCGGCGACATCCACTTCCCCGAACGCCTCATGACCATTGATGAGGTCATCGAACTGAGCAAACAATTCCTTGGTTTGCCATACTTTTGGGGCGGAACTTCAAGTTTTGGTTTCGATTGTTCCGGATTCACCCAAATGCTCTGTCGCCGCCGCGGCGTGATCATCCCGCGCGACTCGGGTCCGCAAGCCCGCTGGGACGGCATGCAGCCCGTTGAGGTGGGCAACCTTCAACCCGGTGACCTCCTCTACTTCGGGGAATCGCTCAAGCGAGTCACTCACACAGGCTTGTACATCGGCGCCGGGGAGTTCATACATGCCACCGTCCACTTGCGCCCCATCGTCCAAATCAGCCGGCTCGATGAACCCCACTGGACCAAGCTTCTGGTGGCGTGCAGGAGGTTACAATGAATCGCCGCCAATGGATGCAAGGCATGGCGGCAGGCATGGGCGCAGGTTCCATGGCAACGGGTGAAGCGATTGCTGGCGCGGAGGCCAAACTGGTCCGGCTGCGCCTTCGCCATACGTGGACAACCGTCATGTCCTCAAGCACTTACCGTGAAA
>JBBIND010000026.1:29888-47483 GCA_037444075.1 Acidobacteriota bacterium | reverse complement strand
GGCTGTCTCAAGAGAGGGGTCCAGTCCATACCGTCCCCGGTTGTCTCCCCGGTTGTCGTCCCCGGTTGTCAGTCCCCGGTTGTCATGCACTCCTTAATAGAAAGAACTGAGGCAGCTGCGCGAAATCTCGGGCTAACCTCAGAACGCAAAGCGCAACGCGAATTGGATTTCCCGAGCCGGCTGCGCGAGGCTCGTGATACTTCCGAAGGCGCCACTCGAGCGGTTCGCGTTCGGGCTCCCGAAGTTGGTCTTGTTAAGCAGGTTGAACGCCTCCATGCGGAATTCGAACTGCTTGGACTCGCTCACCCGGAATTCCTTGTGCAAACCGAAGTTGGTGTAGTGGAGCGCCGGACCGCGCACGTTGTTCCGGCCCGCGTTGCCGAAGGGCCTGGACGGGTCTGTAGGGATGGACACCATGTCGGGGTTGAGCCAGCGCTCGGCCCTCCGCTGGCCGTCAGGCATCACCGGGTTGCCCGAAATGTTCGGCCGGTAAGACGGCGCGGAACTTACCTGGAATTGAGAGGCCGGGCTGTAAGAGAGATTGACCGGAGTGCCACTGTTGTCGAAATTGATGACGGCCATGCGCCAGCCGCCGAGGAGGAAGTCCGCGGCCGGATGCAGCCCCGAGCCGAACCGCCGGTTGCGCCCGAAGGGCACGTCCCACAGGAGCGTGATGACATTCGTGAACGGCTGGTCATACCCGGAGAGACCCTTTTCGCCGCGGAGGTCGTGCATGTTCACGCGCGAGCTGTCGCCGTTCTGCACCTCCAGGTGGCCGGACGCATTGTCGATACCCTTGGACCACGTGAACGAGTTAAGCAGGTAGAAGCCGCCCGAGAAGCGGCGCTCGAGCTTGGCCTGGAATGCGTGGTAGTTCAGGAAGCCGCCGTTGAAGGCGCTCTGAATGTAGCCGAAGCTCTGGATGGGGCGGCGCGCCTGGATGGTCAGGTTCTGATTGGGGAGGTTGGGATTGGCCTGGTTGAGGTCACCCAGAATCAGCAGGTGCACACTGCGGTTGCCGACGTAGGCGACGTCCAGCACGAATTGGCTCCCGAGTTCGCGCTGAATGGTAAGGTGCCAGCTCTGCGTGTATGCCGTCGGAAGGTCAAACGGAATCTGGTTGGTGCGCACGCCGAGAGGCCTGATGTTCGAAATCGAAAGGAAGTTGTCCGGGTGCCCCATCTCAAACGGCAGGAAACACGTGAAGGGGTCCTGCGCCCGGCTCGTGCAGAGCTGCTGGCCGGAGCCGGACACGGTCGGGGCCAGTTGGTCCACGATCGGGTTAAGGATGAAAGGCAGGTTGTAAGCCAGGATGTTCTCGCCGCCCATCCGGTTGAAGTGGATGTAGCTGATGCCGTAGGCGCTTCGAATAACGGTTTTGGGCGTGGCCGTGAAAGCCAGCCCCAGGCGCGGCGCGAAGTTGGTGCGGTCAGGATGGACCAGCGCACGATCGAAGATCGACCCGTTCTTCGCCTGCACGAGCTGTACCTTCACCGGGTCATAGTTCGTCAGGCGGTTCTCCCTTTCGTATTGCGGCGTCGCAAATTCGTAGCGCAAGCCGGCATTCAGCGTCAACCTCCGGTTCACCTTGAAATCGTCCTGCAGGTACAGGAAGTGCATCCGCTGCCGGTAATCGACGATGATGGCGGTGCTGAGATCGTACCGGGACCTGGCTCCGTAGAGGAAGTCGGCCAGGAACTGCGCGTCATTGGTGGCCGAGCCGGGAATCCGGCTGAACCGGCCAGCATATGTGCTTCTCCCGTACTTCGGGTTGAAATCATCGATGGCCGTGTTGATGGCCTGGTACTCGTAGCCCACTTTCAGCCCGTGGCGGCCGGCAATCTTCGAGTAATTTACCTTTGGGTTGACGACAGTCGGGTCTTGGAACTGCGGGTTGCTCGGCTGCACGCCAAGGGCTGTGAAACCGTTGATGCTTTGCTGGCTGACGCCGCCGGCGAACCTGCGATCCTTGGGGATGTTGGGAATGCCGAACCGCTCGCCGATTGTCTGCGTGCCCACGAAAATGGGGAACTTGCCCCCCTCGGTTTTCGAAACACCCATGCGGAACTCGATCAACGCGGTTGGCCCGAGCGTATAGGTCATGCCGTAAGCCAGTTGCCAGTTCAGCACACGCACGTCCCCGTTGCTGTCGCCGCCGGAGGGACCCGGGATGGCCGGCGGTTCGAAGTTCTCCATTAACCTGTGGCTGTAGCGGGCGAAGCCCGTAAGCTTGGAGCTGAAGTAATGGTCGTAGCGGATATCGGCCTTGTCGGTGGTATCCGTGCGCCTCGGCTCGGATTGAAAGTTGTTGGCCACGCCGGGACGGACAGGCGCTGGCAGGTCATTCAGCACCTCGCGCGCGAACCGGGTGATGTCCCGCGATGGAACCACGCCGTCATTGAAGCGCTCCCCCGTGTAGGGGTTCATCACCGGGGATCCGAGGATGCCGCGGCGCATGTCCAGCGTCGGCAGGGTGGCGAACATCACCCTGCGGGAGACCCGCCGATAGCCTTCGTAGTTGCCGAAGAAGAACATCTTCTCCCTGCGGATGGGCCCGCCCAAGGCGCCGCCGAATTGGTTCTGGATCAGCGTGGGCTTGAGGTTCTGTACCGGCTTGAAAAAGCCAACGGCGTTCAACGACGTGTTGCGCAGGTATTCCCACACCGAGCCGTGAAACTCGTTGGTGCCGCTGCGGATGCTGGCATTGATGACGGCTCCCCCGGCGCGTCCGAATTCGGCGCTGAAGTTGTTCGTCTCCAGCCGGAATTCCTGCATCGCGTCCGGCGTGATCTGCACCACCTGGTTCGAGAAGCCTTGGTTGGAGGTGCCGTACGCGTTGTTGTCCACCCCGTCCACGATGAAGTTGTTCTGCGAACTGCGCATGCCGTTGACGTTGAAGGAAGCATCGCGGGAAGTGGAGATGGCTGAGCGGCGCACGCCTGGTGCGAGCAGCGCCAGGTCTGCGTAAGCACGCCCGTTCAAGGGCAGGTTGACCACTTGCGTTGTGCTGACCACGGTGCCGCGCGAGCTCGATTCGGTTTCGAGCAACGCCACCGTTGCCCCAATTGTCACGCTCTCGGTCACGGCGCCGATCTCGAGTTGAAGGTCTACTCTCTGCCGGGCGTTCACGGTCACCGCAAAGGTTTCAGTCGAGGCGGTCTTGAAACCGTCTGCCTCGGCACTGACGCGATAACCGCCCGCTTTCACGGTAAGAAACTGATAACCACCGGTGGCATCCGTCGCCGTTGTTCGCCGAACACCGGTACCCGTATCGGTCAAGGTGACCTTGCTTGCCACAACGGCCAATCCTGACGGGTCGCGCACCGTGCCAAGCACGGTGGCGGTGTCAAACTGCGCATACGCGTGGACTGCCAGAAGCGTCAGGCAGCAAAAGAACGCACTTATCCTGAAAATACGTTTCACGATAACCTCCTAATCTTCTGTCCAATGGTCTGCTGAAGAAGCCGTCGGGCAAGCTGAAGCTCGCCCCACGTGGGCACGCCAGTCTTCGGTTTGCCGTGTGGCATAGGCTTCAGCCTGGCGCGCCCCGGAACAACCGGAAGGCTTTTTCAGCAGCGGCTAAGGCGGGGGTTCTATGCAGGGCTCCCACTCCGGAAAGGTATATAACACGCAAGCTGCCGTGTCAAGGCGGGCTGTCGCCAGGCTGTCGACACGCGGCTGCCGCGGCTGTGGTACCGGGAACCGCGCCACGCGCTAATCTTCGACCGCCTCGGACACGAATCGGCCTATCCAGGCTGCGGGCGGTTTCAGCGCCAGGAAGTGCGCAATGGTGGCCGCCGTGTCATAGATGTTCACGGGCGTCTTGATTTCGCGCCCGCGGGCGACGCCGGGACCCTGTACGATCCATGGGATTTCAATCTCAGCCGTGGTCGGCTGCCCGTGCTTTGTGCCCACCATGCCATGGTCTGAGCCTACCAGGACCAGCGTGCTGTTCCGCATGTCTGCCTCGTTGAGCGCTGTCAGCAACACACCCAGCAGGCGGTCCCCTTCCTCGACGGAGGCTACATATTGAGGGCTGCCGTGCCCGTGGTCATGGCCCGCATGGTCGATGTGGTCAAGATGCACGAACATCAGACGCGGCTTGTGCGACTTCAAATAAGGAGCGGCGCGCGCCACGGTTTGTTGATGACCTTTGCGATGCTCCATGACGTCCGGCACACCTCTTTCGACAAGATGCTTGAAACCCTCCCAATCGTGGAAGACCGCGATATGCGCCGATGGCTCCTGCTGGCGAAGGACACTGAACACAGTGGGGAATATGCCGCCGGGGCCCACCGCCACGGGCGCGATTTGAAACTTGTCAGACCGCCAATCGTTTGATGTAACGCCGTGCTGTTCGGGTCCGGCGCCCATGATCATGGACGCCCAATTGGGGCTGCTCGAAGTCGGCATGACGCCACGGGCGCGGAGAGTATAGGCTCCCGTCTTCATCAGTTCGTCCAGGTGAGGCGTGCGCGCAATGCGGATACCCTCCGGGCTGAGCCCGTCGAAGCCCACCACCAGAACGTGCTTCACGGGGTTGGAGGCAGCTGCGGCGGGAGAGAGCCCGGCCAGAGAAGCGAACATCGCGAGTGCAACGATTGACATGCGCGCCATGCCAGCCATTGTATCCGGTACAGGCTGGCAAGCGGGCTGGCGGCTGAGGTGGTTGTCGAGACCGCGTCCGCGGCCCGGGCGTGACGGCGGCAGCGGCGACCGGTTGCGGCACTTGCACGTTCGAACTCTGAGGTATAATGCTTCCGTCCGACAGCGTCCCATGCCCGAAGCAACCGCGGCGTGGCTGAAGCGCACCCAAACCAGCAGTGAGGAGGTTGCCTCCTGCGAAGGAGCCGCCGTCGTGCGGAATCTGGCGCATGAACTGAGACAGCCACTCAGCACGATCGAGATGCTCGCCTACTACCTGGAGATGTCGCTTCCGGAACACGAGGCGAAGGCCAGAGTACAGGCGGAGAGAATTCAAAGGCTGGTGCGGCAGGCGAGTTGGATAGTGTCCGAAGCACTGCGATCCGTGGAGGGACCGTTCGCACCGAGAGAAAGAGTCGATCTGGACGAGGTCGTCTCGGAAGCCGTGGCCGAATGGGGCCGCGCGGTTCCGGTGCCCGTCCATCTGGAATTGTGCGATCAGCCCACCGAAGTGATCGTGGACCGGGAGCAGGCTGGCTCCCTGGTGAAGGCCCTGCTGAGTTGCATTCGGGAGCTCGGTGGTCCGGCTGCAAGACTGACAGTGCGCACGGAAGCCCCGCCGCACGAGGCGGTGGTCGAAGTGAACACAGACACCTGCAACATAGACGAGGAGGAACTGGACCGCACGCTGGAAGCTTCCGGTGCTCCCCAACCCACGTCCGGCTCGCCCGCTTTCCTGGCCAATGCGCAGCGGATTGCCGAAGCGCACGGAGGGACGCTGAAAGCCTTCCTCGATCCCGTCCTGGGACTTAGCGTGAGCGTGGCTTTGCCGTCCGCCTACTGACGTCTGGCTGCCAGACAATCCCTCATCAGTACAGCCACCTCGGAAACTGCGCTGAGGGGCGGCTTGAGCAGGATGAACGGCTTGTGTGGCGGCAGCTTGGCGAGCAGCCGTTTCCTTTCGGTTTCTTCCGCCGGACCGCGGTCAACAACTACAAACAACGACACCTGATTCCAGTGTTCGATGGCGGAAGCCTTCCAGTCAGCCGTTTGAGGATCCAGCAAGAGTAAGTACAAATCGGGTTCGAGATAGGCGACAAGACTGTTGGATTCGACAATCGTGTTCTGGTGTTGACTGATCAACTGCCTGACGGCGGGCATGGCGTCCGGCAATCGCCCGGGCACGTGCCTGAGCCAATAAGAGGCTGCCGCGCCCGCCTCGAGGAACCGTCCCGAGTCCGTTGCGGAAGGCGAGTACGCGGCTTCGAGTGTGTAGGCGTGACCTGAAGCGCCAACTGCCTGCTCCGGCTCACCGTGCGAGTGCCCTGTGATTTTGACCGCGCACCAGGAAGCCTCTGGAACGGCCCGGATGAGCGCACACACCAGTGCCGTCTTGCCGATGTTCTTGCTTTGTCCGCCGACGACCACCACCATGGCGGTCAGGTGTTCCTGGCTTCTTCCACGCGGCGCTTCAGTTCACCGATTTGTCTGCGCAGTTCCGGCAGGCGCGCGAGGTTGGCCAACTGTTCGAGGTGTTCCCTGAGAGGACGCGCCGGCGTGCCCCAAACCACTTGCCCGGAGCGCACGATCTTGGAGGTCAGCACGCCACAACCGGAGCCAAGAACCGCGCGCGATTCTATGCGCGCTTTGTCGCCGATGCCCACCTGTCCGCCAATCACGGCGTAATCTTCCACCACGACGCCGCCGGAGAAACCAGTCTGCGCCGCGACAACGACGTGGCGGCCAATCCGGCAGTTGTGGGCCACGTGAACCAGGTTGTCCAGTTTCGTGCCCTCGCCAATCCAGGTCACGCCGAGCGCCGCGCGGTCCACGCAGGAATTCGCGCCGATCTCGACGTCATCCCCGATGACGACACGGCCCACCTGAGGGAACTTCTGATATTGGTCTCCGGAAAGGACAAAACCGAAACCGTCCGCCCCGATGACAGCGCCCGAATGCAGGATCACACGGTTGCCGATGTCCACGTCGTCATAGATGGTGACGTTGCTGTGAAGCACGCAATTCTCACCGATCACAACGCGCCGGCCGATGAAACAGCCCGCGCCAATCCGCGTGCCTTTTCCAATTCTGGCTTCCCCGGCAATGACGGCGCGCGGACCTACGGCAGCGCCGGGATCCACCACGGCGTCGTCCGCCACGACGGCGGTCGCGTGAATCCCGGGCTCAACCGAAGGCGCCGGGTGAAAGAACCCCACGAGCCGGGCGAACGCGGCCCTCGGGTCCGAAACGCGGATGACCGTCCTTCCACCTGAATTCACGAATTCCTCTGATACGACCAGACAGCCGGCAGAGGAAGCTTGGGCCTGCTCGAGGCCTTTACGCCCCTGTGCGAAAGACACTTCGGCGCTGCCTGCGGCGTTCAGCGGCGCGACTGCGGTAATCTCCTTCTCTCCGTCGCCTTCGTAGGTGGCGCCAAGGTATTCGGCCAAGTCTCTTACGCGCACAGGCAGTTCCTCTTGCTGCTTGTATCATACAAGGTTATGCCCATTGATCCTTCCGCACAGGTCGCTCCAACGGCGCGCGTGGACCCCGGCGCAGTCATTGGACCGCAGACCATCATCGGCGAGTATTGCGTCATCGAAAGCGACACCAAGGTGGGAGCCTTTTGCCGCCTGGAGCCTTACGTTTATATCAAGCGCTGGACGACGATGGGCGATCGCAACGAAATTTCCGCGGGCACGGTGTTGGGCACGGATCCGCTCGACAAAGCCTTCAGCGGCGAGCGCAGCTATTTGCGCATTGGCAGCGGCAACAAGATCCGTGAACACTACACCATCAGCCGGGGCACACAACCGGAATCGGAAACGGTGATCGGTGACGACAACTACATCATGACTTCGGGCCACATCGCGCACGATTGCCGCATCGGAAGCCGCATAGTGATCTGCAGTTGCGCGCTGGTGGCGGGTTACGTGGAGATTCAAGATCAGGCGTTTGTTTCCGGAGGCGTCGTGATCCACCAGTTTTCCAGGGTGGGACGCCTGGCCATGGTCGGGGGAAACAGCCGCGTGAACAGCGACGCGCCGCCCTACTTTCTTTACGCCGGCTTCAATATCCGCCCCATGGGTCTGAACCTGGTGGGGTTGCGGCGGGCAGGTTTCACCGCGGCTGAAGTCAGCGCCTTGAAGCGCGCTTACGCGCTGCTCTATAACTCCGGGCTGAAGCAGTCCGAAGCGCTGGAAAGAATTGAAGCCGAAGTGGATACAGACCACGCGCGGCACCTGGCGGCATTCGTGCGTTCCAGCAAGAGAGGTATTTGCCGAGCCATCATCCGAAGCGCCGATGAGTAGCCTCTATACTGGGAGGGTATGCGCAAAATCCTCCCTGTGCTCCTGATGACCGCCGCACTTCAGGCGGCGGACATAAAACTCATTATCCACGCCGATGACTTCGGCATGTCCCACTCAGTGAACCGAGCTACGAGCGAAATGCTGGATAACGGTTGGGTTTCGAGCGCCTCCATCATGATGCCCTGCCCTTGGGTGCCCGAGGCCGCCGAGTATGCCCGCAAGAATCCGGCCAAGGACCTTGGCTTGCACCTCACGCTGACCAGCGAATGGAAGACGCTGCGCTGGGGTCCGGTGGCGCCGCGCGACAAGGTGCCCGGCTTGTTGGACCCGGATGGCTACCTGTGGCCCAGTGTTCAGCAGGTTGCCATGAATGCCTCGGCGAAAGAGGTGGAGATCGAACTGCGGGCACAGATTGAGCTGGCGCGCCGCATGGGAATCCGCTTCACGCACCTGGATACGCACATGGGCACGCTCTACGCGAGGCCGGACTTCTTCCAGGTCTTCGAGAAACTGGGCAAGGAGTACAACGTTCCGATCCTCCGCCTGAAGATTTCCAAGGAAGCCGAGGCCCGGGCTCCGCCGGCCATGCGCCAGTACCTGCTGGACAACGAGAGCCGTTTTGTCAGCGAGGGGCTGTTCCGGCTGGATAGCCTGATGCCGGATCCGACCCGCGGCGCCAAGAACCAGGAGGAGCGCCGCGTGGCCTACCACGCCGCTCTGCGCGCCTTGAAGCCGGGCATCCACCAACTGATCCTCCACCCCGGCAGGCTGGAGCCTGAACTGCAAGCCGCCACCAGCCGGGCAGCGGACCGCGAAGGCGACTACCAGATCTTCAAGGACCCCGCCACTATCAAGCTATTGAGCGAGCTTGGCATCAAGCTCGTTGGCTGGCAGGACGTGGCCGGAACGCGTTAGTCCCGGCCTCGCCGAAACTCAAGACAACAAGTCACGCTTTGGGCTGCGCTGCCTTTTGCATCGCAGCCCACGCTTTTTCAGCCGTGATCCTGACCGTGTTGTTCTCGCTGGATAGTCTCGGGTAGATCGCCGCGGCAGCCTCGGGAACGCCGGCCTTGGAGAGGCTGATCAACGCCGCGCATTGCAGATGCTCTTCCCTCTGCGTCAATAACAGCCTGTAGATCCGCAACGAGTCTTCGTAGTTCTTCCGCTGGAGTTGGGCGTCCGCATAGCGAAGCAGGCTGTCCGCAAACTCGATCCGCTGCCAATCCGACATCGCCAGCATATTGGGCAACTGCGGTTCCGCCTTCGGCTTGACGCCGATGCGGGCGAGGGCTTTCATCGCAGCCATGGCGACCTCCAGGTTCGCGGAACCCATGGCCGCGGCGCACGCTTCCGTGGCGGCTTCTGCCCTGCGATGCCCCAGAGCAGCCAACAGACGCGGCTTGAAGTCATCCGGAGCTTGCTTGAGCCCCGCCAGCAGCGCCTCGATCGCGGCGGCTTCCGGTATTCGCTCCAGGCAGAAAGCCGCCTCCTCACGAAGCGGCGGTTCGGCGAGCAACGGCGCCACGCTGGGGACCACCTCCGCGCCGCCGATCAACGAAAGCATCCGCAACGCTTCAATGCGCGCTGCGGCCGGGCGCTTCTCCGTCAGCAATCCGAGGAGTTCCTTGACTATCGCACCGCGCTTCTGCCCGCCGGCACTCTTCCCTACGGAATGGACGAGGCGCTCCAGAGCCTCGCCCGCGGCTTTGCGCACTCCCGGCTCTTCCGCCGTCAGCAGCGTAGCCAGCTCAGGCACCACGGCGGCATCCATCTGATCAGCCTGGCGCCAGGCGGCCATGCGCACGTTGGCGTCAGTGTGCTTCAGATCAGCCAAGAACTTTTGTTCCTTTTCCGTCATTGCCTCATCCTCCTGGTTTTGCCTCCAAAGGCTGTCACAGGTGCCACTGCCCTCTGCCGGGACGGCTGAGAAGCCTGTTTGCTTCCTCGTCATCCCGGACCCGTTCGCTCACTGGATCCCATTCGAGCGGGCGCCCCAGAGCATAGGCGATGTTGCCCAAAATGCACAGGCTGGCCACGCGGTGACCGGCTTCGATGTGCATGATGGGCTTGTTGCGCGTCTTGATGCAGTCTTCAAAATCTTCCGCGTGTCCGGGACTCCGGTAGACTTCCACGCCGCCGCAAGGGACCTGGTAGCGTTTGGCTTTGTCCTCGGTATCCGTGGGCTGCCCGTCGCCGTAGGTCACCACGACGCTGCCGTTATCTCCCCAGTACTTGGCCCCATACTTGGCGGGCAGTTCCGGTGGCGTCTCTCCGGGTTGAGCCCACAGGAGGGTCCAATCAGGATTCTTGAACTCATAGGTGACGGTCATGTTCCTGGGAGAGTCATACATTCCGTCCGGATAAGGATCACCGGTGGCCGTAACCTTCACCGGACCCGTGTGGTCCTGGTTCATGATCCACATGGCGATGCTCATCACATGCGCGCCTCTGTCACGAATCTGCCCGCCTCCGAAGTCCAGCATCCAGCGGAAACGGCCGTGCGTGCGCCGCTCGTTGTAGGGGACCCATTGTGCCGGCCCGAGCCATGCGTCATAGTCCAGGTGAGGAGGCGGCTCTGCGTTCGGAGTCCAGTCACCCAGCGGGTTCTCGTAGTGCCAGCAGGTCACCTTCCGGACCGTCCCGACCTGCCCATTGCGAACGTACTTGCAGGCGTGCCAGGCGGCATCCTGTGAGCGCCCTTGCGAGCCCACCTGCACGACACGCCCGTAGCGCTCGGCGGCTACCACCATAGCCCGGCCTTCCTCAATCGTGTTGCAGGCCGGCTTTTCCACGAAGACATCCTTGCCCGCCTGACAGGCCATGATTGTCATCAAGGCGTGCCAATGGTCGGGGCTGGCAATGAAGACAGCGTCGATGTCTCTTTGCTCGAGCAATCGCCTGAAATCCTTGTACAGTCTAGGCTTGCCGCCGATCTTGGACGCGGCTTCGTCCAAGCGGTTGGAGTCAACGTCACAGAGAGCGATACTCTGGCTGGGCCGGAGGTAGCGTTCTCCACGTCCGCCCAGGTTGGGATCCTGCAGGACTCTATCCGTGGCAGAAATAGCTGGACGGAGGAACCGCCGTCCCCGCCCTCCCAAGCCGATATGCCCTATGTTGAGCCGGTCACTGGGCGC
Organism: Acidobacteriota bacterium; assembly: GCA_037444075.1. GTDB lineage: Bacteria > Acidobacteriota > Terriglobia > Bryobacterales > Bryobacteraceae > JBBIND01. The sequence goes on along the minus strand of JBBIND010000026.1, from coordinate 36,394 downwards.
GGGCCGATCCTGAGATCCAAAGACCGTGCTCGGGACAATGTGGAACAGGCTTGCGCCGGCCGCCGCCGTGGCGGACTGCCGCAGGAACTTGCGCCGTGAGTCTGGCTTGACTGCGCTCATCTTCGTGATGGCTCCTTATGGGGATCCCGTAGGTTCCGGCTTAAGGTTGTATCACAAATGAGGAGGCCAATTCAGGCTGACTTGCCCTGGAATGCCCTCGACAGCTTGAGCCAGGTCTGCCCGAGATCTTCGGGCATCACGCGCGTTTCCGCCACGGTGGTCATGAAGCTCGCGTCTCCCGTCCAGCGCGGCAGCACGTGCAGGTGAATGTGGCCGGCCACGCCGGCGCCCGCGCACTCACCCAGGTTCATCCCGATGTTCAGCCCTTGCGGCTGATACAGGGAACGCAGGTGACGCTCAGCCTGCCGAGCCAGCAACATCATCTCCACAAGCACAGCGTCGCTGGCGTCGCCGAGCGTGGGGACATGCGCGTAGGGGGCGATCATCATGTGCCCGTTGGTGTATGGGTACAGATTGAGAAGGACGAAGGTGTGCTCAGCGCGATGCACGATTAGCGTTTCCTCGTCCCGTCCCCGGGCGGGTTTATCGCAAAAGATACAAGCGGCGTCCGAGCCGGCCTGGCTTACGTAGCTGTAGCGCCAGGGCGTCCATAGGCGATCCATCAGGCGTGCCTGGACCCGTTTGCGGCTAGATAGCCGGTGGGTTTTCGCCGGAAGGTCCGCCGCTCTCCGGGGGAGTCGCCGCTGAGGCAGATTCGGATTGCTGCGCCAACTCGCCCACCAGGTCCTTGAGTTCCTTGCTCGGCTTGAAATAAGGAATGCGCTTGGCGGGCACGTCGACCCGCGCCCCGGTCTTCGGATTGCGTCCGATGCGCGCCTGGCGCTCGCGGGTACGGAAACTGCCGAACCCGCGGATTTCGATTTTGTCGCCGCCTCGCAGAGAGCGAACGATGCTATCGAAGACCGCCTCCACAATCACTTCGGATTCCTTCCGGGTCATCTCGACAACCCGCGAAACCTCTTCAATCAGATCCGCTTTCGTCATGTCAATCTGGCTCCCAGCTTGCTTGCTCACTCCTGCTCAGGCCGGCGATTCTCAGCCTGGTTCTTAAGATTCATGAGTTCCTCAATGGTGTGCGTGGCCGCGGCAGCCTGACGCTGGTACTCCTCCAGCCGGGTGCGTTCCTCGTCTTCGGCCAGCGCCCTGACACTCAAACCGATGCGCTTTTCGGCTTCGCTGATCTTGATGATCTTGAACTCGTACTCCTGGTTGAGCGCCAGTGGAGGTTCGCCGTTGGCGGCCGCCGAACTACCGGGGATTTCTGAAGAGTGGCACAACGCCTCCACTCCCGGCGCAACCTCAACAAACACACCAAAGCTGGCGGCACGCGTGACCGTACCTCGCAGCACGTCACCAACCTGATGAGCCCGGAAGAACGACTCCCAGGCATCGGGCTCGAGTTGCTTGACGCCAAGCGACAGGCGCCGGTTGGTGGGGTCGATGTGCAGGATCACCGCTTGCGCCATCTGCCCCTTTCTCAACACTTCTGACGGATGTTTCACGCGTTTGGACCAGGACAGATCCGAAATGTGCACCAGCCCGTCGATGCCCTCCTCGATCTCGATAAAGGCCCCGAAATCCGTCAGTTTCCTGACCCTCCCCTCGACCACGCTGCCCACGCTGTAGCGTCCCGCTACGGTGGTCCAGGGGTCCGGTTCGAGCTGCTTAATCCCCAATGAAATGCGCCGTTCGTCCAGCCGAGTTTCCAGTACGACGGCTTCCACACGGTCGCCCTCCTTCACCAGCTTGGAAGGATGCTTCATGCGCCGGGACCACGTCATCTCCGAAACGTGGATAAGCCCTTCCACGCCGGACTCGAGTTCGACGAAGGCGCCGTAATCGGTAATGCTGACGACGCGGCCGATGACGCGAGATCCCGGGGGGTAGTGCGCTTCCACCGTTTCCCAGGGGTCGGGCACGAGTTGCTTGAGACCGAGCGAAATGCGTTCTTTTTCCGCGTCGATTTTGAGGACCTTGACGGTAATCTGGTCGTTTTCGCTCACCATCTCGGACGGATGGTTGATGCGGCCGTGTGACATGTCGCTGACGTGCAGCAACCCGTCCACACCGCCCAAATCAACAAACGCTCCGTAGTCCGTCAAATTCTTGACTACGCCTGTCACGACGGCGCCCTCGGAAAGCTCGTGCAGTATCATGTCCCGGCGGGCTTCCATGGCCTCCTGCACGGCCATCTTCCGGGACACCACCACGTTGCCGCGCCGGCGGTTCAACTTGAGGATCCGGACGGGGATGTCCTTGCCTACGAAAGAATCCAGGTTGTGAACCGGACGAACGTCCACGTGCGAGGCGGGCAGGAACGCTTGCACTCCAACGTCAACCGAAAGACCGCCCTTGATGCGCCCTGAAACGCGCCCGTTGACCATCAGGTTCTCGCGGTGCGCCTTTTCGAGGTTCTGCCAGGCGCGGAACTTCAGAGCGCGCGTGTGGGAGCAGGCGATGAAACCCTCTCCGGCGGGTCCCCGCCGCTCCACGATGACATCCACCGTATCGCCAGCCTTCACGGTCACCGTGCCATCAGGTTGCGTGAATTGCGAAATAGGAACTGCGCCTTCGTTCTTGGCTCCAATGTCAACGATAACTTCGGAGTCAGTGACGTCGAGAACTTGACCGGACAGAACTTCTCCGTCGGAGGGCGAGGGGAAATGGCTGTAATCGTCGATGAGCTGTTCGTAGTCCGCCGAATCGACCGGCATAGAGGGGATCTGCTTCGGTCGTTCGCTCTCGTTATTCGCCATGACCAAGTCTCCGCCCGAACGGAATCCTCAACGGACGGCGCAGACTCAGCCCCTTTTGGCCGATGGGGTGGTTAATGCTCCCAAAAGACACGCGGACCTGCATTGCAAACGCGAAGACCGCGGACGGGTCGCCGCGGCGAGGGAGGCGAAGCTGAAAGTTGCTGATTGCCACCGACAAGCCGTTGAAAGATCAGTACTTCAGCAATATAGCGGACATGGCAACCCATGTCAACACCACCTCTGGACGGCGGCACGCAAAAACCGCCCCTCGCCCGGGATGGGTTTTCAAATCTAAGGCGATTCACATAATGGACACGAACTCCGAGAAAGACCCCCTGCGCAGCGCTCACGCTTCAACGCGTCAGCAATGTGTCCCGCTGCCCATGCCACCCGTGGCGCGCTAGGCCGCGCGTTCCTGGCGCACACGCGCGCCATTCGCTATCATCATCACCGGCATGGCGAAACGCGCGCCTTTGTTGGCAATCCTGCTGCTGCTGGCTGAAGTGCTTCTCTTTCATTGGCGAGTGTTGTTCACTGCCGATGGCGTCATTCCCTGGGACATCCGCTACTTCCACCTGCCGCACGCCGAGTTCACGGCAGAGAGCTTTCGGCGAGGGGAGTTTCCGCTCTGGGATCCGTACACGTATTTCGGACGGCCCTTCCAGGCCAACATTCAGACTCAGCTCTTCTACCCGCCGCGCCTTGCCACGATCCTGCTGAGCAACCTGACCGGCGGTGAGCATCTGCTCGATTGGCTGGAATGGGAACTGGTTCTGCATATCTTCCTGGGCGGGGTCTTCACTCTGGCGCTGATGAGACGATTGGGCACAGGCTACGCCGCCTCGCTTGCGGCCGCCACTGTATATCAGTTGGGAGGCTTCTTCGCCTCGCAGGCTCAACACCTGGGCATCGTCAACGCAGGCGCATGGCTTCCGCTCGCGTGGCTCTGTGTGCTGCACATGAGAGAAGGCAAGGTCAATTTGAGGCGGATGGCGCCATTGGCCGCCACAATCGCCTTGGCCGTGCTGTGCGGCTCACCGGCTCTCGCGTTCGCGGTAGTGGCTTCGGCGTTCGTGCTGGCTGCACTGTTGGCTTGCTTCGCGCAGATGGACTGGCGCTCACCCGCTGCCGTGGTGGTGTGCGCCTTCTGGGGCTTTCTCCTTGCGGCGCTGCAGTTGTTGCCTACGATTGAGCTGAATTCCCACAGCATCGCGCAGTATCGCACCGAGTGGCTGGCATCGCGCGGCAGTCTGCCGCTCGAAAGCCTGGCTTCACTCATCTGGCCCAACTACTACGGCATCTTCGACCTGAGCCGGTTTTCAGGGCAGTGGGAAATCACGCAGATGTACCTGTATTGCGGTCTGGCTGGTCTGGCCCTCGCCGTAGCCGCGGCCGTGGCTCGTCCGGCGGGCAGGATGTTCGGCTTGCTGGCCCTTATTTTCGGCGTTGCCATGCTCGGCACGTCAACGCCAATAGGTCGAGTGGCTTTGGGTACCCTGCCTGATAAAGTCCGCGCGGGAGTGGATCCCTCGTACCTGATGCCCGCCTTTGTGCTCGGCGTTGCGGTGTTGGCGGGTTTGGGAACCGAATGGTTCTTGAAAAGGGACGTCCTCCGCTATGGCGCGGTGCTTCTGATGGCGGCGGATTTGACGCTGGCCGGCTCAGGGAGGCCCATGAACACGGCTTCACTGCGCGCCGAGCCGGGCAACTCGCGGCACGCCTTTGAAGGCAGCTCGGAGACGCTCGCCAGGATGCGCTTGCTGACGAACCAGACGCGTCCTCCGGCGCGCATCGATACCGTGAATGATTCCATGCAGTGGGCCATGTCGGCGCCGATGCTACGGATACCGTCAGCCAGCGGCAATGATCCCATGGCGCCAGCCCGCCCGATGAGGGTCAGGATCGCTTTTTGCGGCGGCGAACGTTGGGGCGCTTATTACCAGGTGGCTCGTCTGGACAGCCCGGTTCTCGACATGGTGAATATCCGCTACTTGCTCTCGCGGACGCCGCTGGACGCGGCCGAAGCTGAGCAGGCGCGCCTCGTGCACATCGCGGACCTGCCTGGACGGCTCGTCTATGAAAACCTCGAAGCCGGTCCCCGCTACTACCTCACCTATCAGACGCGCAGCGTGGCGGGACTCGAAGAGGCTGTCCGTCAGCTCGAGGACCCGGCCTTCGATTGGCGGCGGGAATCGATCGTAGAGGGGCCTGAACCACTTGCTGGCAGTCCCGGCGATCAGGCGGGTTCCGTCCGCCTCGTATCCTACAGCGCCAACCGCCTGGAACTCGAAGTCCGCACACCGCTGCCAGCCTTCCTGGCAACCTCCGAATCACATTATCCCGGCTGGCGCGCCTGGGTGAACGGTCAGCCGGAGGCCCTGCGTTACACGAACGTGGCTTTCCGCGGATTGAATGTCTCCGCGGGTACGAGCCGCGTCGTCATGCAGTTCAGCCCATCGCTATTGTGGCTGGGGATCGGCGTCAGTTTCGCGGCTTGGATGGCTTGGGGACTCTGCCTGCGAAGAGATTCCGCAGCGCGAGGCGCAAAGTAGCCGCTATGGTCTGGAAGACGGGCATTTTGCTGACTCCACCCTTCAGGTCGTAGCGAAGCACCATGGGGACTTCGGCCGCCTGCACACGCAACCGCCGCAACTTCAACAGGATTTCCGCCTGACAGGTAAAGCCGCGCTCCGAAACAAATCTATCCGGATTTGTTTGAATCAGATTTTTCAGGGCTGATGCGCGGTACGCTCGATATCCGCTGGTGTAATCCCGAACGCCTTCCATGGGAAACAGCACCTGGAAAAACGCGCGGGCGCCGTAGCACATCAGCAGGCGCCTCCCGCCGAGCCCGACCACTCTTGCTCCCTGACGGTAGCGGGAGGCGATGACCACATCGTGACCTTCCGCGATGCGCTCCAACAGGGCGGGCAGCAGGTCCGGAGCGTGGGTGTTGTCGGCATCCATGGTAACCACGACGTCGTCACCGCTTTGAGCCAGTTCGCAGGCGCGCCGCAAGCCGTCCCGCAACGTCACGCCCAAGCCCCGGTTCTTCTCGTGCCGTACGATGTCTAGCGGCAACCGGTCCGGCCACGCGCTCAACACTCGCGCCGTTCCATCGGTGCTGCCGTCGTCCACCGCCACCACTTTGTGCGGGACACCCCAGGACTCGATGGAAAGCGCCAGACTCGAGAAGAGCTCCCTAAGGCCGTCCTCTTCGTTATAGGCCGGCAGCACAAGGATGACGTTCACAAGGCCGCCTCTTCTCGGGATCCCACTCAGTGCTTTACGGCGCTGACCTCGCGGAAGTAGACGACGCTCCGCGCGTCGTGATTCTGCAAACCGATGTAGCCGAAGTCGGGCCGGGGACCGCGGACGGGCTCATACCAGCGCTGGCGCTCCGGCACCGGCTGGTTGCCGTGGAATTCGTTCACCGTGGCGCCGTTTATGCGCACCGTAGTCTTCTGACCCTCCAGGACGATGTCCATGGTGTTCCACTCGCCCACGGGGTTTTCGTTGCGCGCTGTCACTTTGCTGAGAGAGTAGATGGAACCGGTGCCGTGCCAATCGTCGCCGCCGGCCGAAATCTGCACCTCGTAGCCGTTGTGAACGGCAAACCACGGATCCCGGGGAGGTTCGGGCCGGGCGCGGAGGACGGCGGGCTCTCGC
>JBBIND010000026.1:0-29878 GCA_037444075.1 Acidobacteriota bacterium | reverse complement strand
TTTGCCCGCGGCACGCTCGTTCGGAAAACCACACGGATGGTGGCGTTGCCGAATTTCTCGCCCTTGTAGTAGAGAAGGCCCATTCCGCCTTCCGTCTTCAGGCATCCGTCTTCCACCAGGAAGCGGCCGGGACCGACCATCTCCCATCCCGTCAAGTCTTTCCCATTAAACAGTTGTTGGCGCTCGGCAGGCAGAGCGAGCGAGCCAACCGACAAAAGAAGAGCAAACAGCTTCATGAGAGTTACACTAGCAGAAACGCATGCCTTTGGCTGGATTCCCAGCTTGGAAGCTTGGCCGGCTGGCGCGGAAGCTGCCGGCGCTGCACTCCAACGCCGCAGCCGGCGGCCGGCGCATCACCCGCCGTGGCCTCGTCTTTACGGCGGTCATCCTCCTCTTGGCGGTGGCAGCCTTTGTTTCCGCCAACAACCTGCTGTTCATTCTGTTGGCGGCCATGTTGGCCACTCTGCTGGTTTCGGGCGTTGTTTGCCGGCTCAGCCTGGCGGGACTCGGCCTCGACTTTGCCATTCCGGAACACGTCACCGCCCGCGGTCAGATCCTGGCCCGCATCCTGCTCCGTAACGGGAAGACCTGGATGCCTTCGTTCTCCATCCATCTGAGGGGCGTCCCTCCCAGCGTGTTCTCGGAAGGTGTGTATTTTCCGGTCGTGCCCTCGGGCAAACTGCTGGAGCACACCACCGAGGTCACGTTCACACGCCGCGGACTGCATCGCGAGAACACCTTCCTGCTGGTCACTCAGTTTCCCTTTGGGCTGGTGCGGCGTGAAGAGCGCGTTAATCTGCCGCGCGAAGTTTTGGTGTACCCGGCGATGGAGCCGCACGCCGATCTGGAAGAGTTGGCCTCCTCGCTGGCCGGAGAGATTGAGGCGCACTATCGCGGTTCAGGCCACGACTTCTACCGCATCCGCCCTTACGAGCCGCTCGAAAGCGCCCGCTACGTCGACTGGAAAGCCACCGCCCATACAGGGTCCTTGCAGGTGCGTGAATTCGCCCGCGAGCAGGATCCGCTTGTGGAGATGTTCCTGGATTTGAACGTTCCGGAGGATCACCTGCCGTGGTTTGAGCGCGCTCTGGAATGCTGCGCTTATCTTGCCTGGCGGTTGACGCAGCGCGAGGCGCGCGTGTGCTTCCACACACAGGAATTTGACGTCGCTCTGCCTGCCCAGGGCGATGTGTATTCCATCCTGCGGCATCTGGCGGTTGTCCAGGCGGTGGCCGGGCTGCCGCCGGCGGGACCCGAAAACGCCCGCAGCTTCGGTGTGGTTTTCACGGTTTTCCCCGAGCAATTCAAACAGGCAGGATGGCACGCGGCGCATTTCATCACGCCGGAGACTTTGCCGGCGGAGGGCGCCGCCGCTCCGTTCAACTCATCCCATCCAACCGGGTGAGGCCCGCTTCCAGCGCCCAACGTACGGCCTGACGATACTCGCCGTGTGTCAGCCGGCGGTTTAGCGGCGGGTACTTGTGCGCCTTGTGCTCCGGGCGGTACTGAGCCATCACGTTCACGTACGTGGTAGGCGTGAGCTTCTCGCGTACCCACTTGACGAACTTATCTGTCCCTGAGACGTTCTCCGGCAGCACCAGATGCCGCACCATCAGGCCCCTCAACGCGATGCCCTTCTCGTCCACCACCAGTTCACCCACTTGACGGTGCATCTCCTCGACGGCCGCGGCCGCCGCCTCCGGATAGCCGGTAGCCGTGGAGGAGTACTTCTCCGCCATCGCGTTATTGGTGTACTTGAAGTCCGGTAGATAAATATCCACGATGCCGTCGAGCAGTTGGATTACCGCCAGTGTTTCGTAGCCGCCGCAGTTGTAGACCAGCGGCACGCGCAAGCCTTGCGCAATGGCCGTACGTAAGGCCGCAACGATGTTGGGTACGATATGCGTGGGCGTTACCAGGTTGACGTTGTGGCAACCCTGCCGCGCGATGTCCATCATCATGCGGCCCAGGCTCGAGTCACTGATGAAGGAGCCGTCGCCCCGGTGGTTGATTTCCCAGTTCTGGCAGAAGATGCACAGGAGGTTGCAGTTGCTGAAGAAGATGGTGCCGGAACCGCCGCGGCCCACCAGGGGGCGCTCCTCGCCGAAATGCGGATGCGAGGAATAGACCTTGGCCCGGTTCGTGGAACTGCAGATGCCCTTCTCGCCCCGGTTGCGGTTGACGCCGCACTCCCGGGGACAGAGCCTGCAGCGGTCATAGATAGCCTTGAGAGCCTGAACGCGCTTTTCCAACTCGCCGGAGCGTTCCAGTTTCAGGTAAGAGGGTTCCCAGTCCTTGCGGTTCATGCTGGCCAGAGGTTGGGGCGTGGCTTGCGCCGAGCACCCTGTTAAGGCCGAGAGGCTCACGAATCCGGAACCTAGCAGGTTCATCGCAAATTGCCTGCGCGTACTCTCGCTCATGGACGTCAACTCCTTCCCGCCCAGATGTGGTTCATCCCGCCTGTCTTCAACACAATTATATACCCTGACGCGGCCGACTGTTGCCATTTTCGACGATCTTCGCCATTTATTCGGCCCGTCCCTAACGGCATGATTTTGAAAAAGATATTGGTACAAGGCCACTGTTTTAGGTAAAATGTTGGCTTGAAGAGGGCAAATCACTGACCAAGATGGGTATGCTATACCCTCCATCGCAGGATCTACTGACGGTTCCGCGGCTGACCGCGTCGACGGTCATCGACATCCTTGTAGTGGCATTTCTGATCTACCAGTTCATCATGATTGTGCGGGGCCGGCGTTCCGCCAACATTCTGGTGGGACTGGCAGTATTGGCCTTGGTTTACCTGGTGGCAGTTTACGCACACCTGGAACTCCTCCGCACGGTCCTCGCGACGTTGGCTCCGTACACGATCTTCGCGCTGATCGTGATGTTCCAATCGGATATTCGGCGTCTGCTGGCGCAGATCGGGCTGCGGCGGCTGTTTACAGCCAGCCAGCAACTGCACAGCTACGAGCGCATCGCAGAGATCGTGTTGGCCCTGGGAATGCTCAGCCAGCGTAAGACGGGGGCTCTCATTGTCCTGGAGAAAGACGTCGGGTTGCGGACGTTCGTTGAAAGCGGTCTCCACATGGACGCCACTTTGTCGCGCGATCTGCTTTTGTCGATTTTTCAGTCCGGCGGGGCTTTACACGACGGGGCGGTCATCGTGCAAGGTGACCGGGTTGCAGCGGCAGCCTGCTTCCTGCCGCTGAGTTTGAACCCTGAAATCATGAGCAAGCTGGGGACAAGGCACAGGGCGGCCATCGGCATTACAGAGGAGAGTGACGCCCTGGCTGTGGTCGTCTCCGAAGAAACCGGACGAATCTCCATCGCGGCTTTCGGTAAAATCGAGTTGGACGTCACGCGAGAGAGGCTCGAGCAGCGCTTGACTCAGCACTTCAGCGGGCGCAGAGGCAGGCCTACGTCGGCTCCGCTTTCGGCGGACTCGCACTTCGAAGGTGACACCGAAGCGGAGTACAAGGAAGCGGGACGCCACCGATGATCGGACTGTTCACCCGGAACATCGGCTGGAAGATCCTCTCCTTGCTGGTAGCCGTCTTGCTGTACACCCTGGTCATCGGCGAACAGGATATGGTCACGTCGATTTCAGTTCCCATCCAGTACAAGAACATCCCGCGTGACCTGGAATTGAGTTCCGATGTGGTGGGCAACGTTCACCTCGAGCTGCGAGGGCCCTCGAACAGGATGACACCAGCCAGCCTTTCTGAAACGGTGGTGGTGTTGGACCTCATCTCCGTGCTCCGGCCAGGAGATCGTACGTATACGATCGGGCAAAGCACCATCCTCCTTCCGAGCGGTGTGACGTTTTCGCGCGCCGTCCCCGCTCAGGTCCGCCTGCACTTTGAGGAGCGTGTATGGCGTGAAGTCCCGGTTCGGGTGCAGTACTCCAGTTCCCCCGCGCCAGGCTACCAGATCGACAAAGTTGACGTTCGCCCCAGCCGTCTGCGCATTGTTGGTCCGGAGAGCCGTGTTAACCAGGTCAACCACGTGGACACGGACTCGCTCGACCTCAGTTCGCTGGTGGGGTCCGGGGAGTTCCACGTTGAAACGTACGTGCCCGATTCGCAAGTGCGTTTTGACTCGCCCTCGAAAGTGATCGTCACCGTCACCGTGCGCAGATCTACCTGACCATAACTTGATGCAAAAGAAACTCTTTGGAACCGACGGCATCCGCGGCGAAGCAGGTAAGTTTCCCTTGGACGGTCCCACGGCAACGGCTCTGGGCGGAGCATTGGGGGATTGGGCCCGGCATCATTCGCCTGACCCGGAGGTGCTCATCGGAGTGGACACGCGTGAAAGTGGATACTGGCTGGCGCAAGCGGTCGCGGCCGGTCTGGTCCAATCCGGAGTTAGAGTGCGCTACGCGGGCGTAGTGAGCACGCCGGCAGTCGCTTACCTGACCAAGGAGGGGCCGTTCGTCGCCGGAGCCATGATCTCGGCTTCGCATAACCCCTATCACGATAACGGCATCAAGGTCTTTGCGCATTCCGGCTATAAACTCCCTGACGCGGCGGAAGCGCAGCTTGAGAACGAAATTGTCCTCAGGCTGCAACGTTCGACGGCGGATGGCATCGCGCCGGACCTCGCGGCGGACCCCGCCCTGGTGGAACTCTACCTGGATCGCCTGGCGTCCGCCTCCAGCGGGTTGGCCGGTCTCAAACTCGTTGTGGATTGCGCCAACGGCTCAGCATCAGTGTTGGCTCCACGCCTGTTTGAACGCCTCGGGGCACAGGTGCACGCGGTGTTCTGCCAGCCCGACGGCCGCAACATCAACGACGGCTGCGGCGCGCTGCATCCCGAACAACTCAGGGACCAGGTCTTGGCGTCTGGAGCCGACCTGGGCATAGCATTCGACGGCGATGCCGATCGGGCCATCTTCGTGGCTCGCAACGGGAAATTGCTCGACGGCGATTGGGTGCTCCTGCTGTGCGCCCGCCACCTGGCCGCACAGGCTAAATTACCCGCCGGGAACCAATGCGTGGTGGCTACCGTCATGTCCAACCTTGGGCTGGAGCGCGCCCTCGCCGCAGAGGGCATTCGCCTGGCCAGGACTGCGGTGGGCGACAAGTACGTTTTGGAAGAGATGCTCCGTCTGGGCGCCCCGCTTGGCGGGGAGCAATCCGGCCACGTCATCTACCTGGATTACGCCACCACCGGAGACGGGATGGTGACCGCATTGCGCGTCATCGAGGCCGTTCGGTGGTCCGGCAAGCGTCCCGACGAGTTGGCGGACGAGTTGCCGGTCTACCCGCAGAAGCTGGTGAATGTTCGCGTCTCCAGAAGGCTCCCGCTGGAGAGTCTGCCTGGTGTGCAGCACGCTATCCGGGAGGCGGAAGCCGCGTTCGGCGACTCCGGCAGGCTACTGGTCCGCTATTCCGGCACCGAACCTCTGGCGCGCGTCATGGTGGAAGGTCCCGACTTGCCCATGGTGGAGCACTACGCCCATGCGATCGCCGAGACCATTCTGGCTGAGCTCGGAGCCGAACAGGTATGATAGCTGGGTTAGCAGTCTGCGGAAAAAGTCCTGGTGCGGATTTGAAGACGACAAGCTGAAGCATGTCCCACACGTTACGTCAATAGTTTACGGCGCACTTAGGGTAAGCTTCAGCCTGCCGGCGGGCTTTTGCCACGGGCTGTCAGCACGCTCATCAAGGGAGGCAATTGGATTTATGCATCTTCGTTTCGTGGCCGCTTTACTGGCAGCAGGCGCCCTGGCTGTCCTGGCACAGAACCCGCGTTTGCCCGGGGAGGATTGGGTAGCGCTGTTCAATGGAAAGGACCTGACCGGCTGGGTGGAAGTCGGCAAGGAGAAGTGGGCCGTGACAGGCGGGGTGATCCACGGCGAGGCCCTGACCAAGGAATACGGCTACCTGATGACGGAAAAGAAGTACAAGGATTTCCACATGGGGCTGCGCTTCAAGTGCGTCGGAGGCGGCAACAGCGGCCTGTTCTTCCGCACAGAGTTCAAGCCGGGCACGCCTCACGTCTCACAGGGACTTCAGTTTGAAATCGACTGCAACGTCAACCGCCACACCGGCGGCATCTACGGCGACGGACGGGCGTGGATCGTCTGGCCGGCTCCGGAAAACGAGACCGTGGTCCGGCAGAATGACTGGAATGATCTCCAGGTGCGCGTGGAAGGCAACCGCTATGTATCGCGCCTGAACGGCGTCCTGCTGGTGGACTTCACCGACCCGCGGCCAAAGTCCTTCGATGGCCACATCGCGTTGCAGTTGCACTCGGGCGGCGAGGGCAACATGCAATTCAAGGACATCTACCTGCGCGATCTTTCAGTGCGCTAGCCGAACTCACTGCGGTTCGGCAGGGAACGGCCGTCCAACGGGCTCGTTATTGCGCGGGCGCCTGTCGGCGCAACGGCTCAGGTGCACGCTGCCGGTCCACGGCCTCGATGCGTAGCCTCCAGGTGAGCGGAACATCCTGGGGCACGTAGCACTTCGTGTCGTCGCAAGCCTGGTAACGCAGTTTCCCCTTCACGAGGATCGTGCCGTCCAAACCGGCCAGTTCCTTGAGCCGCGCTTCCTGGCCCACCGTCAGGTCCCGCAGCAACAGCAGTCTGTCCTGATAGACAAGGACGGTTTCACCGATGGCCGGCAGATGCTTCTTGAGCGGCGGCGGGAATTCCGTCGCGGCCGCACTCCAGCCCTCGGAGTCTTCCATGGTCCAGGCTACCGGGATGTAGCCCTCCACACCGGGCGCGTAGACATGCATCCTGGGCTTGAGTTGCAGCTCGACAGCCAGGGCGATGCGCTGCCCTGACCTCACGATGTCACCGCTGGCAGCAGCCATCAACCGCAGATGATCGGTCTCCCATTCCGTGCGCGACTTGCCTGGCGCCACGTTGAAATGCCTGGCCAGAATGTCGGAGGCTGTGTAACGCACACGGTAGTCGTCGTCGGAGTAACGCCCCCTCACCACACCGTGCTCGTCGAGCAGGTAGGTTACAGGGTGCGGAATCCCGAAGAACGCGCTGTCCGGCTTTACCTGTTCGTTCAAAATTCCGAAGGCGCGGATGACTTTCGAGTCCGGGTCCGAGAGCAACGGGTAACTGATTCCGGCCCGGTCTGCGTAGAGTTTCAATACGGCAGGGCTGTCATAGCTCAGCGCTGCCAGTCCGATGCCTCGCGAACGGAATTCCTGGGCATGTTCTTCCAGCTCGACCAGCTGGGCTTTGCAGTACGGTCACCAATCCGCCGAACGGATGAAAACCAGGAGTGTTCCTTTGGCCCCCTGGAGGCTGGCCAGACTGCGCGTCTTGCCGTTATGGTCCAGTGCCTCGAAAGAGGGCACGCGGCTGCCGGCCGCTGGTCCCAGATTGAGAGCGGCTTTCTGCGCCGGCTGCGCGGCGATAGCGGCGGAAGCCAGGGCCAACGCACCACCCAGTACAGCCCGATATGCAAATCTCCTCATGCTCTGTATGATGTCACGGGTCTGGCCGCCGGTTCACATGGCTGCGAACTCCCCGCGCCCGCTATACTAAGCCCCATGAAATCTATCCTCATCGCGGCGCTTTGCGCTGGCACGGCTTTCGGGGCGGACGTCGTAGTGCTCAAAGCCGCCAGGCTGTTTGATGCCAAGAGCGGAGCCCTGCAGTCACCGGGACTCGTCGTTGTCAACGGCGCCCGCATTGAAGCCGTGGGACCGCAGGCCCAGGTTCCGGACGGCGCCAAGGTGATCGACCTCGGGAATGCCACGCTGCTGCCCGGCTTCATGGACGCGCACACGCACCTTTCACAGGAGCGCAGCGACGATTCCCGGCAGGATACGTTGGACCGGCTGCAACAAACCGTCCCTGAGCGCACCCTGCATGCGGCCACGCTGGCGCGCAAGACCCTGCTCGCCGGCTTCACCACGGTGCGCGACCTGGGCAGTTCGGACTTCATCGACATCGGGCTCCGGGAAGCCGTCCGCCGCGGTCTGACGGAGGGTCCGCGCATCCTCGCGTGCGTGAGAGGGATAGGCAGCCCGGGCGGGCATTGCGATCCCACCAACAGCTTCCGATTCGGCGTTGTGCAGTTCGGCACGGACCAGCCTGTCATCGGCACAGGGCCTGACGCCATGCGCAACGCCGTGCGGTGGAACGTCAAGCACGGAGCCGATGTCATCAAGACCTGCGCCACGGGAGGCGTGCTTTCCTTGAACGACGACGTTGACTCGCCGCAACTCACGCAAGAAGAACTTAACGCGCTGGTGGACCAGGCCCACACCATGAGGCGAAAAGCCGCCGCGCACGCGCACGGCGCCGAAGGCGCCAAGCGAGCTATTCGCGCTGGCATTGACTCGATTGAGCACGGGTCTTTCTTGGACGAGGAAGCGCTGAAAATGATGGTCTCCCGAGGCACCTTCTTTGCCCCTACGCTCATGGCCATGCAGGGCATTCGCGAACGCCTGGAAGCGGGAGCCCGCATGGACCCGCGCCAGGAGCGCAAGGCCCGACTCGCCATGGACAGCATTGAAGTGACTGTGCGGCGCGCTATCGCCATGGGCGTCCGCATCGTGGTCGGCACCGACGCGGGCGTCTTCCCTCACGGGCGCAACGCCGAAGAGATGTTCCGGCTCGTGGAGCGAGGCATGAAGCCTGCCGATGCTTTGATGGCGGCCACCAGCGTCAATTCCGTGCTGCTGGGTCTCGACGACAGGCTCGGCACGCTCGAAGCCGGTAAACTCGCCGACATCGTGGCCGTCCCGGGAGACCCAATCGCTGACATCCGCCAGACCGAGCGAGTCTTCTTCGTCATGAAGGAAGGCAAGATCTACCGGCAGGATCGCCCTTAGGGACAATTCAGGTTCCCTGCCCTACGGGCTACGCAGTGGGCATCCGCCGGAGCGCGGGCGGCCTCACGCCACCCACGACGTGTCGGCTAAGACTCAGAAACGCGTCAGGGCGTTGAACAGCAGCTTGAACGTCTGGTAACTCTGCGCGCGGTATTGCGGCCTGAATCCGAACAGAACCACTTTGCCTTTGCCGGTTGCCGCCTCGAGCATCATGGGTCGGCCGGCGAGATGCTTCTCACCCAACAACCACCCGGATGCAAGCAGATTCGATGCCGGGTACCGTCCCAGAACCGAAACACTTTCTCCGCTCACCTCCCACGCCGGGCTGCGCTGCGCCCAAACAGCGATCTGCTGAGGCACACCCAAGGTCAGGGGATGGCGCTCCAGAGTAACGTTCAGCAGTGAGCCCGGGCAGTAAAATTCGCGGCTGTCGACGCCTTGCAGCGTGTTCTTCGCATTCAAGCCAAGTTGCGCCGTGGCGTACTCGGTCGACTGGTTCCAGAACACGAGCGTGCCGCCCTCGGCGGCAAACTGCTTCAAAGCCTGGGCTCCATCGGAGCCCACGCCCCCGGTGAATTCATCCGGCATGGACCCGGGAGAGTAGCCCTCGATGATGCTTGCCGGAGATTGGTCCGGGAACAGGAGCACGTCGTGGGTAGCCCGCAGGTTTCCGGCGCGGATGTCGCGTGGGTTCACACTCTTGTATTCGAAGCCAAACTGCTCCAACAACCAGCGCGTCCAGCCTTCGTCCATGCTCGGGGCAAAACTCTTGAACAGCCCCACGCGGGGGCGCTTCAAAGCGACGCTACCGGCGGGTTGCGCGCCGCCAATCGTGAAGTCGCCCGTGGCCGAATCTCGCCAAACGGTTGCTCCGGTCCGCCACACGCGGTTGACTTCCTTCCACGAATCCACGTCCGAACCTGCCAGCACTTTGCCAGCGGGCAAGGCGCGGTCCAACTCAAAGTTGAATTGTTTGGCCCGCGCCAGCTTGACGCTGACCGGCTTCTCCAACGTGTCTACCTGCACGCCCATCAACAGCGGAAGGGTGTGGGCGGTGACGTCATAGGGCCTCTTGGGAGGGCCGCCCGGGTACAGGCGCAAGTCCGGATACTGCTGCCGCTCCAGCAACGTCTTGGCGAAGGAACTGTAGGGCTGTTGCATGCGGACAACGAAGCTGCCCGCCGGATAGCTTTTGCCTCCGCTTTCGAAGGAGGCTTCCAGCCGGTCAATCTCCACCAGGCCGAAGTCCAGCGTCTCGAGCAGTTTGCGTGCGGAGCCCGGGTCAGTCTGCGCCTTGGGAATGACGAAGGCGTAGGGCGAGCTGCGCCCGGCAGCACGCTCCCCAATACGGTAGAAGGAACGCAGCAGGTCCGCGCGCCGCATAGCCGACTGAAACAGCACGGACTCGTAGGTAATCAACTGGTAGTCGACGATGTCCCGCAGACGCCATTGGCCACCCAGCCAGGGCTCCAGATGGTTCCAACTGTGCTGTCTCGGATGGTAGCCCTGCGCGCTTTGCGAAATCTGGTCCGGTTTGACAGTCATCGGCGAGGCCAGCCTCACGCTGGCGGCTTCGCTCAGGATGCGCATACCCGCGTGGTACGCCTGGTAGTGGCGGCCCGGCGTCCAGAAATCGTAAATGGCGTTGACCACCACGCCGGTCTTGCCGCTCGCCGTCAAATCCGCGGCGATGCCCGTGCCGATCATGTTGGTGTTTTGCACCAGGATGGGGTCGATGTTGGGGTCGATCGGATCCATCCACGGCGGGATGAACATGCGGGCGGCGAACGGACTCTGCTGATGCACGTCGTAGACAATCTGAGGGTGCCAGACGTTGTGCAGTTGTGAGATGGCGACGCGCGTTTCGGCTTGCGAGAAGATGTACCAGTCGCGGTTGTTGTCGTGACCGACGTACTTCTGGTACAGCTCAGGCGGCGACGTGCCCTCAAAACGCGTTCCCAGTGTCTTCGTGTACCAGTCATTGATCAGGTCAATCCCGTCCGGGTTCAGCGACGGCACCAGGATGAAAATCGTGTTGTCAAGGATGGCTCGTGTCTTTGGCGTGTTCTCGGTGGCCAGACGGTGGGCATACTCAATCGCCGAAAAAGTGGACGCGACTTCGGTGGAGTGAATCGAGCAAGTGATCATCACCACCGCCTTGCCCTGAGTGAAGAGTTGTTCGGCTTCCGCCATGGGAGTTACGCGCGGGTCCGCCAGCTTCTTCTGAATCTGCCGGTACTGCTCCAAACGGCTCAGTGTCTCCGGTGAAGCGATATAAGCGGCGATGAAGGGACGCCCTTCCGTACTCTGACCCACCACGCGGACCTGAACCCGGTCACTGGCTTTGTCCAAAGCCTGGAAGTAAGAGACCACTTTGTCCCAGGCAATCAACTTGCGGTCAGCGCCCATGCGGTGCCCGAAAAAGGATTCAGGCGAAGGCGGAGCCGGCAGCAACCGGCCCGCGAGCAGGAGAACGAGGATCAGCAAACGTGCGGTCATGGCCGGGTCAACTCTCGCCACAGAGCGCTATACCATCTCAGGAAGCGCTCCGGCTCCTTGCTTTCCTGGGCTTCCATCAACGTGTAGCGGTCATAACCGGACTGCCGCAGCAGGGTGAACAGCTCGCGCCACGGGTAAGCGGGATTGGCCAGTTCGTTGATGTGGGTGTTCTTGATCCAGGGTTTCAGCAATTCAAAGCTCTGCTTTACGCTTCCGTTGATGACCTCCCCCTGGTTCGAGTTCCAACAGAGACCCACTGCCGGATGGCGAGTCTGCTGCATGATGGCGGCACAGACGGGCGGATCCTGTGTCCTGCGCCCGTGGACTTCCACCCAAATCTCGACGCCCTTGCCCGCGGCGTAGTCACCCAACTCGCGCAGGGACGCGGCGATGTTGCCAATTGTCGTCTCCTCGGGCACGCCTGCGGGCATGGCGTTCGGACGCACGCGCACGCCCCAGGCGCCGGTGTCATGCGCGAGGTCCACAAAGCGTTTGCCGTCTTCGACGTTCTTCTTGCGCACGCCGGGGTCCGGTGAGTGGAATTCGGCCACCGAGCCATAACTCAGCAAACGAATCTTGCTCTTCTCGAAGCGCTGCCGGACGCGAGTCCTCTCCTCGCTCGTGATGGACGGCTCGACGCCGTGTTTGTGCGTCGTCCGAAGTTCCACCGCTTCGAAACCGGCCGCTTCCAGATTCTTGATGATCGTCTCAATGTCCCAGTCCTTCAGGACGTTAAAAGTGACGGCTCCCAGCCGCATGTGGTCCTCCCGCCAGAGTTGTTGAAAGGCCATTGTATCCGAGACCGCCAGGTCACAGAGGCGGGCGGGCGGAAGCCGGGAGTTCAGGGCAGTTCAGCCAGCAGGCGGTCAATGTCCTCGGGACTGATGTAAAAGTGCGGTGAGACGCGCACCCAACCCTGCCGAGGCGCCGTGATGAAGCCTTTCCGGCGGAGTTCGCTCACCACCATGCGGCTATCCACATCAGGTTTCCGGAGACTGACGATGCCGGAGCCGGTTCCCTGCTTCCTCTCCGCCAGCAGTTCGTAACCTTTCCGCGCGGCGCCCTCGGCAACGCGCTGCGCCAGATTGTCCACCGCCGAGGCGATGTTGGCGACGCCCACTTCATTGAGCAGTTCGATGGCTGCGCGCAATCCATAGCAGCCGATGGTGTTCAGAGTGCCGCATTCGTAACGCCCGGCATCGGGGCGCAGACGCATGTCGCGCGAGGCGTAATCGGTGTAGTTGGCAGTGTTCGTCCAACCGAATTCCACGGGCTCGATGGTGTCCTGCAAGTCTTTCTTGATGTATAGGATGCCGCAACCCTCAGGACCCACCAACCACTTGTGACCGTCAGCCGCCAACGCGTCGATGCGGGCTTTTCGCACATCCAGCGGATAAGCTCCCAGACCCTGAATCGCATCGACGAAAAAGAAGCAGCCGTGCCGGCTGCAGATTTCGCCGAGCGTCTCGAGGTCCACCCGATAGCCGCTCAGGTAATTCACGAAACTGATGGCCAGGAGCCTGGCGCCACGGCAATGAGATTCAATGACTTCCGGGGGGTCTTCAATCGAAAGCCAGTCCACGAGGACACCTTTGGCCTCCAACCTCAACCACGGGAAGTAGTTAGCGGGAAACTCCTCCCGGAAGGCGACTACTTTGTCGCCCGGCTTCCAGTCGATTCCCAAGGCTACGGTGGCTATCCCTTCGGAGGTGTTCTTGACAATCGCCATCTCGGAACGGTCCGAGCCGGTCAATCGGGCAGCCGCTTCGCGCAAGCCTTCATAGGTTGCAAGCCATTGATCATAATGGAAGGACCCGAACAGGCAGGCGTCCTCGGCCAGGTGCTTCATGGCCTCGGAAGCCCGCCGGGCCAAGGGGGAAACCGCGGCATGATTGAGATAGACCAGGCGCTCGGTCACCGGGAATTCGTCGCGCCAAAGCTGCCAAAGGGGCTCCTGGGAGCCGGCCGGATTCATGTAACCCATTGTTATGCCTTAGCGTCCAAAATTATGAAGACCGCTGGTGTCTGGCATTGCCGGGCGTATAATGATCAAAGCGGCATCCTTCCGAGCGAAAGGAGATGAGATGAATCGCCTCGCAAGATTGAATGTAGCATTGATGGCCGTTTTGCTTCTGGCATGGCCGGTCACCGTGCCCGCCGACGACAAGAGGAAGGATCCGGACGAGATCGGGAACCGCGACGTTGGCAGGGGAGTGAACTTCTATTCGCTTGAAAAGGAGATCGCCCTAGGCAAACAGTTTGCTGAAGAAATTGAACGGCAGGCCAAGATGGTGGAGGACCCCGTCATCTCGGAGTATGTCAACCGCGTCGGGCAGAATTTGGTGCGCAATTCCGACGTCAAAGTGCCTGTCACGATCAAGGTGATCGACAACCAGGAAGTGAACGCCTTCGCGTTGCCGGGCGGATTCTTCTTCGTCAATTCAGGACTCGTCATGCGCGCGGAAACTGAAGCGGAACTCGCCGGCGTGATGGCTCATGAGATCGCGCACATCGCGGCGCGCCACGGCACACGTCAGGCGACCCGCGGGCAGCTTGTCAACCTCGCTTCCATCCCGCTGATCTTCATGGGCGGCTGGACCGGTTACGGCGTCCGGCAGGGCGCCGGCCTGCTGATTCCGATGACGTTCCTGAGCTTCTCGCGCGGCTTCGAGAGGGAAGCCGATTTGCTGGGTCTGCAGTACATGTACAAGGCTGGTTACGACCCTACCGCGTTCATTGACTTCTTCGAGAAGCTGCAGGCCGACGAGAAGCGCAAGCCGGGAACCATGGCCAAGGTGTTCTCCTCGCATCCGCCCACGGATGACCGCATCCAGGATTCTCAGAAGAACATCCAGGAGATATTGACGGCGAAGCCCGAATACGTCGTTACCACGTCCGAGTTTGACAAAGTGAAGTCGAGGCTCCTTGCGATGAGCAGCCGACGCAAAGCCGACGACAAAGACGAAAGCAAGCCTACTCTGAGAAGGTCCGGAAGCGGCAAGATCGACGCGGAGGGCAACGAGAAGCCCAAGGCTGAGGACGAGGACGAACGTCCGACACTGAAGCGCCGCAACTAGAATTTCTGGCCCGCCCGTCCCCCGGGCGGGCCACCTTCATTGCCCTTGCCTGCTGGTGAAACTTGCTGGAATTGTCACGCAACACTTGCGCGGCCGCAGCTTGTGCAATGTACCCGGAGCGGGAATCTCAACAACCAGCTTTCTCTGGAATCCCTGCTGTGGCCGTTTTGGGCACAGCGTGCGCGGCCTTCTACTCAATGTAGCCCAGCTTGGCGAGAGTGGTTCGAGGTTCAGAATCGTCGAAGCTGATGAAGGCCGCTTCCTGACGCCCGTTCTGCAGGGCCACGGCGTACGGCGGGTCGCCGAACGAAAAGACCTTGCGCAACTCTTCCACGTCGCCCGTAATTAAGGCGCCCAAACCGCTGGATTTCAGGAACTCCTGGGCGAACTGCTGACGCACGGTAGGCACTACGATCACGCGGGTTTCCTTCCAGGCGTAGCCGGACATATCGCGCGCGGCGAAGAAGCAGTGGCCGCATTCCGGGTCAAAGAAGTAGAGAAACACCCGCCCCTTGTGGAGATCGAAAGGCCGTCCCTCGACGGCGATTTCCCGGGGCGCCATGATCTCTCCCTGCCGCACCGCCGTCACCCCGTAGGAAACCAGGGCGAAGACCGTGACTGCTCCGAAGACGATGGCAGCGCTGCGCATGCTCTGGGTGGGGCGCGCCCACAGGCCCGCGACGAATGCCAGGAGCAGCATGGCCGAATCCATGATGAAGAAGCCCGGCCCGACGGCTCGCTCAAGCCACGGGAAGCAACTGCACATCTCGCCCTTCAACGACCCGTACAGGATGCCCACGTAGAGCATGAAAGCCACCAGCATCGCGCCCGTCAGCCAGGCCCCCCAGCGCCGGAAGCGCGGCACCAGCAGAAGGACTCCCGCAAACGTCTCGGCAATCCCGAGACCGATGGCGGCGGGCAGGCTGATCATGGCCGGGATGAGCGCCTGTACAAGGCGCTGCGATGCCCCGAGCGGATCAGTGATTTTCCAGGTACCAGCGATCAGGAAGAGAATCCCCAGCGAGATCGCACAAACAGCACACAAGACGCTCTTCCAACGAGGCAACTCAAGCGGGCCGGGTTCGCCCTCGGCGTGTGCCATACTGTCATCCATGCTCCTTATTCTAGCCCTGTCCGCGGCGTTAGCGGCGGGTGCGCAGACGGCGGACATGGTGGTGGTCAACGCGCGGATCCACACGCTGGACGGCGCCCGGCCACGCGCCGATGCGCTCGCCGTCAGGAACGGCCGAATCCTGGCCGTAGGCGGGGACATGGCGGAATACGCGGGGCCGCGTACGCGCCGGATCGACGCGGGAGGAGCTACGATCGTGCCGGGCTTCATCGACTCGCACGGGCATATGCGAGGGCTCGGGGAAAGCCTGGAGTCTCTGGACTTGCGCCATACCGCCACTCTGGCTGAAGCGCTCGAACTCGTTCGCGCCGCCGTATCCAAGCGCCGCCCCGGCGAATGGGTACGAGGCCGAGGTTGGGATCAGACTCGATGGCTTGGCCGCGAGTTTCCTACGGCGGCCCAGTTATCGGGCGTTTCGCCTAATAATCCGGTCTACCTCACACGTGTGGACGGGCATGCCGCCTGGGCGAACCGCAGAGCTCTGGAGGCGGCTGGCATCACCGTCTCAACTCCGGATCCACCCGGCGGCAGGATTCTGCGCGATGCCGCCGGATGGCCGACGGGCGTGCTGATCGACCGCGCCATGGGGTTGGTGGCACGGCGTATTCCCCCTCCGGATCAGTCACGGATCCGGGAGCAACTGGCGCGCGCCGCCAGTGAATGCGCCCGCCTCGGAATCACCTCCGTGCATGATGCCGGCGTCAGTTCCCATGAACTGTCCGCGTACCGCACGCTGATAGCGGAAGGGCGCCTGCCGGTCCGCGTCTACGCCATGATCGGAGGCGAGGGGAGTCTCTGGGAATCGTTCTTGAAGCGCGGACCGGAGATCGGCGAACGGCTGACCGTGCGGTGCATCAAGCTGATGGCCGATGGCGCTCTGGGCTCACGCGGAGCGGCTTTGAAAGAACCCTATACCGATGAATCCGGCAACCTGGGACTGCTGATTCTAGAACGGCGCGACATCGAGCGTGTCGCGCGCGCTGCTGTGGCGCAAGGTTTTCAGGTGGCCACGCACGCCATCGGCGACCGCGCCAATCGAGTTGCTCTGGAAGCGTATGGGGCAGCGCTGGCAAGCGTAGACAACCGCCGTTTCCGCATCGAGCACGCGCAAGTCGTCTCGCCCGAGGACGTTGAGCTGTTTGCCCGCCACGGGGTGATTGCCTCCATCCAGGCTACGCACGCCACCTCGGACATGCGGTGGGCCGAGGCGCGTCTCGGACCGCAGCGCGTTCTGGGAGCGTACGCCTGGAGAACATTCCTTGCCGGGGGCGTGCGCATCGCCAATGGTTCAGACTTCCCCGTTGAAGATGCCAACCCGCTGTGGGGCTTCTACGCTTCCATCACCCGGCAGGATCATTCTGGCTCACCCCAAGGCGGGTGGATGGCGGCTCACCGATTGAGCCGCGAGGAAGCCCTGCGGAGTTGGACGATTGACGGCGCCTACGCCGCATTTGAGGAAACTCTGAAGGGCACTCTGGCTCCGGGCAAAGCGGCTGACTTCGTGATTCTCTCTCACGACATCATGACCGTACCGCCCCCGGAGATTCTAAAAGCACGCGTGAACATGACCGTTCTGGCAGGCGAAGTAGTCTACGCCGCTCAACCATGATTCTGGCGGCGCTGGTTCTTTGGCTTGTAGCGGCTGAAAGCACGTTAGTGCTCCGGGAAGCGATCTTTGTTCCTCCGGGTCAAATCGGCGAGGTGGGATTGCCCACGGAGGATCTGCCGGCCATCGTCGAGTGCAGTTTCCGCGTGGGTGGGGATGGGCCTCCGGTGAGGCTTGCTCTGTTCGGACCTTCCACCGGTGAAGCCGTCGAGGATGAATCCGAAGAAGTCCTCAGGATGACTCCGTACGGGCGAACGGGGGGATTCCGCCATCTCGTCTCGGCTCCGGGCCGCTACTGGCTGGTGGTGGATAATCGCTCAGGCTCGCGCGAGGCGGCGCACGTCTATGTGCTGGCCACGGCGGAGGCAGCCGACACCAGCCGTCACCAGCTGCCGCCCGAGGAAAAGGCCTTCGTGGTGATCGTGAGCCTCGCGTTGTTCGCGGTGGTGGCCGTCTGGGCCGGCTGCCGGGTGAGGGAAGCTTTCAAGCGGCGAAATACCGGCTCGCAGCATCCGCCGTTTTCTTGACGTCTTCAGCTGTGTGCGCGGCAGACATGAAAGCGGCCTCGAACTGCGAAGGCGCCAGGTAGATCCCTGCGTTCAGCATGTGCTGGAAGAAACGCGCAAATGCAGCCGTATCGCTTTTCCGGGCGCTTTCGTAGTCCGTCACAGGCTGGTCCGTGAAGAACAGCGTGAACATGGAGCCCACGCGGTTCACGGTCAGGTAGGGCGGAGCCGAGGCCACCAGTTCCGCGCTCAGCGCCTCAAGGGTGGCGTAGATCTCAGGATGGCTCTTCAAGTACCGCACCATCGCCAGCCCCGCGCTCACGGCCAACGGGTTCCCCGAAAGCGTACCGGCCTGGTAGACGGGTCCCAGCGGGGCCACTTTGCTCATGATGTCAGCCCGTCCGCCATAGGCTCCGATAGGCAGGCCACCGCCGATCACTTTGCCTATGGTGGTCAAATCAGGGCGAATGCCGTAAAGCTCTTGCGCGCCACCCAGAGCCAGACGAAAACCGGTCATGACCTCATCAAATATGAGCAGTGCGCCGTGGCGGCTGGTGAGTTCGCGCAAACACTCCAGAAAACCGCTGGCAGGAGGCACGCAGCCCATGTTGCCGGCGACGGGCTCCACAATCACGGCGGCAATCTCATCGCCGTGCTTACGGAAAGCCTCTTCAATGGCCTCAATCGAGTTGAACGGGAGCGCCAGAGTGGTGCCGGCGAATCCGGGCGGCACTCCGGCAGCGTCAGGAATTCCCAGCGTGGCGAGCCCGGAACCCGCCTTCACCAGCAAGGAATCCACGTGCCCGTGGTAGCAACCCTCGAACTTGACGGTGAGTTCGCGCCCGGTAAATCCGCGGGCCAGGCGCAAAGCGCTCATGGTGGCCTCGGTGCCGGAGTTCACCAGCCGGACCATTTCCATGGAAGGCATGACCTCCCTGATCAGTTCGGCCAACTCCACTTCACGCTCGGTCGGCGCGCCGAAGCTGGTGCCAATTTCGAGCGC
The DNA here is from genome assembly GCA_037444075.1 of Acidobacteriota bacterium. Classification (GTDB taxonomy): domain Bacteria; phylum Acidobacteriota; class Terriglobia; order Bryobacterales; family Bryobacteraceae; genus JBBIND01. The sequence goes on along the minus strand of JBBIND010000026.1, from coordinate 11,241 downwards.
CTGGCTGAGAACCTCCACCACCGCCGGATGGCGATGGCCCAACAGCAATGGCCCCCACGAGCCCACGTAGTCGATGTACTCGTTGCCGTCCACATCCCACAAACGGCAACCTTCTCCGCGCACTATGAACGGTGGCGTGCCACCGACGCTGCGGAATGCCCGAACAGGCGAATTGACGCCGCCGGGGATGGAACGCTGGGCGCGTTCAAGCAAAGCCTGGGATTTTGCAAGTTTCATATGCTTTTCGTATTAGGAATGAGCCGGCTCAAAAAGTAGCTTGCGATGAGCTCAAGCAACGTTCCGTTCAGATTTCTGAACAGCCGACTCTTCAAAGTAGCGTAATTCTGCGTGCCCGCGAACAGATCCTGCACCACTTCCATGAAGCGCCCACTATGGCGCATGAATTGCACCATGCGGGCGGGAACGGAGCCGAGCAGGAAACGGCCGCTGAAAAAACGAGGTGCAATGGCAGCCGCCAGCGCCAGATCCTCAGCGAAGTCCTTATTCAGCGAAGCGATGTAGGCGCTGGCCCTGTCTTCGTCGGGGCGGTCCTTCTCGAGCAGGACATCCGCCGCCAGGTCAGCCGAACGAAGGGCATAGTACAAGCCCTCGCCCGTAATGGGGTCAACCAGTCCGGCGGCGTCACCGACCGCGAGCCAGCCTTCACCGGCCACCCGGTTGCCGCGCCATTCCTCGGGGCCAAGGGAGGGGATCAAGTGGCTGTAAAAGCGCGAACCCTCGCGAGGGATGCCTTTCTCCTCCATGTAGGTTTCCAGCCGGTTGCGAAGCTCACGCGCCGGCATCGCCTTGCCGCAAACGCCCACCGAGAGGTGCCCGCAGCGTGGGAAAACCCAGAGATAGCCTTCCAGCCCTTCCAGAAACTGCAGGTCAACGTGGTCCTGTTCCGCGGGCACGTAATAGCCCACAGCCTGCATCGTGTTGGTGGGCGTCCAGCGTGTGCCGAATTCGCGGAGGGTGTTTCGGGCTCCGGTGGCCACGATGCAGTAGTCCGCGCGCAGCATGCCATCGCTAGTGCGGAGGAGCCACTTGCCGGTTTCTCGCCCCATCTCCAACACGCGTGTCTTCAAGACGCGCGCCCCCGCTTCACCGGCGCGGTCCAGCAAGAACTGATTCAGTTCAGCGCGGGCATAGATGATGAGCGGATGCTCCAGGATCATGCGCGCACCGCCCGCCTTGGGGGCGGCGATGCGGATTTCACTGACGGACTTCCGGCTGGCGCTACTGTTGACGAGAAACGGGTACAGGCTGTAAGCCTTGTACGTCAGGCCGCCACCGCAGGGTTTCTCCCAGGCGAGTTTCTCGTCGGCCACAACGACATTCCTTCCGGCTCGGGCCAGCCTCTCAGCTGCGTAGGCTCCGGCCGGGCCACCGCCTAAGACGGCGACCGATGTCATTTTTTCGGCGGCGCGGGAGGCGGAGCGGTCATCGGCGGATGTCCCTCCGGCATAGCCGGAGTCTCACCGGGTGGCGACGAGGGCATCTCCACCCCGCCGTGGGGCGAGCCTCCGGTTTCCGCTCTGCTCTTCACTACCCAGCGATTGCCCTGTTGCTCCAGTGTGTAGTTCATCTGCATGCCGGACTCGGGTTCGGTTGAACCCTTGGGGCGGAAAGAGAGGGTGGCGTCCGCTTCCTTGTCGCGGAACTGCACGGAGGTGACCTCAATCTGCATCGATCCGACGTCCAGCCCTTTTCGCGCCGACAGGTGGTCAATCACGGCTTGCCGTACGGCTTCTTTGCTCTGAATCTCTTTGCTGCAACCGAGTGTGAGCAACACCGCGGCTGCCAAGGCGAGTCCCTTTAGCTTCACAGTCCGATTATAAGACAAGCCCGTGCAGCACCTTTCGTCAGGGACTTCCTCCGCCGCCTCAGGCGTCAATATGGTCGCGGAAGAACCGATCCAGGCTGGCTTTCTTCAGCGTGGCGAGGCGTCCTGAGAGGTCACGCATTTCCTCCACGGAAAGCGGCTCAAACGACTTTGCGACTTTGAGGTTCTCCTCCAGCAGTTCGAACTTAGGCATGCCAATGACGGCGGCTGCCACGGGCAATGTCAAGGCATACTTGATGAGCTTGTCAGCCGGCGCCTGCCCGACCAGGCGGTCCTGGCCGAAAATCTTCATCGCGGTCACGCCCATGTTCTTCTGGCGGGCTACGGGTAGTGCCAGCGCCTCAAAGCTTTCCGCCAGAGGCTGGCTCGGCGCATTGGCGCCGCTGCCGACGCGAGCCGCGTTCAGCGCCATCTGTGTGCAATCCAGATCCTGCCGCTCCAGCAGGGTCTTGAGCACGTTCGGGTCCGCATGACAGGTGACGCCGATAAACCGCGCCACTTTCTGTTCGCGCAGCCGGTAGAGGACATTCAGCACGCCGTCTTTGGCTTCGATGGCGGCCAAGTCCTTCTCATCACCCAACGCGTGCATGTGCAGCAGGTCCACCTGGCTCATTTGGAGGCGCTTGAGGCTCGCCTCGATGGTCCGCATGGCCTTGTCACCATTGCGGTCGCCGACCTTGGTGACCACGAAAATGCCTTCGCGCCTTGTCTTGAAGAACCGGCCCAGCCATTCCTCGCTTTGGCCGTTGCCATAGTTGGCTGCCGAGTCAACATAGTTGACGCCTGCATCCAGAGCGTGGTTCAGGGCCTGAAGCGCCTTGTCTTCATCCTTGTATGCCAGGAAGCGGCTGCCGCCGCCGAACGCGAGGATAGATGCCCGGAATCCGGTGCGTCCAAGCACTCGCGTGGGCATCCCGGTCTTGGGGTCCTTGTCTGCCGCCAAACCCGCGTGCGCCGCCAAGCCGCCGAGCGCGGCGACTTCCATGAATTGCCGTCTGGAAACGCTCATTCGATTGCTCCACTAAGGGTGATTCAGGCTTCCATGATAGCGAATATCCCGGGCAGGGCTCGGCGGGTCGGGTCGCGCGTCGGGGCGGCACTCGGAAAACTCGGAATGGGTTAGCTGCCTTGCGGGAGCAGGCGCGTGGACGTGAGCAACCGGGCGGTTGGAGATTCGGCCAGCAAGGAGCGGGCGACCCCATTGGGTTTTGCGGCTTCAAACAAGCAAGTTTGAGAACCTGCCCGCCCCTCCAGGCGCAGTTTCCCGCGCTGCTGGCTAACTCGGTACGCCACCACCGCCCCGCGGTGCGCCTGTAGGGAATTCAGCGGCCAATCACTGTCAACGATCAGACTGATTCCCCCCTCGGGGCTGACGAGGATAGTCGTCTCCGAGATCTCGTGGCCGGCTTCCAGAGAGCAACGGGCCGTTTCGAAAACCTTCTGCGCGTCCTCCCAAAACCGGCTCACACTGCACATATCGCTCTGCGCCGCGAATTGTTGAACCATTTTGCGGGCAACCGGTTGCCCTCCGGCGCGGGCCTGGGAAATACTGTCGGGTGCGGAAAGGAAATGGCCTCATGCCGATAAATCCACGCTCCCTTTTTTGGAGGGCTTCTTTTGTGTGCTCCTTGATCTGCCTGCTGGCAGCCCCTCTTGCCGGACAAAGAGCCCCGGCGCGCCCACACTGGAACCGGGAACCTCTGGCAGCGAATGCTCTGGCGCCCCTGCCGTTGGGCTCGATCAAGCCGGAAGGCTGGTTGCGGCAGCAGTTGCGTGTTCAGGCTAGCGGGCTGACCGGGAATCTCGACGAGTTCTGGCCAGACCTGGGTCCCCACAGCGGCTGGCTGGGAGGAAAGGGCGAGAGCTGGGAACGCGGACCTTACTACATGGACGGGTTGGTGCCCCTGGCCTTTCTCCTGGAAGATGAGAGGCTGCTGGCCAAGGCGCACAAATGGGTCGGCTGGACGCTGGCAAACTCGCGCCGCGATGGCTACTTCGGGCCTGACCCCTCACGCGGCGACTACAAGCAAGGCTGGCAGGCTACCGACTGGTGGCCCAACATGGTCATGCTGAAGGTCCTGACGCAGTACCAAGAGGCCACCGGCGATGCCCGCGTCCTGCCGCTGATGAGCGCCTATTTCAACTACCACCTGCGCGAAGCCGCAGACCGGCCGCTGATCCGGTGGGCCGCGCATCGCTGGGCGGACCAGTTGCTGAGCGTCGTCTGGCTATACAACCGCACGGGCGACGCCGCGCTGCTGCGGCTGGCCAAGGTACTGCACGGCCAGTCCTTCAACTGGCAGGCCCATTTCGCGGACTTCCGATACCCGAACAAGATAGAGCGCTCGCAAGCCAATCTTTCCACGCACGTAGTAAACAACGCCATGGCGCTGAAGACTCCCGCCGTGTGGTGGCAGGTCACCAAAGAGGACGCTGACCGCAGGGCCGTCTACCGAATGCTCGAGACGCTGGACCGGCACCACTGGCAGGCTTCCGGCGTGCACAGCGGCGACGAGCACTACGCGGGGCTCGACCCTTCCCAGGGCACCGAATTGTGCGCCGTCGTGGAAGGCATGTTCTCTCTGGAACAGATGCTGGCCATCCTCGGCGACGCGCCGCTGGCCGACCGCCTGGAGCGCATGGCCTACAACGCCCTGCCGGCAACGTTCAAGGCGGACATGTGGGCCCACCAGTATGACCAGCAAGTGAACCAGGTATTGTGCAGCATTGACAAATCCCGGAACTGGACCACCAACGGTCCGGATTCGAACATCTTCGGGCTCGAGCCCAACTTCGGATGCTGCACCGCGAATATGCACCAAGGCTGGCCGAAGTTCGTCTCCCACCTCTGGATGGCCACCCCTGACGGCGGTCTGGCGGCAGTGGCTTACGGACCCAGCCGCGTGACGGCAAGCCTGGATGGCGTCTCCGTCACAATTCATGCGCAGACAGAGTACCCGTTCCGAGATACCGTCCGGCTGCGCGTCGAAACCGAGCGCCCCACGCGCTTCCCGCTGCGGTTGCGCATCCCGGGCTGGGCGGAGACAGCCCGCCTGAGCGTGAATGGTGTTGCGGAAAGCGGTCTGCGGGCCGGCGCCTTCCATACCGTGAGCAGGCTTTGGAAGGGCGGCGACACGGTGGAACTGGTGTTCCCGATGAAGCTCCGCGCGGAGCGGGGTTATCAAGGAGCGGTGAGCATCCTGCGCGGGCCATTGGTGTTCGCCCTGAAGATGGGCGAGGATTGGCGCAAGGTGCGCGGCGAGGAACCGCACGCCGATTGGGAAGTGCATCCCACCACGCCTTGGAATTACGCTTTGTCCGTGGACCCTGCCCGCCCCGAAGCTGCTTTCTCCGTTCAGGAATTGCCGCTCGGCGAACTCGTCTTCAGTCCGGACGGCGCGCCTGTGCGGCTTCGCGCCAGGGCACGCCGATTGCCTGAGTGGACATTGCTCAATGGTTCGGCGGGCCCGCTGCCGGCCAGTCCTGTGAAGAGTGCAGCCGCTGAGGAGGAGGTTATCCTGATTCCTTACGGGTCGGCCAAGCTACGCGTAGCGGCCTTCCCGTGGGCGCCGCCGGCGGGGCGGTCCGCACCGCCTGCCAAGCGTTGAGGAGGCTTGCATGTTGAAGCGGCTAAAGTGGTTCTCTTTCACGGCCGGCGCCACCTCCGCCGTGCTGACAGCGTTGGTCCTGGGTCAGGATCCAGCCGCACCTTCGCCGGTGGGTCCGGCGCCGCTGTCTCCCCTTCCACATCCGAACGGCTATGTCTGCTACCGCGCGGACGGCAAGCTTAAGATCGACGGGCGAATGGACGAGTCCGCGTGGGACGTAATCCCGTGGACGGAGACTTTCGTCGATATCGAAGGCGACCGCAAGCCGCTGCCGAGACACATGACCCGCGCCAAGATGGCTTGGGATGAAGACTACTTCTACATCGCCGCCTGGATGGATGAACCGCACGTTTGGGCCACGCTTACCGAACACGACTCGGTCATCTTCCGGGATAACGATTTCGAGGTCTTCATCGACCCGGACGGGGATAACCACGACTACTTCGAGTTTGAGATCAACGCCCTGAACACCGGTTGGGACCTGTTCCTGCCACGACCTTACAAAGACGGAGGTAAAGCGGACAACTCCTGGGAAATCCCCGGCCTGCTGACCGCCGTCCATGTTGACGGCACTCTTAACAACCCCGCCGACACGGACCGCGGATGGTCCGTCGAGATGGCCTTTCCCTGGAAAGCTTTCGAGCGCAGCGCGGGCGCAGCGTTGCCGCCCCGCAACGGAGACCGCTGGCGGGTGAATTTCTCTCGCGTCCAATGGCGCCTGCAGGTCACCGGCGGCCGCTACGAAAAGCTGCCCGGCTTGCGCGAAGACAACTGGGTTTGGTCGCCTCAATACGCCATCAACATGCACCGCCCTGAAACCTGGGGTTATGTCGAGTTCACCACTGCCCGCGCCCCGTCAAAGAGCTTCGAGAAGGACCCGCTGTGGCCCGTGAAAGAGCAGCTCCACGCAATGTACTACGCTCAGCGCGAGCATCGCCGCACGCAGGGCCGTTTCGCGGCAACGCTTGAAGAACTCGGCGCCGCGGCTTCGAAAATCCGCCTGGAGACGACCGGCACCGGCTTCCTGCTGCATCTTCCGCCATGCATGCTGAGCGAGATATCGCTGTTGCGGTGCCGGACGCCTTAAAGATAGCTGCCGCTGCTTAGCGCCGGCAGTGATGCGAAGCTGGCTCATTCAGGGCGCCCCAGGGCCTGAGGCCGGGGCGCCCTATTCCTCAGTAGTTGAAGCGCAGCGCGAACTGGAAGGCTCGCGGACCGCCTGTGCCGAACACGTTGCTGATGCGCGAGGTGGGCTGGCCAAAGCGCGTGCTCGTCAGGTCGCCGGAGAAGCCGCCCAGGTTGGCGATGTTGAACACGTTGAACACTTCGCCTATGCCCACCAGGCGGAAGCGCTCTCCGAAGCGGAAGGTCTTGGTGAGCCGGAGGTCCTGCGAAAAGCTGGCGTCACCCATCCAGAACGTCGCCGGCAGCGAAACCGCTCTCACCAAGGCGCCTTGCGCGTCACGCTTTCCAGCCCATTCGGCGTTGAATTTATCCACCAACGCGGGAATGTCCTTCTCCTTGATGCTGCGGTTCACCTGGTTGTTCTTGATGCCGGGGAGGCGGTCGCCGCGCGTGCCGTCGCCGTTGTAGTCGAAGTTGCCGGCGGACAGCGAATTCGGACCCCGCGAGGTCATCTCTGTTATGAAGGACACCTGGAACCCTTTGGGTAAGTCCACGGTGGCGGCGGAGACAAGCCTGTGCGGCCGGTCACCACCCTGCGGGCCGAACGAGTCCTTCCAATTGTCGTTGTCGCTGACGCCGCTGCCAAGGAACAGGCCGTCGCTGTTCATGGAGACGAAACTGGACCGGGCGTAAGAAACCAGGAACTGATAGCGCCGGGCGTAGCGCTTCTCGGCGCGCACCAGCAGCGCTTTGTACTGCGCCGTGGCGCCTGTCTGGTAAAAGGCGACGGCGGTGAAATAAGGATCCACCACCCCTCTGACGTGCCGGAACTTGTTGTAGTCAGCGGCGAAGATCTGGTGGACGCTCTGCTTGAACTCGCCGTCTACACTGACCAGCACTCCGCCGGGCAATTCCCGCTGCATACCCAACGTGTAGTGCATGGAGTAAGGCGTGGTCATGAACGGATCCAGCAGCGCGGAGGCCGTTCGGGTGTTATCCAGGTTCGTGAAACTGAGATCCTCGTTCTTCTGGTTGCGGGCGCTCAACTCCTCAAACGGCGCGCGGATGGCGGGCAGGAAACGCACCAGGTCAGCCCCGCGGAAGTTCGTAGGGCCACGCACTACAACATCCAACGTCTCGCGCGGATTCAACGGGTTTGGCACCTGCGCCTGGCTGAGTCCAAAGTAACCGACTCCGGCGGGCGCCAGGTGAGTGCGCTCTACCAGGCGGACGTTAGTCAGCAACGTGCTGTAGTACAGACCCCAGCCGCCGCGTATGACGGTCTTGTCCCCCTGAGTCGGCGACCAGGCAAAACCGAACATCGGCGAGAGGTTGTTCCAGTCTCGCCGGGTCGGCTGGATGTTCCCATTGAGCAACTTGGACAGGCTGCGCGGTTTCGGCAAATCATGGCTCACCAGGTTGTCCTCAAACGAGTACGCCAGCGCCAGGTTCAGCGTGAACTTCGGCGTCAGCCTCCAGCCGGTGCCGAAGTAAAACCGCGCACGATGATTTACAGCCGCTTTGTCCGGGCGGAACGGCGGTTGCTCCGGATTGCCAACGCCGAAGGTGAAGCCCGCCAACGGAAGCTGCAACAAGTCATTGATGGTCCGGTACTCCCGCGGCACTGAGATTCCCACTGCGCGGGCTTCCTGCGGAGAATAGAGCGACACGCGCGCCGGGTAGTGATACTGCCAGGTGCCCCGCCCCTCATGGCGCTCAAAGGAGCCGCCGTACTTCAGCGAGTGTTTGCCCCTCTGCTGGGAGACGTTGTTCATCATCTCAATGCGTCCCAAGAGCGTGGATTGCGGTGAATTGTCGTCAGGTCCGAAACGCACGTTGGACTGCCGGATGGAGATGGACGGAAAGCCCGTGGCAATCGCTTCCGGCGTGGGCTTGTAGTAGTTGGTGTACTTGTTGAAATGGATCCGGTAGTCATTCACGAGCCGGGGGCTGACAACCGCGTTCCAACTGAGCAGGTATTGATCGGCCGTATTTTGATTCAGCCGCTGGTTTTCGGCGAGTCCACCGCCCGCGCGGCCCTGGTTGCCGTCGCGCGAATACCGGAAACCGAGCCGGTGATTCAGGTTGACGTTGTAATCCAGCTTGTGCGTCTGGAGCAAAACGTCAAACGGTTCTTTCTTGATGGTGTTGAAGCCCAGAAGGTCGACGTTGTTGGCGTTCAAAACGCTCACGCCCCGCTGCCTCGTACGGTCAATGGAGGTAAGCCAGAAAAGACGGTCCCGTACCAGGGGGCCGCTGGCCAGATAGCCGAACTGTTCGCGGTCAAACTGCGGACGCGGATTCAGCACGTCGCGGGAGAGCGCCGGGTTGGCGGCGAAGGAATTGTCGCGGCCGTAAATGAAGGCGGTGCCGTGGAAGGCATTGTTGCCGCTGCGGGTGACGATGTTGACGGTGCCGACAGCGCTGATTCCGCTGGCCGGATCGGCATTGCCCACGGCGATCTGAAACTCCTGCACCACTTCCTGCGAGAAGTTCTGTTGTGAACCTCCGCCAACCGCATCATTGACGCCTCCGCCATCCACGGTGATGCGCGTACCCCGATGCGTCTCTCCACCCAGCCCAACGCTGACGAAGTTGTTTTTCCCGCTTGGCACTCCACTGCTGACAATGACGCCCGGCTGCAGGCGGGCCAACTCCAGAGCATTGCGTCCGTTGAGGGGAAGATGCTCGATTTGCTCCCTTGCGATGATGCCTTCCACCTTGTGGTCCACCAGGTTCACCTGAACGGCATCACCTTCCACGTAGATGATCTGCGCCTCGGAGCCCACCTCGAGCTGGAAGCTGACGGTCAGTTCACGCCCCACTAGCAATTCCGCTTGCCGCGCCATTTCCCGGAAACCGGGCGCCGTTGCTCTGACCTCATACTGCCCCGGCATCAGCGCCGCGAATACGTACTCGCCGGTGGCGTCGGCGTTAGTCGAACGAGCCAAGCCCGCCTGTTTGTTTTCGAGCCGCACCGCAGCCCCCGGAATGGCCGCTCCCGTGGCATCGCTGACGATACCGCGGATACCTCCGGTCGGCGCCTGCGCCATTACCAAAATTGCCGCTGCCAGAAAGCCTGCCAGCACGCGAAACAACCGCAATGTTTGTGGATTCATCTTGAGTCCCCCCAAAACCGAGAAACCATGATATTCCACTAGAGATTCGCCCGGCAAGGGTTCCAGCGTAGTCGGGTTCAGGCTGCAAGTGCATGCATCTCCGCACCTAAAAAGGAACGTCGATCAGGATCAGCTCGGATGGCCTTCGGGCTTTGAGGATTAGGGAAGATTTGATGTCAACCCTTGCCTGATCATGGGCTTTCAGCGTCTCACCGTTTGCTGTGACTTCCCCTCCGGTGAGATAGACGAACACCCTTCACCCGGAAATCCCGTCGTGCGAGACCTCCCTACCTTCGTCCACAGCGCAACGGTAGATGCTGGCGTCCGTGTGAAACGTGACCGCCCCGGGAATCCCCTGACCTGAAGCGACGGGGAACAGCCGGTTGCTGAAATCCGAGAAGTGCCGTTGGCCGGCTCTGATGACTTCTATCATGTCCCCCTCCATGGCTTTATCGTCGCAGCTTTGCACACGCGGGGCGGACTCGAGGCGCAAATGCGAGCACTGCTGCGACGGCCTTGCCTACGCTTCCGGTGGGGGATACCGCGTTTCGCCTACGACACTTGCCAGGTCCACCTGAGACCAATCAACTGACTCGACCTCTCTTACTTTCCTGCCCAGATACTCACTGTGACAATAGAGTCCGCCTACAGGCTTGTTCTTCAAATATGCGTCGGCTAGGGAGGAGAACCTACCCACCATCGGGTTTGACATGCCCGCCTCGATGCACTCAAACCCCAGCGCCTCAGAAAACAGGACCCTCAAAGCCATGTCGCTGAACTGGAAGAAGTGCCATGGTCTTTCATGGGACGAAAACGAGAAATGCGTCTCCACGAACACGAGCCCGCCCACTTTGAGCAGCTTCGCGATCTCCACGGCCACGACCCAGGGCATGGCGAAGTGCTCGAAGCAGGCGCTCGAGTAGATGACATCAAACTGCTCGCCCTCCCTGAAATAGGACGACAGACGATGAGCATCTCCAACAACGTCCACGTTATCGCCGGGGTAGTAGTCAAAACCTGTGTATTCGGCTTCGCCGAATCCGCTCCGGGCGTTCGAGGCTCCCGTCACTTCACGGCTGCCTATCTCTAACACTCGCATCCCGGGTTTGTTCCCGGCGTCATACAGATACTGCTGCCACCGTTGGTGGCTCACCGTCTTGGACAGTGGAACGTCCGGCGCCAGAAACTCCCTGTCAAACCTCGCCTCAATCAGCAACGGAAGTTTCCGGCAGCCCAGAAGGATTTGTTTCACGAATCTGTTCATGGCGTTCGTTGATGCTCGGATGGGGGTAACCAGTGCATATTCCGCTCCCTTACAACTCGTCTTCCGCCTGGTTCAGTTGCGCACCTGCGAGTCCAAACCGAGGCAGGGGTCAGTCCCTACAAACTCACTATTCGAACTCAGTCCGGGGCAATCCAGACTGGCGGATGATGGATTGGAGGGTTCCGATTCTGATTTCGTCATGATTCGGAACGAGCACCGTCAGGGTGCCTTGGGACAGCCTCTTCTGCAATACGATGTGGCTACCTCGCCGGCGCACTT
>JBBIND010000025.1:0-48803 GCA_037444075.1 Acidobacteriota bacterium | reverse complement strand
ACCTGAGTCAACACTCCGCCGACGCGGACCGCGTCGTCCGCGTGTTCGTTTCCTCGACATTCAAGTAATGCGCGACCCATCCGCCGTGCAGGAAATATTCTCCCGGCTCCAACGGGAAGACCCGGACCTGTTGATGGAGGTGGTTCGCTATTTTCAGAGCCAGCAGCAGGGCTGATGTAATCCAGACCGCCCGCCGCTAAAGGCCAGCCCGCGTTCCCGGCGCACCCCCCGCGGACCACCGGCAACACGTAGCATCAGCATCAGCTTCCGCGCGCCAGCATGTGGCGTAAACTTCAGTTTGCGCCTGCGGGCACGTGGCGTAAACTTCAGTTTCCGCATGCCAGCACGTAGCGTCAGCTTCAGTTTGCGCTGACGGGCTTTCCGAGGGGTTAATAAGGGCTAAGCCCAAGCAGGCTGCACGTGACGCAAGGGTGTCCTACGGGAGACAAACATGCTGGTTCATGTCCTGCGAGATGGACACTGAAGCTTATCCTACGAGGTGGACAAGCGAAAGCTGTCCTTCAAGTTTGGGATTGGAACCGCCCCGTCTTGGGCGTAGGGGGGCAAATCTCGGATGGTGGACGGCATGGGATTCGAACCCACGACCCCGGCGTTGCGAACGCCGTGCTCTCCCAGCTGAGCTAGCCGCCCACGAGCCGAACAATTCAACTATAGCATGGCTTAACATAGTGGAGAATGGCTTTACCACCCGACAAGCTGCTCGAAAAGATGCGCCAGGATTGGAACAAACGCGCGCGCAGAAACGCGCGTTACTACGTCAACACGGCCCAGGAATCCTGGACTGACGACGAGTTTTTTTCGAGCGGCCGGCGCACCGTCGCCGAGGAGATCCTGACGGACATGATCAACATCTGCCAGGGCAAAGATCCCCAGCAGATGTCAGTGCTCGAAATCGGCTGCGGCGTCGGCCGCGTTACAAGGGCCTTGGCCGAATTGTTCGGCACCGTGCACGCCGTGGACATCAGCGAGGAGATGATCGCCCAGGCTCGTCAGGCTTTGGCCGAAGTGCCCAACGTCCGGCTCTACTGCAACAACGGCAGGGACCTCTCCGTTCTCGGCGGCATTCGTGTGGACTTCGCCTTTTCCTGTATCGTCTTTCAGCACATCCCCAGCCGCGAGGTGATTGAGAATTACGTCAGGGAGGTGCATCGCGTCCTCCGCCCGGGCGGCCTGTTCAAGTTCCAGGTGCAGGGCAATGTCACCGTGCATTCCAAGCCCGACGATACCTGGCTGGGAGTGGCGTTCTCGGATGAGGATGTGGTCGCTCTGGCGAAACGCTGCGGTTTTGAGCCGCGCTACCGTCACGGGGCGGGCTCGCAATACTTCTGGCTGTGGTTCTTTCGTGAACCCGTGGAGAAGCAACCCTCGGCCTAAGCCCTATTCCGGGTCGTCTTTTCTTTGTTCTTCTTTTCGCCGTTGGGCCCAGTATTCTTTCATCCTCTGGGAAACTTCGCGCCGCTCATTCTCAGTCATTCCCTTACGACCCCTGCGCCGTGGAGGCACAACTCGCGAGCCCGAACCTGCGTGGAGCATCATTTCCAGGCGCTCTATCGTCTCGTCCAGCAGTTTCTTTTCTTCGTACAAATCGCGGATGATTTTATCAAGGTCCATGCGCAACCTCTTGCAAGCCGGTGCACCAACGGGCACTGGCTAATGCTAACCAATTAAGTGCAAGAGATTCTTTGGAACTCTACCCCTTCAGCGTACTAGGAAAGGCCAAATAGGTACTAGCTTATATCCGTAACGGGTAATTGCAAACCAGCCCGCTCCGGCCACAATCATCGCCAGTAGCAGCAGCACGCCCAACACCAGTCCCCAGGGGAACCTCTGCTTTTCACGGTGCAGCGTGAGCAGGTAGCCGGCGAAAATGCCGACGAAATAAAGCAGGCACATCGGCACCGAGAACAGCATCAGGTTCACCACGTCCGGAGTCGGTGTGATGAAAGCCGCCAGCATCACGATGATCAGAACCGCATAGCGGGCATTGCGAAGCAGGAATCTGGGCGTGACAATCCGTAACAGTGTGAGAAAGAAAATGAGAACGGGCAATTGGAACACGAGTCCGATGCCCAGGGTGACGTTCACAAAGAGATCAAAGTACTCGGTGATGGACACCAACGGCAGGATGTTGATGTTCCGTCCGATGCCGAGCAGGAATTCCAGGCCGAAACGAAAAGCCACATAATAGGCGAACAAGCCGCCCATGATGAACAGCCCGGCCGAGAAAATGACGAACGGCGCCGCCCAGCGCCTCTCGCGTTTGTAGAGTCCGGGCGCGACGAAAGCCCACACCTGATAGAGCACCCATGGAGAGGCGAGGAAGATGGCCGTCAGAATGGGCAGTTTCACCCAAACCGTGGTAAACGCCTCCATCGGCTTGATTTGGGCGAGCTTCGGATCCTTGTACCCCAGGTTGGTCAAGGCATCCACGGCCGGTTCGCTGATAATCTGCCAGAGGTCATTGGCGAAGATCAGGCTGACCAGGAACGCCACCCCGATGCCGAGCAGCGCCCGGATGATCCGGCTGCGCAGTTCCTCCAGGTGCTCCATGAAGGACATGCGCAGCATGCCCTCATCATCCCCGTCCTCCTGCTCCTCTTCCTCTTCCGCCGGTTTGGCAGGCGCAACTGCCGTCACGGATCCGCCCACCGCGGCCACGGCCGCCGTTTCCGAACCGGAACCAGCCGACGCATTTGGGCCGCTGGAATAATCCGAATCGTAACCGTAGCCGTAGGTCTCGTCAAAAGGCTGGTAAGAGTCTTCTGGCGGCGGCTCGGGCGTGCCCGGCTGTGCGGCAGCGCCGCCCACCGGTTCAGACGGCTGCCTGGCGGATTGATCTTCCGGCGGCGGATGCCCTCCGCCGCTGGTTTCTTCTTCGGAACTCATTGAATCTCGGAAACCCGTCCCCGGCCCTGAGGCGGCCTAACCTGTCGTTATGGGTGATTCCCGGCCGGCCGGCTCATCGGCGGTTTCCGGTGTTTCCGGTCCGGGATCCGGGGCATCTCCCAGCGAAGCGTGCTCGCTCGGGGTATCGCCCGCGGCGGTTGGCTCAGCGCCTTCAGTTGCGGATGCGCTGGCGGTGGAGGGTTCAGCTGTAGCGGTCTCGGCCTTTCCGTAGGAACTGCTCTCGGAGCCGTAACCGTAAGCGCTGGAGTCGTAGTAGGAATCCGGAGAGTCGTAGTAGCTGTTGTTGATTTCGCTGGTATATTGCTGGGTGGTCTGCCGCAGCGATTCGTTCTCGCTCTCGATCGACTTCATCTCCCGGTCCAGCGTCGATTTCAGCTCGCTCGTGGCGCGCCGGAATTCCGTTATTGCCTTGCCGATGGTCTTGCCTATCTCAGGCAGTTTTCTGGGGCCGAATATAAGCAGGGCCAGGAGAAAGATAAAGACCGTTTCCTGCCAGCCCAGGGGACCCATGAACAAACCTCCTGCTAATGCGAATCAATTTCATGATACCGGGCGCTGTTGAAGAGCGTCAACCACGCATCGGCGTCAGTGTTGCGCCTCGACGCGGGGCGGAGGAATTTCGGGGCAGGCACGCCTCCGGGGGAGGTTGAGGCTCCCACCGCCGGTGTGGTTTACTTTTGGACATGAAAGCTCTTATTCCCGCTCTGGTGCTGGCTTGCCTGCCGGCTTTCGGCCAGGTCCGGCTCACGCAGGGGTCAGACCGCATCATGGTCGATATCGACGGGCAGCCCTTTACCGCCTTTTTCATCGGCTCGGACGTTGCCAAGCCATACCTGCACCCGCTCCGGTCGGCGTCCGGCAAGATTGTCACGCGCCGCTTCCCAATGGAAATCGTGGACGGTGAGAGCCGGGACCACGTGCATCACCGCGGCCTTTGGTTCACGCACGGTGATGTGAACGGGCTGGATTTCTGGGCCAACGAGCAGGGCCAGCAAGGACCCAAAAAGGGCAAGGTGATCACCAAGAAAGTGGTGGACATCAAGAGCGGCAAGCGTTCAGGCTCCCTTACCGCCGCTTTTGACTGGGTCGACCCGCAGGGGAAACCGCTGCTCACCGAAACCCGCACCATGGTGTTCCACGCTCACCCGGCCATGCGCATCATCGATTTGGACATCCGCCTCACCGGCATCGAGCGCGCCCATTTCGGCGACACCAAGGAGGGCACCTTCGCCATCCGCCTGGCCGTCCCGCTGGAAGAGCGCAAGACCGGAAAGATGATCAGCGCGGAAGGGCTTTCCACCGAGAAAGAAGTGTGGGGCAAGCGCAGCCCGTGGGTGGACTACAGCGGTGAACTGGAAGGCGAGAAGCTCGGCGTGGCCATATTCGACCACCCGGCCAACCCCAAGCACCCCACCTACTGGCACAGCCGCGCCTACGGACTCTTCGCAGCCAACATCTTCGGCGAGCGCGATTTCTACCGCGACAAGACGCGCGACGGGGGCCTGACGCTCGAACCGGGCCAGACCTGGCGTTTCCGCTACCGCGTCATCATCCACCCTGGCGATACGGAAAGCGCCGGCATCGCCGCCCTCTACAAGAAGTACGCCGCCGAGAAGTAGATCTCAGCGCGGGGCGGATCAGCCTTTCCGCCCCCTGTGCAAAGCCACGATGCCGCCCGTCATGCGCTCGTAGTGCACATCTAGGAATCCTGCACTGCGCATAGCGCCGGCCAGTTCTTCCGCCCCCGGAAACCTCTCCACGGAATCCGGCAGATAGGTGTAAGCCGCGCGCGAGCCGGAAACCAGCCCCCCTATCAGCGGAATGACGCGCCCTGAGTAGAAAGCGTAGAGCCTTGCCAGCAACCGGCTGGAAGGCTGCGAGAACTCCAGGATGGCCGCTGTGCCGGAGGGTTTCAGCACGCGCAGCAACTCCTCCAATCCCTGGCGGTAGTTGGACAGGTTGCGGAAGCCGAAGGCGGCAGTGATTAGATCCAGGCTCCCGTCCGCCAGCGGCAGCTTCAGAGCGTCGGCGTCGAACAGCACAGCCGCTCCACCGCGGCGGGCGATCTTCTGGCGCGCCAGCTCGAGCATCGGGCGGCAAAAATCGCTGCCCATGACCGGCGCCCGGCGATATTTCTGCATGGCGAGCAGCAAGTCGCCCGTGCCGCAACAGATATCCAGCACCAGCGCTTCTTCGCGATGCAGCGTATCTTTCAAGCGCTGCGCGGTGCGTGCCCGCCAGTACCGGTCCGTTTGAAACGAAAGCAGGTGGTTGAGCAGGTCATAGCGCCGCGCTACCCCTCCGAACATGGACCGCACCCAATTCGCGGACGAGTCCTCGCATGCCGAACCCGGAGCGCGGGCGCCGGCGCGCGTCATTCCAGCGCCGCCCGCGCCGCGGACAAGACCAACTCCGGGTCAATACCCGTAACCACCCGTACGTGCCCTATTTCTTCCGGCAACACGAAATGCGTCCGCCCCTGTATGGTCTTCTTGTCGCGGCTCAGCCGTGCCACGAGGTTTTCGGCCGCCACGCCCGCAAGCGAAGGAATGGGGCCGTAGGAATCCACCACCGCGCGCAGGCGCGCGCCCTCCGCGGCTGCCAGCATGCCCGTCAGTTCCGCCAGGTAAGCGGCCGCCCGCATGCCGAACGCCACTGCTTCTCCGTGCAGAAAACGCGCATAGCCGGTCTCGGCTTCCAGCGCGTGTCCCAAGGTGTGCCCGAAGTTCAGCACCCGCCTCAGTCCGCTTTCGCGTTCGTCGCTCGAAACCACTTCAGCCTTGATCCGCACCGAGTCGGCGATCATACGTTCCACGGCCCCGGCGCGGCGTTCCAACACCTCGGCGCGCTGCTGTTCCAGCATGTCGAATAACGGCCGGTCCGCAATCACGCCGCACTTGATGACTTCGTAAATCCCCGCGCGGTATTCCCTCTCCGGCAGCGTTTCCAGCACCTGCGGGTCGATGACCACGGCGCAAGGCTGATGAAACGCGCCGAACAGGTTCTTGCCGGCGGCGAGATTCACGCCCGTCTTGCCGCCCACTCCGGAATCCACCTGCGCGAGCAGCGTCGTGGGAACCTGCACTACCGGAATGCCACGCATGTAGCTGGCTGCCAGAAAACCGCCCATGTCATTGACAATGCCGCCGCCGAAGGCCACGACGACGCTGGAGCGGTCACCGCCTTCCGTGGCCATGCGCTCGGCCAGTGCCTCTACTTCAGCGAGGCGCTTCCGCTCCTCGCCACCGGGCATGAGCAGCACGCCGTGTGGCCGCTCAGCCAGCGACGCGACCACCTTGTCACCGTGTAATTCCCAGACG
Source organism: Acidobacteriota bacterium (assembly GCA_037444075.1). Lineage (GTDB taxonomy): Bacteria > Acidobacteriota > Terriglobia > Bryobacterales > Bryobacteraceae > JBBIND01. The sequence continues at coordinate 42,555 of JBBIND010000025.1, read as the reverse complement.
TCCGGCGTGCTCACCACGAACACTTTGCCGGCGCCGGGGAGATGTTCGGCCAGCCCTTGGAGAGCGCCGTGCCGCACCACCGCGTCGTAGTTGCGCAGCGCTGTTCGCACCGGGATGACAGGCATACATTCGTTGTACCATGGGTACTTCGCGGCCCCGCCCGGAAGGGGCCTGATCGCATGAGCCCTGACTTTCTTGTTGTTGGAGCGGGCGTTGCCGGCCTGCGCGCCGCTATCGAACTTGCTGAGGCCGGCGTGGTTCTCGTCCTGGCCAAGGACAGCCTCCAGGAGTCCTCTTCCGAGTACGCTCAAGGCGGCATCGCCGTCGCGCTCAGCGACGATGACGAAGTTTCGCTGCATGAGCAGGACACCATCGCCGCCGGTGACGGTCTCTGTGACCCTGTAGCCGTGCGCACGCTGGTGGAGGAAGGGCCCGAAGCCATACAGCAGCTGATCTCCTGGGGCGCTGAATTCGATCGCGAAGGCTCTCGCCTCGTGTTCGGGCGTGAGGGCGCGCACAGCCGCAACCGCGTCCTGCACGCGCATGGCGATTCAACCGGCCGGGAAATCGCGCGCGCCCTGTACCACAAGGCCGCTTCCCTGAAGAACATCAGCTTCATGAGCTTTTCGGCCATCACGGACATCCTCTCCGACGGCGAGGAAGTCTCCGGCGTGCTGGCCTGCGATGCCAAAGTACGCGCGCTGGTGCCCGTTCGCGCCAGAGCGGTCCTGCTGGCCACCGGCGGGCTTGGCAGGCTCTACAAGGAAACCACCAATCCGGACGTCGCCACCGGGGATGGCGTAGCAGCCGCCTTCCGTGCAGGGGCTGAAGTGAGCGACCTGGAGTTCGTTCAGTTCCACCCCACGGCGCTACACCTGGAGGGCGCGCCGCGATTCCTGCTCTCGGAAGCTCTGCGCGGCGAAGGCGCCTATTTGCGCAACAATGCCGGCGAGCGATTCATGGCTCGCTACCACGCCCTGGAAGAGTTGGCGCCGCGCGACGTGGTTTCGCGCTCCATCGTGGCCGAAATGCGGCGCGAAAAGGCGCCCCACGTGTTTCTGGATCTGACGCACCTGGAACCCGGGTTCGTGAGCCGCCGCTTCCCGCGCATCTACGAAACCTGCCTGCGCCATGGCCTCGACCTGGCCACTCAGCCCGCCCCCATTCATCCTGCGGCGCATTACGCCATGGGCGGCGTGCGCACGGACCTGGACGGGTGCACGAATCTGCGGCGTCTTTACGCCGCCGGCGAGGTGGCCGCCTCGGGCGTGCATGGCGCCAATCGCCTGGCATCCAACTCGCTGTTGGAGGCGCTCGTGTTCGGAGGGCGCGCCGGAGCCGCCATGCGCCGCTGGGTGGGCACTCCGCTGCCCCCTATACCGGAGACGCAACCGCCGCTGTTCCCCAGGATCTCCGAAGCGGAGTTGCGGTCGCTGACCTGGGAACATTGCGGCATCCTCCGTTCCGGACCTTCGCTGGAGACTGCCCTCGAACAGCTCACGGCGATTCCCCTGGAGAGCAGCCAGAAGCAGGACCGGGCGCAATTTGAACTCCGGAACATGCACCTGGTGGCGGAATTGGTAGCGCGCTGCGCGCTGGCCCGGCGGGAAAGCCGCGGCGGTCATTACCGCACTGACTACCCCGCCAAGGAAGAAGCCTTCGCTCGGCACTCGCTGCACGCGCCCGGTTTCTCCGAAGTGCGCTTCTTCTAAGCACATAGCCGCAGGCTTCACCCTGGTTAACGGCTTAGGCCGCGGCCGCCATCCATGAACATCGGGGAGGGCAGCCGACCCGCCTGAGACCGGGACGCGCTCCCTCCCGGCTTCCGGGCGCTGCCGGCTGACCGCGCTACGCTAGAATGAAGATTCCAATGCAACAACGAATACGCTCGACGACAATTCTGTGCGTCCGGCGCGCAGGCAAGGTTGTCATGGCGGGCGACGGGCAGGTGACCCACGGCCACGAAGTCCTGAAGGCCACTGCCAACAAACTGCGGCGCCTCTACAAGGACCGCATCATGGCCGGATTCGCCGGATCCACCGCCGATGCTTTCGCGCTGTTCTCACGCTTTGAAGCGAAGCTCGAGCAGCACAACGGCAATCTCTCCCGAAGTGTCGTGGAACTCGCCAAGGAATGGCGCACCGACAAGGTGCTGCGTCATCTCGAAGCCCTGCTTCTGGTAGCAGATACCGAAAGAACCTACATCGTCAGCGGCACCGGAGACGTCATCGAGCCAGACGGAGAGTCAGCGGCCATAGGCTCAGGCGGCGCGATTGCCCGTGCCGCGGCGGCGGCGCTGCTCGATAACACTGACCTGGATGCGCGCGCCATCGTCGAAAAGGCCATGGCCATCGCCGGGCGCATCTGCATTTACACGAACCAGAGCGTTACTTTCCAGGAGCTTGAATAAGCATGGTGATCTATCTCCCGCGGCAGGCGGGCGATGAGCGCCCCTTGCTCGACGAACTCACCCCGCGCGAGATCGTCCGCGAACTCGACAAGTACGTCATCGGCCAGGACGAAGCCAAGAAGGCTGTGGCCATCGCGCTCCGCAACCGTATCCGGCGCCAGAAACTGGATCCGGAGATGGCGGAGGAGGTCATTCCGAAGAACATCCTCATGATCGGACCCACCGGCGTCGGCAAAACCGAAATCGCCCGGCGCCTGGCGAAGCTGGCCAACTCTCCTTTCCTCAAGGTGGAAGCCAGCAAGTACACCGAAGTGGGCTACGTGGGGCGCGATGTCGAGAGCATGATTCGCGACCTCGTGGATATCGCCATCGACATGGTCCGCATGGAGCGCCTCGACGAAGTCGCCGACCGGGCGGAACGCAATGCCGAGGAGCGGCTCCTTGATCTGCTCATCCCGCCGCAGCCCGAGGCAAGCGAAACAGCTGAAAAGACGCGCGAAAAACTCCGCGAACGGCTGCGTGCCGGGCGCCTGGATGACCGCATGGTGGAGGTGGACGTCCGCGAGCGTGGACCCACGTTCGAAATCATGACCAACACGGGCGTCGAGGAGATGGACCTCAACATCAAGGATGTCCTGCCGGGGCTTTTCGGCGGCCGCACGAGGAAGCGCAAGATGCGCGTCAGCGAAGCGCTGGAGTACCTCACCCAGGAAGAGGAGCAGAAACTCCTCGACATGGACCAGATTACCCGCGTGGCCATTGAACGCGTCGAGCGCAACGGAATCATCTTCCTCGACGAGATTGACAAGATCGCCGGCCGGGAGGGCGGTCACGGGCCTGACGTCAGCCGGGAAGGCGTGCAGCGCGACATTCTCCCCATCGTCGAGGGCACCACGGTCAACACCCGCTACGGTTTTGTCCGCACCGACCACATCCTGTTCATGGCCACCGGCGCTTTTCACGTGAGCAAGCCGAGTGACCTCATCCCGGAGCTACAGGGCCGCTTCCCCATCCGCGTCGAGCTGAAATCGCTCAGCGAGGCGGACTTCATCCGCATCCTCAAGGAACCCAAGAACGCCCTGGTGAAACAATACGTCGCGCTGCTGGAAACCGAGGGGATCCGCCTCAGTTTCACCGACGACGCGCTGGAGGAAATCGCCAGCATGGCCGCCAAGGTGAACCACACCGCGGAGAACATCGGCGCCCGTCGGCTGCACACCATCATGGAGAAAGTCATCGAGGAAATCTCTTTCGCCGGGCCGGATTACCGCCGGAAAACCATGAAGATCGACCGGGCTTACGTGCTGGACCAACTGGCGGAAATCGTCAAGGACCAGGATTTGAGCCGCTACATCCTCTGACCTCCATGCTGTTTGCGCACCGGTGCGTTCTCCTCGCCGCGGCTCTCGGCTTGGCCGCCTGCGGCTATGTAGGCGAACCGCAACCGCCCGCGCTGCGCATCCCCGTGCCGGCAACTGACCTGAGCGCGTACCAGCACGCCGGCCGCCTGCTGATCAGTTTCACCGCGCCGGACAGGACCACCGAGGGCCTGGGAATACAGCGCTTGAGAAGCGTCGATCTGCGCCTCGGTGCGGCGCCTGAGGCGGGCCCCACGCTCGACCAATGGGCAAATGGAGCGGGACAGATTCCGGTTCCCGCCGTCGAACCGGGGCCGGTGCGATTGGATGTCGACGCCGCCGTGTGGGTGGGCCGCAGCGTTCAACTGGCGGTGCGGTTCGAAGGACCCTCCGGGCGCTGGTCGCAATGGTCCAACGTATTGAAACTGAACGTGCTTTCTCCGCTTCAGCCGCCTGTTGCTTTAGCCGCCGAGCCTCGCGCCGGCGGGATCGCGCTCCGCTGGAATCACCCCGGCGGACCTCCCGGTCTCCAATACCGGATTTTCCGCCGCGAATCGCCGGAGGAGAAGTTCGAAAGAGTAGGCTTGGCGGCCTCGTCCGACTGGATCGATAAAGACGTAAGCTACGGCCGGTCATACATTTACAGCGTTCAGGCGGCCGCCCCCGGGGGCGCTGCCGAAGCCGAGAGCGCCCGCTCCGCTGAGTTGAGCGTGAGCCACGCTGACCGCTTCGCCCCGGCCGTGCCTTCCGGTTTGGTCGCCGTGGCTGGCCTTGGCGTTCTCGAACTCGTCTGGGAACCCTGCACCGAGCCGGATTTGGCAGGCTATCGGCTGTATCGATCCTCCGGTGAGGGCGAGGAGGAACTGCTGGCTGTGCTCACCGAGCCCAGCTACAGCGACCGGGAGATCACGCCCGGCACAAGCTACGCTTACCGCGTCAGCAGCGTAGATCAGATTGGAAATGAAAGCGCACGCTCTACCGCCGTTGTTGTGAGCGCGCCACAGGAGTCCGCACCATGACGAAACATATCCGCTTCAGTCTGGACCAGAATGCCCTGCCCACCGCCCGCGACACCGACCCGGGCGTGTTCTATGGCATTCTCGAGAACGAATTCGTTCACGAAACCCCGGCCTTTTCAAGCGAGCGCCTCGGCGCTGCCTTTGCCCTCCATACAGTGCGCCTGCTGCCGCCGGTGTGCCCCACCAAGGTCGTCTGCGTTGGCCGCAATTATGTGGACCACGCGAAGGAACTCGGCAATCCTGTCCCGGAAGAGCCGCTGATCTTCCTGAAGCCGCCCTCCTCGCTGATAGCCGACGGCGACAAGATCGTGTTCCCGGCGCTCTCGCAGCACCTGAGCTACGAGGGCGAACTTGGCGTCGTGATGGGACGAACAGCCCGCAACGTGGCCGCCGAAGAAGCCGAGCAGTACATCTTCGGCTTCACCTGCGTCAACGACGTCACGGCGCGCGACTTGCAAAAGAAAGACAGCCAATGGACGCGCGGCAAGGGTTTTGACACCTTCTGTCCCGCCGGCCCGTGGATTGTCCCGTTTTCCGAGTTTGACCTGAAGTCCGCAAGGGTGCGCACGACCGTCGACGGGCAGCTGCGCCAGGATGCTCCCATCTCGGAAATGATCTTTCCTATCAATGCTATAATCGCGTTTGTTTCGCAGTTCATGACGCTGGAAGCGGGCGACCTCATCGCCACCGGCACTCCTCCCGGAGTAGGTACGCTGCCCGCCGGCGCTGAGGTTGCCATTGAGATTCCCGGTTTGGGAGTGCTCCGAAACTCCGTGGTCCAGGGCTGGTAACAGCGAGGCCTCGCTCCCGCCCGGGGCACAACGGAACCCGGCATGAAACGAGCGGTTTCGTAGGTGCAAATGGACCATTGGTATTCCTGGTTAACGCAGTCGCCTGCGGTGCGCCTGACGCTATTGGGCCTGCTGGCCGTCGGGCTGATCGCCTGGGCGGTCCGGATTGTGCTCCGCTTCCGATTGACTCCGGCGGAGATTGAGCGGCGGCGGCGAGTCGCACTCCAGCAATCCGGGCGGATGGGAGACGGGCTGCTGACGGATGTTCGTGAGGACGCGCTCTTCTTCTCCTACACCGTGCGCGGTGTCACCTACCACGCTTCGCAGCCGATCAACGACCTGAGGGCCGTGCTCCCCGAAGATCTGGGACAGCTGGTCGGGCCGGTCACCGTCAAGTACGCACCGCGCAACCCCGCCAACTCCATTGTGGTGTGTGAGAAGTGGTCCGGACTCCGCCCGGGCTCCGCGCGGTTGGCCGCGATCAACTGACCTCCCGTCAGGCTCGCTCCTGCATCGCGATGGGTTTCATGTCGCCCATCAGCTTGTGCAGGATGAACAAGCCGGTCAGGTGAAATGTCCCCATGATCAGGAACACCGGCGTGTAGCCGAAATGCGTCACCACAAAGCCCGGCATGAGGGACGCGAACAGCAGTCCGCCCAGACCACCCAGGCAACCGCCGAAGCCGGTAACCGAAGCGACCGCCTTGCGCGGAAACACGTCCGAGGTCGTGGTGAACAGGTTCGCGGACCAGCCCTGGTGGGCTGAAACCGCCAGACAAACCAGGGCGATGGCCAGGATAGGACTCTCCGCCAGAGCCGCCGTGGCCGCAACTGGCATGCACACTGCGCACAGTGCCATGGCAGTCTTCCGGGCTTTGGCCACCGGCCAGCCGCGCCGGATGAAGAAGCCCGAAATCCACCCGCCACCGACGCTGCCGACATCCGCCACCAGGTAGACCACCGGCAACGCCCAGCCGATCTCCATGAGGTTGAATTTCCGCACGTCGAAAAGATACAGCGGCAACCAGTAGAGGTAGAACCACCATACCGGGTCGGTGATGAACTTGGTGAGAGCGAATCCCCAGGTCTGCTTGTAGCGCAAGGCTGCCGCCCACCCGATGGAGGGTTCCTTGGATTCGTCCGCCACATCGGAGTGGATGTAGTCCAACTCCTGGCGGTTCACCTTCTTATGCTTGTGAGGCGGGCGGTAGGAGATCAGCCAGGGCAGCAGCCAGATGAAGCCGATGCCTCCGGTGATGAAGAAGCTGACCCTCCAGCCGATCGTCATGTTCATCCAAACAAAGAGTGGCGGTCCGACCATCGCCGCCACGTTGGTGCCCGCGTTGAAGATGCCCGTCGCGAAGGCTCGATCTTTGCGGGGGAACCACTCGGCTACGGCTTTGATGCAGGCCGGGAAGTTGGCGGACTCGCCCAACCCCAGCATGCCTCGCCAGAGCGCCAGCATCCAGGGAGCTCTCGCCGTACCGTGGGCCATCGAAGCGATTGACCAGAAAATGGTCGCCACCGCGTATCCCACCCGGGTACCGTAGCGGTCCACGAACTTGCCCATGAACAAGAACCCGATCGTATACGCAAGCTGAAAAGCACCCGTGATATAGCCGTAGTACTGGTCTGAGATAGTCATCTCCTCTCGGATTACAGGCATCAGGATTGAGAGGATGACGCGGTCCAGATAGTTGTTCGTGGTCGCCAGGAAGAGCAGCGTCAGGATCCACCAGCGCACGCGGGTCTTTTGTTCAGAGGACACTGTGCGATTATATTAAATCCGTGGACAAAGCAGTCATCCTGGCTGCCGGCAAAGGCAAACGCCTGCGCGCGGTCACCGGCGAAACCCCCAAGCCATTGCTGCATTTGGCCGGCCGGCCGATGCTGATCCACGTGCTGGACCGGCTGCGTGAGGCCGGCGTCCGTCAATTCCTCATCGTCGTCGGCTACGGGGGACACCTGATCCGGCGCGCCTTGGCCGGCTACCCGGCCGAGGTCCGTTTCACCCGGCAGCGAGTGCTTGACGGTACGGCAACCGCCGCGCTGCTTGCCCGGGAGTTCACCGGCTCTGACCCTTTCCTTCTGAGCTACGCCGACATCCTGGTGGATCCGTCCGATTGGGTCTCGCTGGCACGGCTGCTCGCGGAAGATGCCTCCGCCTCCGGCGTGGTTGGCGTCAAGTACGTCGAGGACCCGTGGCAGGGGGCGGCGGTCTATGAAGACGCCGGCGTGCTCACGGCCATCGTCGAGAAACCGCCGCCGGGTACGTCTTCAACCCATTGGAACAGCGCCGGTCTTTACGCCTTCCGCCCCTCCGTCTACGCCGCTTTGGAGCGCGTTCCCGTCTCACCGCGCGGCGAATACGAACTGACTTCCGCCCTGTCGCTGATGATCGCCTCCGGGGAGCGCCTCCTGCTGGGACCGGTGCGCGGCCAATGGCGCGATGTGGGCCGTCCCGAAGACGTTGCGGCAGCGGAAGATATACTGCGCCGCCCCTGAAACCGCTTATACTGAGCAAATAGGCGGATCATACCGGGTCTTGCCAAGACCCACAGGAGGGAACTAAATGCCTCAGATTGAAAAACATGCGCACGGCTGCTTCTGCTGGCCCGAACTGAGCACCACTGACAGCAAGGGCGCCAAGGAGTTCTACTCCGGCTTGTTCGGCTGGGCCTCGGAGGACATGCCGATGGGCCCCGACAGTGTCTATACCGTGCTGAAACTGCAGGGCTTGGAACTGGGAGCCATGTACGAAATGGAAGCTGCGCGGCGCGAAATGAAGATTCCGCCTCACTGGCTGCTGTACGTCTCCGTTGACGACGTGGATGCGATTACAGCCAAAGCCCGCGAACTTGGCGCTGAAGTCCTGGCTGGCCCGCTGGATGTCTCCACCGCCGGACGCATGACCATGTTCCGCGATCCTCAAGGCGCTGCTTTAGCCGCCTGGCAGGCCAACGAAAATATCGGAGCCCGTCTGGCGGGGGTTGCCGGGACGCTCTGCTGGGCTGAACTGGCGACGAACGATGTCGGCGCATCCAAGAGTTTCTACACAGCTCTGTTCGGTTGGGCAGCCAAGGCGAGTAACATGCCGGGCATGCCGTACACGGAATGGATGGCTGGCGGGCAGCCGGCGGGGGGCATGATCGAAATGGACGAGAAATGGCAGGGAGTCCCGCCTCACTGGATGCCCTACTTCCAGGTGGATGACTGCGATGCCTCCGCAGAGAAAGCCAAGCAATTGGGCGGGAATGTCTGTGTCCCTCCCACGGACATCCCCGGAGTGGGCCGTTTCGCGGTCCTGAACGATCCGCAGGGAGCGTTCTTCTCCATCGTCCGGCTGAACATGCCCGCTTAAGCGCGGCTACCACTGAGTCTGCTCGCGGATGGCTCCGGCCATCCGCTTGCTCACGACCGTTTCCAGCCCGTTCGAGAGGCGCACAAGCCACCGTTTGCTGCTCAAAGGCGTAAGCCTGCGAATGTGCTCCGTGTTGATGATCGTCCCCCTGTGGATTCTCCGGAAAGGCGGCGAGGGCAGTTTCTGTTCCAGTTCGCGCAACGGGCGGCCTGCCTCGTAGCGCCCCCCGCTGCTGATCACCCAGACCAAATCTCCCTCGGCTTGGAACGCGACCACATCCCGCGGGTCAATCAGGTGCAATTCCTGGCCCTTCCGGCCGACGATCTTGCGTACTTCCTGCGGCTTGCTGGTCCGCCGCCCTGCCAACTGAGTGCTTGCCTTGGCCAACGCCGCCTCCAGCCTTTCGCGCCGGACCGGCTTCAGCAAATAGTCCACCGCGCCCCGCTCGAACGCCTCCAGCGCGTGCGCCTCGTGCGCCGTTACGTAGATAAGCACAGGAAGTTGGCCTCCTTGCAACGCCCTGGCCACAGCCAAGCCGTCGAGTCCGGGCATTTGGATGTCGAGCAGCAGGACATCGGGCTGCAACCGGGCAACCTGCTCGATGGTCTCCAGCCCGCTGGAGGCTTCTCCGGCCACTTCCGCGCCTTCCACTTCCTCGATCAACTCCCGCAGCACTTGCCGGGCAATCGGTTCGTCGTCTGCCACCAGCACCTTCATCGCGTCATTCCCCCAATTTCAGCGTTCCTCAAGGGCACGCTGAAGGCGGCTGTTGACCCGCCCGGCGTTACGTCCACGGTGAGTGTGGCCGTTTCTCCGAAACACAGTTCCAGACGGCGCTTCACGTTCTCCAGCCCCACACCTTCCCCGGAAGTATCACTCTCCTCTTGCCGCGCCTGGTCCCCGGTTTCGGCCACGCGCACTTCCAGCCTCCCGTCCGTAACGCGCGCCTCAAGCCGTATCTCCCCACCGCCCGGGCGTGGCGCGACCCCGTGCCGCACCGCGTTTTCCACTAGCGGCTGCACGGAGAGGACCGGAATTAGAGCGCCCAGAGCAGGCTCGTCGGCCTCCACCGCCGTCCGCAGCCGTCTCCCCAGCCGCAGACTCTCGACGTCCAGATAGGCGCGCACGATCCTCAGTTCCTCGTTCAGGGGAATCAGCGTGCGCCCGGTCCGCAGGCGATGCCGTAAGATGTCCGCAAGGTTGAGCACGGTGCTCCTGGCCCCCTGCGCCTCCTTGGGGATGATGCCATACAGCGTGTTCAGCGTGTTGAACAGGAAGTGCGGCTGAATCTGTGACTCCAGCGCGCGCAATTCGGCCTCAGCGGCCAGCCGCCTCAACTCAACCTCCCTGTCTTGCTCGGCCCTTTCCACGGCTTGCGCGGCCATGCGTTCCAGCCACTGCAAGTCGGAACTCAGGTAACGCCTGCCGCCGGGACGACGCCCCAGCAGCACAAAGCGCGCCGCCGAGCCGGACAACCGCAACGGAACCACGGCCTCCACTCCGCGCTCCTCCAACCCGGCGCGCACGCCGCCCAGATCGGCCGCAGTAACAGGACCCGCCAGTTCCAACGCTCGCAGCGCTTCCTCTTCCCGGGCGAGCGCCTCGACGTGGACCGCCCCCAAGTGATGAGCCATGCGCTGTCCCGCCCATTCCAAATACTCGCCTTCATTCCGCGCGGGGCCCGCAGAGCGCAGTTCTCTCAGCGCCGCATCCAAATCAGGACTCTTGAACAGGACACGCGTCATGGCTCTTTGCAGTTTCCCCGCCAGCCAGACGTGAGCGATGAGCATGAGACAGGCTCCCGCCCAAAGCAACTGCCCCCTTCCCGGCGACTCGCCCGCGGCTTCGAGCGCGGGGCCCGCCAGTTTGGCCAGCGCGAGCGCCAGGACCGCCGCCAACGTTACGTTCGCAACCACGCGCAGATACACATCCAGCAGGGCGAAGCGGTAGTCCTTGAGCAGCACAAACAGCGCCAACGGGATTCCGGCGTGGTGCTGCACCAGTTCGAGCAGCCAGAAATGGGGCGGGCCGGTTTCGCCGAAATGAACGAAGGAAAGCGTAAACAGGAGCAGCGACATGGTGCCGAGCAGGCGCGAAATGTGCCGTTCTCCGCGAGCCCGCACCGCCAGCAGGATAGCCGCCAGGATCGTGAGGGCGGCAAAGCCCGCGGCTGTGGCCACAAGCGCCTCGCGGTGCCGTTCCAGGGGCGCTTCGGCCGCCAGTTCGCTCCAGTGAAGCCCGCTCGCGGCCACCGCCAGGCCGTAAGCCGCCGTCACGATGATGCGGTAGCGCCCCTCCAGACTCAGGTGGAGCAACACGGCTGCCAGGAAAGTCAGCGCCGTGGAACTGCAGGCCGCCAGCAGATGTGCCGCTACCCCGGCGTCTTCAGGCACGGCCATGAACACGAGCGAACCGGCGTTCCATGCCATTGCCAGTGACGCCGCCGCCAGCCGCGCCCGTCCTGCGCGGCGATCCCTCCACAGAAACACCAGCAAGGCGGCGAACAGCATGGCTCCGGCCAAATGCCCGATAGCATTGACCGGCGCCGGGCCGTGCAGCAGGTAGCTTTCCATGGCGCCTAGGGTTCGAGGCCCGTGCTTGAGGCTTTCTTCAGGCGGTCCACCACGCCCTCCCAATCCGCGCCGGCGGGAGGAGTTTCCACAGCGATCCAGTCCAGTCCTTCTCCGTCGAGCGCATGCAGCGTATCGTAGAGCCGCGCCGCGTAAGCGGCCGCCTCCGGCTCGAGTTTCACCGTGCGATGGGCCGCCGCCGGTTTCCGCCAGTAGACGTACGCGCCACGGCCCTCGGAGGGCACTTCTCCGCCCGGCACCACCAGCAGGGGCGTGCGGGGACAGTAATGCCGGGCGTGCATGCCTGGTGAGGGGTGCGCTTCTCCGGCCAGCCGGCCAAGCCGCACCGGCCCGATCAGAGCTTCAATCTGTTCCCGGCTGATCATGCCCGGGCGCAGCAACTCCGGCGGTTGCTCCGCGACGGATAAAACCGTCGATTCGATGCCCACTTCCGTGGGGCCGCCATCCAGGATCATGTCCACCGCCTTGCCAAGGCTGGAACGCACGTGCTCGGCCCGGGTAGGCGACAACTCCGTGAACCGGTTGGCGCTCGGCGCGGCAATGGGCACGCCCGCGGCACGCACCAAGGCCAGTGCCACCGGATGCGCCGGCTGCCGCAGGCCCACCGTCTCGAGTCCGGCGGTTACGTTGTCCGGAATCACAGCCTGCTTGCGCACCACCAACGTCAGCGGGCCGGGCCAGAATGCGCGCGCCAGTTCCTCTGCTTCCGCGGGCCAATCCAAAGCCAATTCCCGCGCCATCGACACCGAATCGACGTGGACAATCAACGGACTCGAGCCAGGCCTGCCCTTGGCTGCGTAGATGCGGTCTACCGCCTTGGCGTCGAGCGCATTAGCGCCCAACCCATAGACTGTTTCCGTGGGAAAGGCCACCAGGCCGCCTTCGCAGATCAGAGCAGCGGCCCGCTGAATGTCGCTCGCCATCGCGGCGACGCTATGGTTCGACTTCGACCGTCTTTTCTTCACTGACAGTCTTGCCCGTCTTCTTGTAAACGAGGTAGGCGTGAATCAGCCCGTCCAGGTCGCCGTCGAGCACGCGGTCCACATCGCCGATGGCCAGCCGTGTGCGCAAGTCCTTCACCAGGCGGTAGGGCGCCAGCACGTAGTTGCGAATCTGGCTGCCGAAATTGATGTCGAGCTTCGAGTCCTCGAGTTTGCGCTCTTCGGCTCGCTTCTTGTCCATCTCGTGCTCGTAAAGCTTGGCCCGCAGTTGTTTCAGCGCGCTCGCGCGGTTCTTGTGCTGAGACCTTTCGTTCTGGCACTGCACCACGATGCCCGTGGGGAAGTGCGTCATGCGGATGGCCGAATCCGTACGGTTGACGTGTTGCCCTCCCGCGCCGCTTGCCCGGAACGTATCCACGCGCAGGTCTTCCGGGCGTATGTCGATCTTGATTTCGTCTTCCAATTGCGGATAGACGAAAACCGAGGCGAACGAAGTGTGCCGCCGTGCATTGGCGTCAAAGGGGGAAATTCTCACCAGCCGGTGCACGCCCACTTCGGATTGCAGCATTCCGTAGGCGCCCTCGCCGTTGACTTCGAAGGTCGCCGACTTGATGCCCGCGCCCTCCCCTTCCAGCCGGTCCGTGACGACCGCCTCAAAGCCGTGGCGCTCGGCCCAGCGCAGATACATCCGCAGAAGCATCTCCGCCCAGTCCTGACTCTCCGTGCCGCCGGCTCCCGGGTGAATGGTCACGATGGCGCCCGCGCGGTCGTTTTCGCCGCTGAGCAGCATGGTGGTTTCCAGCCGCTCCAGGCTCGCGCCGAGGGTCTGCATCTCGCGCTCGATGTCCGCGGACACACTTTCGCCTTCGTGCGCGAGTTCGAACAGGGTGTCCAGGTCGTCCAGTTGGCGGGCCAATTCGCCGTCCTGCGCAAGGGTGCTCTCCAGGCGTTTGCGCTCCTGCATGATCTTCTGGCTGGCTTCTGGCTGGTTCCAGAATTCAGGCGACGAGATCTTTTCTTCTATGAGAGCGAGTTCTTTTCTTCTGGAGGGGGCGTCAAAGATAGCCCCGCACAGCGTCAGCTTGCTGGCGGAGCTCTATGTACTGGCGGTCGAGTTCCTCGATCGTCATGCACTCAGTTTATCAAAATCCAGCAGATATCCGCGCTTGCCGGCATTGTGTCCCTGGGTTGCGCCGAGCAGCACGCCGGTTCCTTCGGCCTCGTGGATGTGCCCGCAAATAAAGTGCTCAGGCTGGTGCGCCTGAATGAACTCGGCCACCGCTAAGCTGCCTGCGTGCAAGTCTTCGCGTACACGGTCCAGCGCCGTGCCGTGCGGCGGGCAATGGCAAATCAGAACCATCGGATCCAGTTCCGCAAAACAGGCGAGCCGGCGCGCTAATTCCTCTTCGCTGTATTCACCCGGCGTGTTGAATGGCGTCGGACTCGAGTAGCCCAGCCCGGCAATGTGATAGCCGGCCATCTCGACCGTGCGCCCGTGGAACGGATTCAAACCGTACTGGCGGCAGAGTTGCTCCACCTGCTCCTCGGTCTCATGGTTGCCCGGCAGCACCCACACGCGGCCGCTGCGCTGTGCCAGGACGCGGCAGGCGGCCTCCAGTCCGCGTGACCAGCTGGCCAGATCCCCGGCGGCGAAGTAACCATCCGCCTCCGTATCCATCAGGCGTTGCAGTGCGGCCAGATCACCGTGGATGTCTGAGAAAACCAGGATCTTCATGCCGTATCGTTCCGCCGGCGCGAATCCGCCAGCCGCTGCTCCGCGGTTTCCACGTCGGCACAAAAGTCGAACACCGTGTCCAGGCGCGTGGCGCGGAAGGATTCGCGCACCTGCCCGGCGGCGGCGGCCAGGCACATCTTCCCGCCGGTTGCCAGCAGGCGCCCGTGACACGCAATGAACCTGCCGATTCCCGTGCTGTCGATGTGAGTCACCTGCGAGAGGTCAAAGATGACTTCGCGCCTGCCAGCCGCAACCTGTTCTTCCACGAGACGCTCAATCACTCCGCTGTCGGCGCCCAACACCACGCGGCCTCTCAACTGAACGATCACCGCACCTTGTTCCGTAAGCCTATGCTCGATTTCCAAAGCCATCTCGAACCTTCATCATAGTTCCTCCTGGCATGATAAGCTGCTGTCGAGCCATGCCGCAGCAGCGACCGGTGACGTTCATCGGCTTCCTGGGAGAGCTACTCTCGACGCTTGGCGCCTGGCTTCGCGGACAAGCGCAGGTTGCTCTGTGCATGTTCGCGCTCTACGCGGCGGGATTCGCCTACCTCGACCTGCCGTTCTGGGGCCTGTTGGCTTTTCTCGGAGGCTTGCTCCATTTCATCCCGGTGATAGGGGCCGTGCTCAGCCTTATCTTGCCGGTAGTTGTTTCTCTGATTGCGCGTGGCGGGCAGCGCCAGTTGCTGGGCCTTCTGGTGGTCTTCGTGGTGGCGCAAGTGCTCGAGAGTTTTGTGCTGACTCCGGTAATTCTGGGCGCCCGCCTGCGTTTGCGCCCGGCGCTCGTATTTCTGGCCCTGCTGGCCGGGGGCATGCTGTTCGGTTTGTTGGGAGCGCTGTTCGCGGTTCCGGCGGTCGCCGCCGCCGTCCTGTTCTGGCGGCTGCTCCAGCGCAGTACGCCTCAGGAGCCCCCGCCTCCCTCGTGAAGACCATGCGCGGGCACACCACTGACTGCGAAGGAACCCGTATGATGAGACTGTTATGGGAGTGATGATCCGCGTCGATAGCCGCAAGGCTTTCTTGCGCGACGGTGTTTGGAAAGCAGCTGACCCAAACCTCGAAGAGCTTCTGAACCGCCTCACCGAAGACTGGATACGCACTTCCGGCGGCCCTCCCCTCCACAGCCGCAATCTTGAGCTGAGCGTGGCCGAGGAAATGGCGCGGCGCTTCGGGGGGCGCATCGCCAGCGTCGTGCCGCCATCTTCGGCGACAGCCAGCCACTATCTGTCGCGGCGCCAGATGTCATTCGATTTCTGAAGAACCTCACACGTAAACCCGCAGCGTTCCAATCCGTCAACAGAAGTGTAAGCCAGTGCTGGTGGCAGCAGCGGGGCCGAGCCGGTAACGGCCTCGCACATTGACATTACTGGAGGTTATTCACCATGAAAAAGATGGCAACCACATTTCTCGCTTTGAGTTTGTTCGCGGGGGCCGCCCTCGCCCAGGGACCGGGCCGCATGGGGATGCGCGGATCGCCGGACGCCACTCCCAGCTTTGACGCGCTCAAGTCCGCCCTGAATCTGACGGACCAGCAGATCGCGTCCCTGCAGGCTCTGAACCAGGAGCGTGCAACCGCCGTGCAGAAGATCGCGGAGGGGATGCGCACGCAGCACGAGCAACTCCGCGAAAAGCTCTCCGCGAGTTCACCGAACCCCACGGAGCTTGGCAACATCCTGCTGAGTATCCACCGCGGAAGGACGCAGTTGCAGCAGCTTGGGCAGGACTACAACAAGCGTGCCGTGAGCCTGCTCACGAGTGATCAAGCCGCCAAGCTGAAGCAGATGCAGGAAGCCGTGCAGTCCCGCCGAGCGATCGGTGAAGCTCATCGCCTCAACCTGATCACCCCGCCGGAGGGTGACCGGGGCCAAGGTCCGGCAGCTTTCGGCCGCGGCGGAGGCTTCGGAACGCCCATGGGAAGGCGTGGCACAGGATCTGAAGCAGGCGGTCCGGCGGTACGCTTCTAGGCGCCTGAGCCTCGGGCAGGCCGCGCTCAGCGGAGTCGGCCAATTGCCGCCAACTATCTGCAGGTGAATAACTTACGGGAGTCTTGGCGGGAAGACGGCAACTGAAACTAAGCAACAGCGGGTGGGCACGTCCCACTCGCTGTTTGTTTTTAGCTGCGGGCATGAGTCACAGAAAAGAAGAAAGCCCGGGGTTAAACCCCGGGCTTTTCTCAGAGGGGCTGACAACGAGCTGGGCCTCGTTGCCGGGGATGCTATAAGTCAATAAGACTTACTTTGACTGATATCTTAGCACGGACCCGCCAACTCCGCAACCATTTTGACACATTAAAAATCAACAACATAGACTCTGTGGTGCGCAAATTCACCTGACCGTGCTGGTGGTTTTGACCCACTGGGTGCCTTTACGCAACCTGCTTCGTTGCGTTGGTTGCCGTTTTTTCTCTTGTCAGACCACGCGGGGAGGTGCTAAGCTAAGTCCAGCGTGGAGTGATTTAGACCCCAAGCACGGGTCGGCTACTTGCAACCACGTTAAAAAAGTGCTAAAGGCGCTTCGGCTGCAGTTGCTGAATCGTGACCCTGGAGCACTTCCAGGGTTTTCGCGTTTCTGGGCCGATCGCGCCGGGACTTTTGCCGGGCGTGACGAGCGCCGGAGGTGATATGAGTGTTCAGCCGTTCAACGCAGCCGGGTTTCCCGGTTTGACAGGCAGCGAAGGTGAGTTGGTGTCCGTGCAGGTTTGCACGGAACCACGCCTGCTGGAGGAAGTACTGGAAGTTTTGGCTTCCGCCACGTTTCCCATCAACCCGCAAATCTACCATCATGCCGGGCTTGAGTTCGTCTATGCGGACGGTCACCGCGACGTGACCCCCGTTACGATCGTCGAGTTCCCGGCCTACTCGCAGCGGTTGAGCGAAATCCGAAAGGCATTCCAGCTTTCCGGGCTTCCCTCCATACGAGTGAGGTCGAGGCCCATGCTCGACGAGCTTCACTCCGTGGCGGACCGCGAACCCGCCCCGGCAGAGGCGCCCTACCAGAGCCTGGTCGTACACAAGACTCTCTTCGACAACTAGGCAGGAACCGCGCCAGGCTCAGAACGGTAATAGAATACTGGTCAGAGACGGCCATGCCTGATTCCCGGCCACATCCGAGTCCTTATGCCGGCTCCTGGTACCCGGCCCGCCGCGCGGAGTTGGAGAATTTGCTGGAGAAGATCTTCGGCGAGTCCGCCGCGCGCACCGGTTCCTGGCTACTGCCCGGACCATTGGCTTTCGTGGTCCCCCACGCGGGGCCGGTCTATTCCGGCCGTGCCGCGGCGGCGGCGTACCGCCACCTGGCTCAACACCAACCCGAGCGCGTCATCGTGCTTGGCTTCTCGCACCGGGGCGCGCCGGAGGGAGCCTGGATTCCGGACGTCGATTCCTACCGCACGCCGTTAGGCGATACGTCCGTCGATCGGGACACAGCCGCGAGCTTGCTGGCGGCCCAGGTCTTTCGGCCGCTGCCGGAATCCAAGCTCTGCGACCACTCGGTGGAGATTCAACTTCCCCTGCTTCAGTGGGCAGCCCCGCAGGCAAGCATTGTGCCGATCTACGTCTCTTCGTTGTCCGGGGCAGCGATGCGGGAGGCGGGTCAGGTCCTCGCCAGCCGGCTTGACGCTTCGACAGTTTTGCTGGCCAGCAGCGACTTCACTCACTACGGCGCTTCTTTCGGGTTTCAGCCGTTTCCGGTTAACGAATCCACCCCAAGCAGGCTTCAGTTGCTCGACGAGGAGGTGATTTCCTCCGCCAGCAGCCTGGAGGCGGGCCTTTTTTTCGAGTCGCTCGATGCGACTTCGGCCACGGTCTGCGGCCGGGATCCCATCGCATTGTTGCTGACGGCACTGAGCGCCCTGCCGAGCGCCTCCGATGTCTACC
This sequence comes from Acidobacteriota bacterium, assembly GCA_037444075.1. Taxonomy (GTDB): domain Bacteria; phylum Acidobacteriota; class Terriglobia; order Bryobacterales; family Bryobacteraceae; genus JBBIND01. Next base: position 24,472 of record JBBIND010000025.1, on the reverse strand, counting down.
AACTCACGCTCGACTATGACAACTCCGGTGAAATCTCCGGCGATTGGTCGCATGCCGTCAGCTATGCCGCACTCGGGTATTTCCCCTGGAACTCCTTCCTGCTCCCTGCTGAAGACACCGCCCTCCTGCTTGAAAGCGCGCGGCGCACGCTCAGCCGTTGCCAGCAAACGGGTGAACCGAAGCCCCTGCCGGTCGAAAATCCCGGCCCAGCGCTCTCCCGGCGCGCCGGTGTCTTCGTATCGCTTCACCGCGCCGGGCAGTTGCGGGGCTGCATCGGGCGGGTTAGCGGCGCCGAGCCTCTCTCTTGCAGCGTCGCTGAACTCACTCTTTCGGCGGCGCTTCAGGATTCGCGGTTCGAGCCCGTGGGTCCCCAGGAGAAGGACGTAGATATTGAAATCTCCGTGCTGTCGCCGCTGAAGCGCCTGACCGACTCAACGCGCCTCGTCCCGGGAAGGGACGGCGCCCACGTCGAGACGCACTATGCAGAAGGGGTGCTCCTTCCTCAAGTGGCTTCCGGACCGGAGTGGACAGCAACCCGCTTCCTCGAACTGCTCGCCCGCAAAGCCGGTGTCAGCTCTGACGTATACACCGAACCGGGCACGCGGTTGTCAGTGTTTCGCGCGCAGATTATCCACTGAGACTGGAATGCCGGCGCCGACGAAACTTCTTCTGACGGGACCGCCGGCTTCCGGCAAAACGACGCTTCTGCTCGAGGCGCTTCGGCGCGCGGCGGATGCCGGGGATGGTACGGCTTGCCTGGTGGTGCCCACCGCTACGATGGCCCAGCACCTCCGGCACTGGATGGCGCGCGAGGGGTTGCCGCTAAGTCCACGCGCGGTCCAAACACTCTACGCCTTCATCCAGCCTTGGGCCGGGAAAGCAGCCCAGATCCCCACCGCGAGCCTCAGCCTGGTGTGCCAGGAAGCACTTGAGCGTATACGCCCCCCGGTGTTCGAACCACTACGGGAGTTGCCCGGCTTTCACGACGCGCTGGCCTCGCTTCTCGACGAATTGGCATCAGCCGGATGCGGCGCCGCCGCGCTCCTGGAGCCGCATCTTCGCGCTTACCGGGAGGCCGAGTTTCTCCCGGCGCTGGCCGAGGTGCTCGCCGGCGCCGAAGAGGACCTGGCCTCCGCCGGCCTCCACTTGCGGGCCTCCCGCCTGCGGATCGCCGCAAGCGCCATAGAGGAGAAAGGATTAGGCGGCCTGCGGCAGGTTTTCCTGGACGGTTTCTTCACGCTGACCAGCGTCGAACTGGACCTTGTAGCCACACTGGCGCGCCACGCTTCCGTCACCATCACGCTGCCGGAGTGGCCGGGCGCGGAAACCGCCCGCCGGTTTCTCCTCGAAGCGGGCTTTACCGAGTCAAAGACGGCCGAGTCCCGGCGCCAGCCAAGGCGAGTGGTAGTTGCCGCCGGCAACCTCGAGCAGGAAGTCAACGAGATGGCCCGGCGCATTCTCGAGGAGAGAGCAGCCGGGCGCCGCTTCCACGAAATGGGTATCGTGGTCCGGGGCGAAGGGCGCTATCTGCCCGCCCTGCGCGCCACGCTGGAGCGCCTGGGAATCCCGGCCCGCTTCTACTTCGCCGAACCGCTGAGCGCGATACCGGTCATCGGGCGCGTGGAGGCCGCGGTCGCCGCCGCCCTCAGAAACTGGGACCATGAGGCGCTGGTCGACCTGCTGCGGCTGCTGCCGCCCTCGCCGGACCTTGACGCCGCCGAATTCGAGCTTTTGAAGCGTCTTCCCGGCCAAGGGCTGGAAGCGCTCCGGGAGGCGCCTGCGCTAAGAACTTTCCTGGAATCCGTGGACAGGCTTAGTCCGCTCGCAGCCTGGCGGTCCGAGCGTCTGGTGCCGGGCGAGTGGGCGAAGCGTCTCGCCGAGCTTCCCCGCCTCCTCCCCGCGCCCGTGATTGAAGATGGGGCGCCGGCCGCGCAGGTCGAAGCATGGCGAACCGAGGCGGCGGCCCTCAGAGCCTTCCGCGCGGCTCTCGAGGAAGCCGCTGTGGCGGCCGGCATCGAGCCTCTGCCGCTGGCGGAGTTTTGGGATACGGTGCGGCTCGTAGTTACGGGTTCGGAACTCAGGGTCCGGGATCAGCGCCGCGATGTCGTCCACGTCATGGACGCCAATGAAGCCCGCCAATGGGAACTTCCGGTCGTTTTCGTGGGCGGTCTCACCGAGGGGAATTTTCCCCGCCGGCATTCCCAGAACTCGTTGTTTTCGGACCGGTTGCGCCTCGCGCTAAGGGAATCTGGCTATCATCTGCGCACCTCCGCGGAGGCCGAAGTGGTGGAGCGTTTCCTGTTTGATCTGGCCGTCTCCCGTGCCACCGACCTGCTGGTTCTCAGCTACCCGCAGTTTGATAATGCCGGCAACGAGACTTTGCCGAGCTTTGCGCTCCAGGAGATGCTCGATGCAGGTGGGTTGGAGATGGAGGAATGTCCTGCGGTGCGCATCCGCCCGGACAGACCGGGGCTGATCACGCGCCCCCCGGCCATACGCGACAGAACGCTGCGCGCATCGGTTGCCGAGCGCCACGCCGTGATCACGCCTTCGGCCGTGGAGGCCTTTCTGCAGTGCCCCTACAGTTTCCACGCCCGCCACACGCTCGGCTTGAATGGCCGGCCCCCGCACCCGAAGGAGCGTCTGGATCACTCCGCGCGCGGCCAAATCGTCCACGATGTGCTGGCCAAATCCTTGTTGACCGCCGAGGACGTCGAAACCATCTTCGAGCGCCACTTTTCAAACGCCTGCCGCAGTCTCAACGTCCCGCCCGGCTTCCGCCGCGAGGCTCTGCGCCTGGAGATGCTCGCCAGCCTGCGCGCCTTCCGCCGGGATGAAAGCGTGCCGCCTGGCGGGGACAGCCGCGCTGAACGGTCCTTTCTATTCGCCCTTCCGGGCGGTCCCACCTTGCGCGGGCGCATCGACCGCATCGACCGCTACCCGGGCCATCGCGCCCTGATCATTGATTTCAAGTACACGCGCCCGGTGAACCTGCGCAGGTATATCTCGGGACATGAGGACGGGGTCCGCGTGCAGGCAGGCGTCTACCTGCTGGCGGCGCGTGAGTGTTTTCAACTTGAACCCGCCGGAGTGCTTTTTTGCGCCATCCGCCGCGAAGTGAGATGGGACGGCTGGCACGCCGGCTTGCCGTTGAGAGTTGGCCGTGGCGAAGAGGGCGGCGCGAGGCTGGCTGAACTCATGCAGGAGGCGGTTGATCTCATTCAACGCACGGTCAACGAGATCGCCGCCGGCCGTATTGAACCCGCCCCCGCCGATCCGGATATGTGTGGATTCTGTGAATTCATCGACATCTGCCGGATAGAAACGGCGGCTGCTCCCATGACGGCAGGAGCCGCCTCATGACCGTCCTCAGCGCAGCTCAGGAACGCGCCGTGCGGCGGCTTGGTCAGGACGTCTGCCTGGTGGCCGGTCCGGGTTCCGGCAAGACGCGCGTGCTGGTGCATCGTTTCCAGTGGCTGGTGGAGGACCGCGGCATCCCGCCGTCCCGTATCCTCACCATCACGTTCACGGAAAAGGCGGCGGCTGAGATCAAACGCCGCCTGGTAGAGGAATACCGCCAACGCCCGGAGCTGAGAAGGCAGGTGGAGGCAGCCCCGGTATCGACGGTGCATGCCTTCTGCGCCCGGCTACTGCGCGAAAACGCGGTGCAGGCCGGCATTGACCCGGCCTTCAAAGTGCTGGATGAGGCCGATGCAGAGCGCCTGCTGCACGAGACTTCCGAAACCGTCCTGGACCAACTGCATCGAGACGCCCCCGAAAAAGTAGTGAGCTTGCTGGAGGCCCTGGCAGTAGCACCCTCCAACGCATTCGGAGAATCGCGCCACCCGGACCTGGCCGAATCCCTGGTGGATGCCTACACGGCTATGCGTATCGCCGGATGCGGGGTGGAAGGGATTCCGGCTCCTCCTGCCGGGAAGGACTGGCAATCTCTCCTGAATCCGTACCTTGCCAGTATCCTGGACAAGCCGGACCCGGAGAAACTCACTCCCAACCAAACCGAAACCCACGCTCAACTCCGCGAATGGGCCGGGCGCGTGCGCGAACTCCTGGCTCAGCCAGTTGGTGTTTCCCACTTTGAAGTCCTGGGGGATGACCGGGTCAACATCGCGCGCCTAAAGGCGGACTCCGCTGCCCGGAACGCCTGGACGGCGCTCAAGAGAGATGGAGTTCTGCAAGAGGCCATCAGCCTGCTGGCCTCGCTTTACTATGCACCGCTGAGAGGCGAATTGACCGCCGCGCTCCAATCCCTGGATACGGCCTATCGCCAGCAAAAGCGGGCCGTTTCGTCGCTGGATTTTTCCGACCTCGAAGAAGCCGCCATCAGCCTGCTGCGCGAACGCGAAGCCTTTCGCGATCACGTCCGGAGCAGTTTCGAGTTCATCCTCATGGACGAGGTGCAGGACACCAACCCCTTGCAGTGGATGCTGCTTGACCTGTTGCGCAGACCCGGGCGTTTCTTCGCCGTGGGAGACCCGAATCAGTCCATCTTCGGTTTCCGGCATGCCCAGCCAGCCATTTTCCGCGGCTACCGTGACACTCTCAGCCAAAGTGGCGGGGAGATAGACAGTCTCCACACCAACTACCGCTCGCGCCCCAGCTTGCTCAATGCCGTAAACGCCGTGTTTACAGAGACGGAAGGAATTGAGCCGCACGATCTCATGCCGCCAGAGGACTCGCCCGCCTGCACGGACACAGCCATTGAGATTCTATACGCGCAGGGGGAGGACTTGGGCAGCGCGTCTCGCAACGAAGCCTGTTGGCTGGCGCGGCGTATACGCGAACTCGAAGGCGCAGAAATCGTTCGCACGAGAGACGGTCTGCGTCCGGCCAAGCTCGCCGACATGGCCATCCTGGTCCGGTCCACATCCGTGTTGCCGCTGTTGCAGGAGGCTCTGGCAGCTTTCAGCGTCCCGTTCCTGTTAACGGGCGGCGGCACTTTCTTTGACAGCCGCCCCGTGCGGGATGCGATGCTGTGGCTCAGCACTTTGGCGAACCCGAGCGATGAAGTCAGCCTCGCCGGGGTGCTGCGCTCGCCATTGGTGGGGTTGAGCGACGAGAGCATACTCAGGCTGCGTTCCGGCGGGCCTCTGCAAGCGGCGCTCGGCTCACCGCCCACCCTCGAGGACACCACCGACTGCGAGAGGCTGGCTGCCTTCAGCGCCCTATACCAGCGCCTCCGCCCGCTGCGGGACGCGCTTTCACCGGACCGCCTGCTGCTGCCTCTGCTCGACGCCTCGGGCTATGAGGAGATCCTGCAAACACAAGACCGGGCCAATCTGGCGAAGTTGCTGGCCATGCTGCGCGAGGAGCGCCCAAACCCTCTCGCTGAACGGCTCGAGGATCTGTCTTCCCGGCGGGCCGCGGGAAGAGAGGCCGAAGCTCCGCCGCCGGACTCCTCCCAAGCCGTGCGCCTGCTGACCATGCACAAGGCCAAAGGGTTGGAGTTCCCGATCGTTTTTGTGCCCTGCCTCCAGAAGGGAACCAGAAACACGACTGATCCTCTGCGGTTCTCGCCGCGATTTGGTCTGGGCGCCCGCTGGCGCAATCCTCATAACGGCGAGCCGGTTTCCGATCCGGCCTACGGCGAGGCGGCAAGAGCCGCCACGAAGGAGCAGGCTGGAGAGGAGGCGCGGTTGTTCTACGTGGCCATGACGCGCGCCATAGACCGGCTGGTGCTCTCATACGCCCAATCGGCGCGGCCCGCTGAGCGCGCCAAGAGAGTGTCTGCGGTTTTCAGTGTCTCGGACCCGCTGCCCGCGCAACCGGTTACCATGGTCCACCGCCTAGGCTTCCGCTACGTGCTGCATGCTCCGGAGAGCCTGCCTCCCCTCGATTTGCTTCGGTCAGTTCACAGGCAGCCATCGCCGGAGACGATGATGGAGCGGTTGCCCATGCGCTCCCGGAGGGATGCCACCGTCACGGTCACTTCGGTGGCCCTGTTTTCCGCCTGCCCGCGTCGCTACTACCTGGATCGTTACCTGGGTTGGGAGGCCGGGAGCCCCACGTCGGCCGCGCCCGGGAATCTCACCGATGAGCCGGGCGAAGGCGAACCTCCGCTCTCCATGGAGGTTGACGCAGTTGAGCTCGGCACGCTCGTGCATCGCCTTCTCGCCGGTGAGCCGGCCGACGAGGCGCCCCCTGAGGCTATGAAACTGGCCTCCGTATTTCAATCATCGCCGCTGGGCCAACGCGCCGAGCGTGCTTCGCGTATCCGCCGCGAAGACGCCTTCCTGGTCGACCTGGGTGAGGTTCTTCTTTCCGGCCAAATCGATTTGTGGTTTGAAGAAGGCGGCGAACTGGTGCTGGTGGACTACAAGACGGACCGCGGGGTAGGCGGGTCCGCCGCGTATTCGCTGCAGATGAGACTTTATGCGCTTGCCCTGGAGAGACTTGCAGGCCGCCTGCCGACGCTAGCCGTTCTGTTCTACCTGCGCTCCGGGCAGGCGATAAGGGTGGATCTGTCCACAGGTGATCTCCACGAGGCTCGAGCCGCGGTGACTCAACTGCTCGAAGCTCAGGACAAGGTCGCGTTCCCGCTGAACCCCTCAGCGCAATGCACGCGTTGCCCCTTCTACCAGGGGTTGTGCCCCGTCTCTTTGTGATTGGACTTGGGCTCCGGGAGGCGCCCTCACCCGAAGGCGGTGATTTGGGGCCTGGTTGGGGCCGCCGCTAGCAACCCCTTGTCCCGCAACACGGAAAGCGCCAATCCGTAGCGACCCCTGACGCCGGTCTTTTCAAAGACGTGCTTCAGGTGGATCTTCACGGTTCCCGGGCGGATGCCCAGTTCGTGGGCTATCTCGCGGTTCTTCAGCCCCTGCTCAACCAGCGCTAGGACTTGCTGCTCGCGGGGAGTCAGGTCGGAGCGGTGGCCATATTCGTCACGCGAGTTCTTGAAGAGAGTCTCTTCCATGTAACTGGATCCCTCTGCGACGGTTTTCAGGCAAGTCAATAGAGAGGCCAGCTTCGCATCCTTGCGGATAATCCCCCGAACCCCATGCTGTAGAAACCGCAGCGTTTCCGCCTCGGAAATCGTATTGCCCCAGATGGCCAGCGACGTGTTCGACAAGGCTGCCCGGCTGCTGATGATCCAGTCAAGGATGGGTTGAAGACCGAAGGCTTTGTCCACGAGCAGAACGGCGGGCGCCGTCCGAAACGCCCAGGCGGCAGCCGCGCCCAGCGTTTCCGGCGCACCCGTCAAGCTCAAGTCTGCCCTGCCTTGCAGGAGTGAGCGCAGGCCTTCCACGGCAATGGGTTGGGTATCACAGATTCCGACGGTTTTCATCACAGATTCCTTTCTTGAAGCAGCTCGCAGCAAGTCATGCGCGTTGGCCGCCGGCGCCGTCGGCGGGCGGGCCGGAAGCATGGCGGAAGTATCTTAGCCTGTATTTCTCTTAGGCATAGTCAGTTTTCGGCGGGGGTATTCTCATACTTTAGGCAAAACGGCCGATGAGCCTGGAAGGCTGAAGGTGTACCTTCAGCCTGAATGGATGACCTCGGGCACGACGCATCGATCAGAAAAGTCCGCAGCCGGGATCTTATTGTGTCCGGATCCTGCTGTTTCAAAAGAACTTGAGCCGGTTCTGCGAAACCATCTGCACGGCTTGTCGCTGCTGCAGGTCGGCACCTACCCGAACCGCAAATCTTTGCAGGAGCTGATTGAGAAGCACTCGCCGCTGGCTGTGTTCGTCTGCGTTGACTCTGACCGCGAAACGGCATTGCGGATCATCGCGGCCTTGGCAGAGGAGGAGGGTCAGCTGCAGATTGTGGCGATCCTCAAGCAGAATGATCCGGACCTGCTGTTAAGCTGCCTGAGGCACGGTGCAACCGAATTCCTGCTCCGGCCCTTCGACAACGAGGAAGTCAAGAATGTACTGGGGCGGCTGTCACATCTAGTTTCTGGTGCAACTCCCGGCAAGAGTGGAGCCAAGCTCTGCTGCGTCATGCCGGCTAAGGGCGCCTGCGGCGCCAGCACCATTGCCGCGAATCTCGCCTACCATTGCAGGCAGACCGGACTAAGCAAAGTCCTGTTAGCCGACCTGGACCCGCTTACCGGCACCATCGGCTTCCAGTTGAAACTCGAATCCCAGTACGGCGTGGTGGACGCTCTAAGCCGGGTGGACGGGCTCGACGAAGGAGTCTGGCGAAGCCTGGTGGCGCACTGGCACGGGGTGGATGTGCTGCTCAGCCCCTCTGACCCGATGCTGACCTTGCGGGATCAGCAGGATCCCACGCACCTGCTCCACTTCGCCAGGCAGCTCTACGAGATGATCTTCGTGGACTGTGGGGGGGTCTACGGCGCCTGGGAGTTGGCCATCGCGCGGGCAGCCAGCACCATCCTGCTGGTGACCACCAACGAGGTGCCCGCTTTGCAGGCTACCCAAAAAGCCCTCGCCTACTTTGACTCCAAACAGGTTGAGCGCGAGAAGCTGCACGTGGTGGTGAACCGCTACAGCCCACTCACAGGGCTTAGGCAGGAAGCCATCGCTAAGGCTCTCTACATGGACATAACTCATGTGATTCCCAGCGATTACGAGGCTGTCATGAAGTCGCTGATGGAGGGTAAACCGATCTCGAGCCATTCAGAGGCGGGCAAGGCGCTGGTTTCCGTATCGAGGCACGTGCTGGGGAAAGCGCCCAACAAACCGGCTAAGAAGTCGCCCGGTTGGGCGGACCTTGTGGCGGCCATCTTCTCAAGAGCCACCTTCTAGCAGCAGCGGTCACTTCAGGTTGATCGTGCCCCGGCAGCGCGGAGAGCCGCAGCCGCACTTGACTTCCTCCACGTCCGGGTCGAATCGATAATCGACGGTCAACTCCTCGCCCGGTTCGATCACCCTGCGGCTCATGTAGAGTATGTGTTCTTTCATGATGCAGGCGTACAAGTTGGGGTCACAGGAGTGATTGATGAACTCTGCGCCGCTGCCGCCCACGGCTCCATCCACGCACCAATAGTGGTTGAGGGTGAACAGGTAGTTGAGTTCGCCGTCAGCACGGCGTTTGGTCTCCCGGCGGCTGATGCGCTCGCCGGTGTACTCGATCACCTTGCGCCTGGCGGGGATGCGTTCCTCGGCGAAGACTCCCCACCGATGGATGCCGGAGCGGCTGAGGCGCAGTGTGAAGCAGCAATACCTCGGATCAACGTGTGGTTCCCTGTGGAGGCAGGGGTCAGATTGGTGAGGTTCGTGGGTTTTCCGCCCCCTGCCAGGGCGTTTCGTTTCCGGGCTCACGCTTCGCGCTAGAAGTCCTCCTCCTTCTGCCCCTTGCGCTTCTTGCGGCGCATCACGATAATGACGACACAAACGACGGCAAGAACGCCGCAGATGATTTGAACGGTTTGCTGATCCACGTTTCTCCCTCTCCGAATGAGTCTTGGTTTAGGCGGACAACCCGGCGTTGAGCCGTCCGCTCAAACCGTGCATTATATATGTTCCGATTCCAGCGGGGAAAGTCTCAGGCCCATTCTTCTTTTCCGGCGAACAGGGCCTGCACGATGTTGCGGTGGTTTTCCAGGATTTTGGCGCGGCGAAGCTTCATGGTGGGCGTCAATTCCCCGTCGGCGATGGTGAATTCCCGGTTCAGGAGATGGTATCGGCGCACCTGTTCGAAGGGCGCCAATTGCCGGTTGACTCGCGCGACCGCTTTCTTGATCTCCTCGGTCACTACCGGCGCCTGAACAACCTCTTCCACCGGCTTGCCCCGGTAGTTCTCCATCCCCTTCAACGCCTCGGCAGCCGTGGCGTTCAGGGTAAAGATAGCAGCTACATAGGGCATACGGTCGCCCAGCAGGTAGACCTGATTGAAGATGGGCTCCATCTTGAACATGTTCTCAATGCGCGCGGGGAAGATCTTCTTGCCGTTGGAGGCAACCAGCAGATCCTTCTTGCGGCCCGTAATGTAGTAGTAACCTTCGCTGTCCCTTTCGGCGACGTCGCCGGTATGCAGCCACCCGTCGCGCAGCACAGAGGCGGTGCTGCCCGGGTCCTTGTAGTAGCCGGAGAACAGCGAGGCGCTGCGGATGAGCAGTTCGCCGTCTTCGGCAATCTTGAACTCGACCCCCGTGAAAGGCACCCCGATGCTGCCCGACTTAACGTGGTCCAGAGGGTTCAGGCAGACGATTCCGCCTTCCGTAAGCCCATAGCCTTCAAAGATAGGCATGCCAATGGCAGAGTAGAAATCCGCCAGATCTTTGGGCAATGGGGCGGAGCCGGAGATGGGGAGTTCCAGGCGCCCGCCGAACCGCTCACGGATCTTCTGGAACACCAGACGGTCAGCGGCTCGCAGCGCCGTACCCATCCAGGCGGGGATCGGCTTGCGCTGCTGCCGGAGTTTGCTGGCCTCGAGTCCCAGCCCCAGGGCGCCGTAGAACAACTTGCGCGTGAAGGGACCGCGTTTGCGGATTTCCGTGCAGATGCTTGAGTAAATCCTCTCCCAGACCCGCGGCGGAGCCACAAAGAATGTGGGCTGGATGCGCTTCAACTCATGCGGCAGTTTGCTCAGGCCCTCGGAGAAATACACTGGCATGCCACAGCGGATGGGGAGCAATTCCATCGCAATGCGTTGGGTGATATGGGCTGAGGGCAGGAACGTGATGGAAACGTGGTCCGGGCTTAGCGGCACTGCGTTGGGACCCATATCGAGGTTCGCGACGATGGAGTGGTGGGTCACCAACGCCATTTTGGGCTCGCCGGTAGCGCCGGAAGTCATGTAGAGGATGGCGTAGTCGGAAGGAGCAACTTCGCCGCACATGCGCGGCAACAGCTCAGCGTCCTCGCTGAGAGCGCTGGCGCCCGCCTGGCGTAGCCGCTCCATGGTAATCGCATCCTCCGCTTCTCCCTGAAACAGAAAGAACTGGACGTCGAGCGAGCCCTCCGCGGCGGTGCGGAGCTTGCGCAACAACTCCGGGTTTTCGACAAAAACGGCGCGCGCGTCGCAAGCTTTGAGAGTGCGCACCTGCTCACGAGGCGGATAGCTGGTGTACATGGCCGCGGCCAAGCCGCCACAGGTCATGATGCCCAAGTCCGCCAGATAAAACTCCAGGCGAGTCTCCGAGATGATAGCGACCACATCGCCCTTGCTGATTCCCCTGGCGCGTAATCCGACGGCAACTTCTTCAACAGCCTGCTTGTACTCGGTCCAGTTGTACGTTTGGTAAGTGGTGCCCTCGGGACCAGGAATGGGCTCATAGAGTGCAGGCGCCGCACCATAAGCGGAGACCGCCTCTTCCAGGAGCCTGTATACGGTTCTACTACTCATCGCGATTATGCTAGCACGGCTGCGCGCACACGCGCCGCTTGGACCCACCTCGCAGCATGGTATAAAGAAAGGCTGCTTCGGCGGCGGCATAGCCGTCCGAAGAAGGCAAGGTGTCTATGTTCTACGCTGGCAAGAAGATCCTGGTGACGGGTGGGTTGGGCTTCATAGGTAGCAGCCTGGCATTACGCCTGGCGCAGGAAGGGGCCGAGGTGACGGTGGCCGATCCCGTGGTGGACGGGTGCGGGGGGAACCACTACAACCTGGAGCCGGTGAAGGACCGGGTCCGGATCCTCTCCATCGACATAGCCGAAGCTCACGACATGACGGAGGAAATCCGGCAGGCTGAGGTGATATTCAACCTGGCTGGCGAAATCAGCCACATCCACAGCGTGGACTTTCCGGAGCGGGACCTGCAGATCAATACCATCAGCCAACTCAGGTTTCTGCTTACCGTGCGGCAGGAAGCCCCGGGCAAGAGGGTCGTTTTCGCTGGCACCCGGCAAGTCTACGGGGTACCTGAGTACCTGCCGCTTGACGAGGAGCACCCCGTACGGCCGGTGGATTTCAACGGAGTGCACAAGGGCGCCGCCACCTTCTATCACCTCATGCTGGCGCGCACCGGCGACCTTGACTGCGTGGTCTTGAGCCCAACCAACGTCTACGGTCCCCGCATGGCGTTGGACATCCCCTGCCAGGGCGTCCTGAGCACGTTCTTCAGGCGGGCGCTGCGGGGCGAGACGCTCGAGGTATTCGGGGACGGCAAGCAACTGCGGGACCCGGTTTATGTGGATGACGCCGTGGAGGCGTTCCTGTTGGCGGGGCGAGTGCGAAACCCGCAATCGAGGACGCTGAACATAGGCGGATCGGAAACGCTCGAACTTCTCCGAATCGCTGAGGTCATTTCCGCCGCTTGCGGGGGCAACCCGCCGGTGCTCCGGGAGTTCCCGCCCGAGCGTAAAGCCATCGATATCGGGAGCTATTACGCGGACTACAGCCGGATACGGTCTGAATTGGGCTGGAAGCCGCGCGTAACATTCGAAGAAGGCGTCCGCCGGACGGTGGATTACTACCGCCAACACATGGATGCCTACCTTGACCCGAATCAGCCCGTGCCCACGTGCAACCTGCCGGAGCACACGGGCGTCCGCCGCCGCCTCAGCTTCTCACCCATATGATGAACCCGGCGGAATTCGCCAACATCGCCCAGGCGGAGGAGGATTTCTGGTGGTACCGGGGCATGCGCCGGATCCTGTTCCGGTTGCTGGACGGTATCGCCCGCCGCGATCGGCTGGACGTGCTGGAAGCCGGGTGCGGCACGGGACACCTGGCGCGGATGCTCCAAGACCGTTACGGATGGCGCCTGTATCCGCTCGATCTGGGCTGGGAAGGACTGATGTTCGGACGCCAGATGGGGATCGAGCGGCTGGTTCAGGGCGACCTGGCGCAACTACCCTTCCCGGAGAGCTCGTTCGACGCCGTCGTTTGCATGGACGTCATCGTGCATTTCCCGCGCGGCGCAGAAGATCGGCCCATGGCGGAGCTGGCCCGGGTGCTAAAACCTAAAGGTCTACTGGCGCTCCGCGTCTCAGCTCTGGATGCGTTGCGCAGCCGTCACTCCATGTTCGCCATGGAGCGGCAGCGCTTCACGAGGAGCCGCCTGCTCGAGTTGGCGAGGCGCCATCGCATTCAGCCCCTCCGCGTCACCTACGCCAATTCCCTGCTGCTGCCGGTGGCATTGGCCAAGTTCAGGCTTTGGGAGCCGCTGCTGCGTAAGGAACCGGCCAGCGGAGTGCAGCCATTGCCCGGCTGGCTGGACAATCTGCTGTACGCCCCCTTGGCCGCGGAAGCGGCGCTGCTTCGAGCGGGGATGGACCTGCCCATCGGGCAATCGCTGATTCTGCTCGGGGAGAAACGCTAGCCCGGGTTCCGTCCAGACCGCCATGGCGCAACTGGGGTGGCGTCTGTAGCGTCAGACCGCGGACCTGCGAGGCCCTCTCAGGCGCCGCAGCACTTCTTGTATTTCTTACCGCTGCCGCAGGGGCAGGGTTCATTCTGTCCGGTCTTACTGGAGGCAGCCGCGGGCTCGGCGTCGAGTTCATCGTCCTCCTCGGCGAAGAACACCGGCGGATAACCGTGCAGCATCAGGCGGTGATCGAGGGCCAGTTGAACGGAACGCAGCTCCTCGATATCCAGATCGCCGGCAACGCGTTCCACCTTGCGCAGCAGCCCCTGAACGCGGCTCGGGGAGACATCGCCGGGGACAGCCAAAGCGTAGGCGCCGAGGGCGTCGAGCCGGAAGAGCGGATCTTCGAGATGCCGGCGCAAGCGCTCCAACTCGGAAGAAACCCCGAGGTAGCCGCAGCCGATAATAGCCTGGCGGCGAACCCTGCGATCGGGATCCTCGAGGTGAGGCGGGAAGTACCGGGCGTAGCCGCGGTCGAGGCTGCGCCACATGGCTTCCAGCGCCTTGTGCCGCCATTCGGGGTCGGCGTACAGGGTTTCGATGGCAGCCGCTACCGGGGGCTCCTCGGCCTTCTCGGCAAGACCGATGATCAGACCCGCTTGTTCGGAGCGCGTCGTAGCAGGTTCCTTCAGGCGGGCCAACATGGCCTGGCTGATAGAGGGGTCATCGATGGCGTCGCCGAGAGCGGCCCAGCAAACGCCCCTAACACGCTCCACCGGGTCATTCTGAGCCGTTTGGAGAACAGCCTGGACAGCCTCCGGAGACAGCCCTGTCTCCAGGAGCGCAGCTGCCGCGGCCAAGCGATGCTCTTCAGCGGGAGATGCCAGGAAGAGAAGGCGTTCCCGCTCGGGCAGGATCGCTACTGGCGGAGCCACGGACTGGGGATAGTCCGCATACACGCCGGAGACTTCTTCGCCGTCAGCTTCCGTGTCGGCGGAACCGCCGCTTTCATACATCTCCAGCAGGGCGTCGCCCTCTTCCGGGTCCATGGCGCGAGTCCGTTCGATGACCGTGCGGATGCGGTCGTCGCGCACGCCGAGACAGGCGATCAAGAACGCGATGTCGTGGTCTTCCGGAAGGTCCGGCTCCTCGAGCAGGTCCAGGAGGGCGTCCACCGCCAAATCGCCCAAGCCGCGGAAAGCGATGATGAGGTTTTCGGAAATGTCGTCCGCCTCGACGCGTGCAGACTCGACCAGGAATGGCAGGCTTTCCGGCACCGGATGAAGCCGGAAGAACTGGATCAGCACGTCCCCCAGGTAGACGCGGTCCATGGACCGGTCGCCGAGGGCGAACTCCAGAACCCCGGGCAGGGCGTCGGCCGGATTTTCGAAAAGTGCGCGGAGGAAGCGATGGTCCAGCCCCAAGTGGCCGCGCGCAGCGGCGCGCAGAAGTTCCACTGCGGGGACGTTGGCGTAGTCTTCCGCGGCGTACAGCGCCGGATCTTTGATCATGTGCTTGCTGGGGGGGACCGGCCTACGGCCGGGGAGGAGAGGTCTCCCCAGCCATGCGGGCTGGGGAAAGACGCCACCCGGCCGTGCCCGTTGAGCACTCCCGGGAAACCAGTTTACTCCTCTTCTTCCTTGACTACGTGGACGGTGATTTCCACCGTCACGTCGCGATGCAGCCGGATGGCGACCTGATGGTCCCCCAACTGCCGTATGGGATGGTTGAGGTGGATCTTCCGCCGCTCGATGGAGAAGTTCTGCTTCTCCAGCAATTCGACGATGTCCTTCGCGGTGACGGAGCCAAACAGTTGGTCGTGCTCGCCAGCCTTCTGCGCGATGGTGACGCTGACGCCGGACATGAGCTTGGCGAGATCGCCGGCATCGGCCTTGGCGCGAGCCTCGCGGCGAAGATACGCTTCACGCTCCTGTTCGACGATCTTCATGTTGGCGGCCGTGGCCTCCACGGCGAGGCGCTTCGGCAACAGGTAGTTGCGCGCGTAGCCATCAGCCACTTTCACCACCTGGCCGCGCGTGCCGAGCTTATCGACGTCTTCTCTCAAAATGACTTGCATCGGTGTCTCTCCCTGGCGGCTGGCCTCAAACGGCCGTGGTGAACGGCAACAGGGCGATGTTGCGCGCCTGTTTGATGGCTTCGGTCAAGCGGCGCTGGTGAGGCACACAAACGCCCGTGATGCGGCGCGGGACGATCTTGCCCCGTTCCGAAATGAATGACGAAAGAGTCCGGACATCCTTGTAGTTGATGTCGTCCATTTTGTCGACGCAGAACCGGCAGACCTTCTTGCGCCGGAAGAACTGTTTCTTCTGGGAAACGACGGCCTTGTCGCCGCCGGTGGGCCGTTGAGACGCGCTGATGGGGCGTCCTCCTCTGTTATCCGCCATGTTCGCTTACCTCTCCTCCGTTTGCTCTTCTCCAGCCGAGGGCTTGCCCGGCATGGCCGCGGCGGGTTCCTCCGGCGCGTGCGCAGGCGCCGGCTTCCGCTGAGCTCGCTTTTCACGGATCTTCCGGCGCTTCTCCAGCCACTTCAGCTTCTCGTCAATGCGCACGGTGATGAACTTCAGCACGAGATCAGAGACGCGCAGGCGCCGCTCCATCTCGGTGATGAGGCCAGCCTTGGCCTGGAACTGAATCAGAATGTATTGGCCTTCGGAGTGCTTGGCGACGGCGTATGCGAGCCGCCTGGCACCCCATCTTTCAACCTTGTCAATCGTGCCTCCGGCATCCCGAATCAGGGTCTCCAGCTGACTGATCAGCGCGTCAACCTCTTCCTCGGGAGCGTCCGGCTTGACGATGAACAACTCTTCGTAGATTCTCATTCTTCCTCGTTTGTTAAGCCCCGGGCGCGACGATTAAATCTGGTCATGGACATTGCGACGCCCTCGGCAATTATGGATTCCACCGCCCGCGCCGCATGGTCGAGCAGTTCATCCAATTCCTCCAGTTGCGCCCGCCGGAACGGGGCGAGCACAAAACGCGCGCCGTCGGCCACCGGATGTCCCGGGTGGATACCGAGGCGCACTCTTACAAACTCGCTGGTGGCCAGGCTGCGGATGACGGACTCCATGCCGTGGTGTCCACCCGCGGAGCCTGCCGGGCGAACCCTCACGCCGGTCCAGGCCAGGTCCAGATCGTCGTAAACGACGATCAACCGGTTGGCGCCCAGCGCGTGCCTCTCGAGCAGGTCCCGCACGGAGGGGCCGCTCAGATTCATGAACGTGAGCGGCTTGGCCAGCAGCACGGGCTCTCTGCCCAGGCGGCCCTTTCCTAGCAGCGCCTGAGACTCCTTCCAGCTGAACCGAATGCCATTCGATTCGGCCAACCGGTCGGCCACCATAAACCCCAAATTGTGCGGGGTGAGTGAATACTCCGGCCCGGGATTACCCAAACCGACGATGAGCCAGGCTAACCCGCCCGGCAGATCTGAGCCGCTCGTCTCCACGGTCAGCACCCCGCATAGGCAAAACCCTGCTGCTTGCGCCAGGCAGAGTTGCTCTAGATCCCTATTCCTCTTCTTCCTTCTTGCCCTTCTTGATCACTTCGGGCTCGGCTGCCTCGGCGGCGGCTTCCTCCGCTGCCGCCGCCACGCTGACGCGCAGAGCGACCACGTGGCAAATGACGGAATCGGGCTGATCCCGCAAGCTGACCCCTGCCGGCAGTGGCACATCCGCTGCACGAATGTTTTGGCCAATCAGCAGGTTGCGCACGTCCACCGTGAGATGCTCGGGAATGTAATCCGGAAGGCATTCGACGAGGATTTCCCGCGTAACGACTTCGAGCAAACCGCCCTGCTGCTTGACGCCGCGAGCTTCGCCCTCGGTATGCACCGGCACCTTGACCATCATGGGCTTCTCCGGGTCGATGCGGAGCATGTCCACGTGGAGCAGATGGCTTTTCACAGGGTGATGCTGCCAGTCCACAATCATCACCAGGCTCTTCTCTTTGCCGGGGATATCCACATTGAACAATGTGTTGTGCCCCGTGCTGCTGTGCAGGATTGCCTCAACTTCTTTGGGAGAGACGGCAACCGCTAGGGCATCCGCCGCATGCCCGTAGACGACGGCGGGCAACATCCCTGAGGCGCGCAGCCGGCGGTTTTCGTTCTTGCCCAACTCCGTGCGCGGCTGGGCTTCAATCGTGATTTCCTTCCTCATTCCTACTCCTTCGCCCGGGGCGCGCCCGCCTAGGTTACAGGCGCGGTGCCCGAGTCGGCATCAAACGAACAATACGCTGACGGATGTCTCTTCGTGGATGGACTCAATGGCCCGCGCCAGCAACGGGGCCACTGAAAGCACTCTGATGCGGTCGCACCGACGGGCATCCTCCCTCAAGGGGATCGAATTGGTCAGTACCACCTCCACGAGCTCCGATTCCTCTATCTTCTCCACCGCGCTCCCGGAAAGCACCGCATGGGTAGCGCAGGCGGTCACGCCCGAAGCGCCTTGTATCAACAGGGCTTCGGCGCCTTTCACCAGCGTGCCTGCCGTGTCGATCAGGTCATCCACCATCAGGCAATGCTGGCCTTCCACATCGCCGATGATATGCAGCACCTCGGCCACGTTCATTTCTTCACGCCGTTTATCAATAATGGCCAACGGCGCTCCGAGGCGCTTGGCGAAGGCCCTGGCCCGCTCGACGCCCCCGGCATCCGGCGAAACGACGGTCAACTCCGGCTGGTTCAGGTTCTTGAAGTATTCGATCATTACCGGCGTTGCGAACAGATGATCCACCGGAACGTCGAAAAAACCCTGAATCTGGGCGGCGTGCAGATCAAGCGCCAGAATCCGGTCGGCTCCCGCCCGCTCCAACAGCGAGGCAATCAACTTCGCCGAAATCGGAACGCGCGGCCGATCCTTACGATCCTGTCTGGCGTACCCATAATAGGGTAACACTGCCGTGACGCGGTCTGCAGAGGCCCTCTTCAGGGCGTCGATCATCAACAGCAACTCGAACAAGTGCCGGTCGACAGGCGTGCTGGTCGGTTGCACCACGAAGACATCCGCGCCGCGGACGTTTTCGAGCACTTGCAGGCGGATTTCCCCGTCCGAAAACGGCTCGATGGTCACCTTGCCCAGCTCGCAACCGAGGCAGGCGCAGATTTCCTCAGCCAAAGCAGGATTGGCGGTGCCGCTGAACACCTTGAACTGGTTCTTGGTCATTTTGCGTAACGGCTCTGGGGCGGCCATTGGCGGCCGTCCATATGATCCCGGAGGCTGCGCCACCACATCGACCGGTAGGCCTTCCTGCCGACCAGACGAAAAGGCGCCGTCGCCTCCTGTCCCCAACTCCCGCGGGCTTTGTCCAGGTCTCCAGGCGCAGCGAAGATTCCAAACAAGCTGGACCCGCTGCCACTCATCATGGCTGGCCTGGCGCCCAGCCGGACTAACTTCCTCTGAAGCCACTTCAGCCGGGGGTACCGCTGGAAGACAACGGGCTCGAAATCATTCTCGCCGAGTTCCGCCCAGGCAGGGATGGCCGGCTCAGTTCCCAGTGACCAAGCTAAAGCCTGGAAACTATTCATCTTAGGCGACTCAGGCGTCATTGTCAACGGCCGGCCGAGCCACCTGTAGGCGTCTGCCGTAGGGACGCCGGCCCCGGGAAAAACCAGCAAACCGCTCGCCGGGCGCATCTCCGGAAGCGGGTAGAGTTCCTCGCCACGGCCAACGCCCAGCGCCGTTCCCCCCAGCAGAAAAAAAGGCACATCGCTGCCGAGTTGGGCGGCCGCGTCCCGCAGCGCGGGCAAGGTTGGGCGCCCGCCGGCCAGGACCGGCAAACCGAGCAGGACGGCGGCGGCGTCACTCGAGCCTCCGCCCAAGCCGCCTCCGATGGGGATGCGCTTGCGGAGCCTGAGCCGGACGCGGCCGGTGGCCCGCGCGCAATCCAGGGCCAGCCCAGCGGCGCGCTGCATGAGATTGTCCGGGATAGGGGGATCCGAGTTCAGCTCGACGGAGGTGCGGCGCGCGGGCTCGAATTCCGCTTCGATGCTATCGGCCAGTGAGATCGTCTGGAAGATGGTCCGGATCTCGTGGTAGCCGCCGGGCCTGCGTTGAAGCACCCTCAGGCTCAGGTTGATCTTCGCGAGCGCCTTGAAGCGGGCGCGTCGCGGTTCGGAGTTCATCGGTCGTAATGGAGCAGTGAATGCACCGGATAGCCGGCAAGTTTCTCGCGGCCTTTCAGGAAGTCCAACTCGACCACGAAAGCAAAAGCAATTACCTTGCCGCCGAGTTCTTCAACAAGCTTGGCAACGGCCAGTGAGGTTCCGCCGGTGGCCAGCAAGTCATCCACAATGAGGACGTTCTGTCCGGGCTGAATGGCGTCCCGATGGATCTCGACGGCGTCCGTGCCGTATTCAAGGTCGTACTCCATGCGCACGGTTTCAGCCGGCAACTTGCCAGGCTTACGCACGGGAACGAAACCCTTGGCAAGGGCATAGGCCAGCGCGGGAGCGAAGATGAACCCGCGCGCTTCGATGCCGACCACCAGGTCGACGGTCAGGTGATGGCACTCCTGCTTGAACGCATTCACAACCGAAGTCATGCCCACGCTTTCCTTGAGCAGGGTGGAAATGTCGTAAAAGAGGATGCCCGGTTTCGGGAAATCAGGCACCTCCCGGATCAGGAGTTTCAGATCATTCATGAGGTCACTTAGAAAGCCCCCGTATTTTAGCACCCCCGGGGAGCCCGCCGCGTAGAGAAGGGGCCATGATGCCCGTCCGGGGAATTCCCCGGGCGAGGCCGGGCGAGGCCAGAGTTGTGCTGCCCGGCGGCGTGCGCTATGCTGCCCGCATGTTTCACACGATCAGCGAGTTTCAAGAGGCCTGGAAACAGGAATCGGAGAACACCCTTAAGCTGTTCCGGAACCTCACGGATGCCTCCCTGATGCAACCCGTCGTCGCCGGGGGGCGCAGCCTCGGGTTCATCGCGTGGCACATTGTTACATCCCTGCCCGAGATGATGAGAGAGGCCAAGTTGCCCATGCAAGGCCCCGACACCAAGGCGCCCGTGCCGGACAGCGCTCAGGCGATTGCCGCTGCTTACGAAGAAGCCGCCGCCTCGGTGGCCCAAGTGGTTCGCGACAATTGGACGGACGAGCAACTCCCCGGGAAGATCCCGATGTACGGCATGGAGTGGGGACGAGCGGCTACGCTGGCCATTATCATCGCCCACGAGTGCCACCACCGCGGGCAGATGACGGTTCTCATGCGGCAGGCTGGACTGGCGGTGCCGGGGCTGTACGGCCCCTCGCAGGAAGAGTGGGCCGCCTACGGCATGGAAGCCCAGAAGTAGCAGGGATCCTGTCCGCGGCGCCGAAGTCCCGCCCGGGCGTCCAACCCGGCTTCAGTACGCACCCATGAGCCGCTGGCGATGTGACTACCAGGGTGGAAGTGCGGTGGATGCCTCCACCCGCACCGTGGATTCGCCCACCAACTCCGCGGGCAGAACGAGTGACAACGGCGCCGTGGTCAGTTGCGGCCGGTACGGGAGGCTTGCCACCCGCCACTCCCCCGCATGGACGTTGTAGGAGCGGATGGGCTCCGGGCCCGCGAGCGCCGTGTTCCAACTGACGGTGACGCGGTCGCCATCCCGCTCCACTCTTGGAGCAGGAGGCTGGATGATGCCGCTCTGGCGTTCCTGAAAGTAATTGGTGTTGGTCCCGTGCAGTTGGGCGACAGCCGATTCTATGCGCGACTTTTCGGCGTCCGAGGTGGGGTCCAATTGGGAGGCGGCCAGATTGGAGGCGGCCTGGTCCAACTCCGGACGGTCACGATTGATCGTGCTGATTCCGGCGATGACCACCGCGACGCCGGGCACTGACAACGGATAGCGAATCAGATCCTGGCTCGGTACGCCACCCGGCACTCCGACGGTGCGGATAAGTTCCCCGGCGTTGTTGGGCTGCCGCTGCATGCCCGTGTAGACACCTCCGCCGGAGAACACTTTCATGGCAATAATGCCCATTCCTTTGGCCAGCGCGAGCGGTATGGAGTTGTACTGGTGGGAAGAGTAGTGCCGGTCGTTGGCGTTCAGCGCGACCAGCATCGTGTCGAGGATGTTCGCCTCGTCGCGCCGTATGGCGTTCATCAGCACCGGTGAGCTCAAGTGGCCGGCGATGCCGATGTGGCGGAGGTAGCGGCGGTGTTCAGGATTGAGCCCGGTGAAGTTGGTGCCATCGCGGTAGTCGAGAAGGCCGGCCAGAGCTCCGATACGGTCCGGCATTCTGCCGCCCCGATTCTGAAACCCCTCGTGGATTTGATCCACCTGCGCCACGGTGGTGAGGTTGTGAATCTGGAAGCAATCCAGGTAAGCATGGTCCGGGATCCACCCTCTGCCGTCGCCGAACATCTGGGTCAAAGTCCGCTGCAAGTCGCTCACCGCTGAGGCGGCATTCGGGCTGGCCCGATTGAAGGCCAGGCGTTGCGTGGTCTTCGACGCCACAAAGAGACGTTCCCTCAGCGCGCGGTCGTAATCCGGATGGCCAGGAGTGACCTTCAGGCGCCAGAAGGCCTCACCAAAGATAGACTGGCTCGGCCCGTAGCCGTTGGCGGTATCCAGGTAATTCACACCCAACTCGATGGCTCTGACCACTATGTCCGCAAGATCCGTTCCAGGAGCGGCGAACTGCAAGGCAGCCTGTCCGCCTAACCCAAAAGGCGCTACCCACCTTCCGGTGCGGCCCAGCGTCCGATAGGTGAGTGACGGGATGGACGCTTGCGCCCGTGCTCCACCCACCAGGGCGGACGTGCCTAGGATCTGGAAAACCTGTCTGCGGCTCAACATATTGCGATTTTCCCCAACTTTGCGAAATGCCACAAGATCCAAAACGCCGGATTCGCCAGTTTTTGTTATACGGCGCCAGCCGCGTACTCCCCATGGCTGGGCGGTTCGTCATAACTAATTCAAGCTTTCTGCATCGGAAGCGCTCGGCCGGGCGCTAATATCTGGAACCTGCGGGCGACCGGGAGCAAGCGCCGGTACTTCCGGCTAACGGCCCAAGGGAAAAGCCGCGTGGCGCTCCGAGAGCGGCAGGCTGGATCGCCTCTCCCTTTCCAGCTCAAAGGTTTGCGGACCGCGTGGGGCGGAATCCAGGCTCCTGAAAGGCTTTTGGGAAGCGGTGACTAAGGTGGGTTTCCATTTCTGACGATACTGTGTGCATCATGGAGATTAGGCCGTGATCTACAGACTGTTGCTTTTGCTCTTGCTCCTGTGGCTCCCGTTGGCATCCCAAAGCCATCCCGAAGCCGTATTCGACCCCTCCAGCGGCTTGTTCCGTCTCAGCAATAGCTGGCTTGAAGTTGAGTTCCGGATTTCGGAAGAGGGGACTTTCCACTGGGTGCGCTTGCGCAACCAACGTTCGGGGCACCAATGGGATCCGCCTGACGCGACGCCCGTCTCGCTGCTGCGCTTTCAGCTTGGCTCTCGGGTGTTCGGCCCGTCCGCCCGTTATGTACTGACAGGTCAACACGCACAAACCCTGCCTAATGGCAGCCTTCGCCAGACCATCGCGCTCGAAGACGTTAACAAACTGGTTCGGGTCACGCTCGATCTGGATCTGCACCCCGATCAACCCGTGCTGCGGTATGCGGCGCGCTTGCGGAACCTTGCCGCCTACACTGTCCGCGCGCGCAACACAGACATGCTGCCCTGGAGTTTCCGTGATGCCGGGCAAAGCTACCGCGCTTTCCGCGTCAACCAGTGGTCCGTAGCCCCGCTCGAACTGAATTTTGAACCTGTGCAGACCTCTCTCAACCCCTCAGGGCAAGCCTTCAATGTGCGGTCGGGCTCCGGTTCTTTGCACACCGGATGGCTGGCCTTGCGTGACAGCGAAAACCAGGGTCTTTTCTTCGGGTGGGAATTTGACGGCCGAACAGACGCCACAGTCCGGCATCTGGGCCAGGAGGAGCGCATCGTGGTTTCGGCCCCCGTAGTGGGACTGAGCCACCCGCTAGCCCCGGGAGGTGAATTCCAGATTCCTGCGGCCTTTATAGGCTTGTACCAGGGGGACTGGGACGAGGCAGGTTATCGCACGCAGCGCTTCGTGGAAGAGGTACTGGCGGTGCCCCTGCCGGATGATTACCGTTTCCCCTACGTCGCCTGGGATTCCTGGGGCTATAAGGAAGAAATCAACGAGCGGTTACTCAACCGTAACGCGGAGATCGCGGCCTCCTTGGGGATCGAACTCTTTACCGTGGATTTAGGGTGGGCGAAACGCATCGGGGAGTGGCAGGCGGACCCCGACAAGTTCCCCTCCGGGTTGAGATGGCTTTCGAATCGCGTGCGCTCGTTGGGCATGAAGTTCGGCCTCCACTTCGCCTTGAGTGAAGTCCACCCGGACGCGATGATCCTCAAGCAGAATCCCGATTGGACTGCCTCGTCTGACTACAACTACTTCGGGTCCTTGTCCCTCTGCCTTGCTCACCAGCCTGTGAAGGATTGGCTGGTGGCGGAGGCAGTGCGCATGATCGACGAATACGGTGTCGACTGGTTCCTGCAAGACGGCCAGACCATGGTGAAGCAGTGTACGAAGACCACCCACACTCACGACCCGCAGGACAGCAACTACACAAATTCTGTGCTCGGGTTGAACCAGATTATCGAGGAGGTTCGGCGTCTGCGGCCACGCACGGTGTGGGAACATTGCGCCAACGGCGGCAACATGATGACCTTCAACATGGTGCGCCACTACGTTACCTCG
This sequence comes from Acidobacteriota bacterium, assembly GCA_037444075.1. Taxonomy (GTDB): domain Bacteria; phylum Acidobacteriota; class Terriglobia; order Bryobacterales; family Bryobacteraceae; genus JBBIND01. Next base: position 585 of record JBBIND010000025.1, on the reverse strand, counting down.
ATTACCAACGATGCCAATGGCGCGCTCGGCGCCCGGCAAGCAGGCTTCGGCGCCACGTTCCCGTTCCCGCCCCGTTACGCGAACCGCTACATGCCCGAGGAGGATCTGGACGTCTATACGACGCGGAGCTACATGTTCGGCGGTCCTTGGATCTTCATGAATCGCCTGCCGGAGATGTCCCGCGAGAGCTTGAAACTGGCGTCCACCGAGATCGCCGCCTACAAGGCCGTTCGACGCTACATACGCGATGGCAAGGTGTTTCATCTGACGGCATTCCCCGGAGCAACCCGTATTGATGCCATCCAGGCTCATCACGAGGGAACCGACTCGGCGATAGCCATTGTCACGCGCGACAGGAGCCCACAGGCCACTTACACTTTGAGGCCCCGCGGGTTGGACCCCGCTACCACCTACCTGGTGCGGTTTCAGGACGACTCGCGCGTGCTCGTGATGCCGGGGGCACAACTGATGAACAACGGCGTACAGATTCGATTCGAGGCCCCGCGCGACGCCGAGATCGTCTACATTCACCCGGTCGAGTCGGAGCCGTTCTGAAATCGCTGCTGCACGGGTCCCGGTATTAGA
>JBBIND010000024.1:0-49003 GCA_037444075.1 Acidobacteriota bacterium | reverse complement strand
GCCGCTGCCCGGCCTGGTGTTGATCGACGGTGGACTGGGACAACTGCACGCGGCTGCCGCGGCGCTCGAGGAAGCCGGCATCATCAATCAACCGCTGGCGGCGATCGCCAAGCGCGAGGAGCGCATTTACGTCCACGGGCAGGAAAGCGAATCCTTCCTGCTGGACCGCTATTCACCCGTGCTCCACCTGGTGCAGCAGATACGCGACGAAGCGCATCGCTTCGCGGTGACTTTTCATCGCAGCCGCCGCTCCCGGTCGCGATTGTCTTCTGAACTCAGCCAGATCCCGGGTGTGGGCCCGAAGACGATCCACAAGCTGCTCGAGAAGATCGGCAGCCTGGAACGCGTCAGGGAGGCCAGCGAGGAGGAATTGGCAGAGGCTGTCGGGCCGTCCGCGGCGCGCAAGGTCAGGGAGTTCCTGGATGGCCAAGCCGGATCATTGCCCGTCCGCGAGCCGCGAGGCTAACAGTTCGGGAAGGCCCGCGGCAACGATCTTGCGCTGCGCTTGCCCAATATCGTAAACGACTCGCCTGAAATGAACCACGCGCCGGGCCGGCTCATAAACCAGGTAGGCCGCCCGCGGGTCACCGTCGCGCGGCTGGCCGACCGACCCGGGGTTGAGCAGGTAGAACGGATCGTTTTCAAGTTCCACCGTGGCCGCGGAGAGGTTCGGAGCAACCGCGGACAGGGAAATCACGCCGTTGCGGTGCAGTTGATAGCCGCCCTGAAGGTGGGTGTGGGCGAAGAAGCTGATGCGCGCGTCGAGGTACCCGGTCAGATTGGCTGCGTCGGCGGGGCTGACGATGTAGTCGTCTTCATCGAGCGGCGAACCGTGGGCGATAAGGAAAGACCCTACTTCCAGCGGACCCTCGGGAAGGCCGCAAAGGAACTTCCGGTTAACCTCACTCAACTGCTCCTGCGTCCATGCCGCTGCCCGGGCGGCGGCGGAATTGAACCAACTGGCGTCCGCCATCCCGGCACAGACCTTATCGTGATTCCCCCTCACGCAGTGGGCGGCGTTCTTCCTGACCCAATCCGTCACGGCATCCGGGTCAGCTCCGTAGCCGACAACGTCACCACAGCAGACCACCTGATCATACGCGCCATGGGCATCCCTAATGACGGCTTCCAAGGCCTCGAGATTGGAGTGGATGTCAGCTACAATCAGGTACCGCATAAGCGTATTAGGGCTACCTCGGGGGGGCTTCCCAACCGAGCCGGGACCCCTACAGTGCCGATGCCCAATCCAACATATACCGCCGAACGGTTCTCCCGGTAGAGGCCGCGCACGAAAGGCGTGGCGAAGCGGGCCACATTCAGGTACTGGCTCAGAGCTTCGATGGTCACCTGCCCTCCGTGAGTGTGGCCGGCCAAAGTGAGATCGTAGCCTTGCCGGGCAGCGACCGGGAATACATCCGGGTTGTGCGAAAGCAGCACGTTGAAATCGTCCGGCCGAATCAGCGCCTCCGCGCCGGCCAGGTATGAGCGGCGATCTGCCTGGTGATCGGCTCCGGCTACATTCAGGTATGCGTTCCCAAACCTCAGCCGCTCGGCGCTGTGGCGCAGGAACAGGATTCCCAACCGGGCTCCCGACCTTTGGGCCTCGTCTTCACACGCGGCGTACATTTCGTGATTCCCCAGGCAGCCCAGCACACCCGCCTCTGAACGCAGACCCGCCAGCGCCCTGAGGCAACGCTCCAGGTGATGCGCGCGGGCGGTAATCAGGTCGCCTGTCACGACCACCAGGTTGGGTTTGGCTTCGTTGGCCATGGCCACGGCACGCTCGAGTTCCCGCAGTTCCAGGAACGGGCCGAGGTGAATGTCAGTCAGTTGCGCGATGCGCAGTCCATTCAAATCAGCGGGCAGATCCCCAAACGCTATGTCGACCTGGTTGAGCACCAACCGGCTGCGCCCGGCCAGCACACCAAAGCCGGCGGCAGCCACGGGAGCAGCAAAGAGAGCACCGCGCGCGGCCAGCAGCAGCTTCCTTCTTCCGGGGTCGAAGGCGGGCAGGCGCCGACGCAGCGAGTCGATGGCCAGCCAGCAGAACAGGCAGAGCGTCCAGACTAACGCCGCGCCCCGGGTCCACTCGCGCAACACATAGTCCGGCCACAGCCAGTCAAATCTGCGGACGCCCATCAGAAAGGCCGCCACAAGCCATAATCCGCAAATGGAAGTCCCGGCCAGGATTACTGGCCTGTAGCGCCGGGCCGTCGCCGCGACGAGGCGGTTCGCGAAGCTCCAGTGCAGCCACAAAGCGAACAGGAGGAACAGAAATCCGCCCAGATGTCGCCATGGTATATACATGCCCGTCTGACTTGCTCCCATTGTAGTAAGCTGGCGCGGCGCGCTGCGCATTTCAGGCCGGGCCGGTACAATCAAGGAATGTCACTCGTGGTTGTCGGCTCTGTGGCTTACGATGCAGTGGAAACGCCTCATGGCCGCGTGGAACGCATGCTCGGCGGAGCATGCACTTATATCTCCCTGGCTGCCAGCTATTTCACCGAGGCCGGCATCGTCGCCGTAGTGGGAGAGGACTTTGAGCAGGGCGACTACGACCTGCTGCTTGGAAAAGGCATCGACCTGACCGGTCTCGATCGAGCGCCCGGGAAGACGTTCTTCTGGTCCGGCGTGTATTCGCAGGACATGAATGAGCGCACTACGCTGCGCACGGACCTGAACGTCTTTGCAGGCTTCCGTCCCAAGATTCCGGACAGCTACCGGTCCCACCCCTACCTTCTGCTGGGCAACATTCAGCCTGCCCTCCAGAAGAGCGTACGCGCCCAGATGGACGGCGTTCGGCTCACGGGCGGCGACACGATGAACTACTGGATTCAGGATTACCGCCAGGAACTGCTCGATACGATCCGCGATTGGGATTTCCTGCTGGTGAATGACAGCGAAGCGCGCATGCTGTCAGGAGAAACCAACCTGCGGCGCGCGGCGCGAGCCATTCTGGGCATGGGACCGAACACCGTGGTCATCAAGCGCGGCGAATACGGCGCGATGCTGTTCCGGAAGGATGACTACTTCATTGTCCCCGGCTATCTGCTGGAACAGGTGTTTGACCCCACCGGCGCCGGCGATTGCTTCGCCGGAGGATTCGTGGGCTACCTGGCTGAGCGGGGGATCGATCTCAACTCGAAACAGATCGACAGAAGAGAACTGAGCCGGGCGGTTATCTACGGCTCGGTGCTGGGCAGTTTCTGCTGCGAGCAGTTTGGCGTTGAGCGGTTCCGGACTCTGACCCGAGCGGAAATCGATGGCCGGTTCCAGGAATTCAAGGCTTTCACGGATTTTTGAGATTTCCATCGCCGGGCTGCTGCTGGTGGCATGCAGCCTGGCGGCGCTCACCTGGTTCCTGCACCACGGACATCTCCTCTACTACGGAGACGCGGAGGCGCATCTCAACATTGCCAGGCGCATAGTGGATTCCCGCACGCCCGGCGCCTACCAGATAGGGACGGTGTGGCTGCCGCTCCCGCACTGGCTGATGCTGCCGTTCATTGGCCAGGATGCCCTTTGGGCGAGCGGCTTGGCGGGCTCTATCCCTGCCGCCGTGGCTTTTGTGGCTGCCGGGCTGTTCCTGTTCGCCGCTGTGCGGCTCCTGTTTGACCACAGCACGCCCGCCTTTGCAGCCTTGGCCCTATTCGCATGGAACCCGAACGTCCTGTATTTGCAGGCCACGGCGATGACGGAAGCCCTCATGTTCGCCTCCTTGTTCGGGCTGTTTTACTGCATGGTGCTGTTCCGCCGGAATTCCACGCCATGGGCAGCCGCCGGCGCCGGCCTGGCGGCCTTGGCCGGCTCTCTGACGCGGTACGAAGCGTGGTTCCTGATCCCCTTTGTGGCCGCTTACTTCCTGTTGACAGCAAAGCGCAGCCGCTGGATCGCCACGCTGCTGTTCGCGGCAATCGCGTCGGCGGGTCCCGCCTACTGGCTGGCCCACAACTGGTGGTTTTTCGGTGATGCGTTCGAGTTCTACCGCGGGCCATGGTCCGCCAAAGCGATCTACGCCCGCAGCATGGCAGCGGGAATGCAGCCCTACCCGGGAGACGGGGACTGGCTGAAAGCGGGGCGCTATTTCCTGTCCGCCGTGAGGCTTTGCGCCGGTTGGCCCCTGGCTATGTTGGGTGCGGCCGGTGTCCTGGCCTGCCTGTGGAAACGGCGGCTGTGGCCGGCAGTGCTGTTCTCTCTTCCGCCGCTGTTCTACACGCTCAGCATCTATTCCTCGGGCACGCCGATCTTCGTTCCGCACCTTTGGCCGTACTCGTACTACAACACGCGCTACGGCCTGGCTGCGCTGCCGCTGCTGGTCCTGGGCGGGGCAACCCTCGCGGCGTTGCCCACTATTCGGTTCCGCAAAGTCCTGACCCTTGGCGTGGTCGCCCTCGCCGTATCACCCTGGCTCCTCCCGCCCAACCGGGAAGCCTGGATCTGCTGGAAGGAATCTGAGGTAAACTCCGCCGCGCGGCGCGTCTGGACCCGCGAGGCAGCCGAATACCTGCAAGCCAACTACCGAGGCGGAGGCATCGCAACATCTTTTCCGGATTTGGTGGGCATTTACAGGACAGCCGGCATCCCGATCAAGGAGATCCTGTATGAAGACAACCGGCCCTACTGGCAGGCAGCCGTGCAGCGGCCCGACCTGTTTCTGAAAGAGGAATGGGCGGTGACGTTCTCCGGCGACCGCATGTCCACGGCCATATTGCGCGCACAGCGCACCGGGCCGCGCTACCTTCTGATGAAGAGAATCACCGCCAAGGGCGCGCCCGTGGTGGAGATCTATAGGAGGAACTGACGATGACAAGCATCCCCTTTGCCAAAGCGCACGGCGCGGGCAACGATTTCCTGTTCACCTGGAAGAAACATATCCCGTCCTGCGATCTGAGCGATTTTGCCCGAGCCATCTGCGACCGGCACTCCGGAGTGGGAGCGGACGGCTGGTACTTGGTGGAAGAAGGGGGAGAGGAAGGCAATGCCCGGCTGACTTTATTTAATTCAGACGGAAGTCCGGCGGGTCTCAGCGGCAACGGCACACGCTGCGCGGCCGCAGTGTTGGTGGACGAAGGTCTGGCGGAAGACGAACTCACGCTGGTAACCGGAGCGGGCCCCAAGAAGCTTCGCATGCTGGAACGCGACGGACAAAGCTTCGTGTTCGAAATGGCCATGGGCAAACCCCGCGTGCGCGAGGAAGACATCGGCGTGACGATCAACCTCTCAAGCGGAGCCGTAACCGCGACCCTCATCGACGTGGGCAACCCGCAGTGCTCTCTGCTGGTGGACAGCATCCCCGAAGACTGGGTGAAGACCGGTGCAGAAATCGAGCGCCATCCGCGATTCCCCGACCGCACGAACGTCTCCTTCGTACGGGTGCTCGACGAGCACACGATTGAAGCCCGCTTCTTTGAACGCGGCGCCGGCGCGACTTTGAGTTCCGGCACAGGTTCCATGGGCGCGGCGGTCGCCGCCGTCGTTCAAGGGCGTGTCAAGAGCCCGGTGAACGTCCACACACAGGCCGGGAAGCTTGTAGTGCGGTGGGATAATGAGGTATCTTTGGTGGGCCCTGCGGTGCTGGTCGCCCACGGCATATTTTACTTCTGAGTGAATGAGGCCTTGTCCCTATGAATTCAAGCACCCCATACGCTGAGTTACTGGCTGAAAAACTCCGTAGCCACAGCGCCAAGATAGGCGTGGTGGGCTTGGGTTATGTGGGCCTTCCCTTGGCCGTTGAATTCGGCAAGGCGGGCTTCCACGTGGTAGGTATCGAGTCCAAAGAGGGAAAAGTCAACTCGATCAACCGGGGGAATTCCTACATCCTCGACGTCCCCGAGGCTGACGTCAGCACGCTCGTCGAGCGCGGACTGCTCCGAGCGACCACCGACTACTCCAGCCTCTCCGAGTTAGACACGGTGAACATCTGCGTTCCCACGCCGCTGAGGAAGACCAAGGATCCGGACATGAGCTTCGTCGTGGCCGCCTGCGAGAAGATCGTCGAGCATCTTCACCCGGGCATGCTGGTGATCCTGGAATCCACCACGTATCCGGGGACCACGGACGAGTTGCTACGGCCGATGCTGGAGGAGTCCGGGCTGAAAGCGGGGGAGGATTTCTTCCTGTGCTTCTCGCCCGAGCGCGTCGACCCAGGGAACCCGACCTACACGACCTCCAACATCCCGAAGGTGGTGGGGGGCGTAACGGAAGCCTGCACACAACTGGGCGCGCTCTTTTATCAGCAGGCTCTGGAAAACGTTGTCCCGGCAAGTTCGGCCACGGTGGCAGAGATGGTGAAGTTGCTGGAAAACACTTTCCGGATGATCAACATCGGCCTGGCGAACGAAATGGCTCTGATGTGCGACCGCATGGGCATCAATGTGTGGGAAGTGATCGATGCCGCCGCCACGAAGCCATTCGGCTTCATGCCGTTCTATCCCGGTCCCGGATTGGGCGGCCATTGCATCCCCATTGACCCTTTCTATCTTTCCTGGAAGTCGAAACAGGCGGGCGTCGAAGCGCGCTTCATCGAACTGGCAGGCCACATCAACGGGCAGATGCCCTCCTTCGTGGTATCGAAGATTCAGAACGCTCTGAACGGCCACGGCAAACCGGTGCGAGGATCCCGCATCCACATCATGGGAGTGGCCTACAAGCGCGACATCGACGACATGCGGGAGTCTCCCGCGATCGACATCGCGCTGATGCTTCTGGAGCTTGGCGCACAGCTGAGCTACAGCGATCCATTCGTGCCGACCCTCAAGCTGGACGGGTTCGAATTGCAGTCCGCCGAACCTCTGGCCAGTGCCGCCACCGCGGACTGCGTGGTGATCGTGACGGACCACACCAGCGCGCCTTACGCCGAAGTGCTCGAGAAAGCGCCCCTGGTGGTGGATACGCGCAACGCGCTCAAAGGCAACCCCTCAAGCAAGATCGTTCGGTTGTAGCCAGCGGGTCACGGCAAACCGAAGCAGGAGTCAGGCTGTCAGCACCCGGATGCAGGCCCGGCAAAACGCCGGCAGATCCTCGGGTTTGCGTGACGTAACCAGATTGCGGTCCACTACGACTTCGGAATCTTCCCAATCCGCGCCGGCGTTGATGAGGTCATCCTTGATGGCGAAGAAAGAGGTGGCCTTGCGGCCCCGAAGCATCCCCTTGGCTGAACACAGCACCCAACCCCCGTGGCAGATGGCCGCGACCAACGCTCCGCGAGCATTCATGTCGGCCACAAACTGATTGGCCTTGTCGTGGCGCCGGATATGGTCCGGTGCAAAACCGCCGGGAATGACGACGCCAGCGAACTGCTCCGCGCTCACTTCGTCATAGGACCGGTCGCAGTGCGCCGGGTAACCCAGCTTGCTCGAGTACGTTGCGCCAGCCGTGGCTCCCACGGTGACCACCTCGGCGCCTTCCTCCAGCAGACGGAAATATGGATACCAGACTTCCATCTCCTGGTACAGGTTGTCCACCAAGACCGCAATCCGCTTGCCCTTGAGTTGTGCCATACCCCTCAGTTTAGTCTGTGCCCGTATCGGTTCGCCCGCGCCAGGCGTTCGAAATGCGCGTAGATGAGGCGCGCGACATCTTCGACCGGGCTTTTCTCTCCCAGATAGGTGGACATCACGCTCAGCACAAACGGCCTCCCGGGCAGAAGAACCAGCCCCGTTTCGCAACTCACGCCGCTGACGCCCCCCGGCTTGGAGGCCACTTCCACCTCCGGCGGCACGGCTTTCCGCATGCCCGCCTTGACGCGCTTCATGACGGCCAGCATTTCCCGGCAATCCTCGGGCGCGGCGGCAGTCTCACGGTGAATCATCTCTACGAGACGGGCCATTTCCATCGGCGTCGATATGTTCTCCAGGCCTGCGCGCGCCGCATTCTGGTCCATCATGATGCGGCGCAAGCGCGTGGAGACCAGATGCAGTTCGTCCAGGGTCCGGTTCACACGGTCCATCCCGGCCTGCGCAATCAACTTGTTGGTGGCCACGTTGTCACTGGAAACAATCATGGCTTCCAGCTGTTCCCGCACCGTCAGCCGGAGGGGTCCGCTTTCGAGCTTCTTCTGGAGTTGGCCGCTGCCGCCGACGATGTCCTGCCGCGTCAGTTCCACGGTGTCGGACAGGCTCAAGCGCCCCGCGCGGGCGTCCCGAAACACCTGGAGCATGATCGGGATCTTGATGGAACTGGCTTGGGGGAAGACGGCATCCGCCTGGTAAGCGAGCACGCGCCCCGTGGATAAGTCGATAGCGGCTACGCCGAGCACGCCATCGAAGCCAGCATCGTAAGCCCGGAGCCGTTCCATCGTTTTGTGCTCCAGCAAATGGCTGACTTCGGTCTGGCACCAGGCTACCGTCCCAAGCAGGAGAAAAAAGAGCAACCGCATGGCCTTCCGATTGTAGACTAAGAGGCATCATGGACTTCGAGAAACTAGGCGTTTTCTATCTGGGGCGTTCCTATGACATCGAAACCCAGCAGTCCGGTGAGAACCTGACGCTATACGATTCACGCGACCTGCTGACACACGCCGTGTGCGTGGGCATGACCGGGAGCGGGAAAACGGGCCTGTGCGTGGCCCTCATCGAGGAAGCCGCCATCGACGGAATCCCCGCCATCGTCATCGATCCCAAAGGCGACCTGGCCAACCTGCTGCTCACCTTTCCCGGGCTTTCGCAGGAGGAGTTTCTTCCCTGGGTCAACGAAGAGGAGGCGCGGCGGAAGGGGCTTTCCGCGTCCGATTTCGCCGCCAAGCAGGCGGAGCTGTGGCGGAACGGACTGGCGAAATGGGGACAAGACGGGGAGCGGGTACGGATGCTGAAAGAGGCCGCGGATTGGGCTATCTACACTCCCGGAAGCAGCGCAGGTCTGCCCGTTTCGGTGTTGAGATCCTTTGCGCCGCCTTCGCCCGGCGTGGCCGGGGACGCGGAACTGGTGCGCGAACGAATCAGCGCGACGGTCTCGGCTCTGCTCGGGCTGGTGGGAGTGCAAGCTGATCCGGTGCAGAGCCGCGAACACATCCTGCTGGCGGAAATATTGGGCCGGGCGTGGTCCCAAGGCCAGGAGTTGGATTTGGCCGGAATCATCCGCCAGGTGCAGTCGCCTCCCGTGGAGCGCATCGGCGTGCTGGAGTTGGAGACGTTCTATCCGGCGAAAGAGCGGTTCGGGCTGGCGATGCTGCTGAACAACCTGCTGGCGTCGCCGGAATTCTCCGCCTGGACGGAAGGCGAATCGCTGGACTTGAACAACTTGCTTTACACGGAGGAGGGCAAGCCGCGGGTGGCGATTTTCTCGATTGCGCACCTGAGCGACTCCCAGCGGATGTTCTTCGTGTCCCTGTTATTGAATGAGACCCTGAGTTGGACGCGCGCCCAGTCCGGTACGACGAGCCTGAGAGCCATCGTGTACATGGACGAGATTTTTGGCTACTTCCCGCCGGTGGCCAACCCGCCTTCAAAAGCGCCCCTGCTGACGCTACTGAAGCAGGCGCGTGCCTTCGGCGTGGGCATTGTGCTCGCAACACAGAACCCGGTGGACCTGGACTACCGGGGCTTGGCCAACGCAGGCACGTGGTTTCTGGGCCGGCTGCAAACCGAACGCGACAAAGCGCGCGTATTGGAAGGTCTGGAAGGCGCTGCCGCAAGCGCCGGGAGCCGGTTCAACCGCCAGCGCATGGAAAAACTCCTGGCCGCGCTGGGAAGCCGGGTCTTCCTGTTGAACAACGTGCACGAAGACGCTCCCGAAACATTCCAAACGCGCTGGGTCATGTCCTACCTGCGCGGTCCGCTCACACGGCCGCAGATACAGGAATTAATGGCGGATCGGAAAACCGGTGCTGCCAAACCCGCCGCGCCCTCTGCGCAGGCGGCGCCGAGGCCATCGCTCGCCCCGGGGATTCCCCAAGTCTGGTTGCCCGCCCGAGCCGGCGCAGGAACTCTCTTCTACCAGCCCATGCTGCTGGCTTCGGCGGAGGTGCGCTTCGAGGACACCAAGCTCGGAGTGGACCACGCTCGGCGGATTCTACGCCTGGCGCCGTTCGGTGGTGATCTGGCCCCGGTGAATTGGGACGCATCGCAGGCCTGCCCGCTGGATTTCGAGGAATTGGAGAAGGAGGCGCCGGAAACGGCAGGTTACGGACGCCTGCCAAGCGCTGCCGCCGACGCCAGAAGCTACAAGACCTGGGAAAAGGACTTCGCCTCCTGGCTTTACGCCAACGAAAGGCTGGAGTTGTCCCGGGTGAAAGAACTGAACCTCACTTCCCAAACCGATGAAAGCCTGCGCGATTTCCGTATCCGCCTGCGGCAAGCCGCACACGAGGAACGCGACCGCCGGGTGGAGGAATTGCGGAAAAAGTATGCGCCAAAACTGGCTGCACAAGAGGAATGGATCCGGAAGGCGGAACAGAAACTGGAGCGCGAGCAGGAGCAGGCCAAGCAGCAGAAATTGCAGGCCGTCATCTCCGTCGGCGCCAATCTGCTGAGCGCTTTCCTGGGAAGGAAGAAGCTGAGCGCAACGAACCTGGGCCGGGCCACGACGGCGGCTCGAACAGTAGGGCGAGCGCACAGGGAATCTCAGGATGTTGACCGGGCTGAGGAGAATATAGAGGCGCTGCGGGAAAAACTGGCGGAGTTGGATTCCGAATTCAAGGCTGAATCCGAAGCCGTCGCCACGGAGATGGAGGCTTTGCTCGAACAGGTGGAAATCAAGAGCGTGCGCCCAAAGAAAACCAACATCTCCGTGAAGCTGGTGGCGCTGGCCTGGACGCCCCATTGGCGTGATGAAGCAGGCAACTTGACGCCGGGTTGGGAATAGCCGGGTTCCAGGTGTGCGGACGCGGCTTTACCGAAGCTCAGCGGCGGGCGACACGGCCGAAGATACACGGCCGTCCGGGCTGATCCCGATCAGCAGGTCCGCGACGACGGGCACTGGCTTGGCATCGGCCACAAACGGCCGGAAGGTCCACTGCCGGATAGCGGATACAACGAGCGCCTCGAGCGCAGGTTGTTCACCGGGCGGGAGGCTTACGTTCTTCACGCGGCCGTCAATGCCTATTTCCAGCCGGACCCCAAACGCCCGGGGGCCGAGGCCGGCGTAGTGGACGCGTTCGAAGTCAACGTAGTTGGCAATGTGGGCGCGCATGAGCCTCGCGTCCGCCACATAAGCGCCGTGGCGGAAAACCGGCCCCGAGGGCGCCGCCGTGGGCGCGGTGTGCGCGCCTTGCACAGCTATCAAGGGCAGTTCGTGACGCCCTGCGAACTTCTGCCCCCGGAGTTCTCCCCCCACGATGACCGCGGAGTCACCGGCCCGCACTCGGAGGGCGGATCCATGGCCATTCCGCGCAATCACCTCCCGCGGGGCTGAAAGCTGTACGAAGACTAAAGCCACGTGTTCGGAGCCGCCTTCGGCCACGGATACGGTATCCCGGGAGTTGGTCACCAAGCCTTGCGAGTAAGCGGCAATCTCGCGCACCCGGCGCAACCCCGTGCGCCCATAAGGTCCCTCCGGCGGTGCGAACCGCAGTTCGGCTATTTCCAGCCGGTCCTTGGCTCCCTCGCGCACCTGGATGCCGAGGACCCAATGCTGTTTGCCCGAGTCAGGCAAGGTGAGATGCAGTTCCGCTCCCCGTGGATCGAGTTCCACGGTGGTCCAAGCGTTCGGGATCTCCCGGCTCACAAGCGGCTTGGGACTGCCTTGGGGTAGCGCGTGTCCTGACGCGCCGAACAAAGCCAACACCAGAATCCCCATAATCCGGGACATGTTCGCCTCACTCTCTCACTCGCAGTTCGTGCTCTCCAAACAAGGCAGGCCTTCGCAACAGTGGATGCAGTACTGGCAGGAATAGGCTGGATCGTCGCAAGTGATGAACACGCACGAGTGGCAACAGCCAAATGCGCAAAAAAAGGCCTGACCTGAGATTTGACACAATTGGGCTGCCAGGATGCAGACCACTCCGATGGCGACAACGCGCCTCAGCTTGCTGAAGGCCTCCATCTTAGCCCTCCCAAACGTCGTCGCTGGATCGCTCAGCTTCAGCGGCTAACCGCCGGACAGGCCGCAGTCAGAACCCCGGCCGATCGCCGCCAGGAACCAAGGTGAGCAAGGTGCAGAATTGTGAACGGGAGCGCTTCCCAGCGCAATATGATGATACTCCTTTTTCCCCCGCAGGCGCTGTAGTTTAAGTCGATTTTAATATGAACAGCTCTTCACTATCGAACTAGCCCCGCCCTTCGAACAGGTCGCGGCCGCGGACAAGCGCGCTGAGTTTGGCGTCTGCAACACTCCGCTGGAGCATCCAGAAACCGCAGTCCGGGTTAACGTAATGGATGCGCTCCACGCCGAGGATGCCGGCCGCGCGCTCGATGCGGCTGGCGACGAGTTCCGGCGGCTCTATGGCATTGTCCTTGATGTCGATGACGCTCAGCCCAAAACCAATGCGCGGATCGAGATCCCGCAGGATCTCGAGTTCGTCATAACCCCGGCGGGCTAACTCGAGAAGCAGATGGTCCGCTTGCAAAGAATTGAGCAGCGGCAGCAGATCCTCCCAAACGCCCTTCTGGATGGTCTGTCCGCCGTAGTTGCCGAAGCAGATGTGGACTGCCCGCACGGCAGAAATGCCCTCCAGCACATGATTGATGGCCGCGATGGCCCACTGCTGGTCTTCGGGGTGACCGCTGATGTTGGCCTCATCGATTTGCACCACATCCGCGTGGACGCGCTCCATTTGACGGCGCAGCACGCCGGCGATGGCCATGGCCAATAGCTCGCGGTCTCCGTAACGGCGGTCCGTGAGCACTTTGGTGAGCATATGAGGGCCCGTGCAGGTGAACTTCAACGGCAGGCGCGTGAGGCCGCGCACGAATTCGCAGTCCGAGGGCAGATTCAGAACGCCCTCCCCAAGTTCGCCGACCACAATCCCGGCAGGTTGCGCCCGGTAAGAAAGGCCGGCATCTTCCCGGAAGCGCTCGATGTCAGTGATCGAGTAGCTCGTGCGAATGCCTTCCATCCGGCTGACGAAGTAGTCGATCATGCCGTTCGTCTCCGGATGGCTGGGGTCGAAACGGTTCAGTTCGCCGTCGGTCACCAGGTCAATGCCGGCCATTTCCTGGGTCTTCAGCACCACCATGATCGCGTCACGGAGCGCTCCCTTGCTGGTGTCTCCCAGCAGCCAATGCGGGCTGGGGTAGCTGCCAATTACGGTTGTCTTCACGGGCATACGGATTCATTGTATATTTACGGTCAGGTGGTGTCGTGCAGGGGAAGATTTTGCCTCTGGTCGTGTCTCTCATTGGCTTGGCAGTGGTAGCTCAGGCCGACGTCATTCTCACCGGAAAGGTTGTTAGCGGAACAAACGCACCCGTCAGCGGAGTGAGGGTGTCCCTGCGTTTGCCAAAGTCTGACGAATTGGCAGGTGGGCGTGCCAACTCGGATCCCACCGGAGAGTACATTGTCAATGCGCCGCGCCCGGGGCTTTATGTAGTGGACGTGGAACGCGAGGGCTTTTTCCGGCTGGCGAATCAGGAGATCCGGCTGGTTCCCGGAGTCAACCGCGTCGACTTCGTGCTGGAGAGGCAACGCGAAGTTTTCGAGTCTGTGGATGTGGTGGCGACCCCGCCGCTGGTCGACCTGGAAACGACAGTGCCGCAGGATACTTTTACCGGCGAGCACCTGCTCAGCATCCCCTACCCCAGCACCAACAACTTGCGTAATGCGCTGCGTGTTGTCCCGGGAGTGGTTCAGGACGCGAAAGGCGGTTTGCACATCATGGGCGGCAAGGAGGACCAGGTCCTCTACACGCTGGATGGGTTCAACATCAGCGATCCGCTCACGGGGCGTTTCGATACGCGATTCAGCGTCGAGGCGGTGCAATCGGTGGAAATCACGAGCAGCCGCTACTCGGCGGAATTCGGCAAAGCCTCCGCGGGAACGCTGGCCATTCACAGCCGTTCCGGCGACGACCATTTCCGCTATTCGGCCACGAATTTCATCCCCGGCATGGAGCACCGCAAAGGCTGGGTGATCGGCAACTGGACGCCGCGGTTGAGTTTTTCCGGTCCGCTGGTGCGAAGCCGCGCCTGGTTCTTCAACAGCCTGGACACGCTGTATTCCAAGAACGTGGTGAAGGAACTGCCCAAGGGTGGGGACCGCACTACCAGCTGGCGCTTCAGCAATCTGCTCTCAACCCAAGCCAACCTGTCCCCTTCGAATATTCTCTACGCGGGTTTTCTGGTCAGCGGCTGGACCGCGCCCCGGTCTGGCCTCAGCGTGATGGACCCGGTGGAAACCACGGTGGACCGCCGCTCCAGGCAGTGGTTCTTTCACGTCAAGGACCAGTGGTACATGCCCGGCAGAGCGTTGCTGGAAGTCGGCTACGCCCGAAATCGGACATTCGGACGCGAGATCCCTCAAGGAGAAGGGATTTATGTCATTACGCCGGAAGGCAAGCGGGGTCACTATTTCGTCGACGCAGCCCGCAAAGCGGCGCGCGACCAGGCGTTGGTCAATTTCTTCTGGCCTTCCATCACGGCAGGCGGGAGCCACCAACTGAAGGCGGGCCTGGACCTCAACCGCGTCCAGTATTGGCAGAACGCGCGGCGCACGGGGTTTGAGAACTATCGGGATAATCTCACCCGTATCAGAAGAACCGTCTTCTCCGGCAGCGGAGAACTGAGCCGGCGCAACGTGGAGGCTGGCGCATATCTTCAGGATTCCTGGAAGGTGATGCCCGGTCTTCTGGTGGAGTTGGGACTGCGGCTGGACTGGGACAGCATCCTGAGCCGGTGGAGCACTTCGCCCCGGACGGGTTTCGCCTGGGCCCCCAAAGGGCTGGCTAATACCAAGATTTCGGGCGGCGTTGCACAGCTTTATGACGCTACGCATCTGAGCATCTTCACGCGCCCCCGGGACCAGTACTCCCTGACCACCTACTTCGAACCCAACGGAGCCATCACCCGCGGACCTGCGGTTTCCGCTTTCACCATTCAGGACAGACGCCTCGCGCGACCGGCTTACAGGAACTACAACCTCGGCTGGGAGCAGGTGTGGCCGGGCGGTTTTTACACGCGCTTTGACTACTCGCGCCGCCGCGGTATCCGGGGCTTCACCTATGCCGATATGCTGCGTGGGCAACCGCCTCCCCCAACGCTACGCGAGTGGTTCGAGGCAAGCGTCTTCGACGCGTTGTACAATCTTGGCAACAACCGCAGGGACATCTATGACGGCTTCGAAATCACCGTCCGGAAGCCGTTCCGCAGGCAATACGAGTGGATGGGAAGCTACACGCGCTCGCGAACCTTCTCCAACGCCGTCGTGGACATCAACGTGGAAGATCCGATCATCGTGACGGACAACGTCGGCCGCATGCCGTGGGATGTGCCACACCGTCTCGTGAGTTGGGCTTACCTGCCGACGTTTTCCAAGGAATGGGCCGTAGCTTACCTGATGGAGTGGCGCACCGGGTTCCCTTTCTCCATCGTCAGCGAGAACAACCAGATCCTCGGCGCGGTGAATTCACAGAGGTTCCCCAACTACTTCGAGTTGAACGTTCACCTGGAGCGCCGCTTTGTATTCCGCAAGTATCGCTGGGCGCTCCGCGGGGGCTTCAACAACATCACCAATCACCGGAACCCCACCGTGGTGAACAACAACACGCACTCCGTGAACTTCATGCGGCTCTACGGCGGCTACGGGCGCTCCATGAACTTTCGCATACGGTGGCTGGGGCGCTTGTGAAAACCGCCTGGCTGGCGTGCTGGCTGGCATGCGCAGCCGGGGCGGAGCCAACCGTAGCCTTCCGTGCTCACGCCGTGGGCGACGGACTCAAGGGCGGCTACCAGGTAGCTGCGCTCGACATCAACCGGGACGGGCGTCCAGACCTGGTAGCCTTGGCGAGCGGACTCACCGAACTCGTTTGGTTCGAGAATCCCTCCCGGCAACGGCACGTATTGGCGACGGGCCTGTCGCGCATGATCAACCTGGTTTCCTGCTCGGCGGACGCCTCCGGAGCGCCCGAAATCGTCGTGGCCCACGAGTTTGCCACACGCGCGCGCAACAGCGCCGGCATCGTTACGCTCCTGCGTGCCGCAGTCCGTCAACCGGTTCATGGACCGCCCGGGAGATTGACCGCCTGCCCACGGCTCATCGCTTGCGCTGCGCGAATCTCTTCGGAGACGGAACTCGTGTCGTCGTGAACACGCCGTTGACCGGCGCCACGGCCGAACCGCCGGACTATTTTGGCCGGACGCCGGTGGTCTATTATCGGCCGGGCGAATGGCAGCGGCAGGCATCGGGAGTTCTGAAGTGGTATGAGAACCTGGGTTCCCGGAGACGGTAGCTCAGTGGAGCGCGTTTGGCATTTGTTCAGTTCAACTCACGGTGGCGTACAATCGAAATTTGTCACACGCCAGGGTTACCGTTGCCGTGCCGACGCTGACCGCGGGGCCGGTATTGCTGGAGTGCCTGCACTCGCTGGAGAAGCAGACCTGCCGGGAGTTTGAAATCGCCATTGTCGACAACAGCGGATGCGGGTTGGTTCGCCGTACCGAAGGCATCGCCGCCGAGACGATGATCATCGAGAACCAGGTTAACGTTGGCTATGGCGCTGCCATCAACCAGGTTTTCAAACGTACGGCCGCCCCCTATGTGGCCGTGTTGAATGATGACGCAACGGCTCATCCCCGGTGGATAGAGTCGCTGCTCGAAGCCATGGAGAAACATCCGGAGGCCGGCATGGGCGCATGCCGCGTGCGGCTGGCGGGAGAGAACCGGCTCGACTCAGCGGGCATGTTGCTGTGCGGCGACGGCGTTGGCAAACAACGTGGCCACGGCGAGCCCGGAGAAGCCTTTGACGAATGCGAGGAAGTGTTCTACCCCAGCGGATCCGCCGCCCTGTACCGCCGCGCGATGCTCGAGGATATCGGCTTGTTTGACGAGGACTTCTTTTTGTACGGCGAGGACACCGATCTCGGCTTGCGCGCCCGTTGGGGCGGCTGGAAGTGCGTTTACGTGCCCGGCGCCAAAGTGGAACACCGTTATTCGCACTCTTCCGGCAAGGCCACTCGCCTGAAAGCGTATTACGCGGAGCGGAATCGTCTCTTCGTGGCGGTCAAGAACTTTCCGCTGAGCATGCTGCTGCTCGTCCCTTTCAAGGTGACGGCGCGATATTTCTGGCACCTTGTGCATCTGGCGCGCGGGAGCGGCGCGGCGGCGGAATTCAGCCGGACGGGGGACAGTCCTCTGCTGCTGGCGTGGTTCGTGGCACGCGCCCATCTGGCTATGCTGGCGAGTTTGCCCCGCCTGTTGCGCCAGCGGAGACGAATCCTGGGGGCGGCACGCACCACTGCCGGGGAGTTCCGGCAGTTGGCCCGCCGGTACGCCATCAGCCCCCGACAGGTGGCGCTGCAATGAATTCGTCCACCGGCCGGTTCCTGGTCATCATTCCGGCATACAACGAAGAAGCGGCGGTGGGGCACGTGGTGGAGGAGGTTCGCCGGCATGTGCCCGGAGCGCCCGTATTGGTGGTGGATGACTGCTCCTCGGACGCGACGGTTCTGGTGGCACGGCAGGCGGGCGCCCAGGTGCTGGCGCTGCCCAACCACCTCGGCTTGGGTGGGTGCGTGCAGGCAGGCTACAAGCTGGCCTATGAACTTGGCTACGACTACGTGGTCCGGGTGGACGGCGACGGGCAACATGACCCCGAGTGCATCCCCACCATCCTGGAAACGTTGCGCGAGACCAGTTGCGAGATGGTCATCGGTTCGCGATTTGTCCCCGGAGGAGGCGGCCGCACCAGCGTGGCGCGCCGTCTTGGCATCATTTTTTTTCGCCTGCTTCTGCGGCCTATTCTCGGAAAAACGGTACATGATCCCACATCAGGGCTGGTCGGCGTGAATCGCGCCGCGCTTTCCGTGTTCAGCCGCAGTTTTCCCTTGGATTACCCGGAGATCGAAGCTCTGGTCGTGCTGCAGCGCAAGGCCTTCCAGTTTGTGGAAGTGCCGTGCCGGATGAGACCCCGGCGGGCGGGCAAGAGCACCATTACGGCGCTGAAGTCCATCTACTACGTGCTGCACGTGATGTTAGGCGTCTTCGTCAACGTGCTGAAGTACGATGGACCCAGGAGAAGATAAAGGACTGGAAGCTGAACCATGGACCGCCTGATGGATGTTGTCAGTTTGTTCAGCATCGCGTTGATCGTAACGGTGCTGATCTCGTTACGGCGCGCCCACATCCGCGTGGAGTATTCCGTGGGCTGGCTGGCGGCCGCAGTCCTGCTGTTGCTGCTTTCAAGGAGCGTCACAGCGCTCGACTGGCTGGCGGGAATGCTCGGCGCGGGCAACCCTGCGCTGGCCCTGCTGCTAAGTTCCTTCTGTATATTCCTGCTGCTGTTCTACCGTTTTTCAATCAGTATTTCCAAGCTGAAAGACGCCAACACGGCCTTGACTCAGCGCCTGGCCATACTCCAACACCAGATAGAGACTCTGCATGCCGAAAGCAAGACGCCCGGCCAAGACCAGGACTGAGCCAGCCGTCAAGACCAGGAACACTTCCTATTGGGTTGTGGCATTCGCCTTTGCCGGCGTGGTGACGTTCCTGGCATACGGTCCCGCGCTGGACGGTCCGTTCCTGTTTGACGACGCGTATCTGCTGTTCTTCAGTCCGGAAAGCGCCGAGATGCCCTTCACTCATTGGCTCAGCGGTGTGCGCCCGCTGCTCAACGCCACCTATTGGGTCAACTACCAGCTCTCGGGACAGGATGCGGTCTCCTACCACGTCTTCAACGTGATCATCCATCTGGCGAGTGCGCTGTTGCTGTTCCTGGTGCTTCGCAGAATCCTGGAGTGGACGGGCACGCCGGAGTGGCCGCGCCGGGCGTTGTCGCTTTTCGGCGCCGGCTTGTTTTTGCTGCATCCCCTTCAAACCGAATCAGTAGCCTACGTCGCGGGCCGTTCTGAAGCTCAAAGCGCCCTGCTTCTGCTTTCGGCGTACGCAGTGTTTCTATACCGCAAGCAGGCGGCCATTACGTGGAGCACCGCGCTCGCCGTGCTCGCGCTGTTCGGAGCGGCGGTCCTCTCAAAAGAGCACGCGGCGGTGTTTCCGGCTCTGCTGCTGCTCACGGACTACTACTGGAACCCGGGCTTCTCCTTGTCCGGGGCGCGTAGAAACTGGCGCCTTTACGCCCCGGCGGCGGCCCTGGGCGCCGTCGGTCTGGTTTACGTCTGGAAAGTCCTGGGTCAAGCGCAAACGGCGGGATTTGCCATGCGTGAGCTGCCCTGGAACCACTACTTCTACACACAGTGGCGCGCCATTTGGGTTTATGTGCGGATGTTCTTCTTGCCTTACGGCCAAAGCGCTGATCATGACTTCGCCATTTCCCGGTCGCCTCTCGACCACGGAGCCATCGTTGGTTTGCTCGCTCTGATTGGCATGGCGGCCGCCGCCTGGTTGTTGCGCCGCCGCTACCCGCTGGCAAGTTTCGGCATCCTGATCTTTCTGGTTCTGCTGGCGCCGACGTCCTCCGTCGTTCCCATCAAAGATCCGCTGGCGGAACGCCGCCTTTACTTGCCGATGTTGGGACTGGTGCTGGTATGCGCCGAGCCATTGCGCCGCATCAACTTGCGCCGCCCGGCGGCCATGGCGACGCTGGCAGCGGTCGTTTTCGTGTGTGGAGTGCTCACTTACCAGCGCAATCAGGTTTGGACCAGCCCGCTGGCGTTGTGGGCGGACACGGCCGCCAAGTCGCCCAACAATCCGCGCGCGCACTTTCATCTCGCCTTCACGCACTACCAGGCGGGCAATTGCCCGGAGGCAGTGAAGGGCTTCGAACGGGCCGCCGCGCTGGAACCTCCGGACCACCGGTTGCTGGTGGACTGGGGCCTGGCTCTGGAGTGTGCCGGGCAGCCGCGGCAAGCGCTGGAGAAATTGCAGTTGGCCGCCGGCCTTCAGCGTACGGCCCACGTCTATACGCAAATCGGCATGATCCGCGGCAAGCAGGGTGACTACCCGGGTGCGTTGGAAGCACTGGAAACCGCGGCTTCCATCGACGCGAACTACGCCATGACGTATGTCTACCGAGGCAACGTCCGCGCGGCGATGGGTGACGAAGCCCGGGCGCTGGAGGACTTCCAGCGCGCTGTCCGGCTGGACCCTAAGAGCGACGTCGCACGGCAGAGCCTGATGAGAGCCCAACAGCGGCAGGGCCAGCGGCGGTGAAATGGCCGGATTGCGCATAGGCGTCAACGCGCTCTATCTAATTCCGGGTCAGGTGGGTGGAACGGAAGTCTACCTGCGCAGCCTGCTTTCCGCCTGGGGAGAGATGGACGATCAGAACGAATACTTCCTGGTCACAAATCGGGAGACGGGGCATGCCTTGGGGCCTTCCAGCGCGGGGTTTCATGTGCTGCCGCAAGCCGTGCGGGCGGTGAATCGCCCGGCGCGGCTGATTTGGGAGCAGACGGCGCTGCCCGTGCTGGCCGCACGCATGGGATTCGACGTGCTGTTCAATCCCGGTTTCACGGCTCCCGCCCTGGCGCCCTGCCCGAACGTCACCGTGTTCCACGACCTGCAACACAAGCGTCACCCGGAACACTTCCGCTGGTGGGATCTCCCGGCGTGGCGGTTGTTCCTGTTTCAGTCCGCCTGCCTCTCCGAGACGATCGTGGCGGTTTCTGAGGCAACCCGCAGAGACCTGCTGCGCTACTACCCGCTGAGCCCGAAGCGGATTGAGCTGATCCACCACGGCGTGGATGAGGAGCTCAGGTTGATTGCCGCCAGGCGGCGTGAGCGTTCGCCGGAGAAACTCCTGTTGTGCGTTTCCACCCTGCACCCGCACAAGAACCTGGACCGCCTGGTGCTGGCGTTCGACTCATTCCGGCGGCAGCGGCCCGGTTTTCAGCTGGTGCTCGCAGGATTCCGGGGATTCCACGCCTGCGCATTGGAACGGTTGATCGCGGAGTTGAATCTGGGTGAGGCTGTTCGCCTGACGGGCTGGATATCGCGGGAGGAACTCTTCGATTTGTATGAGCGAGCCTTCGCGTGTGTTTACCCGTCGACGTTCGAAGGGTTCGGAATGCCGGTGCTGGAAGCCCTGGCAGCCGGCGTACCGGCGGCCGTCTCCGACATACCGCCTCTGCGAGAAGTGGCCGCCGATGCCGTGCTGCTGTTCAACCCGGCCAACGAGGCGGAAATCGTCTCAGCGCTGGTGCAACTCGCCGATGACGATCAACTAAGGAAACGTCTGGCGGAGGAGGGATCTCGCCGGGCGGCTGGCTTCAGTTGGCGTGCAGCCGCCGAAAAGACACGGTCTGTGCTCGTCCGTTCAGCGCGCTGAACTACCTCCGAGTTGGAGGGGAGCAGCCCGGGGTTATATGATGGCTTTGTAGGCATGCTCGGCGAGACCCGCAAAGCACTGCGCAGCCGCATTCCCCCCTGGTTAATTCCGGTCGTTGGGTATGCTGTGTCCATCGGCTGCCTGATCTGGGTATACAGGGGCTTTGACTGGAAAGGCGAACTTCCCAAGCTCCTGGCAACCGACTGGCGCTGGGTCACTTTGGCCGTCGTTTCTGACGTGGCCGTTTACGTGATCCAAGGCTGGCGCTGGAAATTGCTACTCAAGCCCCTCAAAGAACTTTCCCTGATCCGCACGGTTCAGGCGGTCTACATCGGTCTGTTCGCAAACGAAGTCCTGCCGTTGCGCACGGGCGAAGTGATCCGGTGCTACCTGCTGGGAAAATGGAACCGCCTGCGCTTCTCGGTGGTCGTGTCATCGGCAGTGCTGGAGCGTCTGTTTGACGGCATCTGGCTGGTAGCCGGCTTCTATGTGATCACGCTGTTCGTCGAATTGCCCCGGCTGCTGGTGGAAGCCAGCAAGGTGCTGGGACTGGTGCTGGTGGTGGCGGTGATTGTCATGGGGCTGGCCATTTACTACAAGGGCAGGGTCTACCGCGCCATTGCTCGCAGCAGCCGCGTGAAGCTGCTTCGGATGGTCATCAACGGGCTGCACGTTATGGGCAATTCGAGATCTTTCTGGTGGGCCTTTATTGTCAGCCTGTTGTACCTGGCTCTTCAAATCGTGCCTGTGTATGCGCTCGTGCGGGGCTACGGTCTTGACCTGTCGCTCGGCGCCGCAGCCGTGGTGTTGGTGATTCTGCGTCTGGGCAGCATTCCGCCGCAAGCCCCCAGCAACGTGGGCGCATTCCAGTTCTTCACCATTCTGGGAGTTCGCCTGTTCGGCATCCCGAGACCGCAGGCTACCGGATTCGCCACGCTGCTGTTCCTGGTGGTGACGGTGCCGCTGTGGCTGGTGGGCTTTATCGCCCTGCTTGCCACGAAGATGAAACTCGAGGAGATTCATCGCGACGCACACGATGAATTGGACGCGCAGAGCGCCATACCTCTGCCTGCAAGACCCGCTGACGTATAATTCACGCTGAGAGGCTTGGCAATGACTATGAGCGGCAACCTTAGGAAAGCCGCTGAAAGATTCGCGCTGGGCACACCGTTCGCCATCCTGGGCCGCACAGCGCTAAACATAAACAAAGAAGCCACCTGGAAGGGTGATAGAGGAGTTCAAAGAATGTTCAGATTCGTTCTCATGCTGCTGGCCTTCGTGGCCGCGTCTTTCGCGCAGGAAGGCAAACTTCGCATTATCGCCATTGGCGGGCACCCCGACGATTGCGACATCAAGTTCGGCGGCACCGCCATCAAACTCGCGCGCGCCGGACACGCCGTTAAGTGCGTCTCGGTAACCAACGGCGACGCCGGACATCAGAGTCAGGGAGGCGGAGCGCTGGCCATGCGCCGTGCGGCGGAAGCGCGCGAAGCCGGCCGCCGCATGGGCATCGCCGAATACGAGGTGATGGACAATCACGACGGAGAGTTGCTGCCTACCCTGGAGGTGCGCAAGCAAATCATCCGGGCCATCCGCCGTTGGAATGCCGATATCGTCATCGCTCCACGGCCGAATGACTATCATCCGGACCACCGCTACACGGGCATTCTGGTCCAGGACGCAGCCTACATGGTGGTGGTGCCGAACATCTGCCCGGACACTCCACCCCTGCGCAGGAACCCCGTGTTCATGTACTTCCAGGACGGCTTCCAGAAACCTTCCCCCTTCCGCCCGGACGTAGTGGTGTCCATCGATGACGTGTACGCGGCGAAGGTGGACGCCTTGGACGCCCACGTATCACAGTTCTACGAATGGCTGCCCTGGGTGGACGGCAGACTCGAAGAGGTTCCCAAGGGAGCCGCCGAACGCAAAGCGTGGCTTGCCAAGATGCGCATCCAGGCTGTCACGCCAGAAGTGCGAGCCGCGTTGGAACGCAGGTACGGAGCGGAGAAGGCGGGCCAGATCCGCTACACCGAATCATTCGAGCTTTGCGAATACGGGCGGCGGCCAAGCCTGGAGGAACTCGACAAGCTGTTCCCGAGGTGAAACGCCAGCCTCATTACGAAGACTTGCCGTCGGTCCACGAGATGCTCAACAGGCTGGACCCGTCGGCGAAGTACCCGCGGCGCCTGCTGGTTGAAGAGGTCCGCCGGGTGATTGGCGATGCCCGGCGCCGGATGGCGGAGAACCTTCCGGTGGAGACGGAGAATCTCGACTCCGCTGTTCTGCGCGCCTTGGCTGAACTCGAGCGCCCGTCTCTGCGGCGCGTGATCAACGCCGCGGGCGTCGTGCTCCACACCAATCTGGGGCGGGCTCCTCTGTCCGCCCTGCCCGCCTCCGAAGGCTATTCCAACCTTGAGTATGACTTGGCCACGGGGCAGCGCGGCAAACGGGACGACCATATCGCCGCGTTGCTGGAACGTCTGCTGGGATGCCCGGGCATCGCGGTCAACAACAACGCCGCCGCCGTCTACCTGGCGTTGAACGAACTCGCGGCTGGCTACGAGGTGATTGTTTCGCGCGGCGAGTTGATAGAAATCGGCGACGGCTTCCGCATTCCGGACATCATGGCCAAGTCCGGCGCCGTCATGCGGGAGGTCGGGACTACTAACCGCACTCATCTCGACGATTACCGCAACGCCATCACGGAGCGGACTCGCCTGATTCTGCGCGTCCATCCCAGCAACTTCCGCGTCACCGGGTTCACCGCACGCCCGGAATTGAAAAGCTTGGCCGCGCTGGGCGGCGAAAAGGGCGTGCCTGTCTACGAGGATTTGGGGAGCGGCTGCGTGGTTGATCTCAGCGCCGCGGGCATTCAGGAACCGCTAGTCGCCGACAGCCTGCGCGAGGGCGCAGACATCGTCTCTTTCAGCGGCGACAAGTTGCTCGGCGGACCGCAGGCTGGCATCCTGGCCGGCAAACCGGACCTCATCCGGCGCTTGAGGCGTAATCCCATGTTCCGGGCGCTCCGTCTCGACAAGCTGATTCTGGGGGCGCTGGAAAGCACCTTGCGGCTGGCGGTGCTGGAGAAGTGGGAGCAGATTCCCGCGCTGCGGATGATCCGCGCGGACAACCTAGAAATCCGGCTGCGCGCGCAGCAAGTGCTGGAGCAACTCCCTTCCCTCGAGGCAAGCGTGGTGGAAGGCGAATCGCTCGTCGGCGGCGGCTCCACGCCCGAGCAGTCATTGCCCACGTGGCTCATCTCCATCGCGGCAGCGGACCCCGTGTCCTGGGAGAAGAAACTCAGGCTGGGCGAACCGCCCGTCATCGTGAGAATTGAGGCGGACCGGCTGCTGGTGGACCTTAGAACGGTCTTTCCGGAAGAGGAGTCAGAACTGCTGGCAGCCCTTCAGGCTCTTTCCTGATACGTTCCTTCGGCGGTGTTCACGCGGATGCGGTCGCCCTCGTTGACGAACGGAGGCACCTGCACCACGAGACCGGTTTCGAGCTTGGCGGGTTTGGTCACGTTGGAGACAGTGGCGCCGCGCAGGGCCGGTTCCGTCTCAACCACCGTAAGGTCAACGGTGGCGGGCAGATCCACGCTGATCGCCTTGCCCTCGTGGAACTCCACAGTTACTTTGAGCTGCGGAACTAGGTAGTTGACGGCGTCACCGAGCAGATCGTGCGTGAAGTGGATCTGCTCGAACGTCTCCGTGTTCATGAAGTGAAAAGCCTCCCCGTCGCCGTAGAGGTACTCCATTTCGTGCTGATCCAGGATGGCGCGCTCCACGCGGTCTTCCGAAGAGAACCGGTGTTCAATCATGGCGCCGGAGCGCAGGCTGCGCATCTTGGCCTGGACGAAGCCCCGCAAATTGCCGGGCGTGCGGTGCTCGGTTTTGAAAATAGAGTACAACTCCCCGTTGAACTTAATCACCATGCCGGGGCGTAACTGTGTTGCGGAAATCATGACGGACGTTCTCCCTGTGAAGAGGTTGCTTCAGGAATGCCGGAAACTTCATTTTAGCGCCAGTTGTGCATCCTTGCAGGGCCGTTGCAGGCTCGCTTATGATGAGGAATCTATCATCGGGCGCTATGGTTCCAGACAACATCCCTGAAGGGCTGACCTTCGACGACGTGCTTCTGTTACCGGCTCGCAGCGCTGTGCTGCCGGCGCAAACCGACACCACCACGCGCATTGCCACAAGAATCGGCCTCAATATTCCCATCGTCAGCTCCGCCATGGACACTGTCACCGAGGCTCACCTGGCCATCGCCCTGGCGCAGCAGGGCGGCATCGGGATCGTTCATCGGAACATGTCCGTCGAGCGCCAGAGCGAAGAAGTGGACCGTGTCAAGCGCAGTGAGAGCGGCATGATCGTCGATCCGGTCACGATGGACCCGGACCAGAAGATTTACGAGGCGCTCGAAGTGATGCAGCGGTACCGGATTTCCGGCGTGCCCATCACCAAGAACAACAAACTGGTGGGCATCCTGACGAACCGTGACCTGCGTTTTGAGACGCGTTACGACCTTCCCATCTCCAGCGCCATGACCAAGGACAACCTGGTCACGGTGCCCGTCGGGACGACCCTGGAAGAAGCGCAGAAGATCCTGCACAAGCACCGCATAGAGAAGCTGCTGGTGGTGGACGAGCAGTACAGCCTCAAGGGGCTGATCACGGTCAAGGACATCCAGAAAAAGATCAAGTACCCACACGCCGCCAAAGACGACCACGGCAGGCTGCGCGTGGGCGCCGCCATTGGCGCTACCGGGGACTATCTCGAGAGGGCGCAGGAATTAGTGGCGCGCAAAGTGGACGTATTGGTGATCGATACGGCTCACGGGCACAGCGAGCGCGTCATGGACGCGGTCAGACAGATCAAGCAGGCACTGCCGGAAGTAGCCCTCATCGCCGGAAATGTAGGCACCTATGAGGGTGCGCGGGATTTGGTGGCGCTCGGCGTGGACGGCATCAAGGTGGGCATCGGGCCGGGTTCCATCTGCACCACCCGCGTGGTTTCCGGCGCCGGAGTTCCGCAGATCACCGCCATCGCGGAGTGCGCCCGTGCGACCCGGGGCACGGACATCCCTCTCATCTCCGATGGCGGCGTCAAATACTCGGGCGACATCAGCAAGGCCATCGCCGCGGGCGCGGATTGCGTCATGATCGGCAGCCTGTTTGCCGGCACGGATGAAAGCCCCGGGGAACTGATTCTCTACCAGGGCCGCACCTTCAAGAGTTACCGCGGCATGGGCTCCATGGGCGCCATGACGCAAGGCGGCGCGGAGCGCTACGGGCAGGATCCTGCGGCCAAACTCGTTCCCGAAGGCATCGAAGGGCGTGTGCCGCACAAAGGACCACTAGCGGAGTTGGTCTATCAGTTAGTGGGAGGCTTGCGCGCCGGGATGGGCTACTGCGGCTGTTCCTCAATCGCCGATTTCCAGCAGCGAGCCGCTTTCCTTCGGGTCACCTCGGCCGGCTTGCGCGAAAGCCACGTCCACGACGTCATCATCACGAAGGAAGCTCCGAACTACCGGGTGGAATAGACCTGGTGACCCGCGCCAGCAAGCTCCCTTGCCACAGGCGCACTCCTATTTCACTGCCTGCCTGAGCTTCGGCCGCGCTCCGGACTGCTTTCCCGCCCTCGTCCTGCACGATAGCGTAGCCGCGCTCGAGCACCTTCAGAGGACTGAGCTGATCCAGTTGGCCCCGAAGCGCTTCCTGGCGCGCTTTCGTCTTGAGCATCAGAAGCCGCATCGCTTGCCCGAGACATGAGCACAGCCTTTCCTCCTTGTGGCGGCTCTCCGCCAGGATTATGCGCGGATCCTGACCGAGGAGTCTCGTCTGGAGACCCTCCTGCGTTTTCCGCCACTTGCCCAGCAAGCTGAGCGAAGCCCGGTGAAGCCGGTAGCGGAAGTCATCGTTCTTCTGCCCGGCCATTCCTAGAGTCCGGCGGAGGATTGAGGTGGCTCGTTCAACCCCCCGCTCGTGCAGCAGGTTCGAGAGGGCCGTCAGGCGATAACGCAGGCTTTGATTCATGGACTTGACGGCGTTCGTCAGCCGGTCTTCAACCTGTTGCCGGGAGGGCAGCACGATCTCGGCGGCAGCCGAAGGCGTGGGCGCGCGATGATCGGCCACGAAATCAGCGATCGTGAAGTCCGTCTCATGCCCGACCGCCGAGATCACCGGGATGGAACATGCTGCGATGGCCCGGGCGACACGCTCTTCATTGAAGGTCCACAGGTCTTCGAGCGAACCGCCGCCGCGGCCGACAATGATCACCTCGGCCCACCCCGCTTGGCTGAAGTGTTCGATCCCCGCCACCACCGCCTCGATGGATCCGGCGCCCTGCACCGAGGCAGGGTAAAGCCGCACATGCACACCGGGAAACCGCCGGGACAGGACCTGAATGATGTCGTGAATGGCGGCTCCGGCAGGCGATGTCACGATGCCGATGCGGCGTGGCAGCGCGGGCAGCGGGCGCTTGCGGGCGGCATCGAAGAGCCCCTCTTCGGCAAGTCTCTTCTTGAGCTGTTCAAAGGCTAGCTGCAACGCTCCACTACCCTGAGGCTCCAGCGCTTCCACGATGAGTTGATAATCGCCCCGCGGCGCGTAGACGTCGATGCGCCCCCGCGCCAGCACCGCCATGCCATCTTGAGGTGCGAAGCGCAGCTTCATCAATGAACCGCGGAAACAGGCGCAGCGCAGTTGGGCGTCCTTGTCCTTCAGCGTGAAATAGGCATGCCCGCTCGAGGGCCGCTTCAGGCCGGAAATCTCCCCGGAAACCCAGATATCCGGGAACGCCTGTTGCAGCAGAACTGCCATGGTTTCAGTCAGTTCGCTGACGGTGAAAATGCGCCGCTCGGGCAGCCGGGCGGCATTAATGTCGTCCATAAGATATTTCGATTGGCGGCCCGCAGATGCATGGGCTACGCTTGGTACTAAGTGGCACCTTAGCACAGACCGTGTGTAGGCGCAGCCCCCAAGGAGAAGCAAATGAGCCCGAAAGACGTACTGGAATTCGCTATTAAGCATGAAGCCAGGCAGTTCGACCTGCGGTTTACGGATTTGCCCGGACTTACTCATCACATTTCCTATCCCATTAGCCAGCTAACGGAGGAATGCTTCGAAGAGGGGTTCGGCATGGACGGCTCCAGCATTCGCGGCTGGGCTGTCATCCATGAAAGCGACATGCTGTTGATCCCGGACTCGAACACCGCCCTGATGGATCCTTTCGCTGAGACAGCGACGCTGGTGATGACGTGTGACGTGATTGACCCGATTACGCGGCAGCACTACGAGCGCGACCCGCGTTGGATCGCCCGCAAGGCGGAGATGTACCTGGCCAACAGCGGATTGGCGGACATCGCCTACTTCGGCGCCGAAGCCGAGTTCTTCATCTTCGACAACATCAGCTTCGACCAGAATCAGCACTCCGGCTTCTACTACATCGACGCCGAAGAAGGCCGCTGGAACTGCGGACGGCGCCGCGACAACCTCGGCTACCGTCCACGCTACAAGGAAGGCTACTTCCCGGTTCCGCCCACGGACCACTACCAGGATTTGCGGACCGAAATGGTGCAGTGCATGCTGAAGTGCGGCCTGGTGATCGAGTGCCATCACCACGAGGTCGCCACCGGCGGACAGGCGGAAATCGATCAGAAGTTTGACACGCTGGTGAAATCCGCCGACAACATGATGCTGTACAAGTACATCGTCCGCAACGTGGCGCACATGTACGGCAAGACGGTGACCTTCATGCCGAAGCCCATTTTCGGAGACAACGGCAGCGGCATGCACGTCCACCAGAGCCTTTGGAGAGAGAGCAAGCCCCTGTTCGCGGGCGAATCCTACGCGGGCTTGAGCCAGATGGCGTTGTGGTACATCGGCGGACTGCTGAAACACGCGCGTGCGCTTTCGGCCATCATCGCCCCCACCACCAACAGTTACAAGCGCCTGGTGCCGGGTTATGAAGCTCCCGTGAATCTGGCTTATTCGCGGCGCAACCGCTCCGCCGCCATACGCATCCCGATGTACTCGGCCAGCCCGAAGGCGAAGCGCGTCGAGTTCCGGCCGCCGGATCCTTCCGCCAACCCGTACTTGTCGTTTGCCTCGATGCTGATGGCTGGTCTGGACGGCGTCCTCAACAAAATCGATCCAGGCGAACCGCTCGACAAGGACATCTACGACCTCTCCCCGGAGGAATTGCGGAACGTTCCGTCGATGCCCGCTTCCCTCGACGAGGCACTTACCTGCCTTGAAGAAGATCACGCCTTCCTGCTGAAGGGCGACGTCTTTACCGAGGAACTGCTCGAGACCTACATCAACTACAAGCGCAAGAACGAAGCTGAAGCTGTACGGCTGCGCCCGCACCCGTACGAATTCGCCCTGTACTACGACATCTAGGAGGCTCGCTCAGGGCAGCAGGCCGTTGATCTCGCGCAGCCTCTTGGAGTCAAACTTCGGTTTGCGGTCGTACGTCAGCAAGCCGTTGACTTCCTGTTCGACGTCGGTCAGTTGCGTATAGCAGACCCCGGCGAAGACCGGCATGCGGGCAATCGCTTCGTAAAGACCGCGCAGGCGTTCTAACGCCGCCTCGGCAGTAGGTTCCACGCCCGAATAACCCCAGGCGTCTTTAGGAACCTGCTGTCCGGCGGGGATGTAAGCAATACCGCCGAACTCGGACAGGAACACCGGCGTGCCGTTGTATGCGAACCCGGGCGCGAGGAAGGCGCGTCCCGTGCGCCGCACGGGAGCGTCTCCCACCAACAGGTCTCCGTAGACCTTATAGAGCAACTCGCCGGATCTCGCGTAGTCATGGATAGCGAACAGGTCCGTCATGTCCGTGTGTTCCCACCCATCGTTGTCGATGACCAGGCGGGTTGAATCCAGGCTTCTCGTGAGCGTATAGATCGCCTTCAAATGCTGCTGCTGGCGTTCCTCGGTCAAGTCCGGCGTGCCCCAGCTTTCGTTGATAGGCGCCCAGATGATGATGGACGGGTGGTTGTAATCCCGCTCGACAGCTTCAATCCACTCCCGCGTGAAACGAGCCACGTAGGTTTCATCGAACAGGTAGGCATTCGCCATCTCCCCGCTCACCAGGAGGCCCATCTTATCCGCCCAGTAAAGGAAGCGGGGATCTTCCACCTTCTGGTGCTTGCGCGCCCCGTTGAAGCCCATCTCCTTGGTCATGCGGATGTCGTATTGAATGGCCTCATCGCTGGGCGGCGTCATGATGCTCTCCGGCCAGTAGCCCTGATCCAGAATCATCTTCAGGTAGATGGGCCGGTTGTTGAGCTGCACGCGGCCGTTTTCAGTGCGCACGGACCGGAATCCGAAGTAACTGCTCACCCGGTCCAGCACCTGCCCGTCCTGGCGCAGTTCAAATACTACGTCATAGAGATTCGGTGAGGAGGGAGACCACAGGCGTGGCTCATGGATGCGCGCCGCCGCCGATAGCCGGGGCCCGTCGCCGCGGACCGAAGTGCTGGCCGCCTGACCTACCATGGCGTGGAATTCGAGTCCGGCTCGCGGACGGCCGACACGCACGTCAAACCGCACCACGCCGTCTATGGTCGGCGTGATGCGGACCTTCTCGAGGTAACTCTCGCCCACCGCTTCGAGCCATACGGTCTGCCAGATGCCCGTGGTGCGCGTGTAGAAGATGCCTCGCGATTTCGGCTCCCAGTATTGCTTGCCGCGCGGAATGTAGCGGTCCGTGGGCGGATCCTCCACCCGCAGCGTCACTATGTTGGCTGCCGGCTGCAACAGCGGCGTGATATCGAAACGGAAAGGAACGTGGCCGCCTTCATGCTCTCCCGCCATGCGGCCGTTCACCCAGACCTTGGCTCGGTAGTCAACGGCGCCAAAATGCAGGAGCACACGTTTCCCCTGCCAGCCGGACGGAACTTCAAAGGAGCGGCGGTACCACACCACCGGATGGAAGGACGTATCGCCGATTCCGCTCATCCTGCTCTCGAAGCAGAACGGAACCAGGATCGTGCGGCTGAACTTGCGGCCGCCGGCCGCCCAGTTTTCGCCGAGGCCGGCATCGGCATCGTCGAACTCAAACTCCCACGTGCCGTTCAGGTTGAGCCAGCTCTCACGCTGGAACTGAGGCTGGGGATGTTCGGGGCGCGGGATGGAATCGGCGGCCCAGACCCCGCTGGCCAAGGCCGCTATCAGCAATGCTTGCTTCATGCAGGCAGCATATTCAATCCCGCCTCAGAACTGCAACTTCAAAGCGAGCTGCACGACACGCGCGGACTCACCCGTCTGGATGATGTTCTGCGTGCTTTGCGGCGCCACGGCTTCACAGCAGGTTTCTCCGAACCGCGTGCTGGTAATCTGGTTGGACCCGCTCGAGGAAGCCGTGGGCGTTTCAAAGCTGGCGCGGTTCAGGGTGTTGAACGTCTCTATCCTGAATTGCAGGCGCTTGGTTTCGCCTAACTTGAAGACCTTTTGCAGCGCCAGATCCAGGTTCCAGTAACCGGAACCCCGGAATGAGTTCCTTCCGAGGCCGACATCTCCGGGAGAGGGTATCCGGAACGCGGAAGCATTCGGGAAGAAAACGGGCCCGACAATCCCCGGCACTTCCTGGAGTTTGGCCTTGGGCTTCTCGCCCACCAGGTCAGCCCGCGAGATGTGCGAGAAGTTCGAAGTGCGGATGCCGCTTTGGACGGTGAAGGGCTCGCCGGTGTTGGCGCTGAAGATCCCGTTCAGGCTCCAGCCTCCCACCACGTGCTCCCATGCGCCGCCCGCATTCCCCGCCAGCCGCTTTCCGCTGCCGAAGGGCATTTCATAGAGCCACACGGCGTTGAAGACGTGCCGCCGGTCAAAATCGCTGACAGCCCGTTCGTTGCGCCAGTTGCGTATGTCTGCAGGGGTGCGTGAGTTGGTGGTGCTCAAGCCTCCGCCGATCGTGGTGCCGACCGGATCGACAGACTGGTTATCGATGGACTTGCCGAGCGTGTAGGAAGCCGCCACGTGCAGACCCTGGTCGAATCGCTTGCGGAGCGTCGCCTGCATGCTGTGGTAGTAGGAATCCCCGCCCGCGTCGATATAGGTGATGGTGCCGAACTGCTGGTTCGGCCTGAGCCTTGCGGCCAGCGTCGTTTGTTCGATGCGCCCGGCCATTGTGCCGGCGGCGTTCTGCTGCAACTCCGTCATGCTTGTCGCGCTGTTGACGAACGTCGATGTCAGCACGCCCGAGGTGACGAGCGAGACCGCCCGGCCCACCACGCCCGCCGGGCAGGCGCTCCCGTCAGGACGGCAGCCCCTTTGCACGTTGTTCTGCATGGTGAGGAAGTCTGCCAGGATGGGATCCGCATTGATCTGGTTCACGTCGTAGGCGCGGAACAGGCGCGTGCCACGCCGGCCTATGTAACCCACTTGTGCGACAAATCCGGCGCCAAGCTCGCGCTGAATATTGAGGTTCCACTGGTGGACGGTGGGTATCTTGAGCTGTTGGTCAAAAACCGTCAAGGCGGGCGCCGTGCCCAGCAGTTGCACCGGAGGTGTTAGGAAGGAGCTGGGCTTCGTGGTGGGCGGCGCCAACTCGAGTGGGAAACCTTCGTTGATGCGTACGTCAGGCGCGGGGGAGCACCCGGCGGTGGTGGAACCACCGGGGTTCGCCTGGCAGGATGTCGTGAGACCCGGAACGCGTCCCGCCACCGCCGTCACCTGGAAGGAACTGATGGTGTCGAACGCGATGCCGTAACCGCTGCGGACCACCGTCCTGCCGCTCTGTCCAGGGCTCCAGGTCATGCTGAGACGCGGCGCCACGGCGCCAATGTTGTTGCGCGCGAACCAACGCTTGGCCGGAACAAAGCTTACGAGGCTTTGATCGCCCACGATGGGTCCGCCGGGCACATACACGCGCCCCCCGGCTTCCGCGGGAGCCGGATTGGCTTCCCAGCGCGCGCCGTAGTTCACCGTGACGTTACGCCGCACGCGCCACTCATCCTGAGCAAAAAAGTTGTACTGCTTCAGGCGCTGCCCTTGAGCCCAGAGAGTAACGCTGTCACCCGTGCGGAACGGCAGGAATTGATCGTTGCGCAAATCCCCCATAAAAACCTGTGTCAGGCGCGCGGGGATCCCGAGCAGTTCATTGATGGATTGCAGGAGGCGGTTGTTGTCCTCGGCGGCAATGCCCGCGCGGGTCGCCGAGGCAAGCGCCGGCGTATTGAAGCCCGTCGGCGGACGGATAGTCCGTCCGAAGCTGAGCACTGGAGTGATGTTCACACCGCCCGGTTGTCCGCGCTGATCGTTGTGCTGATAGAAGCGGAAATTGAAGCCTACCTTGATGACATGCGAGCCGCGCACCACGCTCAGGTTGTTCAGGATCTGCGGCGTGGTCACTGCCCGGTTGGTCCGCGGACGGTTGAGAAAGGGCTCGCTGATGTTGGCGAAGTCAAACGGCGGGATGTTCGGGAACGCCGGGTTCGCCTCGCCCTGCGTGAACAGGAAGAAGAAGCGGGAGAAGCCGAGAGTGAGTTCGTTGACCACCCTGGGGCTGATGACCCGGCGGAAACTGACCGCCAGGTTCTGGCTGCGCCGGAATACCTCGCCGAGCGGAGCAAAACCCGGATACACCTGCGGGCGGCTGTTGTTCGGGTCGCCATCCCGAGTGTTCTGATCACCGAACAGATAGCGCGCAAAGAACGTGTTGTTCTCGTTGAAGTTGTGGTCCAACCGCACCAGGATGTGAGGACCGCGGACGCGCGTGGGAGGGTTCCAGGCGTAAGTGGCCACGTTCAAGCCGTCCCCGTCCACGTAGGAATTCGGCTTCGGGAAGGTGTTCAGCAGTTTCAGGATGGCCGGGTCGCCGCCAATCCTGCGCGGATCGTCCGCGAACATGTCATAAGTCCCCACGCAGTTCATGTCGGTGTTGGTGACGCAGTTGCGCACGCCGGCGCGCAACGCGCCGGTCTTGGGATCCACCAGTTGCGGGACGTTGCGTGTGATACGGACGCCATCCAGCACGAACGGCGTGCTCGGATCAGCTCTGAAGAAACGATACTTGCCGGAAAGCGCTTCCGGCGTGTACAGGTTGGGAGCGCCGAACACCTGGTCAATGGGTTGGGCGAAGTTGATGGTCTGCCCCTGCCAGCTCGCAAAGAAGAACGTGCGGTTCTTCACCAGGGGACCGCCCACCTCAGCGCCATACTGGTTCAGCTTCATGTCCGGCTTGGGCGTATCCAGAGCATTGGCGAAAAAGTCATTGGCGTTCAGCGCCGTGTTGCGGAAGAACTCATACACGCTGCCGTGAAAACGATTCGTGCCCGAACGAGTGGCGACCGAGACGGAAGCTCCGCTGTTGCGGCCTTCTTCAGGCGTCGGGTTCGATGTCGTGACCTTGTACTCCTGCACATTGTCCGGCGTCAGGCGGAACACGTTGTTGAGAGGATTCGGGGCGCTGGATTCGTTGGCTTCAATTCCGTCAATCGTCGTGTTGAAGGCGCGGTCGCGGGATCCGTTGACGTGCACGCCGCTGCCCGCCCCACCTTGGGTGCGCTGCACGACGCCGGGCTCCAGCACCAGCAGGTTCAGCGGGTTGCGCCCGCTCAACGGCAATTCCACGATGGCCTTGCGCTCCACCACATTGCCGAGGGTCGCGTTGGCAGTCTGGAGCTGCTCATAAGTCCCTTCCACGCTTACCGTTTCGGCGGACTCGCCGACCTCCAGCGTCACATCCACGGCGAGCGGCGTGCCGACCTGCAGCGTATAGTTCGTGTTGCGGGCGGTCTTGAATCCGCGCATCTCCACGGTGATCGTGTAAGTCCCCACGGGCAGCGACGGGAAAGCGTAAAGCCCCGCCTCGGTCGTTGTCTGCCGGTAGCTGACCCCCGTGGCCTGGTTGGTGGCCGTAACCGCCGCGCCCGGCACTACTGCGCCGGAGGCGTCCGTCACTGTGCCGGACATGGAAGAAGAACCGGTCTGCGCCAGCGCGGCACAGACGGAATACACGAAGAGCGATGCAGCGATCATAAGACGACGCATGGCTTTGAATGGACCTCCCTGCGTTACTTTGCGAATTGAACTTAGTATAGGTGAGCAGGGGCCGGGATGCCAACCGGAAAGCCGCTCCCAGAGGGCTGGTCAGGCGCCGGTTGAAGCCGCGGCAGGGCGTTGATCAGCCGCCGGGTGTAAGGATGCTCGGGACTTCGGAAGACACGTTCGGTGATGCCGCACTCCACAATTTGGCCTTGATCGAGAATCGCCACCCGGTGACAGAGGGAAGCGACCGACATCAGGTCGTGACTGATGAACAGGATGCTCATGCGCAGTTCGCGGCTCAAACGCGCAAACAACTTCAGCACCTCCGCTGAAGTGATGGCATCCAACGCGCTGGTGGGTTCATCCGCCACCAGCAACCGTGGGCGGTGCAGGATGGCCATGGCGATGAGCACCCGCTGCGCCTGCCCTACGCTGAGTTGGGCCGGATACCGCCGCAGGAACGATTCCTGGACAGGGAGGTTGACGCTTTCCAGCGTGTCCAGGATGTGCGCCACCGCCTCGCGACGGCTGCTCCGGGCATGCGCCCGCCAGGCCTCGTGCAATTGCGTGCCGATGCGCAGCGCCGGGTTCAGCGAGGTCATGGGACTCTGCAACACAAGAGACAGTTCCCGTCCCCGCACTGAACGAAGGTCGCGCTCGGTGGCTCTCACAAGATTGCGCCCGCCGAACATGATCTCGCCGCGCACCGCGCCCCCGCGGACGCCCAGCAGCCCCAGCACGGCCAAAGCCATGGTGCTCTTTCCCGAACCGCTCTGACCCACCAGGCCGAGGATTTCGCCCGGGTACACTTCCAGCGCGACGTCCTTGAGCACATCGCGCTTGCCGGCATAGTCCGCCGACAAACGGATCGATAGCAGTGCGGTTCGCGTACTCACCGTCGGCTCACCTCAGTCCTGCCGGAAAGCTCCAGCGAATCGACGTTCCAGTACACATGAGGCCGCAAGACCGAAGGGGCGATGTTCCGCAGCTCCGGAGAGACGGCCAGCAAGACATTGCGGTTGATCAGGTAGATGAAAGGCGCCTGCTGCCAGACGATTTCCTGCACCCGGTCAAAGTGGGCTTTCCGCTTGCTCTGCTGCATGGTGGTGGCCTGCGCCACCATCAACCGGTCGATCTCAGCTTCCCAAGGCGTGGCCGGTGTAGGCTGGTTGGGGTTCCACTGATGCTGGCTGGAGGAACTCAGCCAGACGTTCGCCTGGGCGTTCGGGTCCAGCTCCACGTTTACCAGGCCCAGCAGGCACGCCTCGTAGTTGAAGTTGCGGCTGATGCGCTCGATGAGCGAGGGGAAATCGAGTGTCACGACATTGACGCGGACACCGATGGCGCGCAAATCCTGCTGCACCAAAGCCGCCATGCGCTCCCGGTTGCGGCTGCCCGAGTTGGTGACTATGCTGAACTCCACGGGCTGGCCGGTTTTGTCCACCAACCACTCGCCCTTGCGTTGAAAGCCCTCCTGCTCGAGCAATTTGAGAGCGGCCTTGACGTCGAACGGATGGGGTTTCAGGCTGCCGTTGAACCACTGGCGGTTCGCCGCTGAAAACGGTCCTACCGCCGGGCGGGCATGACCTCGGTAGACCACTTTGCAGAGATCTTCACGGTTGATCGCCATCGAGATGGCGCGCCGAAACGCCTGCGACGTAAACCACGTCTTCTTGTGCGCGGGAATGGGCGCGTTAGCCACCTGGTTGAACCAGATCATCTCCACGTCTAACGACGGACCGGTGTCCTTCACCCAGGCGGGATTCTCGGCCAACAGCCTGCTGTAATGATCCGCCTCCAGGTTGGTGATGAAGTGCAGCTGATTGCGGCGGAAT
Source organism: Acidobacteriota bacterium (assembly GCA_037444075.1). Lineage (GTDB taxonomy): Bacteria > Acidobacteriota > Terriglobia > Bryobacterales > Bryobacteraceae > JBBIND01. The sequence continues at coordinate 11,859 of JBBIND010000024.1, read as the reverse complement.
TTCAGCAGCTCCGTTTCCCGGTTCTGCACGATTTCCACGCGCACCGCGTCAAGGTAGGGGAGCGCTCTGCCTCGCTTATCCTTCTTCCAGTAGTGGGCGTTCCGTTTTAGCAGCAGGTACGAACCCGGCACGTGCTCCGCCAACACGAAAGGCCCCAGGACAGCCTTCTCCTTGAGTGGACTGCGCGCCGAGAGAATGGCGACGTTCTCGAAGAGACTTTCGATTCCGGCCATGGGCTTGGGAAAAGTGACGGACACTTCATGGCTGGAGTGGGCCACGACGTCGAGGTTCCTGCCGCCCGCCCGGAGAGAATCCGCCACGGGCGACCGCAGTTCCGGATCCATCAGTGCACGCAAAGTGTGCGCCACGTCCTCGGCGGTGAAGGGGGTCGCGTCGGAGAAGCGCACGCCCGTTCGCAGCCGGAACCGGATAGAGCGGCCGTCGGGTGAAGTCTTCCAGGAGACCGCCAACTCCGGATCCAATTCCTGGGTGTGGCGATTGGCGCGGACCAGAAAACCGTGCGTCAGGTAGCGGATGGTGTCTGAGTTCTCGTCCGCCACCATCGCCGGATGGAATGTCTTGGGCTCCGAGCGGATAGCGAAGCGCAGTTCCCCGCCGGCGTGCAACGCGGCCGCGCCCGTGAGCGCCACCGCCAGGAACAGCCTGATGAGTGTCATCATGCGTGACTCTCCTTTCCGGAAAGCAGGATATGGAAGCAGCCCACTACGGTTACCAGCAGAACGGCGGGAGCCAGCACCCACGGATTCACGGATACGGCGTGGAAGTTCTCCAACTCGCGCAGCAGATTGCCCCAGGAGGGCATGGGTTCGGCCACTCCCAGCCCGAGCAGCCCCAGGTTCGCCTCACTCAAGAGGAACAGCGGAATGCTGATACAGAGCTGAGCCAGCAGCAAGGGTCTGAGGTTCGGGATCACGTGCAGCAGCAGCCGGCTGGGCCGGCAGCCGAGCGCCCGCGCCTGCAACATGAAATCCGAGCGGTGCATGGACTGCACGCCGGCCGCTATCACGCGCGCCGACCCTGCCCAGCCCAGGCACCCCAGCAGCGCAAAAGTAATGGCCAGCGAGACCACGGGCGAGACGTTCAGAGGCAGGATGGCCCGCAACATGATCAACAAGAACAGCCAAGGCAAGGACAGGAACAAATCCACAAGGACTTGGAAGGCTCGTGCACACCAGCCCCCAAAGTGACCCGCCGCGGCGCCCACTACTCCGGCTATGGCAGTTGCCAGCAACGCCGCCGCCGTTGCCAGCAGCAGCGATATGCGGCTGCCGTGCAGCAGGCGGGCCAGCCGGTCCCTGCCAAGCTCGTCCGTTCCGAGAGGATGCTCCTTGCTCGGCGGGGCGCCAAAGGATTCGCGGTTTTGCTGGTCGTAGGGTACGCGATACAGGAAGGCGCCGGAAGCAGCGCCTCCCAACAGGATCAGCAGAACCACCACGATCACCCGCCTGGCGCCCTTCATGCCCGCACCGGTACGCATTTTGCAGTCACTGCCTCCGCGAGGAAGTTCGAAATCATGGTCAGCGCCGCCAAAAGCAGCGTCATATTCACCAGAACGGGCAGATCCCGCCCGAGGGCCGCCTGCCACGCCATTTGCCCGAGCCCGGGCGAGCCGCACACCGCCTCCACCGGGATGCTGGCGCCAAAGGCCAGGTTCAATGACACGCCCAGCAGAGACAGCAGTTGTGGTGTAGCTAGCGGCAGGATGTGGCGGCCAAGAATCTGTACCCGTCCCAGCCCGCGCGCTTCGGCCGCCAGCACGTGCGGCATGGCTGCCGCCCCCGCCAGCAGGTTCCGGGCGTAGCGGAACACCCGCGGGAAGATCACCGCGGCCAGGGCCAGCCCGGTGGGAGCTTCGGCATGCAGCGCCGCCAACGCCACCACTGCGGCCGGCGCGCACAGGAACACGCCGGCTGCGGCCGCTGTCATCCAGTCCAGGACCGGGCTGCGGAAAAGCTGGGGCAGCAACGCCAACGCCAGGCCGGCGCTCCACGCCAACGCCAGCCCGAGCCCGATGCTGCGCGCCGTCACCGGCATCCGTTCCCGGATCAGTTCCGCCACCGGGCGGTTCAGTGTGCCAGACTCTCCCAGATCACCGCGCAACAGCCCCTGAAGGTAGCCGGCGTAGTAGCGCAGCAGTCCGTCCCGCGCAGGCGCCCGGTTTTGCAGTGCTTCAACGCTCTCCCGGCTCAGGCGCGGATCCAAGGCGTGCTCATCCACTCCATAGCCGGGCGCAAAACGCACCAGCGTGGCTCCGAGCAACCCGGCCAGAACTAGTGTAAGTACCAGCGAGACGAGCTTGGCCCTCATGATGAATGTCGGCTTCTCTCGGCTTATCGGCTGGCAGGAAGGGTTTCGTCTGATTGTTCGGATCAGTTTGGCAACGGCTGGACAAGTTCCTGGCAGAACTCGCTGAAGATGACCGTCTCCCGCCGCCGTCCGCTTTCCTTCTCCAGATACATCTGCCGGTCTGCGAGCGCCAGGAGTTCTTCAGCGTTCATGCCGTGCTGCGGATAGCGGGCCAACCCGACACTGACCGACAGCACGTCTTCGCCGCAGACTTGGAGGCCCGCCTGCCGGGCGACCTCCTTGAATTGCAGCTTCTTGCGTTCCAGCCCGTCCGGCGTAATGTCCGGCAATACGGCCACGAATTCGTCTCCGCCCATGCGGGCGACGTAGTCATTAGCGCGGCAGCAGTTACGCAGCCCTTCGGCCACCAGCTTCAGCACCTGGTTGCCGGCCATATGCCCGAAGCGGTCATTTACCTGCTTGAAACCGTCCAAATCGCAGACGACCACGGACAAGGAAGTTCTGCTGCGGTGGCCGCGGCTGATCTCGGCGTCCAGGTGAATGAACAACGACCGGGCGTTGGGCAGGCCCGTCAACCCGTCCGTCGTGGCGGAAATCTCTGCCTCTTCATACTTGAGGGTGTTCTCGACCACCCGGCTTACCTTTGAAGTGATCGAGATCAGCACGCGCAGATGGTCGCGGCTAAAGGCTTCCTTCTCAACGTGATAAAGAGCCAAAACACCCACCGGACCATTCAGCCCGCTCAGCGGTACGGCGAGCGCGCTCCGCATGTTGGTGATGCGCGCCGGATCCTGCAAATAGCCCGTCTCAACCGCCGGGTTTCCGTTGACGATCGGCTTGTCGTTGGCCGCTACCCAGCCGGAAAGCCCTTCATGGAGGGGGATTCGCAGGGTACTGAACAGATGGGAATCCTCTCCTTGCACGTACTCCGGCACCAGGCAGCGGTCGCGGAGGACATAGATCGCGATGGCCTTGTAGCCGATCATGCGCCTGAGCTTGAAATCCAGGACAGAGAGCGTCTCGCGGAGGTTCAGCGAGGAGCCCAGTTCGCGGCTAAGTTCGATCAACGATTGCACTTCCTGGCGCGCCGCCGCGATGGTGCCGAGGAAGTCAGGCTGGGTATTAAGCTCCGCCGGAGCTACGCCGGATTGCTCAAACCCGGCAGCGGGTACTGACGCGCCTCCCTTCCTTACGTTTTGCGGCAAGCGAGTAGCTGACTTGGCATGTGACTGTGCTTTCGCCTCCAATTCGCGGTATCGCCGCTGGAGGATGGCGATGATGTCCGGATCATAGCTCTTGCCCGCTTCAGAAACCACGACTTCCATGGCTCTCTCCAGCGGCAACGCCCGCCGGTAGTGCCGATCGCTGGTCAGCGCGTCCAGACAGTCGACAGCCGCCAGGATGCGCGCGCCCAGGGGGATTTCCGTGCCCACCAGACCATCCGGATATCCGGTGCCGTTCCACTTTTCGTGATGATGGCGCACGATGGGGACCACCGGATAGGGGAATCGAACCAGTTCCAGAATCTCGGCTCCCACTACCGGATGGATCATCATCTTTTCGAATTCCTCGGGTGTGAGCTTGCCCGGCTTGGCGACGATGTGCTCCGGCACGGCCAGCTTGCCGACGTCATGCAAAAGGGAGCCGGCGCGCAGCGCCTGCAGTTCGATCTCACTGAGGCCCAACTCCCGCCCAATCTCGAGCGCATAGCATTCCACTCGTTGGAGATGGTCGCGCGTGATATCGTCCTTGGCTTCGATGGCCAGCGCCAGAGCCTCAATGGTGCGCAGATGCAGCGAGGCCATTTCCTGCGCATGCTTGGTCTGATCCTCGAGTCTGCCCAAATACAGCTGGTAAGAGCGGTAGATGAGATACACGAGCGGCAGCACAATGATCGATGCCTGCCAACCCACCCGGACATTCAGAAAAGAGATGAGGCTGGCCAGTGCTGCCCCCAGCAGGTAGTAGGGCAGGGACCAGAAGTAGCATTCCTGCCAGGTCTTCCGCAGTGACCTCCGGTCGGATAGCGTCACCACGATGGCCACCGTCATGGTGTTGACCAGGAAGTACAGCACGGTAGTGAGCCCCATCTTCAGGAGCAGGTAGGGCTCCAGCCGCGCTCCCAGGCCGGAGTGGTAGAAAGCGTGAGCCGTGAATGCCGCCAGTGCGACGCTCGACAGGTTGAATCCGAACTGAATTGGTTTCGGGGCTCTCCGGGCGGCATAAAACGTTTGCACGGCCGTCGCCGCGCACGCCATTAGCATGGTCTCGGCCAGACTGAGTTCACCCAGACTCACGAGGATCAGGATGTAGCCGACCGACATGTTGCCGTTGATCCCGGGCAGGATTACTTTCAAGCCTGATGCCAGGACGGCAACCGTCAGATAACAGGCGAATCTGACCGGGTCAACGGACTGCCAGGGCACCAGGCTGGTGGCGATGGCCGCACAACCGGCTGCAATCACCAGCGCAATATATGCTTTGGCAACCGGGTGCAAGCCCTTCATGCAGATGCCTTCACCAGCGCGGCAGCACCCGGCGTGCCATGTTGTGGAATATCACAGCAGGGGTCCGTATGTGTCGGGAAGATCGCCACTTAGGATTTCGATTGGCCGTCCGGAACGGCGGAAAGGGATCCCGCGAAGTGACAAATTGTCATCCGCGAGGCGCAGGAGTGGACAGGTTGTCCGGTTCGGCATGGCCTGGAGGGCCTAGGGGTCGAATTCCCAGGGGACTAAGGCAACGAAACGCTAAAATCCTCGCCACCTTGAACGAAGAGCCACACGAAACCTCACATGTCCAATCATGCGGCAGGCGTTCAGGCCTTCTTAGGCCGGCCCACTGTGATTTGCAGCCCTCCGATGCAGCGTCTGATGCAAACCGTCGTGCGCGTTGCCCAAAGCTCCGCGTCGGTGTTGATCCTCGGTGAAACCGGTTCCGGCAAGGAGCATATAGCCAGAGCCATTCATCATCATTCCAGGCGCTGCGCGAAACCGTGGGTCGATCTGAATTGCAGCACCCTGCCTGAACACCTGATTGAAAGTGAGCTGTTCGGGTATGAGAAGGGAGCTTTCAGCGGAGCCACAGCCACGAAGTCTGGTCTGCTCGAACTCGCCGACGGCGGAACGATCTTTCTAGACGAGATCGGTGAACTGGATCCCCGCATGCAAGTGAAGCTGCTGCGCGTGCTCGACGGCATGCCTTATTACAGGCTGGGGGGTGTCCGGAAAATAGCGGTCGACGTGCGCGTCGTGGCGGCCACGAACCAGAACCTGGTTGAGTTCATCAAGACAGGGAAATTCCGCAGCGATCTTTATCATCGCCTGAGCCAGGTGTCGCTGGAGGTCCAACCGCTTCGTTCCAGGCGCGAGGACATTCTGCCTCTGGCCGAATTCTTCCTGAGTGAGTGCAACCAGGAAGCGCGCTTCACGGAGAGTTCGAAGCAGGCTTTGTTGAATTGGAACTGGCCGGGGAACGTTCGCGAATTGCGCAACACGGTGCTCCGCTCCGCCATCCTGGCGGAAAGCAATGTTGTGGACGTCCAGTTGTCACCCGGTGAGGCCCCACGTGCCAGCGGGGCGGAAAGGCCGCTCCATCTGGAGAGCCTGGAGCGGCAGGCCATCCTGGATGCGCTGGCGCAGACCGGAAACCACCATCAGCAAGCCGCGGACCTGCTGGGCATCTCCACCCGCACGCTGGCCCGGAAGCTGAAACTGTACAAGTGCGAGGCGGACCATGTCAGTCTGGCAGGATGAGTGCTTCCACGCCGAGGAGGCGTCTGAAAGAAGGCGTCACTCCCGCATCCCGGCGGCCGGGCCGGTGACCATTACTGTGCAGGATGCCCGCAGGCTGGAAGTCTACGGCACCCTGGTCGACATCAGCGCGGGGGGCTTCCGTGTGGCACACCGGAGCACCGCACTCGCCTCCGGGGACACGGTAGCCTACCAGCATGAGGACGGCACGGGGTTGGCGCGCGTGGTCTGGAACCGCGTCACTCCGGAGACGGTGGAAACGGGCTTCTACATCCTCTCCGGCTGTTGACCAGGCAGCGTGCTGATGCGGGAGTGGGTGGCGGCAATGGCCTGCAGCCGCCCGGCCGTGAGCCTCTCTCAGAGGCTTTCACAACGGGCCGAAGCCACGGTTTAGTGGCTGTCCTGCCACTCCTCGTACCAAGCCATCTGGATGGCTTCCAGCTTGCCTTCCGTGCTGGAGGCCGGATCGTCCTTAAAACCGGACAACCCTACCACCCAGGCGTGCAGGTCGGTGAACCGGACAGTCAAGGGGTCGACGTCCGGGAACTGCTCCGCCAGCAGGATGGCGATCTGCTCGCTGTCTTCCCATCCGAGCTCGGGCATGTCAGATCTTCGTTCCTTTCAACGCCTGACGGACGGTGGCGTTCATCATGGTTTCGGCCAGTTTCATAGTGGCCTGGTTCAAGTGGTCAATCTGGGCGCGGATCAGCAGGTGGTCATCGGAGTGGTAAGCCAGCAACAGGTGATTCACGGCCGTTTCCACCTCGTGCCGCTCCTCCTCGCTCAACTCTCCGAAAGCCTCGTGCTGGCGCGCCTTTTCCGTCGCCGCCAGAATGGCATCGGCTTCCACCCGCGCCTCGCGCACCTGCCGTTCGCGGAAGTCCTCCTCCGCCGTCTCGATGGACTCGCGGATCATCGCCTCCACTTCGCCGTCCGTTAATCCGTAGGAAGGCTTGACCTCGATGGTTTGCTCCTTGCCGGTACGGATGTCGCGCGCGGCCACGTTCAGGATCCCGTTGGCGTCAATCAGGAAACGCACTTCGATGCGCGCCATGCCCGCCGGCTGCGGCTGGATGCCCTTCAGGTCGAAGCGCGCCAGGCTGCGGCAGTCCGTCACCATCTCGCGCTCGCCCTGCAATACGTGGATCAGGACGTTGGTTTGCCCGTCGACCGCGGTGGTGAAAACCTCGGTGGCACTGGCAGGGATGGTGGAATTGCGGTGAATCAGCTTGGTCACCAGCCCGCCCATCGTCTCGATGCCCAGCGAAAGCGGCGTGACATCCAGCAGGAGTTTGTCCTGCACCTCGCCGGACAGGATACCGGCCTGAACAGCGGCGCCCAGCGCCACCACTTCCTCCGGATTCAGTTCGGTGTGCGGGCGCGCCCGGAACAGCCGCTCAACAGCCTGACGCACCAGCGGGATGCGCGTAGAACCGCCCACCAGCACCACCTCGTCGATCTGGTCAACGCTCAAACCGGCGTCATGCAGGCAACTGCGGCAGGGACCCAGCGTGCGGTCCACAATCGGCGTAATCAGCCGCTCGAACAACTCCCGGGTGATTTGGCGGCGGTAGCTGCGGCCCTCAAATTCGACTTCGATATTGGCCGCGGGCGCGGTAGAGAGAGTCTCCTTGGCCCGGATCACCGCCTGGCGGAGTATCGATGCCAGCACGGGTGACGCCGCCTGCTCCGGACCCCACTCGCTCGCAATGTCCTCCAGGGCGATTTCCAGCAGCAAGCGGTCAATGTCGTCGCCTCCGAGGTGCGTATCGCCATTGGTGGCCAGCACCTCGAAGATGCCCTGGTGCAGGCGGAGAATGGAAATGTCGAACGTGCCGCCGCCCAGGTCGTAGACGGCCACGATGCCTTCTTTGCGCTTGTCCAGTCCATAGGCCAAAGCCGCCGCGGTGGGTTCGTTCACCAGGCGCAGCACTTCAAGGCCTGCGATTCGCCCGGCGTCCTTGGTAGCCTGCCGCTGGGCATCATTGAAATACGCCGGCACCGTGATGACGGCCCTCTCCACGCGTTCTCCGAGCGCCTGTTCGGCGTTCTGCTTGAGCTGGCGCAGAACGAAAGCGGAAATCTCAGGGGGCGTGAAAGTGCGGTCGCCCAGGCTTAGCCGCAGCACGCTTTCGCTCCCCTGCACGACCTTGAACGGGAACAGTTTCAGCTCTCCGCCCACGTCCCCCAGCCCCCGGCCCATGAGGCGCTTGACGGAGTACACGGTCCGGTCCGGCTCCGTCACCAGCTTTTCCACGGCCGTGTGGCCCGCCAGCACTTCACCCTCGCGAGTGTAGGCCACCACGCTCGGCACCAGCGGGGCGCCATCCTGTGCAGGAATCACTTTCGGTCCCGTAAGGTCCATCCAAGCCACCAGGCTGTTGGTTGTTCCCAAGTCAATGCCGACAATGCGGGAACTCCTCAGGGAACCAAAGTCAATCTGCATCAGGGACATGATCAGCCAGCCAGTTCTTTGTTGACTTGTGAGAGCAGGTTTTGAACGTAACGCCGGTGGACCAGGACGGCCCGGATGTCTTCGAGCGCGCTCTTGCCGGGCTGCACGTCGTAACGCCGGAACAACGCCTCGAGTTTCGAGTCCAGTTCTCTGCGCAATCCGTCGAAACGCTGCCGGGTCTGTTCCAGCTGAGGCCGGACCGAGGCGTCTCCGGAGCGCAACTCCTCGAGCGCCATGTTCATTTCGAACACCTCTTCCAGCAGCTCCGGCGGCACGCTATTCGGGCCATCGGCCGGTTTCTCGAGGTTGTTTTCTCTCAACACATACTCGGCCCGCGCAACGGGGTCCCGCAGCACGCGGTAGGCGTCGTTGAGGATTGCTGTGGCTTCCAGGGAAAATTGCCGCTCCGTGACCGGCTTGAGGGTGTAGCGGTCAGGATGCAGGAGCCGGCTCAGTTCATAGAACTTGCGCTGCAGTGCGTCCAGGTCCAGATTGAGCTTGCGGGGGATTCCCAGAAAGGCGTAGTAATCGACCTGCGGACGCTGCAAACTATTGCAGTATTTACAGAAAAGGGAATGCTGTGCGGGATGGCCGCACTGCCAGCACTGGCGCGGATCTTCTCCGTCGCCCGGTTCGCCATTAGGCCGTGAAAGATGTTCCGCAGCCACAACTCTTCTTCGCGTTCGGGTTCTCGAAAGAAAAGCCGGATTGCATCAGGCTTTCCTTGTAGTCCAGGATGATCCCATCCAGGTAGAGCAGGCTCTTGGGATCAATGAAGATGCGCACGCCTTCAAACTCGTAGACGTGATCCGAGGGCCTCTCCTGCTGCTCGAACCGGATCAGGTAGCTCAAGCCGGAACAGCCGCCCCCTTGCACACCGAGGCGCAGCCCTCCCGAGGTAACACCTTCCTTGAGGAAGGTCGCCTTGATCTTGGCCACCGCCTTGGGTGTGACTTGGATCATTCGCTTGCCTCGCTGACGACCTCCGCCGGCGTGCCGCCGCCATCCACCGGCTCCCGCTTGCTCTTGTAGTCGTCGATGGCCGCTTTGATGGCGTCCTCGGCCAGCACGGAGCAGTGGATCTTCACCGGCGGCAGGCTCAGCTCGTTGACGATTTCAGTGTTCTTGATTTGCAGCGCCTGGTCCAGGGACTTGCCCTTCAGCCACTCGGTCGCTAAAGAGGAGCTGGCGATCGCGCTGCCGCAACCGAACGTCTTGAACTTGGCGTCGTCGATCATGCCGGTGGATTCGTTCACCAGAATCTGCAATTTCATCACGTCGCCGCATTCGGGCGCGCCCACCATGCCTGTTCCCACCTTGGGGTCCTTCTTGTCAAGCGACCCGACATTGCGCGGGTTGTTGTAATGATCCAACACTTTGTCTGAATAAGCCATGCTAACTCCTTCTCCCTCTTCTCAGCCCCTTGCCGTGCAACCGCTCAGCCAGCCGTCCACTCCACCTTGCTGAGATCCACGCCCTCTTTGGCCATCTCGTAAAGCGGGGACAGCTCGCGCAGTTTCTTGACCACTTCGATCACTCTCGCGGCGGTGTATTCCACTTCTTCCTCGGTATTGAACCTGCCGAGCCCAAACCGTATAGAAGAGTGCGCCAGGTCGTCGCCCGTGCCCAGAGCCTTCAGCACGTAGCTGGGCTCGAGAGTGGCCGACGTACAGGCCGAACCGCTGGAAACCGCAACGTCGTTGATGCCCATCAGCAGGGACTCGCCCTCCACGTAGGCAAAGCTCATGTTGAGGTTGTTCGGGAGGCGGCTTTCCATGGTGCCGTTCACGTTCACGTCCTCCAACTGGCTTTCCAACAGGTTCTTGAGCTTGTCCCGCAATGCGCGCAGGCGAGGCGCCTCCTCAGCCATTTCCTCCCGGCAAAGGGCGCAGGCTGCGCCGAAACCGACGATGGAAGGCACGTTCAGCGTGCCGGAACGCATGCCGCGCTCATGTCCGCCCCCGTCCACCTGGGCTGTCAACTGAACCCGCGGGTTGCGTCTCCTCACGTAGAGCGCGCCCACACCCTTCGGCCCGTAGAGCTTATGACCGCTCAGCGACATCAGGTCGATGTGATCGCGATTCACGTCGACCGGGATCTTGCCTGCCGCTTGCACGGCGTCGGTGTGGAACAGGATGCCCTTTTCCCGGGCCATCGCGCCGATTTCCGCGATCGGCTGCACCACTCCGATTTCGTTGTTCGCGTACATCACGCTGATCAGGATGGTCTTGTCCGTGATGGCGCCGCGCAGTCTGTCCAGATCCACCAAACCATCGGGCTGTACGGGCAGATAGGTGACCTTGATGCCGTGCTTTTCAAGCTTCTTGCAGGAATCGAGCACGGCTTTGTGCTCGGTGGCTACGGTGATGATGTGGTTGCCGCGCTCGGCGTACATCTCCGCCACACCCTTGAGCGCCAGGTTGTTGGACTCCGTGGCGCCGCTCGTGAGGACGATCTCCTTCGGCGAGGCGCCCACCAAATCCGCAATTTGCTTACGGGCTTTCTCCACGCCCTCTTCCGCTTCCCAGCCGAAACGATGGTTGCGGCTGGCGGCGTTGCCATACTTGTCCCGCAGATAGGGGAGCATCGCATCCAGAACGCGCGGGTCCAGCGCCGTCGTAGCGTGATTATCCATGTAAATTGGCAACTTCATACCGTTCAATCCTTACCTTATCTCCTCAACATCCCTGTGCCCCGGCAGGGGAGCCCTGCACTTGTGTACCGGCGAACCCGACCAGAGACACGTGTCCGGTCCCGCTTCTTCTGACAAATCCGAGATCGAGATGCTCGCCAGCAAGCGGACAATGCCCTCGTGCACCCGCCTCAGAGGCTCCCGGACGTTGCACTTCTCTGATTGGTCGCAATCGCTCCGGGCCGTGGAACAACTCGTCAGCATGATGGGCCCTTCGAGCGTCCGAATCACCTCTAAAGCGCTGATTCGGCCGGGTTTCTGAGCCAGCCGATACCCTCCGTTCGCACCCTGCTCCGAGGTCAGCAAGCCCTCTTTGGCCAGCTTCTGCAAAACCTTGGAGAGGAGCGGCAGAGGGATGTCATAACTCTCCGAAATCTCCTTGGCGCTGGCACTCTGGTCCTGCTTTATCTGGGCCAAGTGCTTGACCGCCATTAGGCCGTAGTCCGCTTTTTTGGTGAGTTTGAACATCAGGGCTATATACGACCATTCAGGTCCTATATCTAGCCTACGAGGTGCCGGGCCGAATGTCAAGGACCGGCCATGGAATTGGTCTTTGGCTGGGTTGAACGCTGATGAAACACCGCTATCCGGCGCTAGCAGGCTGCTGATACGCCTTCCGGGAGGTCCGGGGC
>JBBIND010000023.1:0-49449 GCA_037444075.1 Acidobacteriota bacterium | reverse complement strand
GGCCTGACCTCAGCTGCGACGGAATCCTCTGCGCCCACCTGCTGGAACACCTGCCGGCCAGGCAGGTACCGGAGATGATCCGTCTGGCCGCCGGCGTCTTGCAGAGAGGCGCGCCGCTCGTCATCGAAACACCCAATCCTGAGTGCCTGGCCATCTTCGCCACGCACTTCTATCTGGACGCCACACACGTCAAACCGATACCGCCTGCTTTGCTCGTGCACTACCTGGAGGAAGCCGGGTTCGGTGGCATCCAGGTTGAGCGGCTGCATCCCGCGGTGGAAGCTTCGCCGTCGCTCGCATTACTGCCGGGCGAATTCCGGGAAGCGTTCTTCGGCGGTCTGGATTACGCTGCCATCGCCCGCCGCCTATAAGACTGAGCGTTTGCCCCCAAACAGCGTCCCGTCATATCATCGGAGCCTGGTATCGCGGCATCTGGCATGAGCATGAAATCACGCGCCAGGAGGAGGTGCGCATGCAACCAACCAGGAGATTCTTCCTCGCTTCCGCCGCTGTAGCCGGAGCGGGTCTTGGGCAAAGCCCGGTTACCCGCTTCGTGCGGTATCGCCGTGGCGCCACAGTTGCCTGCGGGATTCTGGATGGAGGGGTGACACAAAGGATCTCGGGCAACTTGTTCGGGGCCCGCCAACCCACCGGCGAACGGCTCAAGCTGTCTGAAGTCAGGCTGCTCTGCCCGTGTGAGCCTTCCAAAATCCTGGCGGTTGGGCTGAACTATAAGAGCCACATCGGTGACCGGCCCGCGCCCTCCCGCCCGGAGATCTGCTTCAAGCCCGTGTCGGCGCTGCTCCCGCCGGAAGAACCCATCATGATCCCTCCCGGCGCGAACAACGTCCATTACGAGGGCGAACTGGTGCTCGTCATCGGGAAGCAATTGCGCCGGGCGACGAAAACCGTCCACGTCTTTCCCAATGGCGCGATTACGAGTTTGGCCAATCGTTCCATGGGGTATTCGCGCTATGTGTTCGACCTCGGAGTCGCTTACAAGGAGGATACCGACAGGGTGATTGAGGCTGTGCGGGCGGTAGCCGAGGAGGTCGGCAACGAACCGGAGTACGCCAGCCTGATCCTGGAACCCGTCGAAGTGATGGGCGTTGAGCGCTTCGATGAATCCGCCGTGGTGGTGAGAGCCCGAATCAAGACTCTGCCGGGCAAGCAGTTCATCGTTGGCCGTGAGATGAACCGTCGCCTCAAGCTGAAGTTCGACGAGATGCAGATCGAGATTCCGTTCCCTCACACCAGCCTTTATTTCGGAGAAGCCAGCAAGCCGGTTGAGGTGCGGCTGAGCGGCATAGCCCGAGAGGAATTGGAACAGGTCGCGCGCAAACTCCTCGCGGAGGGCCAAGACCCCAACCAACCTCCGGCCGGCCGCTGAGGGAGAGGCCACGGGATGCCGCCGGGCGCTGACAAACAAGGAGCCATATCGTTGGGCAACCCTGATTTGGTCATACCGCGCGAGCTGGTTTTTGAGACTGCCTTGAAGGAAGTCACCGCGAACCGGGCAGCCTGGGATAGCTACAGGTTGTTGGACCAGACCCTGGACGGGGACTTCCCCACGTCTAGTGACGACCTGCTGCACGGCCTGAGCCACAAAGGACTGGAGCATGTGTTTGCCCTGCTCTCCCTCGTCCTGCCGAGAGAACCATTGCGGGTGGCATTCCACGGGCTGCACACCGAAGACGAGCACTTGCGCGGGTCGGCCCTCGAGTACCTCGAAACGATTCTGCCGCCGAAGATCCGGGATCGGTTATGGCCGCTGCTGGAGGCGCGTCGGGAGGCCATGCCCCCTCAAAAAAGCGGGGAAGACGCCTTGAGGAAGCTCATGAACTCTAGTCAGGCGATCGAGCAGAAGCTGATTGAAGAGAGGCTTGGCGGCTACGATACCCGCTCTGGCAGCGAGGATGAAACCACGCGCTGAGCCTACTTTCGGCCCGGACGCAGCGTGAGCCAGCCGAGCGCGAGGAAACCTGCCGCCACCAGCCAGCGCCAGCCTGCCTCCAGCAGAGTGCCACCGATCACCAACCTCTGCAAGCCGAGGAGCACAAAACCCGCCGCGATGGCAAAATACCACCACGCGAACGCCGTCATCCTCGACCTCTGCTTGCCTGGCCCGTCTCCCGGAATGCCGCTCGCCTCCTTGCTTCCATGCTATTGGAATTCATCGCCCCCTGGCGTGAACGGCTGCTAGAATCAACTTATGAGCTCGTGAGCGAGCCATACCACTACTGGAGGAACCTATGAGAAAGAACCTTGGTTGGATTGCGCGTGCAATTACACTGGCTGCCGTCCTGATGGTCTGCGCTGGGCTGTTGAGCGCGGGAGAGAAGAAGCTGATGCACTGTTTTGTCTTCACGCCGATTGCCGGGGCCACGGATGCGGACTGGGCGGCTTTCGCCAAAGCCACCGACGAGCTGCCTTCCAAGATCCCTGGCCTCCATCGAGTTTGGCACGGCAAGTTGCTGCGCAACCTCGCGGTATTCATGCCGGACAGCGAGACCCGGAAGAAATTCACGGAAGGCGTGGATACGGTCCAGGGCGGAGTCATGCGGCGCATTCGCGAATACGGCGTCTGCATGGAGATGGATGATGAGAAGGCCCTGAAAGTGTATGCCGATCATCCCGCCCACAGGGAGTGGGAAGCCGTTTACGGGAAGGTTCGGCAGCCCGGAACGACCACGTTTGACATCATCGGGCGCTAGCCGCCCGCCTTGCCCGGGGCTAGGCTCACGCGTGGCCGGCGATGCGCTTGTGCTCGCGGAAGATGGCCCCGGCCACCACCAGCGAAATCGCCACAAACAGCAGATTCATGGCCGCGAACTGCGGAACTGTGAATCCCATCCGCGTTCCGCCAAACACCACCCCCGCCTGAAGCATATCTCCCGCCCGGACAAAGAAGGTATCGATGGGCGCCTTGGCCTTGTATTTTGCCTCCCGGCTGGTGGGCAAAAACAGGGCGTGCCGAACGAAAAACAGCGTTACCCAGGAAATCAACCGGGTCCGGTTAACCCTGGAGGCAAAGGCCCCGTAGGCGGGTATAAACAATAGAAACAACAGGGCCTGCCCGGCGCTCGCATAGCTTTTGACCTCCGCGCTGGCTTCGCTGAGGATGAGCGCCTCCCGCACGGTTTTGAGAATGTAGCAGGCCGCCTAAAGCAGGAAGACGTTGGCCGCAAGCAGCACGGCGCCCGCGCCTTCCCCGTCCCGCACCTTGCTGACGGGAGCAAGGGCCCTGTCAAGCAGCGTCCTAGGGCGGTGGTCCGGCAGAGGCAGGTCGACTGTAGCCATCAACTCTTAAGAGAGCTCAAAGGCCTGTCCGGTGACAGGAATGACGACGTTGAGATCGTAGTTTTCCCGAATCATGTCTGCAAGTGTTTGACTTTGCTCGATTTCCCCGTGAACCAGAAAAACAGTCTTCAGCTTTCCCACCATGGGAAGAAGCCATCGCAGGAGTTCCTTCTGGTCGGCGTGGGCGCTCAACTCGTTCATCACAACTACCTCGGCCCGCAACCGCATGGGGTCGCCGAAAATCGGCACTTCCGGCATTTTTTCCACGAGTTTGCGCCCGAGCGTGTGCTCGGCCTGAAAGCCGGTAATAAGCACGGTGTTGCGAGGGTTTTCCACGCTGTTCTTGAGGTGATGAAGGATGCGGCCCGCTTCGCACATACCCGAAGCGGATATGACCACGAAGGGTCCTCTCAACTCGTTGAGAGCCTTGGATTCAGAGACGTCGCGGATGTAGCGCAGACGGCTGAAACCAAAAGGATCCTTGCCGTCCCAAAGGAAAGCGGTCGTCTCCTGGTCGTAGCATTCCGAGTGCCTTCGATACACGTCCGTGGCGTTCGCGGCGAGCGGGCTGTCCACGAAGATGGGGATGGAGGGAATTTCGCCCTTTTCGCACAGCTGGCGCAGCATCAGAACGATCTGTTGCGTGCGGCCGACGGCGAAGGCAGGGATGATCACTTTTCCGCCGCGCTGAGCCGTGCGCCGGATCACATTGGCCAGCTTTTCGGCCACCATCTCGTCGCGCCGGTGGAGCCGGTTGCCGTAGGTGCTCTCCATGATGAGGTAGTCCACGGGAGGCAGGGGCTGCGGATCGCGGATAATCGGCAGATTGGGGCGGCCGATGTCGCCGGAGAAGGCGAGGGTAAGGCTCTTGCCGTTCCGCCGTTGTTCGAACACCACCGAGGAAGAACCCAGCAAGTGACCGGCATCGAACGCCTCGTAGGAAAGCTGGTCGCTCAACTCCCGGCGCGACCGGTAAGACACCTGCTCAAACAGCGGCAAAGTCTGCTCCACGTCCGCTACGGTGTAGAGCGGTTCGATTTCGCAATCCTTACAATCCGGATCCAGTGCGCGGCGGCGCCGCAGACGCTTGTTCAGATACTCGGCGTCCTTTTCCTGGATGTAGCCGGAGTCCGGGAGCATGGTCTGGCACAGGTCGGCGGTAGCTGGCGTGGTCAGGATAGGCCCCTCAAAACCGCTCTTCACAAGGGTCGGCAGGTTGCCGCTGTGGTCGATATGCGCGTGGGAAAGGATCACCCCGTCAACCTTCTTGGGAGAGAAGGGAAAGTGAGTGTTGCGTTCCCGGGCCTGCTTTCGTCTGCCTTGGTAAAGGCCACAATCCAGCAGGAAGCGCTTTCCGTCGGACTGGAGTTCATGCATGGATCCGGTAACGGTCCCGACGGCGCCACGAAAAATAATCTTCATGCATCTAGTTTAGTTTGAACAGCAAGCCTGCCAAGGCTTGCGGAGCCTGAAAGGAGCATGAAAGGAGTTGCGAAGCTGAGGTATATGCGCCTGGCGAAAGGCACGGCGACGGGGATCGCACTTTTCGCCTTGTTATGTCCGGGGCCTCAGAGGGCAACCGCGCAACTGGCTCCGCGTGGATGCCCTGCTGCCGGACACCCCGTACCGCTACGAGGTCGTTCTGGGACTGGACAACTTCTTCTTCCCAGGCGGTGACGCAGCCCGCTACTACCTCTTCAGCTACGGCGGTCTGGCGGATTTCTTTGCGCTTGACACGACAGCCATTACCGGCGGCGGCCGCCCGGCGCCGTCCCTGGCGCCGGACGGGGAGCAGTTCCTCTGGCTGGCGAATGCGCTGGCGTCCTCCAAAGCGCCCTGGAGAATTGCCTTCTTCCACCACCCGCCCTTCACCGCCGGTCCCCGGCATGAAGCCAGTCTCGAAGTCCTTCTTCCAGTGGTGGATTTGTTCGAGAAGTACGGCGTCCCCGTCGCGTTCACTGGCCATGAACACAACTTGCAGTTCAGCCGCCGCAACCAGCAAACGCGCGGGACGCTCTACGTGGTCACCGGCTCAGGTGGCGAACTGAGGCGCGGGGATGTGCGTAGCCGCATGGCAGATGCTCAAGTCGCCGGATGGGCGCCCCAGCACCATTTCCTGTTGGTGGAGATTGAAGACAGGCAGATGCGAATCACTCCGCTCGGCTATGCGTCCATTCAAGTGAGGGACGCCGGCGGAAAGTCTCTCCCGATGCCGGTTTTACTGGACTTGCCGTGACGCAGGTTCGCCTAGAACGCCTGCCCGATGCTGAAGAAGAACGCTCCGCGCTTTTCGGGCGGGACCCCAAAGATCGGGTCGCCCGGATTTATCTTCAGCTTCAAACCGTAGTCCAGGCGTAACAGGAAATAGGGCGTGCGGACACGCAGTCCGAATCCGGCGGCCGACCTCGCATCGAACGGATTGAAGTCCGCCACCCGCGTGTAGACATTGCCGAGGTCCAGGAAACCGACGCCTTCGAAGATACCGGCGAGGGGGAACCGCAACTCGTTGTTCAGGATGAAGACGGCGTCGCCGCCCGCGGGGTCGCCCAGGAAGTCCACGGGACCGAGCGTATTCTGCTCGAAGCCTCGCATAGTGGTGCCGCCGCCAGCAAAGAAGCGTTCCGTGCGGATCAGGTTCTGTCCCCCGAGACCTTTAGCCAACCCGGCGCGGGCTGCCGTGACGAACACCCAGCGTGGGCGCAACAAGCCTCCTGAAAGCGGGACCTCAGCGGGCTTTGAAAGGGGGAAGTACTTGAAATACTGGCCGAAGTACTTGACAAAGCGGATGTCGGAACCGATCCCCTCGGGGGAATACTCCAGCGCATGGGAAATAAACGACCCTCGGGTAGCATCCAGGAACTCGTCCCGTGTCTCACGCGTGTAAGAGAAAGTTAGCGGGGCAACGTTGAACGGCGGAACCTTGAACAGGGATTCCGGATCCTTGTCGAAAGTGTTCGTCCGTTCGAAGCGATAGCCATAGGAAAGGATTGTCGATAAACCCAAATAGGTTTCCTGCTGAAAGGAGAAACCGGTACGGTCGGTGATGAACGTATCGAATATCTCTCGGCGCACGAATCCGACGACGTTTGTCTTCAGCGGTAAGCGACGCAACAGCGGCTGGCTGAAGTAGCCGCGCAACTCACGGATGTCAGAATCGTAGCGGGTGCGCACGCCCACCACGCGGGCCGCGCCCAGAGTATTCCGGTTGGCGAAATCTGCGATGAATCCCGGTCCGCGATCCGTGTCAAAGAATGCGCCGTAACGAATGTCAAATGGTTTCACTTCCCGCAAGCTGACGCGGAGGTCAACCGGCGTGGGTTCCGTTTCCGGAGCCGCCGTGGCCTGTTCCACACGATCCGTCTGAATATCCACGAGAGCGTAAGCGCCGGTACCGTAGAGGTTCCTTCTCGACTTGTTGGTCTTATTGAAGTCGAGAACCTCCCCATCGCCGATCGTGAGCTGATTACGAACGAACTTCTCGGACGTTTCGTGGCGACCTTCGATGCTGATATCCCGGACCACCTCCTGGCGGTTTTCAATAATGCGGAAATCGAGATCGATCTGGCCCTCGGCGGACTTGCGCTGGAGAGCGTAATTGATCACGACGTCGTTGTAGCCGCGCGTCCAGTAAAACTCCTCCAGGCGGGACACCGTAGTGTTCAGCGATTCTGTCCGGAAGGAAGTGCCTGGAGCCAGCGTCACCTCTGCTCGCAGATCCGTCTCCGGAACGGCCCGGTTTCCACTGAAGGTCAGTTCGCCGACCTTGAATTCCGGCCCTTCCTTCACCGCAATGATCACCCTGCCCGTAGCTGTGCTGGCGTCGAGTTCGTAACGTGGCTGAGAAACCTTAGCCTCCAGAAACCCATATTCGCGGTACAAGGAGACTAAGGCAGAGACGACCTCGGACGGGTCCGTGTACACTGAATCCGCCAACCCTGCCTCTTCAATCGTGTCACTCAAAAAGCCCGGCTTGAGCCCTTCAGCGCCCTCGAACACTGTTTCGACGTTGGAGTACTTCACCCCGCTTTCGACCCGGTAGAGCACCTGCTTTTCTCCCTGCGGCAGGCGTGAAATCCCGGTGGTGACCTCCGCAGCCAGCAGATCCTGCGCCACCAGGTGCTCGCGTATGGCCTGCACGGAGTCCTCCGTGCGCTGAGCGTCAATGAAGCCTTCATTCCAAATCTGGCGCACCTGCTTGCGGAGTTTGTCGGAAGGAGAGTAGCCTTCGAAGGCGAACTGAACGACGGGTCCGGCGCTGATGCTGAGCGCCAGGTCCATCTCTCTTTCTTTGTCACGTGGAGAACGCCTGACGCGGACGCGCGCTTCCAGGTAGCCCCGGTCAGCGTAGAACTTGCCAAGCCGCTCAATTCCCTGCTGCACCTTGTGGAAGTCATACCGGTCCCGGGGCTTGATGTTGAACCTCTTCAGGAGAAGGCGCTCGTCGAGCACCGGCTCGCCCTCAATCGTGATCCGGCCAACGCGCTGTTCCTTCCTGCCGGGCGCCACGGCGGGCCTACCTGTATCCGGGGCGCCTCCGAGTCTCAAGTCATGTCTGAATTCGAAGCGGTAGGTATTGTCACTCTGGCGGATGGCGCGGGACACGAAACGCCGGGCCAGGTCGTACTCGGCGATGTAAATCTGGTCGCGGCTATCGGCCAGGTTCATGGAGTAGATGAGGCGGAGGAAATCGGTGAAGTCCTGCCCCAACGTGAGGCGCGCGCCCGGATGCGATTCCGCCGCGATCAGGTTCGGTTCAATGCGGACCTGCGAAAGGCCCAGCTTCTGCTGCAAACCGCGCGACACTCTGCCCGCAGCCCTGCCGCTGACATAGGAGAACGCCTGCTCCCTGGCGACGTTCAACCCAGCGCCCTGCACCTGGTCCAGTGTTCTGCCGGTCAGCAGGACCGAGATGATATCCGGCTGAGATAGCGGCGGATCTGAGGTGAATGTGGTGGTGAAGTCATCCGTTCCGCCGGTCAACTGCAGATTGATGTCAAAGCCCGCCGCCTTGGTCCTGGCAAGCAGGTCAACGTACGGATCAATCTTGGCTTCGCTCAGCAGTGTCACCACGCCGCGTTCCACGAAGTACTTGCGCTCATTCAGGAAGATCTGGCCGCCTTCTTCCAGAGTGACGCGCCCGATCATCGAAGGACGGTAGAAACTGCCCACCAGCCTGAGGTTTGTATCAATAGCGAGTTTCGCCAGGTTGTTATCCACCAGCACGGGGTTAGCGGTTTCGACGGCGATGTTGAAACGCAGGCTGGCCAGCAGCGGGTTCCGTTCTTCGGTGACCTCCACGCCCTTGCTTGACTGAAGGTAGCTGAGCAGTTGCCCTTCCAGTTCGAGCGGATCCCTGTAGGCGGCATCCTGAATGCTGATCTTGCCGCCCACCAGAATAAGTTCATCCTGCTTGCGCGCGTTCAGATCCGCGGAGACCTGGCTCTTCAGACCTTCGGGCAGATTGAAGAACCCGCCATCCAATAAGATGTTCAGGCGGACGTCTTTCACCTCGGAGCCGGCGTATGCCAGTACGCCGCTGCCACGAAGAGTCCCGCCGTTCAGAGTTCCCTCCAGCCTCTCCAGTGTGATCCGCTCGGGCGCCATCGCTACGCGCAGGTTAAGCGCTTCCGCCAGAACGCCGGCGTCCGGCAAGTGCGCCTGCGCGTCCGTTGTTTCAAGGTATCCGTGGAGAGTGGGTTGCTTCGTGTCGCCGCTTACAGCCAACACCAGTTGACTGTCGCCCCTGAGGCGCACACCCTCGGCGAAGAGCGAGACAATCTCGGCGTCGAAGTTCCCCGCCAGGCGCAAGTCGAGCGCGCTGCCGGGCGTAAGCTCCACGGACCCCGCTGCTTCAATCTCGGTTTTCGGACCGGCCAGAACAAAGCGATCAATCCGCGCTCTTCCGTCGCTCAAAGCGAGGGAGGCGTTGCCGGACTGCCGCAGCTCGTACTTGCCCAGCACCACGCTCAGGTCTTCAAACTGAGCCTCCGCCCGGAGAGCAGCCAGATCTTCCAGTTTGGACGTCCGCCCCGCGGCTCTCAAGCCCGTGGTGGCGTTCAGCTGAGGAGTCTGCGCTTCAAACTTCTCCACCCGGATGGCGAACTCCGCCGTTCCCTCCGGCGCGATCTTGAAGTCCCCGCCCAGCCCGGCCAACTTAACACTCAAATCTTCCTGCTTGACCGTAGCCTCGGGCAGACGGACCAGCAACGACGGTTCGGGCTTGGTGATGCTGCCTGCCGCTGTAGCTGCCAGCGTGAGCAAACCGTCCACTTTGAAGTCGGGTCTTTCCGGAAGAAGCTCCAGCAAACCAGCCAGGTCGAGGTCCGCCTGCAAGTGCAGACCTGCTCCGGCTTCAGGCTCTTCGACGGGCAGCCAGCCTGCCAGCCGGATGGTCGAATCGCCCAGCCGAATAGCGCCGGGCTCTGCTTTGATGCGGCCATCGGCCAGTTCAAAACGGAGCGGATTCTGATTGCGCAGTTCCTGTCCCCGGAAGGGGATCACCAGCCGCTCGATGGTGGCGGCAGCCGCCACTGACTTCCAGTCCGCCAAGTCGCCGACGCCTTTCGCCCGGAGAGACAGCGTGCCCTCCAGCGGCTCCTTTTCCGTGATATTGACGCCCAACAGGGAGAGATCAGAATTCTCAGCCGCAACTTTGAACGAGCCTGTGTAAGGCGCGCTAGTGGAGGAATTGGCGGCCGCGGTGACGTTGAACCGGGGCGCGGCGAGCCGCAGGTTCACGTTGCCTGAGGCGAGCTTCGTCTCCGCGCTGAGGTTGCCCAAGTCGAAATCGGCGACCCGGACCTCATCCAACCTCAGGTTGAGATTGCCCCCGGGCTCTTCCACGGTTCCGGCGCCTTCCGCGTCCAGATTCAATGCGCCGCGCACCGCCAGATCTTCGGGCAGGGTTAGGTTGATAAGGCGCAGGTTCTCCGCCCGAGCCTGGAACCGGTAGGCGTTGCTCTTGGTGTCGTACTCGCCTTGGGCGCGCAGGAAGCCTGATTGGCCTTCCGGCAAGGGCTTGAGTAACTCCAGCGTTTCAATCTTCGCGAGGCCCTGCGAAAGGCCAGCACGCAGCGTGAGCGTTCCCAAATCCTCGCCATAGGCATGCAGTTCCGTACCGGAGAAAACGAGCCGCGCATCGGGCTCAGCCACGGTGCCTTTCACTGACGCTTCGAGGTTGAGCCGCGCGGCTACCGGCAGGTCGCTCCCCAGCCCGGCCAACAGTTCTTGCAGCGCCGCATCCGCGATGCGCGCTTCCAGGTTCAAAGCGGGACTGTGGCCGGTCAAGCCGATGTTGCCCCATGCTCGAAGACTTTGTCCCTTCCAGCGCAATTCCAATGCCGGAACGTTGAGCGCATCCGCCGTATAAGCGGCAGAGGCTGTAAGTTCAGCGTCGCTGATTGGACCAGACGACAATGCGGAACCGAGAAGTTCGACTGCCACCTCGGGAGCTTCCACCGTGCCACCCAGATTTGCCGACAAACGCAGGGAACCGCCCACGCCGGTTTCGGAGTAAGCTCCGGGCGCCTCACCCAGAAGTTTCTCGGCGGCGCCCAACGTGGAAGCGAGACTGCTTACATCGGCGCTCAGTTCCCCGCCGAGACGCTTCATGGCTTCCACCGAGAGTTCGCCTTCCCAGACGCTGCCGAGCGCTGAGGCGCTTTCTACCGTGAGCCACGCTGAATCGCCGTTCATGCGAACGGCCAACTGAGCATCCACCGGCAACGAATCTTTAACCGGTTCGCCGCGTGTAGATGTCAGCCGCACGTTCCCCTGCCCGGAAAGGTTAGCGGCATCCAACCCCTTCCAGCGAGCCTCCAAATCCGCACTGCCCCGGCTTGCCAGCCGCATTTCGAGGCCCAGATTGCGCATAACCGCGTCCAAATCCAGGCCACGCAGCGTGGCGCTGAGCCGGCCCGGGGACGATGCGTCTTTGTGTGAAGCACTCGCTTGGGCGCTCAGATTCCCATAAGGAGAGTTGAGGGAGAATTCATCCAACTCCACCTGACCGGGTTTGCCCGCATAGCGAGCCGCCGCCGCTACCCGCGCACGCCGGAAGTTGCGGAAGTACAGGTCCTCTCCGCGAAGTTGGGCGGAAACTCGCAAATCGTCAATCAGCCCGCCTCCCTCCGCCTGCAGATTCAGGCTGCCACCGGCGCGTTCCCGGATTCCGGCTACGGCCAACAACGGAGCGGTGTCCGCCTGCACGCCTACAGTAAATTTCGTTTCCGGCTTATTGAAATCCCGGACGGTTGCCGAGGCGGAAATCTTCGCGCCGTCCGCTTCGACCTCCGCCCGGCTCAAAGTAAACGCTCCCGGCTGGAGAGCGCCATCGAGCAGCAGCCGCGCCACCGCTAGCGGGCGGTTTTCGTAGGCAACTTCTCCGGGGTGGGTAGTCTCGACGGCGATGCGGTGCTCCAAAGTGTCCCGGTCACCTGCAATCCTCAATCGCCACCCGGGCAAGCCCACTCGAACGGGGACGGCAGCATCTTCGAACAATAGAGCAGCCGGTTCAATGTGGAGTGCCGAAATCAGAACACCCAGCGGTGCATTGGGGTCGGAGGGCCGTGCCTCTTCCTCGGTGGGAGCCGCGGACGGGAGATTACTGTTTCCCTCGCGGTCGAAGGCGACGTGCAGGTTGAGCCCTTCAATTCTGGCTTGCTCCACTCGAGGCAACCCTGAGAGGAGATCCCAGGGATCGAGTTTCACTGAAACGGAAGTGGCGCGCAGAAAAGGAGGCAGTCCGGACCGCGCCAGGGACCTGACCTCCAGGTCTTTCACGGACAAGGACAACCGCGCCAGGTTGTAGTTGAGCTGAGAGGCACGTAAGTCAATGCCTTGGCTGGTGCTCAGGTAATCCTGGACTTTGCCCAGAACGAACTTCCGGGCAAAGGGCGCGTGGAGGACCGCTAAAAAGAGCAGCAGGACGATCAAGAGTCCTGCCACGACTTTTAGCGCAATCCGAAGCATCCTTCCCAGCTACTCGGCCAGCAACCACATGACAAGTTGCTGATTCGAAGGTAAGCTCAACGGCTCTCCTCCATCATCCCAGTTCTGCAAGTGCTATCTAATATGTTCGCACGATGCTGGGCAGGCATGTAGAATCATTAATGTCGTTTGCCGCCCGCCCTCCGCTAACGGATGCTCCTCAACAGCGATCGTACTTTAGCCGCTTCCGGAGCATCCGGAGCCAGCCTGAGGAACATCTGGAAATGGTCGGCCATTCTGTCCGGCCGCCCGGTATTACTAAAGGCAATGGCGGCGTAGTAATGGGCATACGCATTCTTGGGAGCCAGTTTCAGGGCCATGTCCAGTTCACGGCCGGCAGAGGAGAAATCCTCGCGGTGGATACCCAGCTTCCCGCGTTGCAGGTAGACATCAGGGTCCTTGGGCGCGATTTTGAGCGCCATATCCAAGTCCGATTGCGCGCCGTCAAACTGCTTCTGAGCCATGCGGGCTCTGGCTAACGCAGTCAGCACGTGCTCCCGGCGGACATCCTGATCGGTTCCGTCGCCGATTGCCACCAGACGCTGCTCAGCTTCGGCGGGCTTCTCCAGTTCAAGTAGCGTGACTCCCAGAAAGTAGTTCGCCCGAACGCTCTGCGGCTGGGCTTCCGCAGCTTGCATCAAGGGGGCCTCGGCTTCCTGGAATTTGCCTGCTTTGTAAAGCTCAACCCCTCTATCCAATTGGGCATGGGCAGGCGCGCCGAGCGCCAAGGCGCAGGCGGCGATCAGTAGCATGGTGGTCCGGCCTCTAGACGTATACACAAAATGCCTCCTTCCTTAAAGATAAACGCGTTTCGAGATCTTCCAACAGTGGGGTCCAACAGTGGGTAGATGCATCCGCGGAGCTTTCGGCTACCATGAATCTAAGATGGCGCATACCAAGCTGAGCAGCCTGACGGGTCTGCGCACGGAGACCTTCCGGGAGTGGCGCCAAGACAACACGTCTCAACTGGCAGCCGCCCTGGCCTGCTACACCATCTTCGCCCTCGCTCCGCTGCTGCTGATCCTGATTGGCGTGGCCAGCTTCTTCTTCGGGGAAGAAGCCGCGAGGGGCGAAATCATCAACCGCGTTCGCTCGGTTACAGGGTATGAAGTGGCGCGCGTGGTGCAGAATCTTCTGGCTGGCGCCCGGGACCACTCCTCCCTGGCCACTTTGGTGGGGCTGGGAACGCTGTTTTTCGGCGCTACCGTAGTGTTTGCGGCTTTACAGGACGCCCTGAACGCGATTTGGGAAGTGATGCCGAAGCCCGGGAACGCGGTGAGGACTATTCTGCGCAAGAGGCTGGTCAGTTTCACCGGTTCAGCCTACGGAGCGGCTGGCTCCTTCGTCCTCTTGCTGGTGTGGGTGTACTACTCCGCTAAAGTGTTCTTCCTGGGGGCGGAATTCACTCAGGTCTATGCCCGGCGGCATGGAACCACCATCCGGCCCGCGGACCACGCGATTCGCTTCTCCCAAACGACGGAACTCGAAATCACTGAAACAACAAACGGCGCATGATCAGCATCGGCAAGGACGCAACCCAAATCAAGGAACTCGGCCCAAGAACTGTTCCATCGCCCCTCATGCTGTCCGCCACGGACAGCGGCGGATACAACCGCTTCACAGCAGACGGCGCCCGCATGCCTTACTACGTGGTGCGCCGGGCAGCCGAGGACTGCCCGACGGATGTCCTGTTTGAAGTGGCGGGCCCCCGGGAGATGTTGTACTTCGAGCCTGCCAGGACGCGAGCGGCGGTTGTCACGTGCGGTGGCCTGTGCCCTGGCATCAACGCCGTCATTCGCTCCATTGTGATGCAACTCCATCACGGCTACGGTGTCGAGAACGTGTTGGGTTTCCGTTACGGGTACGCAGGCTTGGATCCTGCCAACGGTTTTGAGCCGATGCCGTTAACGCCGGCCTTGGTCTCCGACATTCATAAACAGGGCGGCTCTCTGCTGGGCACCTCGCGCGGCGCCGTGGACCCGGCGGTACAGGTTGATTACCTGGCCTCGCTGGGCGTACAGATCCTGTTTTGCGTGGGCGGCGACGGCACCCAACGCGGCGCGCACCAGATCCATGCGGAGGCGGCACGGCGTGGGTATCCGTTGGCGGTGGTCGGTGTGCCGAAGACGATCGACAACGACATCCACGGCGTGTGGCGCAGCTTCGGCTACATGACGGCGCTGGAGAAATCCCGGGACGTGATTGACAGCGCTCACAATGAAGCCCGGGGCGTTTTCAACGGCGTCGCTGTCGTGAAGTTAATGGGGCGCGAAGCCGGCTTTATCGCTGCCGGAGCGACCCTGGCCAGCCAGGAAGTGAATTTCTGCCTGATCCCGGAAATACCTTTCGAACTCGAGGGCGAAACGGGCCTGCTGAGTCTTCTCGAGCAACGGCTGGAGCGGCGCCGCCATGCCGTGATCGTGGTGGCCGAAGGCGCCGGGCAACACCTGATGCCGAAACTGACGGAGCAGTACGACGCTTCGGGAAACGTCCGCTTCCAGGACATCGGCCTGTTGCTGCGCGACCGTATCCAGGAACGCTTCGCCCGGCTGGGCGTGCCCGTTTACCTGAAGTACTTCGACCCCAGCTACTACATCCGCAGCGCGCCCCCCAACTGCGAGGACAGCCTGCTCAGCGACCAGTTTGCCCGCAACGCCGTGCATGCCGGCATGGCGGGAAAGACGGACATCCTGATTGGCGTCTGGTACAACGTCATGACCCACGTGCCCATCCCTCTGGCCGTGGGCACGAAGAAGCGTATCCGGCCGAACAACGAGATCTGGCGGGCGGTCCTGCAGGTCACCGGCCAGCCGCCTTGCATCGGCCCTTGCCCGGCGCCCCTAACAGAGGCATAATAGGACCTCGATATCCCCAAATACAGGGAGGTGCTCCATGTCTTCCCGCCCCACACAGGCAGGCTGCTGCTCAGCCGGCCTGAACCGCCGGCAGTGGTTCGCCGCTTCAGCCGGCATTACGATGGCCTTGCAGCCGCAACCATCCCCTGCTTCGCCGCCTGCCAACCGGCAGGCGCCCATGCGGCACAAGCTCAAAATAAGGCCCGTCCTCGTGTACGAAATCAGCAAACCCAGGCCGCAAACGAGTTGGCGTCCCTGGGGAGCCCTGCACACGGAACAGGATGTCGCCCGGGAGGTGGAGCGCATCGCCGGTGAACTGAAGGCGATGGCGGCGGGGGCGGATTTCCCTTTGGAGATCGGTCCCGTGGAGAGGGCCACCGATGCGGCCCGCGCGGCCGAGCTGGCCGCCGGCGATCAGCACGTCACCTTGATCTACGGCGCGAGCGGCCCGCTGGCCGCCATCGAAAACCTGGCGCGGGGCAAGGCCTGGAGTATTGTGTTCGTGCGGCACCGCTCCGGGCCCGTTTACCTCTGGTATGAGATCGTTCACCCGCGCTTCCTGCGAAAAACCGTGGACAACTACGGGGAACCTCGCATGGGCGTTGAAGATGTGGTGGTGGACAGCTACGACGACCTGCTTTGGCGCCTCAGGGCCCTGCACGGGTTACAAAACACCTACGGCAAGCGGGTAGTGGCCGTGGGCGGCGCCGGCGGTTGGGGCGTGGGTGGCCGCAAAGCGCCCGAGATCGCCCGCGGGCTCTGGAAATTCGACATTATCGGCGTGACCTACGACGATTTGGGCAAGCGCATTCTGGCGGCCCGGTCCCAGCCGGGGCGAATGGAACACGCGCGCGGCCAGACGGAGAAATACCTGAAGGCAGGCGGAGTCCGCCTGGAAACCCAGAAGGACTTCCTGATCAACGCTTTCCTGCTCACTGAAGTCTTCCGCGACCTGTTGGACGAAGCCGGAACCGACACGATCACGATCAACCAGTGCATGAGCACGATCATGCCGGCTAGCCTGACGACCGCCTGTATGCCGCTGAGCGTTCTGAACGACGAAGGGTATCTGGCTTTCTGCGAGTCCGACTTCGTTACGATTCCCGCGGGTGTGCTGTTGCACTACATCTCGGGAAAGCCTGTCTTCCTGAACAACCCCACTTTTCCGCATCACGGCATCATCACGCAAGCCCACTGCACGGCGCCGCGCCGCATGGACGGAAGGCGCGCGGAGCCGGTCCGCATTCTCACCCACATGGAGTCCGACTATGGGGCCGCCCCCAAGGTGGAAATGCGTAAAGGGCAGCTTATTACCAACGTGGTTCCCGACTTTGAGTCCAAGCGCTGGCTTGGCTTCGAAGGTGAGATCCTCGAAGCGCCGTTCATGGACATCTGCCGCTCGCAGATTGAAGTCCGTCTCAAGGCCGACTGTGAACGGCTCGCGGCGGAAATGCGGGGCTTCCACTGGATGACTTGTTACGGCAGCTACCTGAAGGAGACAGGCTACGCGTTGAGGAAGGCCGGCGTGAACTGGCTGCAACTGTCCTGAAGGGCAGGCGTGCTCCCCGGTCAGGAGTGTTCTACAATGGAGAACTTTAATCCTGACTGGAGGAGTTGAGAGCGTGTCGCAAACCCATCGGCCCCTGCCGACGTCCTGTGAGATACCTAGCTATTGGCTGAACGTCTTACCCGTGCTTCCGGCGCCGATGGCGCCGCCTTTGCATCCGGGCACGCGCCAGCCGCTGTCGCCCGCGGATCTCGCGCCCATTTTCCCAATGTCGCTCATCGAGCAGGAGTTTTCCCCCAAGGCCGAGATCGACATTCCTGGCGAGATCATCGACATTTACAGGCTGTGGCGCCCGACGCCGTTGCTGCGCGCCGCGCGGTTGGAGAAAGCGCTCGATACGCCCGCCAGGATTTACTACAAGTACGAAGGCACCAGCCCGGCTGGAAGCCACAAGCCGAACACCGCCATTGCCCAGGCTTTCTACAACAAGCAGGCGGGCATCCGCCGCCTCGCCACGGAAACCGGCGCCGGACAATGGGGCAGCGCCCTGTCCCTGGCATGCAAGCTGTTCGGCCTGGAATGCACCGTGTACATGGTGAAGGTGAGCTATCAGCAGAAACCGTACAGGCGGATCATGATGAACACCTGGGGCGCGGAAGTGTTTGCGAGCCCCAGCGACAAAACTAACGCGGGAAGGAAGATCCTGGAAGCCCATCCGGATTCCCCGGGCAGTCTCGGCATTGCCATTAGCGAAGCCGTGGAAGACGCCGCTACCCACTCGGATACGAACTACTCGCTGGGCAGCGTGCTCAACCACGTCATGCTGCACCAGACGGTGATCGGGCTGGAGAGCAGGCAACAAATGCAGGCGCTGGGCGAATCCCCGGACGTTGTCCTGGGCTGTTTCGGCGGAGGCAGCAACTTCGGCGGAATCGCGTTGCCGTTCGTGCCGGATAAGCTCTCCGGCAGTCCCGTCCGCCTGCTGGCAGTCGAGCCCGCCGCCTGCCCGACCCTCACCAAGGGATCATTCGAGTACGATTTTGGCGATACCGCCGGTCTCACGCCGCTCATCAAGATGCATACGCTCGGGCACGATTTCATGCCGCCCGGCATTCACGCGGGCGGACTGCGTTACCATGGCGCGGCTCCCCTGGCCAGCCATCTGCTCGACCTGAACCTGCTCGAGGCCAAGTCCTATCACCAACTGGCGGTGTTTCAAGCGGCCTTACAGTTCGCTCACACCGAAGGCATCATCCCCGCGCCGGAATCGTCGCACGCCGTGCGGGCCGCTATTGAAGAAGCCTTAGCGGCCCGCGAAGAGGGCAAGCCCCGTGTGATCCTGTTCAACCTGAGCGGCCACGGGCACTTCGATCTGTCGGCCTACGACAACTATCTGGCCGGCAAATTGCAAGACTATACTTACGAGCCGCTGCCGCGCGCGCCGCTCGTCTGAGTCTTGACGGGCGTGCTGTTGGGCGGCGGGAAAGGCAGCACGTCCGGCACAACTCTAACCGGCGTGGTGAGCTTCAGGGGATGCTTGCCGCCGCTCGGGAAAGTGAACTCCAGGAAATACGCCGTCCAACCCTTTTCAGGCTTCGGCGCCGAGCCGGTGTAGATGCCTTTGCCTTGTTCGGTGACCGGCGTGCTCTTCCACGCGGCGCCGATGGTCATCAGCCGGAAGTCCCTCGCGTTCGGATTCGTGGCCTGCCACAGTTTGACTTCGGCAGGCCGGTCCGGTGTCTGGGCTCGGATGACGCCATTCTTCTCCAGTTTCCAGGTGAGCCGCGGGCGCGGCCGGGTGTGGATGACTGACTCGAAAAAGGCTTGCAGGCTTTGCACCACGTCGCTCCCCTTCAGGGAGTGGTTCGTGTTGGGCACGTAACGCAGCATTTTCTCTCCACGCAAGTCGTCAAAGTAGAATTGCGAGGAATCCGGCAGGAAGAATTCATCCCCCGTGGAGTTGACGATGTATTTGGGCAGCGTCAACCGTTGCCTGTACTCATACGGCTCGACGATCTTCATCAACGAGCGGAACTCGGGCCGGCCCACCCAGGCCATGATGTTCATCTTCTCGTACGCCCTGATGGCGGGCGCCCAGAATCCGTAAGCGCGCCAGTGATGGATGAAGGACTTCTCAAGATTCAGGAGATCAATCACCGTGGGCATGATGGCTGCCACGCGCTTATCGACGATGGCCGTCGTCCAGGTGGTCCAGCCGCGCTTGGAACCGCCCGCCACGACGAAGCGGTCCACTTTGATCGCGCCCGGCAGCGTGCGGCAGAACGCCGTCACCGTATCCATGGCGCGGACAGCGCCCTTGGTCATGGGCAAGCGCGCCGGCCAGAGTTCATCGCCCGTTCTCAGGTATTTGTCCCAGGTGTAGGCGATGAAGTCGTCCTCGCTCCGGGTAACCGGCTCTCCCGGGAACCGCAGTGGCTGGTTTGGAATCATGCGCACTTCCGCCACCACGGCGCCGGTCTCGCGGGCAATGCCCACCAGCATCGGGTCCGCGCTCTGGGGAGGACGGCGCCCGTTGCTGCCGCCGCTGATGAACAGCAGGCCGGTGGTGGTCTGCACATTTTCGGGGACGACAATGAGCACCCAGTGCTGCCACGTGGTGCGGTCCACTTCCGCGGCGCTCCGCCAGTTTTGCGAGACCATGTCGAGCAGGTAGGTGGTATTGCGGGAGCCGGCGATTGTGTCCACTAATTCAAACTTGTAAGCCGGATCAGGCGTGGCTACATACCGCTCCAACGCGGTCGGCTGAGCAGAAAGCCAAACCGCACAACTCAACAGTGCAGTAGCAATTCGAAGATTAAGTCTTTTTCTCAATGTGTGGTTGACACTCCTTGATACGAATTGTACACTCAGACGCTATCGGGCCAATTTTTCGCAGGGGTGTAATCTCGATGAAACGAATCGTGTTGTCTCTTACAGCCGCTCTACTCAGCCTCAGCTTGGGCCTTGTGGCGCAAACGACCGACGCTGTTCTCTCAGGCAGCGTTCTCGATCCCAGTGGCGCCGCCCTGCCGACTGCCGGCGTAGCCGCCGAAAACGTCAAGACGGGCGTCGTTTACCGGACAGTCGCCAATGAATCCGGTGTTTACCTGTATCCCGCGTTGCCCCCAGGGGTCTATCGCGTCACCGCGGAAGTCAAGGGCTTTCGGCGGTTGATCTACAACGACGTCGTCCTCGAAGTCGGCGGCCGATTGACGCTGAACCTCGAATTGGAGCTCGGCACATTAGCTGAGTCGGTCGAGGTCCGCGCCGAAATGGAAAGCGCGCTCGGCTACGCCACCAGTTCGGTGGGTGGCGTGGTGTCGGGCCAAAAAGTCACTGACTTGCCGCTGACAGCGCGCAACGCGCTCGGTCTTGTCTACATCCACGCCGGAGTGGTGGGGGACAATTTCTCCGGCGCGAGGCTCGGAAGTCTCAATATCAACCTCGACGGCATCAATATCCAGGACAACCGCATCAACTTAGGCGTCACTTCGCCGATCTTCACGAGTGTAGACCGCATCGAGGAGTTTCGAGTGGTGACCTCTCCCGCCGACGTCGAGTACGGCCGCGGCTCCGGGCAAATCCAGATGATCTCGCGCTCAGGCACGAACGAATTCCACGGCAGCGTGTTCGAGTTCCATCGGAACACGAAACTGAACGCTAACACGTGGTTCAACAACCAGCGCGGCATCAACCCGGCGACGGGGGAGCCGTTTTCACCGCGAAACTTCCTTATCCGGAATCAATTCGGCGCGCGGCTGGGCGGACCGCTGATTCGCAACCGCACGTTCTTCCACGCTCTCTACGAGGGCCAGCGAATCCGCACCAAGGACTCCGTCAGCAGCACCACGTACACGGAGCAAGTGCGCCGCGGCATCTTTCGCTTCTACCCTGGCGTCCAGAACGGAAACGCGAACGCCGCAGTCCCCACCGTGGATCTGATGGGCAACCCCGTACGCCCCGCCGAGGCGACCGGCGATCTTCAGAGTGTCAGCCTCTTCGGGCGTGACCCGAACCGCATGGTGGCTGACCCCACGGGCACGATCCAGAAGATGCTCCAGTTAATGCCGCTGCCAAACAACTTCCGCGGCGGGGATGGATTGAATACCGCGCTGTACACCTGGATTCTTAGCGGCTCTCAGGACTTCGACCAGGTGAATATCAAGCTGGACCACCACTTCAACGACAAGCACCGCGCCAGCTACAGCTTTACGTACGAACCGAGCTACAACCGCAATGCGTTCATGCCCCAGCCCTTTCCGGAGGCGCCCGGCGGCGATAGCCGGGGCCGCGACACGCTGAACTCACTTTCGGTGGTTTCCACGCTCAGGCCCAACCTGCTGAACGAGTTCCGCGTGGGGGCCCTGCGCCCCAAACTGCGCTTCAACGCGCCGTGGGAAGTGGCCGGCACGGATATTCTCCCGAAGAGCGGCACCCACCCCTATCTGATCGACTTCACCACGGTCACCGACCCGCTAAACCTCGCCAACGATCCGCAGGGGCGCATCACGCCCATCTACCAGTTCGGCAACGACATAACCTGGCTGAAAGGGAAGCACTCTTTCAAGGGCGGCATCATTACACGTTTCCGCAGCACCAACGGCTTCAACTCTTTTGACGTCATGCCGCGCGCCACCATCGGCGCCGGAGGGCAGGCGGTTCAGAACATCGGCGCCATCGCGGGCATCGGACGGAACCAGACCACGGCGCAAAATGTGCTCCTGGAACTGGTTGGCTCGCTCAGCAACAACATCCAGGCTTTCAATTCACCCGGCGGCGCCACTCCTGACTTTCTGGCGGGCGAGCCGAAGCAACGCACGTGGAGAAATCGCGAAATCTCCTTTTTCTTCAAGGATGACTACAAGGTCTCTCAGGACCTGACCCTGAACCTGGGCGTGCGCTACGAGTACTTCAGCGTGCCCTACGATGTGAACGGCAAAGCCGCCACGCTGGCGGGCGGCTCGGGCTCCATCTTCGGGATTACCGGCACGACCTTTGCCGACATGTACCAACCGGGGCGCAACGTGGGCTCCCTGACCCGAGTGGAACTGGTGGGTCCGGGTTCGCCCAACCCGAGCCGCGGATTGCATAACAACGACCTGAACAATTGGGCTCCCGCAGTTGGCCTGAGCTGGTCTCTACCTTGGTTTGGCAAGAATAAGACGGTATTTCGCGCGGGCTATGGCATCGGTTATGAATTGAACTCGCTGCGCATCTACGACGTCGTGGCGGGTGACCAGCCGGGACTGCGCGAGCGGGTCCTGTTCACGACCGGAAGCTACCTCGACCTGTCCCGCATGCGCCTGCCGCTGACTACCATTGGCAAGCCCCTGGACTTGGTCCCGCTCACGGACCGTTCGCAGACCGTGCGGGTCTTTGACACCGGACTGCGGAATCCTTACTACCAGAACTGGAATGCCTCCATCCAGCGCTCGCTCCCCGGCCAGCTGCTCCTCGACGTGCGCTACGTCGGCAACAAGGGCACGCGTCTGGCTCGCGGCATCGATGTCAACGAAAGGAATATCTTCGAGACGGGCATCCTCCAGGCTTTTCTGAGTGCGCAGGCGGGCGGCAACTCCCCGCTGCTCGACCGCATCTTCATGGGCCTCAACATCCCCGGGTTGGGCGTGGTGGACGGCGTGAGCCGCACTGGCGCACAGGCCATGCGCGTCAACAGCACCACCCAAGCCTACCTGGCCCAGAACGACGTGGCCACTTTCGCCAACTACCTCTTCACGAGCAATCAGTTCACCGGCGAGCGCGGCGGTTTGATGCGCCGGGCGGGATTCCCGGATAACTGGATTGTCCCGAACCCGCAGTTCAGCAGCGCGCGGCTCACCTCCAACCTCGCCAGTTCCATCTATAATTCGCTCCAGGTGGAAGTGACGCGCCGTTTCGTCTCCGGCTTTTCCCTTCAGGCGAACTACACCTGGAGCCGGGCTTTTGGCGAAGAGGAAGGCGCCGGGCAGGAGATGGTGGACAGCTATCGCGACAACCGCAACTGGCGCCTGGACCGCCGTCTTATGAGCTTCCATCGCACGCACGTCGCCCGCACCAGCGGCACCTGGGAATTCCCCATGGGTCCCGGCAAGCGCCTCGCCGGCAATACCTCCGGCTGGGTGGCGCGGCTCGTTGAGAACTGGCAGGTCTCCTACATCTTCAACGTGTTCAGCGGCCAGCCAATCAATCTGACCTCTGGCGTAGCCTCTTACAACACGTTCGGAGACAACACCGCCTCCGCGGCAGCGCCGCTCGCCAAGAACACGGGCAACGTTCTCCGCACAGGCAACGGAGTGGTGTACTTTGACGGCTTCCGCCAGTTGGACGACCCCTACGTCGCCACCCTGACAACCGACCAGGGCATCCGCGGGCGCAGCACTCTGCGCGCCATTGCCGATTCTTCGGGCAGAATCATCCTGGTGAATCCGGCGCCCGGGACGCTCGGCACGCTGGGCGCCAATCTCCTGGAAGGTCCCGGCGACTTCCGGCTGGACCTCAACCTGGTGAAGCGCATCCGAACCACGGAGCGCACCAACCTGGAGTTGCGGGCTGACTTCATCAACGCCAGCAATTCACCGCAGTTTGACAACCCCAACACGGACATCAACTCGACGAACTTCGGCAGAATCACGGGCGCCGGAGGCACACGCATCATCGTGGTCGGGGCACGTCTCAACTTCTGAAACCACGCCGCACGCAGCGCGGCGCAGTTCACTTTGGGCCCGGTGATGGACCTCCCGCCCGGAGGTTCAAGTACCGGGCCCGTCCTTTTTCAGCGCCTGTCATTCAACAGCGTTGGGCTAAACTTGGAGGGGAGGAAGATGCCCATGGCCGTACGTCCGGGCGCGCTCAGTAACCAGCTCGAGCGGCGCCAGCAGGCGTTGGAGCAGACTGACCTGGTCCGTGCCTTTCGCGCCATGTATATGGCCCGGCGCTTGGATGACCGTGAGATCATGCTCAAGCGCCAGAACCGGATTTTCTTTCAGATTAGCGGCGCTGGACATGAAGCCGTGCAGGCCGCAGCCGGGCTGTTGCTGCGCCCGGGACAGGATTGGATCTACCCCTACTACCGCGACCGGGCGCTCTGCCTCATGCTGGGCGTCAGCGCTGAACAAATGCTGCTGCAAGCGGTAGGCGCCGCGGCGGACCGGGCTTCGGGCGGGCGGCAGATGCCTTCCCATTGGGGAGAGCCCAAGCTGAACATCGTCTCTTCCTCATCACCGACCGGTTCGCAATTCCTTCAAGCCGTGGGCTGTGCCCAAGCCTGCCGGTATCTGCGCCCGGATGGAGACGAGATCACACTGGTCTGTTCCGGCGATGGCGCCACCAGCGAAGGCGAGTTCTGGGAAGCTTTGAATATCGCCTGCCTGGAGCGCTTGCCGGTCCTGTTCCTGGTGGAGGACAACGGCTACGCTATTTCCGTCCCCATCGAGAAGCAAACGGCAGGAGGCAGCATTTCCAGGCTGGCAGAGGGGTTCCCTCACTTGCATCGCGTCGAGGTGGATGGCACGGACGTGTTGGAGTCTTATGAAGCACTGCAGGGTGCCGTCGAACACTGCCGCAAAAATAGCGGACCGGCACTGGTGCATGCCTACGTGATTCGCCCCTACTCGCACTCGCTCTCCGACGACGAGACGTTATACAAGATTGCTGCCGAGAGGCAACGGGAAGAGCAACGCGACCCGCTGCGGCGATTCCCCGCGTGGCTTGTCTCAGAGGGCCACTTGGATGATCAAGCCCTTGAGCGCATCACGCGCGAGGTTGACCAGGAGGTGCAGGAAGCCTCGGACCGTGCGCTCCGGGCGGAAGCGCCCGCGCCGGGCACCGCGCTACGGCATCTCTATTCGGAGAAGACCGACCCTACCTCCACGGAATTCGCTACGCCGCCCCGTTTGAAAGGCGAGCCGCGCACGATGGTGGACACCATCAACGTCACGCTGGCGGAGGAGATGCGCCGCGACTCGCGCATTATCGTCTTTGGAGAAGACGTCGCCGATTGCAGCCGGGAGGAGAACCTCAAGGAGGTCAAAGGAAAGGGAGGCGTATTCAAGGCGACTCGCAACCTGCAAACCGAATTCGGTCCCTCGCGATGCTTCAACGCGCCGCTCGCCGAGGCGGCCATCGTGGGACGCGCCATCGGCATGGCCACGCGAGGCCTGAAACCGGTGGTCGAAATCCAGTTCTTCGATTACATCTGGCCGGCCATGCAGCAACTGCGGGATGAATTGGCCACGATGCGTTGGCGCTCCAACGGCGGGTTCGCCTGCCCGGTGGTCGTGCGAGTGGCGATTGGAGGCTACCTGGCCGGAGGCGCAATCTATCATAGCCAGTGCGGTGAGGTGACCTTTACTCACGTCCCGGGCTTGCGGGTGGTCATGCCGTCGAATGCGTTGGACGCGTGTGGATTGCTGCGCACTTCCATACGCTGCGATGACCCGGTGCTGTTCCTTGAACACAAGAAACTCTATCGAGAAGCGTACAACCGTTCACCGCACCCGGGTAGCGAGTACCTGATCCCCTTCGGCAAAGCCCGGACGGTGAAGCCGGGCGAACGCCTCACGATTGTCACTTATGGCGCTCTGGTGCAGAGGAGCCTGCAAGCGGCCGCGCAAATCCAGCAGCTCAATCCGCAATGGGCGGTGGAAGTCATCGATCTCCGCACGCTGGCTCCTTATGATTGGGAGGCCATCCACCGCTCAGTGAGCAAGACGAGCAGGCTTCTGGTGGTGCATGAGGATTGCCTGAGCTGGGGTTATGGCGCGGAGATCGCCGCTCGCGCGGCGGGAGAACTGTTCGAGTATCTGGATGCGCCCGTGGGGCGGGTGGCCGCCTTAGACACCTGGGTGGGATATCACCCGGATCTGGAGGAGGCCATCCTCCCACAGGCCGCTGACATTACGCGGGAAGCCGAGCGCCTGCTGCGTTATTGACGCAGGCGCGACGACCGCGCTACTTGCCGTCCGCGGCTTTGGTCTCGCGCACAATCCAGAGATAGAGAACGCGTCCGTCCAATTCCAAACGCTTGTCCGGGGCCCAGTCCTCCATGTCGTAGTTGTGGGAGACGACACGCGTGCCCGGCCGGAGTTCCTTGATGATCTTCGGCCGGAGTTGGCGGTTGAGCGCGGAGCCGACGTAGAGAGTCAGCACCGTGGCATCGCTGAGGTTCGCGTCAAGCATGTTCTGTTGCAGAAACTCCACCTTCTCGGCGACACCGGCTTTGCGGGCGTTGTCCTGGCTCTCCTGGATCAGGTTCGGGTCGAGTTCCACTCCCCTGCCCCGGGCGCCGAACAGCTTGGCGGCCGTAATGGGGATGCGCCCGTCACCCGAGCCAAGATCGATGACCAGGTCTGACTCTTTCACTTCCGCCAGCCGCAGCATCTCTTCGACGATTTCCTGAGGGCTGGGAACATAGGGCGCCGCGCTGACGATTTCCTCCCACTGTGCCGCCAGAGGCGTTGCCAACAGCAGTAGCAGGCACCCCATCAAAGCTGACTTCGGGTTCAGGCGCATCTTTCCTCCATCTTCACAATGCCAGGTTATTCACAGAGTCTACTTCCGGTTCGGCTTGTGAGGAACCGTCCAGAAATAGATCCTTCGGCCGTCTATGGTTTGCTCTTTTTCCGGCTTCCAATCACCCATGTCAAAACTATGGGAAACAATCCGCGTGCCCGGCTTCAGGTCTTTCAGCAGCTTGGGGCGCAAGCGCAGATTGACGTCGGAGAGCAGATAGAGCGTCACCACGCTGGCTTCGCGGATGTCAGCCTCGAAGAGGTTCTTCTCGAGGAAGCGCACTTTGTCGGTGACGCCTTCCTTGCCGGCGTTTTCATTGGCTTCGCGGATTCTCTCCGGGTTGATGTCAATCCCGGTGCCGCGGGCGCCGTACTTCTTGGCGGCCGCTATCACGATGCGGCCGTCGCCGCAGCCGAGGTCGTAGACCACGTCTCCGGCTTTTACATCCGCCAATTTGAGCATTGCGTCGACCACATCGTGCGGCGTGGGAACGTAGGGAACGTCTCCACCGTGGTCGTCCCACTGTGCGGCAACAAAGGGCGACACAGCGATGAGCAGCACGCTGCCAAGCAGCGCAGCGAATCTGGAACGTAGTTTCACAAGCATTTTCTCCGTAGAGTGTCTCGCGCCCGACCGGCCCCTGAAATGGGCAACACCTGCCGTCAAGCAAACGTCCCTAGATCGGTTCAGGCACGTATGCCTATTGTAGCTTGACTCCGCCCCTTGGGAAGGTGCGTCTTTAGTCGCCGCGCGGCCAGTCTCCGGCGTAGGGCGAGGATTCCTGGTACGCATCCACGCTGGAAGGCACCCGGCGGCGGCGGCGGCCTGGCCATTCCAGGCGCATGTCGCCGCAAACTTCGTCCAGCATCTCCAGCGTGCCCGCGCGGGATTCCATGGCAAAAGCCGTCAGCAACAGGTTGTCGCAGATGGCGTTGATGAGACGGGGGATGCCCTGAGATCGCCGGTGAATCTCGGTCAGCAGTTCAGCCGGGAAGACATCCTGTTCCCGCATCCCGGCCTTGGCCAGGCGGCTGTAGATGTAGTGGATCGTGTCTTGCTCGTCAAACTGCTCCAGCGTGCTGCGCAAAACGATGCGCTGCTTCAACTGCCGCAGGTTGGGGGCATCCAGCTTCCGGTCCAACTCAGGCTGGCCCGCCAGAATGATCTGAAGCAGTTTGCCGCGCCTGGTTTCCAGGTTGCCCAGCAGCCTGATTTCCTCGAGCACTTCCCACTCGAGGTTGTGAGCCTCGTCCACGATGAGAGCGCAGGTGCGGCCCATGTTGGCCTGCTGAACCAGCAGCTGGTGCAACGCGAACAGCACGTCCGTCTTCGAGTTGCGCGAACAACGCAGGTTCAGGTCGTAGGCGATCATCTCGAAGAACTCACTCGGGTTCACCCGGGAATTGAACAGATAGGCGAACAACACCCGGTGGGCGTCCAGGTAGTCCCTCAGGCACTCCAGCAGCGTCGTCTTCCCCGTCCCCACTTCCCCGGTAAGAACAATGAACCCCTTCCTGGTCTGTACGCCATAAATGAGGTTGGCCAGCGCTTCCTCATGTTGGTTGCTGCGGTAAAGAAAGTAGGGATCCGGGCTCAGTTCAAAGGGCCGTTCAGTGAAGCCGAAAAACGCTTCATACATAGTGTGTTCCGCCGGTTCGGTGGATTAACCCAGCTTCATCAGGTTGTTACAAGGATCATAGCACGGCTTACACGGCAGGCGGAATAACCATTCTGCCGGGTGGGGTACTGGGCCGACGGGACTAGTCTAATTCCAGAAGGGCCCATCCCGGCAGCGTGGCCGGACGCCCTTCAAAAAAGACGACCCGCCGTGTCTTGGGAAAAGGAAGGTTCGGCCGTAGTGCCTTGGAATACTGCGGGACTTGCCGCAAAATCTCCTGGTAGGCGCCCAGTGATGTCTCGAGAACGGCCACCTTGCCCAAGAACCCGCCGCCCCAACCCAGGCAGAGCAGGCAGGCGTTGGCTTTTTGCCTGACATCCGCAAGGATGGAACTCAGCATCTCGAGATTCTTGCTCAGCAATG
Organism: Acidobacteriota bacterium; assembly: GCA_037444075.1. GTDB lineage: Bacteria > Acidobacteriota > Terriglobia > Bryobacterales > Bryobacteraceae > JBBIND01. The sequence continues at coordinate 21,248 of JBBIND010000023.1, read as the reverse complement.
TCAAACCCGCTGAGGAAGCATACTGCGAGTGGATTTCCAGGAGACGGCCGGCGTACTCGTTGGCGGCGCCCAGCAGGGCGGAGGCTGCGGGGGGATGCTTCCAGCGGTTGGCGCGAACCACCTCGGGCTGCCGGTAGTAGGACCGTTCACTCCAGGTCCCCTGGAAGCAGGTCCCGGGTTCCGCCATCTCGGCAAAGGTGGGGGTGCCGTCGTCGGGCTTGTCGCCGCTCACTGCGCCCTTCGGAGCCACTTTCCAGCCAAGCCGGAAACCGCCACCCTGCTTGGGCTCCAGCGCACCTACTCGCAGAAGATAAACCTTGAACGAATTAGTGCTCACTGCTGCGGAATCGGAAATCGCCAGCAGTTTCAACCAGTTGTTCTGCAGGGAGCCCATCGCGGACTTTTCCAACTGTTCTCCGGGGTGTCTCAGCCAGCGCGGGTTCTCCTGCGGAGCGGCCGCAACTCGCTCGAGCGCCTCGACGTTGGATCGCTTATAGACCTCTCCGGTGCGCAACGCTCCCTTGATGGCGCTGCCCGGAATGTAAGGCCCCAGATGGTTCGAGCTGAAAGTGGGGATGTGGAGGTGCTCGGCGGGAAGCCGCTCCCATTGGGCGGCGCAACTCGGATGCTCGAAGGCGATGCGCCGTCCCGCGAAGTTCTGGGCGAAGCCGCCCCAGGAGGCAAAATCCAGTTTGTCCACCCGCCTCAGTTGCGTGAGGTAATTGTCGAGCCTTGGGCCTTTGGCCAGCAGGCGGAAGATCCGCTTCTGATCGAGCACATTCACGTGGTCCTTCCAGACCATGTAGTCGATAGGGGAGAGACTCAGTCCATCGCCCACAAGCAGGGGAGTCAGACAGGTCAAGCGATACTTCATTTCGGCACCTGCCAGTGGATGGGTAGACTCAAGGCGTGGCCGCTCCGGTAAACGGGATGAGGGAAATCCGCGGGCGCTACATCCGGAGCGGCCCCCACAGGAGGCTTGGCCGCGACCAGGACGGAACCCTCCGCCACCATCCGCAAGGGCTTCTTCGGTTGGCCCCAACCGGCGGCGCTTTCCACCCGCCCGCCGCGATTCAGGATGCTGTATGCGCCGCGTTCCCAGTCGATAGCGTCCGCCGGTCCCGGCGAGTAGAGAGAAAGCAGCCAGTGTGCCGTGCCGGCGTTGCGATTCTCGCCGCCCGCCGCCTCCGCATCCGCATTCTCTTCGGGCCATTCCGGGAACACCAGTCGCGGGAAGACACCGGAACTGAATTCGGGCGGTGCGGAGCGGCCCCATCCGCGGGAACGCTGTCCGCCCAGGCCTTCGTCGGCCAGCAGCCGGAAGGCAGCCTGAACGGGCTGCAGCCACGCTTCCTCGGCCTCCGGAGACGGAAACACGGCCACGCTCCACAACCCGGCGTTGGCGGCGAATTCCGCGCAGGCTGTGCGGGTGGGCGCGCCAGCCAAGCCGGACAGGCGGTCCACCGGCGCCGTGGACCGGACCGCAGCGCGAAACGGTCCGCCGGTTGCCTCTCTCGACCGGGGCAGCAGACAGCCGCTGTGCGCATCCACGCACCACTCATCCTCGGCCAGCGGTTTGCCCGCCGCCAGGTGAGCGGCCAGTTCCGCGGGCACAAAACGCGAGCCCTCGCTGCGCAGCCGCGCCGAAGGAGGCGGCGGCCAATGGCTCCGGGGCGGCGCCACATACAGCGTCGAGCCAAGCCAAGGGTAAAGTGAGCTGAAGCGGACGGCGGGGCCGGCTTCATTCCGGGCAGTGGCATCCAGCCATGCCTCCAGGCGCCCCATCCGGTGCATGGCGGAACACACTGCCGAGTAAAGCGTATCGCTGTGAAAAAGGTGACCCAACCGGTGGAGCTCGCCGGTATCCGGCCCGAACCGCCACGGTCCGGCGGGCTGCAACCTTGTGAGCAGGGCTGGGAGCATGGCTACTCGGTCAGCTTGGAGGCAAAATCCGGCTCATTGACTGACTGCTGGAGTCCGGCGAGGTCAGCGCCCTGGAACAGCTCGACTTCCTCCCCTCCGCTGGAATAGTAGCCACGGCTGCGCCAAGTCAACTTCAAATCAGCAAACCGGACGCGCCCGCTGCCACGCGAGCCGCCTCCTCCGAGGCTATCGTCTTCCATCAGCTTCAAACCCTCCACCAACCGGGCCGGCAGGGACTTGTCCTCTTCGCAGAGCACGTCCAGGATGACGCGCAGCTGGAATCGGGCTCCCGCCGGAACACGCTCGAGCGTTCGCGGGTTGGCCTGCGAGGTGATGCGGTCGATGGCGTTTTCGCTCTTGACTTCGGTCAATTCGTCGTCCAGGTTCTCGCGCATCTGCGGCGTGATGCTCTCCAGGTCCAGCGGAGCGTCGTAAACAGTCAGCCTGGCCAGCGTGGCTAGGCCCCCCACGTTTCCTTCGGTGTATTCCCCGCCGGCGCGTTCCAACCTAGCCGGACTACGCCCGAACAACAGGCAGATTTCGTCATCCGGCCGGTCACTCTGGTGGATTCGCACTTCCTGCCCCTTACGCTTGGACAGGTACACCAACTCCGCGGGAACAGCCAATCCCATGGACTGCTCCAGGAGCGAGCGCAATTTGCCGCGTAGCGAACTGCCCGGCACATACGGGTGACCGAAGGCGTCCTTGACGACCGGGTTATCGGCTCCCCCGATTTCCAGAGAGCCCTTGCCGGCGCCGATGTGCAGCCCCGTCAGGCACTGTAGGTTTCCTGTCAGGACCAGCTTTCCGATGAGTTTCAATTCAGTTTGGGCGGTGTGCGCGCTCATGGTTCCTCGTCATTCGTTGTAGGCGATGATGGCCTCAAACAGGTCCCGGAATCTTTCGTAGCCGTTCGGGTCGTTCTTCCTGGTAACCTGAAGGAGCAGTCTCTCCAGGCTGTCAAGACTGCGCAGGGAGTGGCGGGCAATGGTATAAGCCAACCGCGCCCGCAACATCACGAACTGATGCTGGCGCTCGCTTTCCGGAGCCCGGCAGGCCCGCCGCACCGCGTTGTACAGTCGGCGCAACTGACTCTTGGTGCCCGAGTCCGTGTCGCGCATGCGGCTGACCACGCTGTGCGCCTGGTTATCCAGGTACAGGCTATCCGCGATCAGCTTTTCGAGGTCAATTTCAGGCGGACCTTCCATGCGTCCGCGGTCGGGGCGCCGGTCGTCGCCCCGGCCGCCTTCCCGCGGAAAGCGCCCGGGTCTCTGCCTGCCCTCGCGATTCTTGGTCTCTTGTCGTGCTTCTGCCATGGGTCTAAGCCTCTGTCAGTCGCCTCGCCCACTCCAGCGCGATGTGCCCGGCGGGCCGAAGCCTAGCCAACGCGGCGTTTTTTCCGATCAGTTCTCCGATCAGGTTCGCCCGCAGCCTTTGAAATTCACGGTCACGCGTGCCGCCGTACGAAAGATTCAGCCGACGGTGGAAACGCCACGGGCGGCTGAAACGATCGCCCCGGGCGTGTGGCGGAAGTTGAACGGCGTCTTTATAGTACCGCAGGAGTTCGCGTAGAAACTGCGGGGAGCAGCCGCATTCCCGCACCAGCCGGTTCATGATGTCCCTCAGTTCCGCCGCCTGCGTCAAGTGCCTCCACTCCACGGTTTGGCCGAAGACGTGGAAGCAGTCTTTGTCACCGGCTTTGGCGGCTTCCAACTGCCGCCCAGCCGTGTCGAACACCTGGGCAATCGGCGTGTCCATCTCGGGAGCCAGAGCGAGCGCCATGCTGATGGTCTTGCCCTCAGCGCCAGGCAGCTCTTTCAGATTCTCTTCAGTGAGCCGGTGGAAGAGCCGCTGAATCTCCCTGGCCAGCAGCAGGAGGGCATCCCAGGAGCCGTACACGGCAAAATCGTCGCCGCCGGAGTAAAGCACCGTAACTCTGCGCCAGAATCCCGGCAGAGAGCACAGCACTTCCAGTTCGCCGGCAAAGAACTGTTTGTACGTCAGGGAAATCCCGACGTGCTCCTCAATCGTCTGGAGCCGCCGAAGCCGGATGCCGAAACGGTCCACGTCGCCCCGCAGCACGCCCCAGCCCGGTTGGCCTTCCGAACGGGCAGCCAGTTCGGACACCGAGGCGGCGCCATGGCCGTCATCGTCCAGCGCTTCGTGGCGCGCCAGTAAAATGGCTTCGGCCGAGTCTCGGAGCGGCCAGGAATGCTTGCCTTCATCGAGCAGCACGCGCCCCGGGGTCTCCGGATTCCAACCCACGGTGCGGGCCTCACGTAATCCACCGCTGAGGTTCGCGAAATACAGGCCGCTGTCTTGCTTTACCGCCCGTTCGGGCTGCGGGGAAAACCACTCAGTGCCGCACCCGGCCGCCGGAGCCGCTCGTTTCCTGGTTAGTTCCTCGGTCAGGCGCTTGCGGACGTCGCTCCAATCGCCGAGATTCTCGGTGAACGCCCAGAGCAGGCGCAGGCTCCCGCCGCTCAACTCACCCATATCGGCCGACGCAGCTTGAAGGAAAGCCTCCGCCTGATCTCTGCTCTCCGAAGGCAGCACCAGCAGAAACTGGCCACCTCCGCTGCAACCTAGCAACAGTCTTGCCAAGCCCAATTCCGCCAACAGGGCGCGCGGCAATACTTCGCCAAGTAAGGCTACCCACTGGCAGCGCCCGCGCAGCAGAGCCTCACTGCCCGCGGATTCGGCCGACGCTACCCCGGGGTGTTGAAGGTATTCCTCGACGCCCAGGAGTTTGCCTTGAAGGAAGAGTTGAACAGACATCAGGAAGACCAGCCAAAAGAGTCCACTCTACCACAGGCCAAGGGCGCGATTCCGCAGCAGCATTCCCGGAATCTGCGCCCCCAGACGGCCTGTGTTTTCGGCCGGCGCAACCCGCCCGCGCCTGCCATATCTGTATGCCCGGAGCCTGCGCCAGGCGATGCGCCGAAGGGTTTAAAAACCCGCCCGGGGCCGGTAGCCCGGGCGCGCCCGCACCCGGTAACGTTTGCCCACGTCAGTGACAACCTCCACATTGACGCGCCGGAAGCCTTCGTTCGGATTGGGCGCCGGATAGTAGGTCAGGGTGTAGGAGTTGCCAAGCGATTCACGGATGGATTCAAACGCTTCCACCTGCCGCTGCCACGTCTTGGCGAAATACGCCTGCCCGCCGGTCCGCGTGGAGATGCGGCGGAAGACGTTGCTTGACACCGGGTCCCGGTTCACATCGTTGGTCGAGATCACGTAGATCGGAATGCCCTCATCTTCGGCGACCGAGCGCACATCGTCAGGCGCCACCATGCTCGCGTTGTCAGGACCATTGGAAAAGACAATCACGACCTTGCGTCCGGGCACCTTGGCTGCGTCCCGCAGAGTCAGCAGCAGGGCGTTGTAAAGTGCCGCGTCGTCGCCGGCGACTGCCTTGCGCAGGCCGAAAATAGCCATGTTCCGGTCCGCGGTCAGTTCGGCCGTGCGTGACAAATTGCGGCTGAACGTGTATACCGCAACAGAATCGGCATGGTCCAGGCCGCGGACAAAGTCGGCAATGGCGTCGGAGGCATACACGAAGCCCCTGTACATGTAGTTGCTGGTGTCAAAGAGGATGAACACGTTGGTGCCCAGAAAGGCGTCCGCGCGAGGTTCGCCAGCCGCTTGCTGACGCTCTCCGCCCGAGCCGATAAGCGGGCGCGTCGTGCCGTCGTCCATCACCTGAAGCGGCGGCAGATTCCCTTCGGCAAAGGTGGCCATCTTTTGAACAATGCCATCTTCCAGCACCCGAATGTCCTGGGGCTTAAGCCCCGTGACGTAACGGCCGCGGTTGTCGGTGACCGTGAAGCTATGCACCACCATGTCCACTTTGATCCGGAACACCGGCCGTTGAGTATCCTGGGCGTCCGCAGAAGGCGCCGTCAGGTTAAGACCCGCGCTCCCCAGTACGAACGCGGCCAACAGCGCCGGCCAAGCAATCCCCTTCATCGTTTTTTCCTCCTTCTCAAGGTTGCAGCAGGGAGGCCTGCTGCAAACTCGGCCATTGCTTGCGAGTCTTGGCCCGCACATCCTCGCCGACGGCTCTTAGCGAACGCAGCAGCGCCGGCCAGTCCTCCAAATGAGTGGCAAAAATCGCCTCCACGGTCTGCTGTGTCCACTGCGGCACGAGAACGTTCAGCTGTGCGGGATCCAGGTGCAGTTCATCCGCCAAAGCGGCGAAATAGAGCAGGTTCGATTCCCAGCTCTCGGCCATAATGCGGCTGGAGAAGCCCATCAGGGTGGGGAACGTCCTGAGGTTCAGCAGTTCGAGGCGGTAGGAATGCGTCAGCGTGGGCTTCGGCGTGCCGAGCAGGCGCGACACATTGCCGTAGTTGATCTCCGCAGGAGACGCCGAGGCCAGACGTTGGATCTCTGGGCCAAATGGATCTCCCGAGGCAGCGCTGTCCTGCCCCAGCAGCCGGCGGCTGAGGTCAAACAACTCGGCCGGCGTCACCCGCGCCAGCGCCTCGCTAGCCTGCCCGGAGGCCAGCAGTTGCTCGAGCTTGCGGATCCTGGCGGGAACCGCCATGTGCGCCATCGCATTCAGCACGGTGGCTCGCCCATTCTCGTCCCAGGCTGCCTGCGCGAAGGCAGCCTCCGCGTAGCGGAAGTGCAGCCCCACCCAGTGCAGCAGGTTGGGGGGCACATCCCACCACTTGGCAACCTTCGCGGTCAGGATCATCTGCGGAGCCAAGTCGCCCCAAATCAGGGCTTGCTCCTGATCCGGAACCAGGAAATTCTGCTCGGCATCGGCCAAGGCATATGGCAGCCCGGCCAGCGATCCGACCAGGCGCCCGCCGGCGCTCGAAGGCCAGCCCGTACCATGCACTTCGGTCAACCGCCAGGTTTGCGTGGCGCCCTGCATGCCCAAAAAGTCGTGGCTGCGGACAAACAGGGGGTTAGTGCGCAGGATCTGCGCTCCGGAAGGCGCGTAATGCAAATAGTTCAGACCCACGAGCGTGTCCCGCAGGAACGGCACCAGGCTGTTGCGGATTCTGCGGATCCGCTCCGGGTTGCCGGTGGCTCTCTCGATTTCCGCGCGGATGTTGGCGCGGCGCTGCCGGTCGATGTGCCGCTCCGTCCAGTAGCCGAACGCCATGGCGTTCTTTTCGATGGTCGAAAGCGGCGCCCTCGGAGATTCGATCTCTGAGATCCGGCCTGCCAGACGGCCCAGCAAGGCCGTGTTCAGCCGGCCCCCGCGTGCAAGTTCGTCCAGGTGATCGGCCAGGTCGAAGAGCGTCTTCATCGACACCAGCCGCTGCGCCTCGAACAGCTGCATCGTTTCCTGAATCAACAACTGCCGCGGTTCGCTTTCGCCGGGACCGGTGACGCCCGCCACCAGATCAATGAACCGATCCTGCACGGAGATCCCTTCCGGGGACCGCGTGGCCTTGCGCAGGACATCAATCGAGGCTCGGGTCCGGTCGAAGAGTTCATCCTCTTCAATCGTTTCGAAATTGCCCAGGATAGCTGTCAGCACTGAATCGGCTTCGGCCGCCGGGATGGAACGGTTGCGGCAGAGAATCTGCCACAGGCCGACCAGCGCCTGGAAACTCCCGGCAGTATCGGCGCGCAGCATCTGGTTGCGCACCTGGCTGATCCGCCGCGCCGTGTCCAGGAAACCGGCGATCGTTGTGTCGCTGAGCGTGGTGACCTCGTTGAGGACACTGAACTGGGCGCTGAATTCGCGGTACCCGTTGATGAGACGCTCGACGGTGGGAGGCTGAAGCGGAGTAGCCCTGCCCCGGTTCATGTCACTCAACGCCATGAACATTTTCAGCGGCTCGTTCTCCACCGCCCGCCGGCACAGCCCGAACAGAGCTTCAACGACGTCGTCGGGCTCCTTCCAGGAGGCGGCCAGCCGGGTGAGGCGTCCGTCGTAGCGGCCGTGCGGGTGGCGCACAAACAGGTTTTTCCAGACTTCGACGCTGCCGGGGATGTGCGCGGCACCGTTCGCATCGATGCGCAGCCGCGTCGTGAGAAGCATCAGGTCAGTGTTCGAGCGGAACACCGGGCGCGCCGGTCCCGGGCTCGTGACTCGTCCTCGCAGCGCCGCGTAGAAACGCTTCATACGCTCGGGCTCGGTCAGGTAATCGAGCGTCGGGCCGTGGATGCGCGCCAGTGCATCGTAATAACTGGCCAGCCAGCCGTCATCGCGGGCGATCAAACGATCGTAGAACTCCACTCCCTTGTCCGGATGAGTACCCACCAACTCCGCCCAGGCAGCCGCGCTGCGTGCCCCACCCGGCGCCACGGCGCGTCCGTCGCGCAGTTCGAACATCGCCCCGAAGAAATCCAGGACGTGAGCGAACGCTTTCAGCCGCGGGAAGGGCACTGAGCCCCGCAGCTGCTCCGCCGTGGCGCGCTCGAGTTTGGCCAGCCCCAGATACAACCGGCACAGAGCGGGGTCAGCCAGGAAGGCGTCGATGAACGTCTCGCCGCGCCGCTCCTTTCCGGTCAGCCAGTAGTCTTCGCCAAACAGCACCGGGACGCGGGTAGGCTTGTAGTCCGTTTCAAAAGGACGGCTGGTGCGCAAAGCCTGCTCGAGCTCGGCTAGCGGGAATCCGGAGTTGATGGTAAGAAAAGCCCGCGTGGCGTTCACCGTTTCCAGGACAATTTCACCACCGCAGCCTCCGCGCATGCGGTAACCGATCACGCGCAACAGGTCAGCCGTTTGTGGGCTTTCGCAGGCTTCGATCTGAATTACTTGCGCTGATCCAGCCAGCCTCTCCAATTCGCGGGCTTGCGAGACGTACCGGATGAGCAGCTTCAGGTATTCCGTCGGTTCCAGCGCCTCGTTACTCCTGGAGGCTTGGTAGCCGCTGGTTACCAGATTGCGCGCCAGGGCTGGCAGCAAGTCCTCCGGGTGCAACTCAGTAGATAGAGCAGCCATCCGCGCAAACGATGAGAAGGGTCCAGGGATCTCGATGAACGCCTGAACTCGCTCCGTCGCCGGGGGCTCAGGCAATTCCTCGGCCGATCCCAAGGACTTCCCGCCCGCGGTGCGGTACTCCTTTATATGGCGGGCGGCCGCCGCCCTATCGCCTGCCAGCGTGTCCAACAGAACCAGCCTGCGCGCTACGGCGGCGCGCTGGGCCTGGCCGCCGGATGGAGGCAGCACGCCAAGCAGCTTCTCGTAAGCGGCACGCACGGCAGGGTCATTGTGCCGGTCGAGAAAAGCGGCCCAGGCGGCTTGGATCTCGATGCTATTCGGGTTCTGCCGGGCAGCCTCTGCGATAAGAGCCCGAGCCTGCAAGCGCTCGCCCTGATCCTCTAATTGCCGCGCTCTCTGCAGTGGGCTCTGTGCCCACGTTGAATGACTCAATTGGCAGAAGAAAAGAACGGCCAACAGTCCACGTCCCATGTTCTTTCTCCTTCAGGCGACTTTCCTACATTTAAGCACCAATCGAAGCGTCTGTCTCGGCTATTCGATTGGCAGTCATGCTAGGCTGTCTTTGGAGGCGGTGGCCTCGGTCACCTGATGATGTGATGCGAAGACTGGCGCTTTTGATCTTATTCAGCATAATCCCGGCTGCCGCGCAGGAGCCGACCATCGCCGTAGTCGGCTTGGTGCACTCCCATGTCTGGGGCCATTTGGGCCGCATGATCAAGGGCGGACCCGCCCGGCTGGTGGGAATCGCAGAGAGCAATCCGGAGCTGGTGGCGGAAGCGAAGAAACTGGGCGCCGCCGACGGTCTCTTCTTCGACGACTATCGCAAGCTCATCGAGCAGGCCAAGCCGTCGATTGTGTGGGCTTTCGTGGAAAACAACCGGCGCCTGGAAATTGTCCAGGCTTGCGCCCCCCGCAAAATCCACGTCATGTTTGAAAAGCCGCTCGCCGCAGGATTCCGGGACGCAGTGGCGATTCAGAAATTGGCCCGTACCCACGGCATTCAGGTCATGACCAACTACCAGATGGCTTGGTGGCCATCCAGCCATGCCGCTCTGGCGCAAGCGGAATCCGGCGTAATTGGCAAGCCGTGGCGCGTGCGCGGCATTGTCGGCCATGGAGGGCCGGGCTCGACAGGCGCCCGCAGCAAGCACTTCTTCGATTGGCTGACGGACCCCATCAAGAACGGCGGCGGCGCCCTGATTGACTTCGGCTGCTACAACGCCGTCTGGAGTCTGCTGTACCTGGGACGGCCGGAGAAAGTCTACGCCCATGCCAACCAGTTGAGGCCGGAGACCTTCCCCAAGGTTGAGGACAACTCCACCATGATCCTTTCCTACCGGAACGGAGTTGGCTTGTTCGAAGGCAGTTGGGATCTTCCGCGCAGCTTTCAGGACGTGGAGATCTTCGGATTGAACGGCAGCCTCTATCTGCGAGGCAATCAGGTTGAACTGCGCAAGGGACGCGACGCCGCCGTGGAGGTCAAACTCGACCCGCTGTCTCCTGAAAACGCGGAGCCGATTGCCCACATGGTCCACGCTGTCCGGACCGGAGCTCCGCTCACCCGGCAGGTGTCGCTCGACCTGAACGTGGATGTGGTCGAGATCCTGGAAGCCGCCAAGCAGTCCATACGCCAGGGGCGCGCCATCCGGCTCCCGTTGAACCGCTGAGCCCTACCGGTCCATTGTGTAGATGGTCAAGCCGCTGAGCATCTTCGGATAGAAATCCGTGGATTTCTGCGGCATAACTCCGCCTGCCAGCGAGACCGTTGCCACCTGCTCGACTGTGGCGGGCTCCAGCAGAAAGGCCATCTGCGCCCTTCCGCCCAGGACTTCCTCCGCGGCCGCATCCAGCCCGCGGACGTAGCGGAGGTGGCGCTCGCCGCGGATAGCCTCTTCACTGATGCCGAGCGCCCGGCCCAGCAGAGCTTCGTGGAGCGTGCTGGTTTCCAGTTGCCCTTCCGCCCGGCCGGCGGCGAGCAGGTAAAGGCCGTTCTCGCCTTGGACCATCAGCCCTATGCGGATCTTGTCCGGTTCGGGTTGCTTCCAGCGGGCCCGCAGCTGCTCGAGCGAAGACAGCTTCTCCACACGGAATTCCTGCCGGGCTCGCTCGAGGATGGCTTCCAGGTCAATTTCCGGCAGGTTGCTCACGACGCGGTGCGTGGCCAGGATGCGCAAGCCGGGCGAATGCAGGTTGACGAATGTCATCAACATTCTGTCTGTCCCGTGCAGTCCGCCGTTTTCGTCGCGGAATGCCAGGGCGGTCTCGTAACGATGATGGCCGTCAGCGATGATCAGCTTCTTGTCGGCCATCAGGGCACGGAGAGCTTCGATCTTCTCCGGCTCAGCGATGCGCCAGAAGCTGTGAAGGGTGCCGTACTCGTCGGTCACGTTGATGACGGGGTTGCCGGCGGAAACCTCATCCAGAATCCCGTCAACAGTTCCGGCCGGATCAGAATACAGCATGAAGATCTGTTCGGGATGAGCACGAAGCGCCCGCAGCAGTTGCAGGCGGTCCTGCTTCGGCCCCGTGAGCGTTAGCTCGTGGCGGTATACCTCGCGCGCCGAATAATCCACTACCTTGCCCAAACCGACAAGCCCTTTACGCGTAAACTCCTCTTGGCTTTCGGGCGGCTGAAACGTCTGGTAATAAGCGTACAGGCAGGGCTCGGGCTCCTGCACCAGGATGCCGCTCTCGATCCATTTCTCCAGGTAGCCGGCTGAGCGTGTGTAAACGTTATCCGTTTCCGTGTCCTGAGCCTTGCGCTCTCCTAGGATGAGCCGTACCAAATTATGCGGACTCAGTTCGTAGTACCGCGCCTGCATTGCCGGGCTGATTTTGTCGTAAGGCTGCGTCAGCAACAAGGCCGGGTCGCCCGGCGCTTCGCTATAGCGGTAACCGCGAAAAGGGAAGATCTCCGCCATCTTCTTCTTCTCCAAGATTGTCAGCAGGTTATGCGTCTCGCAGGCGGTTCGGCACGGCCGTATCGCGGCGGCCTGAGCGCGAGCGCTACACGCACCTGCGGAACAGCCAGCATAGCAGACACCGCTCGCGGCTGGCTCCGCGCGGCCACGCCTGCCCGAGTTTCTTCGTGCACTAAGGTCTTTGCCCTAGCGGTTTTTTGTGGGGTCTGCCGATTGTAGGAAGGCCAGGGAAACTGGTAAACCCGCCGGCAGGAGTCTGTGAGTGGCCATGGCAAACCAACAGAATCGCAGGCGCGGGTACACGCTGCTGATGACAGGGATGAGCCTGTTCGCAGTGATGGGGATGACCGCGCTGGCCGTAGATTTGGGCCGGATGTACGTGGCTCGCAACGAGGCGCAAACCCACGCCGACGCCGCCGCGCTGGATGCGGTGCTGGAACTGGACGGCACCATGGCTGGGCTGCAACGCGCCCGCAACGTGGCCGCCGCCGGCGTCAACCGGTGGGATTTCGCGAGCAGGACCTTCCAGGGCACTGCCGTGGAATTCGCTACCGCGGCCGACGGACCGTGGCAGCAAAACCCCGCTACCGCCTCCGGCTATCGGTACGCACGGATTCGGTCTAGAGCAGACGTGCCACTCACGTTCATCCGGCTCTTCGTGAGTGACTCCACCAGCCGGGTGGGCGCCACAGCGGTCGCGGGCCAGGAATACCTCTTTCGAATCCGCGAAGGTCTGTTTCCCTTCTCCCCGTTCGCGCACAATGCGACTGCTCCCAACTATGGTTTGGTGCCCGGGCAGCACTACACGCTTCGCTGGGCCTCGAATCCCAAGCTCAACGGCAACAACACGTGCAAGGGCGATCGCACTCAGACCATGATTGACCTGGCACAAGCCGGCGGCGGCGATGAACGCGGGTTCATCGAGAGCACGAGCGCCTCCCTGATTCGGCAGACGATTCTCTATGACTACCAGACCGTGACTCGGGTGATTGGGGAATCTGTCGTCATGACCGGCGGCGCCAAGCAAACCATGCGGGATGCGTTGATAGAACGCGTCAACCAGGATTCCGACACGGCTGCGAATTCCTTTGCTGAGTATGCCTCGCGCGGACTGGGCAACGGCCGCCGGTTGGTGGCGGCGCCGATGAACACTGGAAGCCCGAATTACAGGATTGTCCAAATCGGCGCATTCTTCCTGCTAAGGGGTTCCGAGTATCCCAGCGGAGGCAATAAGCCATTCTGCGCGGAGTTCGTAGGCGCCTATTTGCAGGGCAGCCGCTACCCAGGGGCAGGCGGGCCAGGATACTACGTGGCGAGGCTGGCATTCTGACTATGTGGCTACCGGATCGGCAACACCGAAAGCGTGGCAACACCTTCGTGGAATTCGCCTTGTCCGCGGCGCTGCTCGTCCCGGTGCTGACGGGCTGTTTCCAATTCGGTTACGCCCTGTACGTCTACAACCAGTTGCAGACGGCCGTGAGGGCTGGAGCACGTCTGGCTTCCTTGAAGACCTATGATTCGCTCACATCCACGCCGACGGCGGCGTTTCGAACGTCTGTGGCCAACATGGTCGTCTACGGCAACCCTTCCGGCGGGAGCCAGCCGGTGGTGGCCGGGCTGACCACGGCCAACGTCAGCGTAACCATGCATTTCGAATCGGGTACGCCGCGCGCCGTCACGGTCAGCGTCTCCAACTTCAGCGTCGACACCATCGTGAAGCGAATCAATCTGGTCAACAAGCCCCGAATGAAACTGGCTTTTATGGGCAGGGTTGACCCGGGAGCCTGAGGGAGGCGGACGATGGGCAGGTCACCGGAATCGGACAGACGGCTAGCACTACAGCGCGGGACCTCATCCCGGCGAGGACAGGCGCTCATCGAGGGCGCGCTCACCATTCTCGTGTTTCTGGCGCTCCTGCTCGGTATCCTCGACATCGGGCAGGTGCTTTTCATCCACCAGACTCTCACTGAGCGCGCCAGGAACGCCGCGCGTTACGGGGTCGTGAGGGTCTACGATGCGTCCGCCATCCGGAACGTCGTGCTTTACGACCAGCCCACCATACCTCAGGGCAAGACGAGCGGCATCTTCGGCCTGACGAGCAGCATGGTCAGCGTCCAACGGTTCAACGAGGGGACAACGGATGACCGCCTCATCGTGACGGTCTCCAATTACCCGTTCCAGTTCTTCAACCCGTTTGTGGCTGGAGTCTACCGAGGAAAGCCGATTACCGCCAGTCTTCCTTACGAGCGCCCCTGACGAGGCTGAGCGATCAACCCGCGGGCGTCACAGTCTCGCCGCGCCGCCTTAGAAGCCACAGTCCCAGCGCCATCAGGCCGAACGCGATCCACTGCGTGGCGGACAGCGGACCGTCGAAGGGGTGGGGGCGGTCGTGAACCCTGAAGAAGTCGATCAGCAATCGGGCGGCGGCGTGCAGGAGCAGGTAAAGCCCCACCACCGATCCCGCTTTGTGCGGCTTGCTGAAACGCCGGAGCGTGAGCAGGAAGATCACAGCCTCAGCCGCGGAGGTGTACAACTGCGCCGGGTGAAGGGGCACTCCCAAAGGGACTCCCACCAGCCTGTAAGCCTCCGGGTCTGAAAAAGTGACCGCCCAGGGCAGGCGGCACTCAGTCCCCCAGCAGCAGCCGGCCAGGAAACACCCCACTCTCCCAATGGCGTGTCCTAGCGCCAGCGCCGGCGCGAACACGTCCATGGTTTTCAATATGGGCAGGCGCCTCGCTCGCGCATACCAGTAAGTCGTTAGCAGAGCCGCCACGATGCCGCCGTGAAAAACGCCGCCCGCACGGAGCGTGGACAGTTGCAGAATCTCGCCGGGGTTGTTCCAGTAGTATTCCCAATCCAGAACCAGCATCAGCAGTTTGCCACCCAGCAAACCGGCCAGCGCGCAGTAGATGCCGAGGTTGGTGATGGACTCGGCACCCAGTCCCGTACGCCGCGCCAGCCGGGCAGCCAGCCAGAGCGCGCTGAAGAAGCCCGCCGCCACCAGCAAGCCGTAACCGCCGATGAAGAAATCGCCGAAGGAGATTATCTTGGGGTACATTCAGGTCGCTCTGCCGCGCCGCGCTGACAACAACTCCCAGGCAAGCAACACGGCTCCGATGGTGATGGCGCTGTCGGCTACGTTGAACGTGGGCCAGTGGTGGCCTGCTACCGAGAAATCCAGGAAATCCGTCACGCTCCCTTTGGCAATGCGGTCGTACACGTTTCCGAGCGCGCCGCCCAGCAAGAGCGCCAGCGCCCAGAGCGCTCGTTTGGCGGTTGGTCCCGGCACCCGCGCCAACTGCCAGAGCAAGCCCGCCACGAACACAAGTGTCGCCAGCGAGATGAGCAGCAGCAGCGCCCCGGTCAGCTGGCTGTTCGATTCCGAGAACAGCCCGAACGCCGCGCCGCGGTTCTGCCAGTGAACGATGCTGAAAAAGCCGGGAATGACAGTGATGCTGTCACCCGGCGCCAGACCAGCCTCCGCCCACGCTTTGGTGGCTCTGTCCAGCACAAGCACTCCGAAGGCCACCACGTATGGCCAGGGGCGGACCTTGAGTTCAGCCATGCTGGCTCTCTAGAACGGCTTCCGCGCAGGGGGGACAAACGCCCGGCAGGTCGGGGTGGAGCCCGAGGTCTTCTGTGTACTTCCAGCAGCGCTGGCACTTGGAACCGGTCGCCCGCTCGATGTGCACCGAGAGCTTCGTCTCAATGGCGCCGTCCAGAGACACCTGGCTCACGATGAACAGCGCCGGCAATTCCCGCGCGTACTTCTCCAGCAGCGGATAGAGCGCCGCATCAGCCTGCAGATGTACACGGGCTTCCAGCGATGATCCGATGAACTTCTCCTGCCTCGCAGTCTCCAGGCTCAGCAGGACTCTTTCCCGTACCTCCATCAGGCGGTCCCACTCACCGGCCACTTCGCGGTGAGCGGACTGGAGGCCCTCGCTCAGTTCCCCTGGTTTCGGCAAAAGACAGAGGTGGACACTTTCGGGATCGCCGGGCAACTTGCGGAAATGCGACCACACTTCCTCGGTGGTGTAGGAGATCAGCGGCGCCAGCAACCGCACCAGGGCGCGCGTGAGCCGGTAGAGCGCGGTCTGAGCGCTGCGCCGGGAGGGCGACTTGGCTGCCGCGGTGTACAACCGGTCCTTGCAGATGTCAAAGTACACCGCGCTCAGATCAGTCACCGCGAAGTGGTAGAGCGCCTGGTAGACGCGATGGAAGGCGAACTCCTCATACCACTGGCGGCAGCGCGTGGTGAGAGCTTCGGCGCGCAGCAAAACCCAGCGGTCGATATCCAGCATCCGCTCCGGCGGCAAAGCGTCCCGCTCAGGATCAAAGTCATGCAGATTGCCGAGCGTGAAACGGAACGTGTTGCGCAGCTTGCGGTAGGCTTCGGACAACCGGGCCAGGATCGTCTCCGAGATGCGTACGTCTTCGCTGAACTCAACGGAAGCCGCCCAGAGCCGCAGTACTTCGGCGCCGTAATCCCGAATGATCTGTTGCGGCTCGATAACGTTGCCGAGCGACTTCGACATCGCCCGGCCTTCCGCGTCGAGCGCCCAGCCATGGGTAGCGCAATGCCGGTATGGCGACGCCTGGCGCAGCCCCACGCCCACCAGCAGCGAGCTGTGGAACCAGCCCCGGTACTGGTCACCCCCCTCAATGTAGAGGCTGGCCGGCCATTGCAGTCCCTCCTCCTCGTCCACCACGGCGAGATGGCTGGCGCCGCTGTCAAACCAGACATCCAGAATGTCTGTTTCTTTGCTGAACTCTGACCCGCCGCAGCGGGAGCAGTTGATGTCCGGCCCCAACAACTGCGCCGCGGTGCGCTCATACCAGACGTCGGCGGTGTGCTCCGCGAACAGCGACACCACATGTTCCAGAATGTGCCGGCTGGTGAGCGGTTCGCGGCATTTATCGCAGTAGAAGACGATGATCGGGACACCCCAGACGCGCTGCCGGGAAATGCACCAGTCCGGGCGCGTGGCGATCATGTTGGCGATGCGTTCCTGGCCCCAGCTCGGCTGCCAGCGCACCGTGCGGATGGCCTCCAGGGCTGCCGCGCGCAGGTTGTTGCGCTCCATGCCGATGAACCACTGGTCAGTAGCCCGGAAGATGGTGGGATGGTGGCAGCGCCAGCAGTGCGGATAGCTGTGTTGGATCGTCCTTTCCGCCAGCAGCGCCCCGCCGGAGCGCAACAACCCGACCACCAGAGGATTGGCCTCCCACACCGTCTGCCCGACAAGTTCTTCCGGCAGCCTGCCGGGGGACTCCGTAACGTGATAGAAACGCCCGCTGCCATCCACGGGGCAGTAGATCTCAATACCGTAGCGTTGGCCCAACAGGTAGTCATCATGGCCGTGCCCGGGAGCCGTGTGGACCGCGCCCGTTCCCTGTTCGAGCGTGACGTGCTCGCCCAGCGTCCCGCGCGAATCCCGCTCGATGAACGGGTGACGGAAAACGGCGCCTTCCAGCCGATCGCCTGTTACAGTCGCCAAAACACGAGCCTGAGCCCAGCCGCACCTGTTCGCGGTCTCCTGGACCAAATCCGCAGCGATCAGATAGACATCCTCGCCCGCCTCCACCGCGGAGTAACGGAAGTTCGGGTGAAACGCGATGGCCATGTTGGCCGGGATTGTCCACGGCGTCGTCGTCCAGATAAGCCCCCACACGCGCCGTCCGGCGAGCGGCGGATCCACCTGAGACGGATCGGAAACAAGAGCGAATCGCACCCAGATCGAAGGGCTTGTGCGCTCCTCGTATTCAACCTCGGCTTCCGCCAGCGCTGTCTTGCACTTCAGGCACCAGTGGACCGGCTTGAGGCCCTTGTAGACGTAGCCCTGATCCAGGAATTCCAGAAACGCCCGCGCGATCACCGCCTCGTAATGGGCGCTCATCGTCAGGTAGGGCTCCTGCCAGCGGCCCAGGATGCCCAGGCGTTTGAAATCCCGGCGATGCAATTCGACGAATTTCTCGGCGTACTTCCGGCATTCGGCACGGATTTCGGTCGGCGTCATTTGCGCCTTGCGCTTGCCCAGTTCGCCATCCACCTTGATCTCGATGGGCAAACCGTGGCAGTCCCAACCGGGCACGAAGGGCGCGTCGTAACCCGCCATGCTCTTGGACTTCACGATGAAGTCCTTCAGGATCTTGTTGAAAGCTGTACCCAGGTGAATGTTGCCGTTGGCATAGGGAGGACCGTCGTGCAGCACATACTTGGGCTGTCCGGCGCGCGCGCTGCGGATCTTCCCGTACAAGTCCATCTCATCCCACCGAGCCAGAATCTTGGGCTCGGTCGTGGGGAGATTGGCTTTCATCGGGAAGCCCGTATGCGGTAGGTTGACGGTCTTCTTCAAATCAAGATTGGACGGGTCCATGGGGTCGGTATTCTTCATGGTACAAGATTTGGGCTGCGCTCCAGCCTGGTTGGCGCAGTCTCGAGCGCTCAGTCTTCGCGTTCGAGGGCGGCCAGAATGGCGTCTACGTCGTATACGCTCCCGCCCCAGGGGCCGCCGCTGAGTTCCTGCAAAGCAGCCCAAAGGCGTGTGGCAGGAGGCAGATGCGCATCCGCGGCGAGATCGGGCCGGGGCTTCCGGGAGGCCAGCACGCGCGCTCCTTCCCCGGCGTCGAATCTCTGTCCATCGCAACCCACCAGGTTCACGGTGGCCTCCAGCCGGCGGCGGTCAATCACGATCTCAATGAGATCACCCTCGCGTACTTTGCTGATGGGTCCGCCGGCCAGTGCTTCGGGCGTGACGTGGCCGATGCAGGCGCCCGTGGAGACCCCGCTGAATCGTCCGTCGGTCAGCAGTGCCACGTGCTTGCCGAATGGCAGGTACTTCAGGGCGGCTGTCAGTTCGAAAGTCTCCTCCATGCCGGCTCCCTTCGGACCTCGGCAGATCAGGACCATCACATCTCCCTCACAAATGCGATCGTCGCCCTGACTCTTGATCGCCGCGATGGCAGCTGCTTCGGTGATGAACACGCGCGCCGGACCGGTGAGCCGGTAAACGCCATCCGGGTCCACCATCGTGGGATCAATGGCAGTGCTTTTCACCACCGCTCCGCCCGGCGTCAGGTTGCCTGAGGGGAAGCACACGGTCGGCGTGAGGCCACGCCTTACGGCTGAGTCCGGGTTCATGATGACGTCGGCCGGATCCACGCCATCGCGTTCGCGCAGCAGGCGGCGCAGCCGGGCACGGCGCTCAGAGTTCTCCCACCAATCCAGCACGCGCTCCAGCGGTTCACCGGTCACGGTCAGGGCAGTGGTGTCGAGCAAGCCCGCGCGCCTCAACTCGAGCATCACCTCAGGGACGCCTCCGGCTAAGAACACCTGCACCGTGGGGTGGTTCCGCGGACCATTTGGCAAGGCGTCCACCAGGCGCGGGGTACGGCGGTTGACCTCTCTCCAGTCCTCCACCGTGGGGCGCGGCAAACCGGCAGCGTGCGCCACAGCGGCCAGATGCATGATCAGGTTGGTGGAGCCTCCGACAGCGGCGTGTGTCACCAGGGCATTCCGCACCGAAGCTGGCGTGAGAATGTCCGCCAGCGCCTGTCCCCGGCTCTCCATTGCCATCAGCGCGCGCGCCGAGCGGCGCGCCATATCGAGCCAGATGGGGTGTCCGGACGGAGACAGCGCGGCGTGCGGAAGTGACATGCCCAGCGCCTCGCCCACCACCTGCGATGTCGCCGCGGTCCCCATGAACTGGCAGCCGCCGCCCGGGGAGCCGCAGGCGCGGCAAGCCATGATGCGGCGCATGGGCGCGTCGACCTGCTGCGTCGAGATCAGCTTGATCAGGATGTCGTCGCCGAGCCGCAGCGCGGAATCTTCGATCCATTCGACGCTCTGGTCGCTGGCGGGGTCAGAGGAGTCGATGCCGCCGACGCGCAGGTCGAGACCATCGATTTCGGCGCCGTTGACCGCTCGCGTCGACGCTCCGCGGCCCTTGCCCACCCAGGTCAGCATCAGCGAAATTGCGCCGGCGTCGGTCAGGCCGGCCACCGCAAGCTTCTTGCCATTCTTCCAGATTTCGAATCCGAGCAACTCAAGTCTCCTGCGCCAAGCCGTCTCAAGACGCCCCACTGCGACGGATTACGCCGAATTTGTTGCCAATTCGAACCGCCATTTGGTTTCAAATTTACCGGTTGGCCGATAAAAGTCCCTTTTGGGGCCAAAAGCGCGGGAGTCGAACCGCGACGGCGCGACATGCGCGCCGACTACCCGGTAAAGTTACATGCGTTGCGCTAACAGAATGATAACGCTGGCCGTGGGCGCGCTCGCCGCGGCGCTGACAATTTACCCGCTCGGGCCGCGCTTCGCCTTTGCGGCGACGCCTTCGCCCTGCCAAGAGATTGAGGAGGCGGGCGCCTCTTACGCCGTCTGCGAGTTCGATACGCGAAAGAGCGCGATCCGCCTGTTTCTGCGCGACGCGAAGGGCGAGGTTCTGGGCGCCTTCTCGCGTCTCGCGGAAGAGGTTGCGGCAAAAGGCGGCGCGCTCGTCTTCGCGATGAACGCCGGAATGTATGACGACGCGCATGCGCCGATCGGCCTTTATGTGGAAGACGGCCAGACGGCGCATGCGGCGAACACCGCGTCCGGCGCCGGGAATTTCCACATGAAGCCCAATGGCGTTTTCTGGATCGACGGCGTGCGGGCGGGCGTGACGGAGACCGGCCGCTTTCTGAAATCGCGGGCGCGGCCGCCCTATGCGACGCAGTCGGGGCCGATGCTGCTCATCGGCGGGCGGGTCAATCCGCGCATTCACGAGAGCGGCGTGTCGGAGAAATACCGCAACGGCGTCGGCGTCTCCGAGGGGCATATTGTGCGCTTCGCCATCTCCAATCAGCCGGTGACGTTCCACGCCTTCGCGAAACTGTTTCGCGACCGGCTGAAGACCCCCGATGCGCTGTTTCTGGACGGCGGCGCGGCCTCCGCCATCTACGCGCCGTCGCTCTCGCGGCACGACCGGTTTCATCCCATGGGGCCGCTGGTGGGGGTGGTGGAGCGGAAGTAGAAGGTCGCTTGCGTTTGATTGCTTCGGAACGAGAGCGGGCCAGGAGGCCCGCGGTCCAAAACAGCGACCCGGACCGCGCGTCTCCAAACGCGCATGAAACAGGCAGCGTTCAAACTTGTTCAGCGCCACGCGCGCGGCGATGTCGCGGCGGACGCTCCGCGCCGGGCGCGCAGCCGGTTCCCCGCCGCCACGGCGCAAACCATCACGAGCCACGCGCCGAACGGCCAGCGCAGCGCCCATAGAAGGCGTAGATATTGGATTTCGATCGCCTCAGCGACGCTGGGCGCGCGGGTCACGATCAGCGGCTCCTCCGCCGTGTGCAACCCATGCTCCTTCGCGGCGCGCGACGCCTGCAATTGCGCGCCCGAAAGCCCGAAACCGACAAGGCGGACGAATTCGCCGCCCGGCTCCGACCAGAACTTCGGATGCGACAGCGGCACGCGGCCGGAATTGCGGATTTCGCCCGCGACCCAG